>JAQUQO010000001.1:0-614725 GCA_028716045.1 Patescibacteria group bacterium
TAAGCCTTTCCTACCTAACCGAACCCATCCGGGTAAGGTATTATCCCGAGAAATTTGAAGGTCCGGAAGCCAAAAGCACGGTTATTTTCAAATTTTACGACCCGGATGGTAACTTTGTTTCCAACCTAACCTATGTTCTAAATGGCGCTACTGACCATTGGGCCAATATTAATACGATCGCCGGCGGTATTAGTTTTATAACTAATATCAGGAATAACCATAAAGTGGGGGAAATTTCCGAAGTCAGTTTTGACAATATCTTGAAAGATCAAAACAACGGCGCTAAAAGAATCGGCGCTCCTGCCCTCAAGAAAGAAAATATCAGCAAAGTGGAGCTGGAGCTGTGGAGCTGGTACAGCCCCGCCGGAGGAGACGTTAAAGTTTCTTACGAGGGATGGGAAAGGTACGCCTACGTTGATAGCAATGTTAATTTTAAATTTATAGATGTTTTGCATGATGAAAACTTGCAGGAGCGTTCTCCAATTTATAAAGCCCGTTATTTTCCGAGCGATGGTCAAAAATATTTGGAATTATCCGCGCCCCTCCATCATTTTTCCGAATTTACGCAAAAAATTAATTTGGAGCCGGGAACGGAATATATTTTATTAGCCGATGCCCGCGTAAGGGCCGGTAAAAGCTCGCCCATTATAGAGATAGTTGATTCTCAAAACAACACTCTTTTTTCAGAAAGTTTGGATTTTTGTCTGGGTCAGGCGGGTTGGTACCGGTTCGGAGGAGTGTTTTCTTCAAATGGCTCCGAGGCCTTGTTAAAGTTAAAAGTTTTTAATGCGCTAAATAAAATTAATTCCGATCGTGTTGATTTTGACAATATTTGGCTGATTAAAGTGCCGTCCGATTATAGTAGAAAGAGATATTTATCCGATATAGCGAAAGTTTTTAATATCAAAGAAGACAATAAAAATTTTATTCCCACCGCCTTGGATTATTCCAAGCTTTACGGGGAAGAATTCGCGAATGAACTCTCGGCCGCTTATGATGGGCTGGGCGTGCCGATTTACGATTTGTATTTTGACGAAAATAAATTTTATTCCGGGGATATTAAAAGTGACAAGATAGCCGCCACTCTTGTTTATAACGGAAATTCCTATAAAACTAAAATGAGGGTGAGGGGCGATTACGGAGTTCATTCCGTGGCACCCGTCAAGTCGTTGCGAATTGATTTTTCGGGGTCGGAATCTTTTTATGGCAAAAGCTCCATAAATTTAATCAGGCCGTTGGTTCGAGGGTTTATCAATGAGGAATACAGTTATTATGTAGCCGCAAAATTGGGTTTAATTAACCTGGATAATCAATTTGTGTTTCTTAGAGTCAATGGTCGACCCTATGGCTTAATGCATGAAATGGAACAATGGTCGGAGGAATTGCTTGAAAAAAACCAAAAACCGCTAGGTGATCTGTATAGCGGCGAGGGAGATGACATGGGGACTGAAGCGCATATTAATGCTTATAAAAAAGTTACGCCAGTTTTTTGGGATAAGTATACCAAAGACCCTTTTCAGAATAAAAATGATAATACCAACATTCTTTTGCTGATTAATTTTTTGGATTGGGGGATGCTGGACAAATTCGAAGCAATGATTAATATGGAAAAATTTTTAATATGGAATGCCCACGCTATTTTAGTGGGTAGCACCCATCAAGACCAAGTCCATAACAACAGATTTTATTTTGACAATACTTATGGCGGGTTTGAGCCGATACCTTGGGATATGAGGGCTTATTACGGTCCGGAGCAGATAGGCAATATCATATATAATACTTTTGCCGACTTTCTTTTAAAAGATATTAATGTTTTTGACAAAAGGAACAAAATATTATGGGATTATGTTACTGACAAGGATAATGTGAAAGACGACAGGGATTATTATAAACAAGTGTTAGATCAAATTAAAAAGCCGCTTGAAGCTTCAGAAATATACAGTTGGGGTGCGGAAGAAATAGACAACTATAAAAGTATTGAAAAATCTTTGGAGGATACACTTACTTTGATTGCGGAGCACGATAAGCAAATTGCCGATCTTTTATCAAAAAACAATGTATTATCTGTAAATTTTTTAGACATGGGGAAGGGAGACGATGGCGAGCTCTTGGTAAAAATGGCAATCGAGCCGGAATTGGAAGATGATTTTAGTTCTTCACTGCTCCGGGGTATCTCATTGGGCAAGAAATTCGCCGGGAAGAGTTTATCTATTTATGAAGACAGCAACAAAGATGGAATTTTTGATTTGGAGAGCGATGCCCTGATTTCCAGTTTATCAATTGAAGACAGATCGGCTTACTTAGGGCTGGGCGGGATTTTGCCTTCTAAATTTTATTATAATACTTATATTAATATCGCCCCTTACGTTTTAAGCGTTGCTGATTTTAAACAAATGTCTGATTCCGGCTTTTTAAATGATGAGGAAAAATCGCTCCTGTCTTCTGCCTATGAATTTGATGAAAAGACCGGAGCGTATTATTTATATGTAGATTCTAAAAATAGCCAATTAATAAAATTATTTAAAAAAGTTGATTATATTCCCGGCTACACTAAATCCGTTTATTTTTTGAAAGTTGGAGGTGTTGGTAGTATTTTTAATGTTTTAAGTGATGTAAAAATAGATGCCGTGAATGCTACCACGGGCAGTAGCTTAGAGATTAATAGCGAGGCCAGAAAAATGGAAGGATCCATAAAATTGAGCGGAGTGGAAAATTTTTCCGATTCCCTAAGCCTTTCCTACCTAACCGAACCCATCCGGGTAAGGTATTATCCCGAGAAATTTGAAGGTCCGGAAGCCAAAAGCACGGTTATTTTCAAATTTTACGACCCGGATGGTAACTTTGTTTCCAACCTAACCTATGTTCTAAATGGCGCTACTGACCATTGGGCCAATATTAATACGATCGCCGGCGGTATTAGTTTTATAACTAATATCAGGAATAACCATAAAGTGGGGGAAATTTCCGAAGTCAGTTTTGACAATATCTTGAAAGATCAAAACAACGGCGCTAAAAGAATCGGCGCTCCTGCCCTCAAGAAAGAAAATATCAGCAAAGTGGAGCTGGAGCTGTGGAGCTGGTACAGCCCCGCCGGAGGAGACGTTAAAGTTTCTTACGAGGGATGGGAAAGGTACTTAGTTGCTTCGGTTGAGAATGATGTTTTTTTCTCCGGCGCCACTTTAGATGACATTTTCGATAAGGTAGAAAAAGTCCAGGAGCCAAATGTCAGTGACATGGAAACATATAAATATTTGGATAAATCTTTATATACAACAGATCAATTTGCCGCCGAATTCGGTTTCCTAAAAAGGAGCGCCGATTCCCCGAACGAGTTTACTTGGCCGCAAGGGGGATACAAAGTTGAAGAAGATATGATTATACCAAAAGGAATAATATTGATTTTTGAGCCAGGAACAAAAATCAAAATCGCTCCGGACGTTTCCGTGGTGTCTTATGGCGAAGTACGGGCTATTGGTACTGAAGATGAACCTATTGTTTTTACTTCCATGCCTTGGAAAAAGGGGTGGGGAACTTTTGCTCTTTTACGAGAAGGAGCGCGCGGAATATTTGAACACTGCACTTTTGAAAATGGCAACGACGCTTATATCAACGGTATTTATTTTTCCGGCATGTTATCCGTCTATCATGCGGATGCCAGCGTTAAAAAATGTAAATTTCAATACGCTAGCGAGAAAACCGGTGATGATGCCTTGAATTTTAAAAACGGACTTTTTACGGTAGAAGACAGTTATTTTTATAAAAATAAATCTGACGCCATTGATTTTGATTTTTCCAAAGAGGGCTCTAAAATAATAAATAATTATTTTTTAAAAAATGGCGGTGACAGTATAGATGTTTCGGGATCTAATTTTGTCATTGAAAATAATAGGATAGTAAAATCCGGAGATAAATGTATTAGTATTGGTGAAAAATCGGATGCGGTGATAAAAAACAATATCTTAGAAAAATGTAATTACGGAGTAGCGGTCAAAGATTCTTCATCTGCCAGAATTATTAATAATAGTTTTATTAAAAACAAAGTGGGCGTGGCAAGTTATAATAAAAAGGAGATTTTTGGTGGGGGAAAAGCTTTTGTTTATAACGCTATCTTCAATGAAAATAGACAAGATTTTGGAGTGGAGGAAATAGAGAAAAGTGATAATCGTTCATTTAATGATTTTTATAAATCAACTTGCATAGTTTATAATTCTAAATATAAATTGTCAGGCGCTAAAACCAGAGAAGTGATAAAAGAACCCAAAAAAAAGCTCCCCTCAAAAAAACAATTATTGATAGCTTATTTAACTGATACTCTGGAGGATGTTGGCTATAAATTTGCGACATTGGTTAATAAGGCGGAAGAAGGTTTGCCGGAAGATAACCCTTTTGGCGGCCTTCCTGCGGGGGTTATAAAAAATTAATTTTAGATTATGCCAGAGAAAAAAAATTTCCTGCCCAGGGAAGAGTACAAATATTATGTTCCACTGTCGGCCTATCCTTTTTTATTGCAGGATTTAAAGAAGTTTGTTCTACGGGATAAAAATGCTCCGAAGAGCGGTGTTTATCAGGTGGCTTCCATTTATTTTGAGAACATGGCATTGAGGTCGTATTTTGATAAAATAGAAGGGCAGGCAAGAAAGATAAAATTAAGATTAAGATTTTATCCCCTAGACGCAGAAAGCCAATTAAATATTGAGTTTAAATATAAAATTTTAGATCAATGTCTTAAGGTGAAAACAAGGGTTGACCCCGCTCTCTTGCCTAAAATTTTAGCCGACAAACCCCTGCCTCCGGCACAGATAAAAAACGATCCGGTTTTATGGAAATTTCTGGAGTTTAAGAAAATAAATAATTTCTGGCCATTTATCCGCATTGATTATAAGAGAGAGGCATTTTTTGCTCAGAATGACCGAGATATTAGAATTACTTTTGATTATGATGTAAGATGTTGTCGTTCTGGTAGTCAGGAGCTGTGCAAACCTTTTATCCCCGCCCTTCCGCCCGGGACAAAAATTTTAGAAATAAAAACCCCGGGTCGTTTCCCTTTTTGGCTTGCGTATCTTATAAAGAAGTATTCCTTAAGAAAAACCAGTATTAGTAAATATTCTTTAGCTGTTCAGAACATGGCTCTCAATAGCTCCTTAAGCGTTAAATAATTTTTAAAATAATTTAACTTAACAAATTTATGTCAATTTCTTCTTTCCTGGACCCGATCGTGAATCCGGTCATCAGTATTGGAACTGTTATTTTTTCTTTTCTCCTCGCCTTTCTTTTTGGGGTGATTATTTCTTTGGTTTATAAAAAAATTCAGCGGGGGTTTTCTTATGACAGTTATTTTTGTTTTACTTTAGTGATGATTGTCGTCATTGTCACCGCTATTATGATCACTATTGGGTCTAACCTGGCGTTATCTTTGGGGTTGATTGGTTCCTTGTCTATTATCAGGTTTAGAACGGCGATAAAAAATACTATGGACATGGCTTTCTTGTTTTGGAGTATCGCTATGGGCTTAGCCGTGGGCGCGCAGAATTACGCGGTGGCCATAGTTGGTATTATTATCATTGGTTTTATCGTTTTCTTTTTAAGTCGGTCAAAACTCTTCTTTAAGAGTAATACTGATTATGTAATGGTAGTGAAAACAAAATCCCAGGAGATGCAGGCAAAAATTTCAGAGATACTGGATAAATACGGTTTGTCGTGGAAAATAAAATCGGCCTTTACGGAGGCGCCGGGTAGTGAAATCACCTATTCAATTTATTCCAAAAAGGATTTAAATGTCAGCGGCGTGGTGGCGGCGGTCCAAGAACTCTCGGCGGTTGAGAGTGTTTCTCTTTTAAGCCCCGATACCAATTTATTCATATAAATTTAAAGGGAAAATGGCCAGAATTAAATTAAGGAATTACCTTCCTTATTTATTGACGCTATTTTTTATTACCGGCCCCTGGTTTTTTAAATCAGGTTATCTTTTTTTTACTGATATGTCTTGGGGGCCGAATTGGGCACCCGATCCCCAAAGCGGCCTTTTTCTTTTATATTCTTTGATTAAACTTTTATCTTTTATCTTGCCCTTAGATTTGGTGCAGAAGATTTTTATCAGTTTTGTTTTACTTGTGGTGATGCTCGGCGGGAAAAAGATAGCGGAAATTTTTCTTAACGATAAAGTGGCGGTATTTTTAGTCAGCTTATTCGCTCTTTTTAATCCTTTTGTCTACGACCGTTTTGGATACGGACAATTTGGAGCTCTTTTGGCCCTTGGCTTTTTAGGTTTAGCGATTGGTTATCTTTTGGAGTATTGGCGCGGCGGGAATAGCCGCCAAATTTTGTGGTCAGGTTTATTCGCCGGCCTGGCTTTTCAATTGTCGCCTCACTTTTTATTTTTCTTTGTTATTTTTTATTCCATATTTTTTTTATGGGGTATTTTGAAAAACGACAGAACGGGAAAGAAAAGGTTGGTTTTTAATACGGTCCTAGCAATTTTTATAGGTATTTGTTTAAATTTTAACTGGTTAGCCGGTTTGTTTTATGGCGATTCCGATTTAAATAAATTCCTTAATTATAATATCTCCGAACAAGATTTGGCGGCGTTTCAAACCTCCGGGTCCACGACCGGCGAGGTGGCGGCCAATGTGGTCATGATGTCTGGTTTTTGGGGCAAAGACCAATTTAGATATTTGGATTTAAAGGGTATTAAGGAAAACTGGGGGAGAAGTTTTTTCCTCCTTTTGCCTCTTATAATTTGGGGAGTGATTGAAGGTATAAGAAATAAAAGGAGCCGTCTCATATCCGTCGGCTTACTGGTATTGTTTCTAGCGGCGGTCATTTTGGCGGTAGGGATCAGAATGCCCGTAGCCAAAGAGATTACGTTTTATTTGTTTGATAATTTCCCCCCCTACCGCGGCTTAAGGGAAACGCACAAATGGGTGGCGGTTATTGTGATTATTTATACGATATTTTTATCACTGGGATTAAGCAGATTTTATCAGAAAAAAATAGTGGTTGATAATAAATTTATTACCTCCTTTTTTTTGGGGGGGCTTATTGTTATGCAGGCCTCTTTCCTTCTATTCGGTTTTAGCAGACAAGTAAATCCCGTTAATTACCCCGAAGATTGGCAGGAAATTAATGAAGATATTGTTAAGGAAAACAATTGTAAAAATAATCTTTTATTTCTGCCTTGGCATATGTATATGAGTTTTTCTTGGGTGGGGAACATAGTTACTAACCCGGCGCCGGTATTTTTCAGTTGCCCGGTTTTAAGCGGGACTAATATGGAATGGGGGGGGATTTATGACAGCGGGTGGAGCAGAGAGGATAAATTAATCAATAACTGGATAGCAACAAAGGGGCGCAATTCGCTTGCTATTAATGAATTAAATATTGGTTATATTATTCTAGCCAAAGAAGTGGATTGGGGCAATTATTTGTGGTTGGAGAATAACAAAGATACGGAACTCTTAAAAGAAACCAAAACTCTTAAACTTTACGTGGTCACTTCTCAATAATATGAATATAAGAAAAGTGTTTCAATTAGTTGTAGATGACATTGCCAAATTTTATGCCTATTTTTTTAGTTTTTATTTTATTTGTGTTATCTTGGCGTTTTTTATTGAAAGTTGGGCGCTATTTTTTAATTGGGGGTATTTTCATTTTTTCATAATACTTCTCGGTATTTTTAGTTTATTTAGTAGCCAAGTAAAGAGCGCTATTTTTTCGTTTAAGGATGCCATCGATCGGGCCAGATTTAAGGACGCGCTAACCCGTTGGCGGGTCATTGTTGGTCGATTTAGAGTTAAAGAGTCAGCTCCCAAAAAAATCCGGACAGTTATAAAAAGTTTATTTGACCTAGGCCGAAGCGCTTTGTTGTTCTTAATTTTGGGGTTTTCATTAAGTCGGGATATCGCCAAGGTGTTGTTTAGGGAATTGGCTAATTTTATCAGGAGACAAATGGCGAGGCTAAAGAAAGGAGATTATATAAAAATAGTTTTAATTATTGTAGTTATCGCTTTTTCTTTATATAAAAAAATTGAAATTTTTGATTTTTTAGTATTAAGTTACGCCCTCTCATCTATTTTATTTGTGATAGATAGTAGGGTGGCGGCGGGAGTTGCTTTAATTTTAATTGCTATGTGTTCTATTTTTTTTATTTTGAATAAGCCGTCTTGGGCCGAATTATTTGCGGTGTATAGTTATTGTTTTATGGCGATAATGATTTTTACAGGAGTAAGCGAATATATCAGGGGGGATATTAAAAGTAATAAAATGACGCAAGCTCAGCCGGTATTTAAAAAAGGGGTAGTTTTAAAAGATTTTTTTAAAAAAGTTATCCACAGGCGGGGTTTATCCACTTGAAAAAAACGTTTTTTTGTGGTATCTTAAAAATATATAAATAAATAGCTATTTCTATGGGGAATCTTTTATTGGAAAAGAAAATTTCCAAATTTATCTTTTCAACTCTAATTATTTTAGTATTTACACTGGTTTTCGGGGGGCCATTATATGCCCAATTCATAAGAACGACCGGTACGGAGGGCTGGGGTTTTGGGTATGGTTATGGCTACGGTGTTGGCTATGGTAATGATGGTGGCACAAAGAGTTATAGAAGTGCCGGCGGATCTGATAATCAGTATCTTTATAATTATGGTTATGGTTATATGCTTGCCGCTCCCGAAGGTGGAGTATATACTGTTACGTCGAGTGATTTAGGGAATTTATTTGAGGCAGGATTAATTTTAGTTGATGGTTCCGACATAACTTCTACAACGGAGGCTACTTTTGTGGATGATGTGACGGTGGAAGTGACGGCTACTGCCGGCACTATCAGTATTGCCATTCCAGAGGGGGCTACGTTTACCAAGACAGCTGGTGGAGCTTTTAATTTTTCTGCTTTAACCTCTTCTGACCAAACCTCTTCAGCAACCATTACCGGGCAATCGATACAAGGTGCGGTGCAGTTTGGTATCCCAAGCGTTGGTTTAACTTCGGATACGGCCGTCACTATTTCTATCCCGGTAAGCACCAGCTTGAACGGCCAGGCCCTCAATGTATTTAAAAGCGATACGAGTGCTACGAGTGGTTGGTCGGTTGCGGCAAGTTGTATTGTTTCCAGCGGAATTTGTAGCTTCTCTACGACCACTTTCTCTTATTTCGCCGCTTCTTCCCCGACTTCCTCTAATGACGATGATGATAGTGGCAGCGGCGGTGGCGGTGGCGGAACGCCAGTGACTGAAGCGGAAAAAACCACTACTCCTACTACAACTCCGACTATTCTTGAAGTTTCCGATATCTTTGTGTCCGATCCTTCCAATGTCACTACTATTTTGAGCACTTTGGGTGTCACTCGCGATACCACTTCTGAAACAAAATATTTAGCGCTCGTTGTCAAAGATATTAAAGAATTTAAACTTACTGCCACCGAAGCGCAGAAGACGGCAATGACTAACTTTGTGACCTATGGTGTTTCCACGGCCACTAAGAAATTCGGCGCTGGTGAGAGAAGGGCTATATTAAGAGATTATTTGGAAACCGTCGGCCGCGCTGATATTATTTGGTCTGATATTGAAAAGATAGCGACTGGCCAAAAAGTAGTTAATCGCAATCTAGCCAAAGAAAGAGCACAGGTTGGTGTAGTATTGAAAGTGTTTGTGAAGATTTATGGACATCAGCCGAATTTCAAGGATGCCAACGAAGACCTCGCTTGGAATACCATGATGTATCGCATTCGTTTCACGAGAGATTTGGTTAAAGAAAAAGCTGGCATAGTGAAATTTAAAGCCAAGTTCTTTAAGAGTCCGGCTTCCCCGTTAGATTGGTCAACTGTCAGAGCGCTGGGCTACATTCAGTAAAAATAGATTAGATAAAAACGTCCCCGAGTATTCGGGGGCGTTTTGTTTTTACGAAATAGTGTATTATAATATAAAAACATAAATTAATTTTTTAGGAGGGGATGTTGCTTCTCAAAAATTCGCAAATTTTTTTTCTGGGGTGTTTATTTTTTATCATCGGCATTGCTTTGGAGCATTTTTGGCAAGCCGATATTTTTATTATTTATGTAGTTGTCTTGTCTTTGACGACGCTTTTAACTTTTATTTGGACACGGCTGAATGTCAGGAACGCGTTTTTGGTATTATTTTTTTTCTTCGTCGGTTTTAGTGTTGCTATTTTGGCGGAACGGGAGGCCAGTAATGTTTTTATTGATTTTTATAATAATAAGGGCGAGATAACCTTCAATGCAACGGTGGCAGAGGAACCGGACAGGCGCGTTGACCATGTCAAGATAGTGGTAAACGCTGATTATTTAGCGGCTACCGGTCAAGCGGTTTCCGGCAAAGTTTTAATAAAAACTCCCCTTTATCCGGAGTATTTTTATGGCGATTTTTTAGAGATTTCCTGCCAGCTCTGTCAGCCGCAGCTGATTCAAGATTTTCATTACGACCAGTATTTGGCCCGTTACGGAATTTATTCGCTGTGTTTTGAACCGGAGATTAAGTCGCTTGGTCAAAATAAAAGTAATTGGTTACTCGGCGGGATTTTTAAACTAAAAGGCAAAATCATTCGTTTGATAAATAAAATTTTCCCTGAACCGCAGGCCTCTTTCTTGGGCGGGCTGTTGTATGGAGCGCGGGGAGGAATTCCGGAAGGTCTGATGGATAAATTTAATCGTACCGGCATCACTCACATCATTGCCATTTCCGGGTATAATATTACGATTTTAGCGGCAGTGAGCCAAAACATTTTAATGGGTTTATACGTTTCTCGCAAAAAGGCATTTTGGGCGACGATTTTTCTGATCTTATTTTTTGTGATTTTTTCCGGTGCGTCTGCTTCAGTGGTGCGCGCCGGAGTGATGGGCGGCTTGGTGCTGTTGGCCCGCCAAAGCGGCCGGTTGAGTAAAGTTAGTAATGTTCTAATTTTAACCGCCGCCCTGATGTTATTCTTTAACCCCAAGCTTTTATTTTACGATGCCGGTTGGCAATTGTCTTTCGCGGCCACTATCGGGCTGGTTTATTTGTCTCCAATTTTTAGTCTCTATTTGAAAAGATTGCCGGAATTTTTCGGCATTAAAGAATCCCTGACGAATACTTTATCCGCAATCATTCTCACTTTGCCGATTATTTTATTCCAATTCGGTCGGTTATCCGTCGTGGCTCCGTTGGCCAACCTTCTTGTTTTGCCGGTTATCCCCTTGGCCATGGCCACCGGCTTTGCCGCAGTGGTGACGGGGTTTATTTGGTTGCCCCTGGGGAAAGTGCTGGGCTGGGTCGCGATTCTCATCCTTAACTATATTGAGAATATAGCCGAGATTTTTTCGTCTTTTTCTTGGTCAAGTTTAGCGATAGAAAATTTTTCCATTGCTTACGTCGTCGGCGGTTATTTGTTAATTGCCGCGTTAATGTTTGGGGGACAAGCAAAGTTGGCGAGGGAAAGACAGTTGTCTTAAATTATATTTTGATTTATGGCTAATAAATTTCGTAAATTATTTTTTCTTTGTTTTGCTCTAATTTTATTATCCGGCACTCTTGGCGGGCTGGTTTTGTGGGACACGGGATATTTTGACCACCGTTTAAAAGTTATTTTTTGTGATGTCGGGCAGGGCGATGGTATTATTATCCGCACGCCGGAGAAGCAGACGATTTTAATTGATGGCGGTCCTGACAATTCCATTGTTTATAAACTGGGCAAGTATTTGCCCTTTTATGATAAAGACATTGAAACGATGATTCTCACGCATCCGCACGAAGATCATTTTATCGGTTTAATTGAAACCCTGCGCCGCTACAAAATCAAAAATATCTATTTTACTCCAGCCGTCGGCGATTCTCCGATATATTCTATTTGGCTTGAAGAACTTAAAAAAGAAGGAGCAGAAGAACATTTAGTCGGAGAGATTTTTGATATACCTCTTGGCGATAAACTCCACTTGAAGTTAATTCCCCCGCCCTCGGGAGTTTTGTTAGACGATTTAAATGATACTTCAATTGTTGGGCAAATGAGTTATGGCAACGATTTTTTTCTTTTTACCGGAGATATGAGCGCCAAGACGGAAGAGGTGCTTTTAAAGAGCGGTTTGAATTTAGAAACGGCTGTTTTAAAAGTCGGTCATCATGGCAGTAAATATTCTTCTTCGCTGGATTTTTTAAAAGCAACAGACCCGGAAATCGCAGTGATTTCCGTCGGGGCCAGAAATAAATTTGGTCACCCCAGTTATCGGACCTTAAAGAATTTAGAAAAATCCGGTGCGGCAATTTATCGCACGGATAGAGACGGCGACGTTGTTATTTATAGCGATGGAGAGAGATTGACGGTCGGCAGTCAGACATTTAGCCAATGAGTTAAGTAAGTTTTGAGCTCCAAATTACAAATAGTACATAAAGGGTAGGTTTTTAAATAATCTTTAAAATTTAAAATCCCCCTTACTCCTTTTGGTAAGGGGGGAGTAAATTCTAATATTTTTAAAGAGTCGAAGACGCGATGACGTCATCGCGTGTATAAAAAGGTTGAGTAACTTTTTCTCCCTTTGCCAAAGGGAGCCCCTGATTCCGAGCACTCGGAATCAGGGGGGGGATTTAAGATTAAAAACTTTTGGAAGCTTTAAAAATTCCCCGTCTTTATTTACTCTCCTCTGCGAAGCGGATGCCGCGGGCGTAGGTCTGTGGGGCTCCGCCGATGACAAAAATTCTATAAGAGTAATTTAGCTTTTTGTTTTAGGGTTTTTTGACATTAGGATTTTGACATTCGTCCAGCCCATTCTAATTTCTAATTTTATATTCCTATACTCTTTCTTCCCACTGCTTGACCCGTTGGTCGCGACCGACGGGTTTTGACCAGTCAGTCGCGACTGACTGGTCTTGCCAAATATTTCAGCTTTGTTATACTGGAATAATTATTTATTAATATTTTTTATGGAAAAAACCCTGGTGCTTATTAAACCCGACGGAGTACAGCGCGCTTTAATTGGCGAGATAATTCATCGTTATGAAAGAACCGGGCTGAAGCTTATTGGGCTTAAAATGATAATCCCCACCGAGGAGTTGATTCGTAAACATTATCTTGTTGACCCGGAGTGGGTGCGCAAAGTTGGGGAAAAATCGATGGCTTCATATCAAAGCAAAGGATTAAAATCGCCCTTTAAGGACCCGTTGGAATGTGGACAGGCGGTTTTGGGAAGATTGCAAAAATATATGTCGTCCGGACCGGTCATCGCCATGATTTGGGAGGGGAATAAAGCGGTTGGTATTGTTCGCAAGATTACCGGCGGAACCGAACCATTGTCTTCCGACGTTGGCACCATCCGCGGCGATTTGACCGTTGATTCTTATGATTTGGCTGATACCGGCGAACGCGCCATCAGAAATCTGATTCACGCTTCCGGCTCCCCGGAAGAAGCGGAAAAAGAAATTGCCATCTGGTTTAAATCCGGAGAAATAATGAAATATAATATCGCTCACGATAAAATCCTTTACGATGTTAATTTAGATGGGATTAGAGAGTAATTATATATTAGCCGGAAATTTTAGGTTGATTTTTTCAACCAAAAATGTTATATTTTAATTGACTTCACCATAATTGGCTCTTGTTTTGGGACAACCTTATATAAAAAAGCTCTATATTTTGTTTCGCCGAGGCGGAGCAATGCGGGCTTACGGCGTTCCGAGCAATCGGGACCCATTGGCAAGCAGCCAAATACAATCCAATTATTGTGGAGTTTTTTTGTCTAATTTTATTCTCTCGCCCTCGGATTTGTACTTAAAGAAGTTTTTTTATTTCGGGCCATAGCGAAGTTGGCTATCGCGCATGCATGGGGTGCATGAGACCGTGGGTTCAAGTCCCGCTGGCCCGACCAATTCAAACATTTTGTCCTATAAAAAACGAGTCCTTAGCGGACCGTTTTTGTTTGATTTTTACATTTTTTTATGAGAGAATTAAGGTGTTAATTAACATCAAAGATATGAAAAAGATTTTATTTATTATCACTATTTTGATTTTAGCCGGAACGGGTTGCGTAAAAATAGAAACAAGGAAATCGCCGTCGGACAATGAGGAAGGAACGGTGGAGCAAACAGCCGCCCTTGCCAACCCGGCCTCGGTTTATTGTGAAGAGCAGGGTGGAAAATTGGAAATCAGGAAAGAGCCAGCGGGAGAAAATGGCGTCTGCGTTTTTTCAGATGGAAGCGAATGTGAAGAGTGGGCTTATTTCCGCGGGGAATGCCAGACGGGGGAGAAAGATGATTCGGCCGGGGGAGAGTCCAAAAATATCGCCAGAGATTGGATTTTAGCAAACTCTCCGACCTATAGGTTTGATGGCGCGGGGTTGAATTTTATGGAGACCAAATCTCTTACTTGTTCCGGTTGTTTTGAACATCTTTTTTCTTTTACCTCCAGCCAAGCGGGCTATGGTGACCGAACCGGAGAGATTTTAGCGCAAATGATGACGCCGCACGAAATCAGAGTGGAAACAAGGAACGGTGCAATAACTTCGGCTATAACTGATAATAAATACGATGAAATAAAGAAAGAACTGCTTCCCGAAGTCAGGGAGGCGAAATCTTTAAAAATAAGTTTAATCCCTCAAAACGATTCGGGCGAAGCTGGGGTGGCAGTGGTGGCGGCCACTCTCAACGAAACAGAAGTTTTAATTGAGTTGGCTTCTTATCCCCTAGACCCCCAGCCGGTTTATATTCAAAAAGGCAGTTGTGCCAAATTGGGCGAAGTCAGTTATAAATTAAATTCCGCGACGGAGGGTAAGTCAAAAACCATTCTTAATATATCCCTTGATGATTTAATGGCTTCTTTGCCCCTAGCTATTAATGTTTATAAGGACGCGGCTTCTTCCGCTTCCTGCGGCGATATTCTGCCCTAGTTCGGCGATTATCTATATTCTTAACCCCTCTTACCCTCCCCTTACCTTAAGGGGAGGTCATAAAAATCCTCCTTTTAAAGTAAGGCACCTTTTCTCTTCCGCCCCTCTTAGAGTAACCTGCCTACGGTTCGACTGAGTTCACCGAAGTCCGGCGGGCAGGGAGGGGTTGGGGGGGGGGGTTAGGGAGGTCCTTTTTAGCGCCTAGTATTTATGCTATAATAACAGCAAGTATTAAATAAATTTTTTAAATTTATGTCTATCAAAAAAGTTGAGGTAGGAAGACCTGTTCCGTTCGGCCCTGAGCCGGCTCCGGATATGATTTCCAAAATTTTGGATGTTATCTCGCGGTGGAGCATTTATCTCCTCGTTTTCTTAATGCCGCTTTTCTTCCTGCCCCAGATAGTTGACTCTCTATATTTAAGCAAGCAGTTTTTAGCCGCGGTTTTTGTTCTCTTAAGTGTTATCGCCCTCGTGGCCAGAGTTCTTTTTAAGGGGGATAATGCGCCGCTGGTGAAAACTAGACTTAACTTTTTACTGCTGTTATTTGTCATCGGTGTGGCCTTGAGTTCGGTTTTTTCCGGCGCCAAATATCTAAGCTTTTGGGGATTCGGCGGCAGCGAGCCCTTTACCGGCTTGTCGGTTGCTTTGGTCGTCCTTTTTTACTTTTTAGCCAGAACTCTTTTTATTGACAAGGAATTTTTAAGAAAGAATTTATTGCTTCTCTCACTGTCTTCCACTGTCTTATTTTTAGGCACGATTGCCATCGCTTTTTTGGTCGGGGTTTTTAAAATTTCTTATTTTATCAATATCTTCGGTACGGCCACCTGGAATCCGTTTGGCAGTGCCAATGCTTTGGCTATTTTTGCGGCCGTTTCGTTTGTTTTTGCGGTCGGCATTTTATTTACCAAGAATACTTTGGGAAGGGGCTTTAAATTTTTGCTGGCGCTGGAAGCCGTTTCCGCTCTCGTTCTGCTTCTCATCACCGGCTATCGGAACGCTTATTTGGCCGTGGCTATAACTCTTTTTGTTTTTATCGGGATTATTTTTGCTAAATATAAAAATGAATTCATCAAAAAAATAAATACTCCGCTTCTGCTTTTCACAGTTTTTCTTTTATTGTTTATTTTCAGTTTTTCTTTGGCCAGATTTTTTATTGTTCCCGTAGAAATCAGTCCAGATGTCAAATTATCTTTTGAAATCGGTTGGAAAGCGATGAGTGAAGGAGCTAAAAATTTTATTCTCGGTTCGGGACCAGCCACCTTCGCCTATGATTTTGCCCGCTATAAACCAGACCTGCTAAATCAGACCAATCTTTGGAACGTCCGGTTCACTTCCGGTTATGCCGCCATCCCGACTTTAATGGCTGAACTTGGTCTTTTAGGTCTTGTATCTTTAGGCGTTTTTGTCCTTTACCACTTGTTTCTGCTTTTAAAGAGAGCCATTAATTTGCGCGGCGGGGAAGATTATTTCTTTAACGGAACCTTTTTGGCCTTTTTAGTGCTAGCCATTTCTCTCTTTATTTATCCGCTTAATTTTGTGACCTTCTTTTATTTGTTTTTCTTTTTGATTTTGGCTTTAGTCATCGCGGGCAAAGTCAGGGGAGAAACGGAAATTTTTTCTTTTGACACTTTGGCCCACAAAGCGCTTATCGGTGCCCTGTCTTTGATTGGCGTGTTAATAGGCGCGGCTTTTATTCTCTTTATTTTTTTAAGCCATTTCCGGGCCGAGATTAATTATACCGAGGGTTTAAGAAAATTGTCCGCCGGTGATACGGGCGGAGCGATAACAAGTTTTTCCGAGGCCCTCAAATGGTATCATGATGATGCTTATTACCGCACTCTGGGTATTACGATGGTGAGCGATTACGTGGGGAAAATTAACCGCGGGGAAATTAAAGAGGATGGATTGGCCGCTATTCAGACCGGTTTTCAGAACGGCATTGGCTTTGCCAAAAGAGCTACGGAAATTAACCCTTTGGAAAGAGAAAATTGGTTCTCTTTGGGCGCGATTTACGAGAATCTGATACCTTTTGTCACTAATTCCGCGGACGCGGCCGTTGTCGCCTATAGCGAAGTGGAAAAATTAGAGCCGATGAATCCGGTGATTTATTTAGCCAAGGGCCGCACGTATCTTGCTTACGCTAATTTCTTAAAGCAGAGTATTAAGCAGGCCGAAAGCCAGCAAGATGTAGACAAGGAAGCCATAAAAAAATCCCAGGAAAAGTCCGATGAGTATCTTAATAAATCTTTGGAGCAATTGAATTTAGCCATAGAAAAAAAAGCTGACCTTGAGGCAACCTATCTCGTTCTGTCGCAGTATTACGAAGCCAAAGGGGAAATAGATAAAGCCATTGAGAATCTGAAAAAGGCCAGAGCGTTGAATCCGCAGAATGTTAATTCCTTGTTTGATTTGGGCCGGCTGTTGTATAACAATAAGGATTATGACCAAACTATTACGGCTATGGAAAATATCTTGAAAGTCGTGCCGGAGAATGGCAACGCCCTGTTTATCCTCGGACTTTCTTACGACGCCAAAGGGGAAAAGGAAAAGGCGTTGACAACATTTAGAAAGTTAAAAGAAATTGCTCCGGATAACGAAGATGTTAAGAAGATTTTGGATAATTTAGAAAAAGGGTTACCGGCTACGAGTCAGTCAGGCGGTAGCGGAGAAATTGTTCAGCCAGCGGAATAGAAATTGGAAAATAGAATTAAATAGTTAGAATACAAAAAGGAGCGCCTAAGCGGTGTCCCCTTTTAAATTGTTAATTCAGATTCTTCGTCCCGAGTTCTTTGGGCTCAAAATAACATTGAGCAGGCGGCTTAAGATGATGCAGAAGGGGATTTGAAATAGTAATAAAATAAAAGGAATCAGAAACGGTAGAAAGTAGGGTTCAATAGAGTAAAGAATTTGAGAAATCAGAGAAGTATTTCCTTGTGGATAACCATTTCTAGCACCCTGTGGATAACTTTTGAATTTTTTAACTATTTTAGCGTTCTATGACCTTAAAATTTAGACTATTAGGGGTTAGCCAGTAGAGTTTTTAGAATTTTTTAGCTAATATTAGCTAAAAAATATCAAAAATTGACCAAAAATCAAGAAATTTACAAAGAGAAAGGGAGTTTTTCTGATTTTTAGTAAAAAAGTTTGATTTTTCGGCTATTTTATGCTATAATAAATATACAAATAAATATAACTTTTACTATATGTGGAGGGTGAAAAAGGTATTCACCGCCTTTGTTTGGTTTCTGGCCATTACTTTTTTTATTGGAATAGCGGCGGCCAAGGCGGGAAGTTTGACTCCTTCGGCGGCTCCGGGCTCTACTATGCGGAGCTTGTCGGAGATTTTTAACACTTTGGCCGGTACTTATGATTCTTCTGCCCAGATAGCCGATATTGACGGAAACGTTTCACAGCAGTTGAAATACATTGCTGGTTTAAGTTTGCAAAATATTTACACCAACTCTTCCGCCGCCACTATTACCACCACGGATAACAAAACGATTACTTTTAGTTTAGCGGATACGGCGACGGACTCAAACTTATTAGTCAACATTTTGGGTGGCAATAAATTTGAGGTGCAGAATAATGGCACGGCCGTTTTTACCGTTAACTCGGACAGCGTTGATATTTTAAGCGCCGCCGCGCCCACTGTTGATGCTGCCGGAGAAATAGCGATTGACTCAACCATTGCCAACCAGCAGGGCACCTTGGTATTCCATAATGGCACAGCAGAACAATACACGGTGGCTTTGGCTGCCGCAGATTTGCCGACAACAGACGATTATGTTTTGGCCTACGATGCCGATAATGATAAATATTATTTTAAGGCCGTGAGTTCGGCTTCTTCCGCTTATGATGATATTGGCGATCCGGATGCCGATTCCACCATTGCTTTTGCCGGATATACCAATACTTGGACATCAACTTTGGATACGGGAACAATTTCCACCATTTCCAATACTGATAGTAACGATTTTTCTGGCGCTACTTCTATTTTAGATTTAAAACTTTCCAATGACGGCGATGCTAATGGTTATTTTCTGCGCGGTTATGACAACAGTGGAAATGATTTGAAATTTTCCATTGGCTCTAATGGCGCCGTTGTTTTTGGTTCAGCCAGTGTTTCCAGCTTAAATGTTAATAACGGCGGTATTACCAACGGAGGAAATATTGACGCTACCGCTGGCCTTGATGTGTCTGGCGGTGCTTTTAGTTTTACGGGCACGGCCGGCTCTTGGACAATTGCCGCGGCCAATTCAGCTCTCACCCAAACCGGTACCGGCACAGTGATTTTCACCGGCAATGTTGATGCTGGTTTAGGATTAGATGTTACGGGTGCTATTACTGGCACTACTTCCTTGGATGTTGACGGTTCGGTTAATTTAGCCGATACCACCGCCGGCTCTGATGTTACCATCGGCAATGCCACCGGCAATATAGCTTTGACTTCAGACAATTTTGACACTACTCTCACTGATGCCATCGATGATGTTTTTCAGATTAAAAATGCTACCGGCGGCACAGTATATTTTGATATTGACCTTGGGGCGGCTGACGCCGTCACCCTTGGTAATGCTGCGGCTACCCTTACTCTTGCGGGTTCCACTATCACCGCTGACAATCTAACTGTTACTAATGACATTGCCCTCACTTCCGGCGGCTCTATTGCCACCACTGCCAACGGCAACCTTACTTTACTACCAAATGGTTCAGGTATCACCATTGTGGGCGATGCCGGTGCCACCTCGCATACTTTAAATACTAACGACGATTTGTTTATCGCTGGCAGATTAGAGGTTGATGGCGCCGCCTATTTTGACAGCACCATAACTATTGCCCCTTTATCCGCTAATGCCCAAAAAGGGATAACTTTAACTGTTTCCGCTGATACGGATGGAGATATTGTGTATGGAACGTATAGCACGGTAAACACCGGCACCGGCACTCTGGCGGCAGATGGTAGATTTGCGTATGGCGTTTATAATTCCGTTGAGGCCAGTACGGACACTGATGTCGGCGAGAACTATCAAGCGGTAGCCGTTGGGGTTAGAAACGACCTTACTGTTACCGGAGAGATGGGCGTTTCCACTGGCGTTTATAATTACGCCGATGCTAATTTGGAGGATTACGGCGAGATTGAAGGCGTTTGGAACTATTTATCACCAACCACCATTATCACGCCTAACGGAGGAAATTTAACCGGAGTTGGCAACGCCATTTACGCCAATAATTTAACCGCGGGGAATACTTTAACAATCTATGGGGTCAGGAATGATATTTTGACGACCTCCGCCGGCGGCACTATTACAGCTTATGGCGTTGATTCCAATATGAGAACCAAGGCCGGTGATACTGGCTATCATATTTCCATCGGCAATGGCTGGGGGGCTTCCACCGGCGGCACGCAGTACGGTTTTTATTCCAATGTCAGCGATACTGATATAACCTATTACCCAATTTATGAAGCCACTAATAAGGGCTATAACATTTTATATTCCAATACTCGCATTGGCGGCACTACGGACCCGACTAATGCTTTGTCGGTTACTGGTATGGTTGATTTTTCTAGTGCCCTTGCTTTGGGTAGTGACCTCACTATTTACGAAGCCACTAACGACGGCAGTCCGGAAATCCGTCTTGGTTCTGCCGACGCCGAAGAATTGCATATCCAAGCAAATTATACCGGCGGAGCTCAAACTCTTGCCAGCGTCACCTTTACCACTGACACAGCCCTCGCTGGCGCGGATTCGGGTAAATACATCTTTAACGTAGATGGTGCGGATATTCTCACGATTGATGATGGGGGGATTGATGTTGTAAACTCCATAACCGCGAGAGATGAGACCTTAACTTATGATGCCCTAGGCGCGACTTATCCTTCTACTGCTGGATTGGTGTTACAAAATACAACCGCAGCCACAAATGTCGCTGCACAATATTCACCCGCTTTGGAGTTTATAACTCAAGCGTGGAGTGGTACGGCAACGCAAACAGATAATTGGAGAATTTTTGCAGCCCCTATATACCCTGGTGCTCACCGTAACGATTTACAAATTTATTCTAAAGAAGGGGCAGGCGCCTGGACTCGAAGGGCGTTTTGGATGGAGGATGGTAGTCTTGTTTTGGGAAGTAACTCAGCTTTGCAATTAAACCCTGTCCAAACAACTTTTGGGGTAACGTATACCCCGACAGTCTTAGGAATTTTAACAAACCGCCC
This sequence comes from Patescibacteria group bacterium, assembly GCA_028716045.1. Taxonomy (NCBI): domain Bacteria; species Patescibacteria group bacterium. The sequence continues at coordinate 21,075 of JAQUQO010000001.1, forward strand.
CTTAGCTTTGACGAGTAACTATACAGATGGAGCGGGTGTTTCCGCTGTTGCCATCGGAAGCTCTTCCTCTTACAGCGCCGGGAAGTTAGCGTCATTTATGAATAACACAACAGAAAAGGCATATTTTCTTTATAATGGTTCTTTGACGATTTATGACGCTTCTAATGATGGCAGTCCAACTATTAAACTTGGCGCGGCTGATGCTGAAGAGCTAACTATCCAGTCCGTCTATGACTCCGGCGCCCAGACTTTGGATTACGTCAAATTCACCACTGATGTTGCTTCCGGCACGGCAGACAAAGGCAAGTTCGTTTTCAATGTTGATGGCACGGATATTTTAACCGTTAATGATGGGGGGATAGAGGTGTCAGGAACTGTTAGCGGTGTGGCAGATCAGTCGTTGGATGTGCGGAGCGGAGAAGCAACCGGAGATACTAACGGGACAACTCTTACGTTAGCCGCTGGTGATGGTGGAGCAGCTACCACGGGCGGAGTTGGTGGCGATTTGGTTATCTACGGGGGAAATGGCGGGGAGGGGGCAGAAGATAATGCCGGCGGGAAGGTTTATTTGTTTGGCGGAAACAGCGCGAATGCTGGCGCCGATGGATGGGTAAGTATTGGAAACGTAAATCCAACTCAAACATTGGGTACGGATTCGCTTATGATTGGGGATGTTCTTGAGGTTGCTGGCGCTGCTTATTTTGACAGCACCGTCACCTTAGCCGGCACTCTTGGTCTATCTAGCGACTTAACTATTTACGAAGCCACTAACGACGGCAGTCCGGAAATCCGTCTTGGTTCTGCCGACGCCGAAGAACTGCACATCCAATCCGTCTACGATGGCAGTGCGCAAACTTTAAACTATGTTCTCTTCCAGACCGATGTGGCTTCCGGCACGGCAGACAAAGGCAAGTTTGTGTTTAATGTTGATGGCAGTGAAATTCTTAATATCAGAGATAGTGGAGCTCTTATTTATGGTAGCGCGGCGGTGGGTGACGGCGCTTATTACGCTCCGTCTATGACTTTTTCCAGCGATGCCGACACTGGTTTTTATTTGGGAGGTAGCGGCCAAATCTATGTTACAACAAATTCTGCTCTGACTGCCGCATTTACGACCACTGCTTTCATGGCTAATAACTTAACCACTATCGGCGCTTCCGCAATGACTATTGTGGCTAGTGCTAGTGATAATGCCGCCGCTATTGCAGTAAAAATTGGTAACTCCAATCCTCTTTCCACTTCCGGAGCTAAAATTATTTCTTTCTATAGCGATAACCTCTCCACCGAAAAGGCCTACATAGACAAAGACGGTTTACTTGGTTTGGATGGTGGCATTACTATGGCCGGTGATATTACCGATTACGAAGCGACTAGCGACGGTTCACCCGAAATCCGTCTGGGCTCGGCCGATGCTGAAGAGCTCCATATCCAAGCGAACTACACGGGTGGGGCGCAAACCCTTGCCAGCGTAACTTTTACCACTGACACAGCCCTCGCGGGAGCGGATTCAGGTAAATACATCTTTAACGTTGACGGCACGGATATTTTGACCATTGATGATGGGGGATTGGAATTAACTGGTAATATTACTTTGAATTCAAGAGGAACTATCTCAGATGACGGCACTACCTTCACTATCCTTCCCACCACCGGAGATTATGTAAGGATCGGCGACGCAGGAACGACTAGCCAATCCTTGGCTGCTAATGATGATTTATTGATTAGCGGTAAATTGGAGGTTAATGGTATAACTTATTTTGATGCTGGAGCTTATTTTTCAAATAGTTTAGGTGTGATGGACGGCCAGACCCTAAATATGGGAACTATAGCAGGCACTGGTGCTGGTTTTTATGTGGATACAACACAAGACCAGTTGATTTTTTGGACTGGCACGGCATTAGGAAATTCCCTTATTATTACGGGGGGCAACACAAATAGAACAAAAGACCACGATTTAGTCGATCAGACAAATCCGACTTTGGCTATCTTTTCGGCCACTTCTCCGGATACAAGCAACAACGAGTATGGCTTATTAGCACATAACCAAGCTAACTTTGTTCTCTCAACAGGCGCTAATGTCGGAACTGGAACTGGACCAACTACAATCAATAACGGTTTTCTTGTCGCTCTTGGCGACCTCACCGCGGCTGCGGCGGGGAACTATGGCGTGTCTATCACAAGAACATTAAGCGATGCGGCTTCGGCAGGTGGCGAGACCTATACCCACATCTTAGCTAATTTGACAGAGACAGATAAAACCGGCTGGCCGACTGTTAGTTTGCTGGACTTGCAGGTGGGTGGAACAAGTAAATTCTTAGTATCAGATACTGGTGATTTAACGATTTATGACGCCTCCAATGACGGCAATCCTTTAATTACTTTAGGAGCGGCAACAGCCGAAAAATTAACCATTAAAACTGTCTATGACGCTGGCGTGCAGACCTTGGATTATGTGGAGTTTGTTACTGCCGCTGCCAGTGGCACGGCCGACAAAGGTAAATATATCTTTGATGTAGATGGCACGGATATTTTGACGATTGATGACGGGGGATTGGAATTAACTGGTAGCGTTAATGCGACTGCCGGATTTACCGATGGGACAATGACGATTGATGGTTCGGGCGCTATTACTGGTGTTACCTCTTTGGCGATGGGCGGGGCGTTGTCTGGTGTTACCACCCTCGGAATGTCCGGCGATTTAACAATGTCGGGTAATACAGTTAATATCACTCATTCCGGCACGACTTCTCTTACCATTGCTTCCACAAGCGGAACAGTTGCCATAGAAAGCGTGGTGTTCACTGGTGGAGCTATCAGCTCGGCTACAAGTATTGCTATGGGTGGCACCCTTACCGGCCTCACCACTGCCATCACTGGCACTAAAAATAACGCTTTGGCAATCAGCGTTCCGACGCAGGGGACAGACGATGCGAACGGTGTAGGCATATCAATCGTTGCGGATGATGCCGGAAGCGGCGGGACAGGCAACCATAACGGCGGTATTTTGAAATTGAATGGCGGAGAAAAAGCTGGAACTGGTTATTATGGCTATACTATGGTCGGCGCAAGTGGAGCTGCTAGTTTTAACGGGGCTATTTATTATGATAATTCATTCTATGTCCAGGGGCGTAGTTATCTTGACGGTTTTACTGTTTTCAATAGCGGATGGGCGGTTGGGGATAATGCTTATGTTATGGGTGGGACCGTGGTATCAACAAATTGGTATTCTCACGTTGATACAACGAACAACCAATTTACTTGGGGTGTAGGTAGCGGTCTGGGGAGACAATTTTTATTAGTTGACTCGCTTTATGGGGGCAGAGATTTTGATATTGCGGCACAAACAGATCCATTACTAGGTATTTTCTCCGGAATAGACCCCGATATATCAAATAATCAATATGGTGCGTTTTCACATAACCAAACGAATCTGGTTCTATCAACGGGAGCGAATGTCGGCACAGGGACAGGGGCGACCACGATTAACAACGGGTTTCTTGTTGCTTTGGGTAGTCTTACTTCCGGCGCCGCCGGTAACTATGGAGTAAGTATCACCCGCACTCTTAGTGATGCGGCTTCGGCAGGTGGTGAAACCTATACCCATATCCTCGCCAATATAACCGAAACCAACAAAACCGGTTGGCCGACAGTTAGCTTGATGGACTTGCAGGTTGGCGGAACAAGCAAATTCTTGGTATCAGATACCGGCGATTTGACTATTTATGACGCTTCCAATGATGGCAGCCCAACTATTAAGCTTGGCGCGGCTGATGCTGAAGAATTAACCATTCAATCCGTTTATGATACCGGAGCTCAAACTTTGAACTATGTTCAATTCACCACTGACGCGGCTTCGGCCACGGCTGACAAAGGTCAATTCAAGTTTAATGTGGATGGGACGGAGATTGCAAGGATTGATGACGGGGGATTGGAACTTGATAAGGACATTTTATTAAAAGAAAATGGGTCAAGTGTTAATAGTGGTATTTTATACATGCAGGCGGACGCTGCCGGAACTACACAAACCGCGCAAATTCAACTTATGCAGGGAGCTGACCCCTGGCTGCAATTTTATATCCCGATTGACGGTACCGGTAGTGCGGCGACAGTCCTTAAAATCAAGGACGACCGGATTATCCTTGGTACTGATGAATTAGCGACCGACGCCGTAATAGAGTTTTGGGGCAATAGTAATAGCGGCACGCTGACATATATGGAAGATGAAGACAGATTTGATTTTGCCGAAACAGTCAAGGCCGTCGGTTTGCAAAGTACTAATCAAGTTATTATCTACAACGGCACTGACCCTTCGGCTTCGGTGACTGACGCCATTATCCTTTACGCCGTTGATTATGATGACGGCGATGCGTCAGTCACTTCCGAATTATTTGTTCGTGACGAGGACGGCAATGAAACCAACCTTTCTCCGCATAATTTTTCGGCTATTCCGGAAGGCAAGAGCGAAGAAATGGCCTGGTCATTCTTTTCTAGAAAAGATGACAAAGAAATTAACGTGGATATGACCAAGGTGGTGAGAATTTTGGAAGAGTTGACCGGCGAACAGCTGATTTACATCAAAGATTTAAATGAAAATAAATTATTAGATAAAGAATCGGACAAAGACAAATACGAAGTGCCGGATTATTTGGATGATTCCTTGGTGTTAGCTGACATAATTTCCAACGGTTTGAACAATGGCGAGGTGGTGACCAGCGATGGAGCGACGGCCTATTGGTCGCTTGACGACAAAGACAATTTAATTACCGCCAAAGCCTTTGGCGTGGAGTTTGAAACATCGGACGGCAAACGCGTGATGTTCTCTTTGCTTTCCGATAAAGCGGAATTAATGATTTCCGGCTCCTCCACTTTGACCAATGGCCAAAAGATTATACTCTTTGAAGAAGTTGACCCGACTTTTGCGGAGATAATTTCTCACAAGGTTCCTTTTAAAGTTATTTTAACTCCGACCCAAAATACGCAGGGCTTGTATGTTTCGGAAAAAATGAAATCAACGGACGATAAATATATCGGTTTCACGGTCAGAGAGTTAAACGGCGGTAATTCCAACATTGATTTTGATTGGATGGTGATGGCGGTGCGCGCTGGCTATGAGCCGGAAGAAGAAATCGTTGTTGAACCAGTTGCGCCATCTACAGAACCGACCGTGGAAAATCCGCCAATTGAAGACCCCGACCAAAGTGGAGGGGCAGATAATCCGCCCGCCGAGGAACCTCCGGCAGAAGAACCGGTAGTAGAGAATCCTCCAGTTGAAGAAGAGCCGGCCGCCGAAAACCCGCCAGAGGAAGAACCTCCGATTGTTGAGGAACCACCCGTGGAAGAACCCCCGGTAGAATAACTTTTAAATCAGATTCTTCCCCCGCCAAGGCGGGGTCAGAATGACACACTTATTGTCATCCTGAACGCAGTGAAGGATCTCTAATTCGAACCCATGTCCAAAAGATATTTTGTTTATATTATGACTAATAGAACAGATAAGGTCTTATACACGGGTATTACAAACAACATAATAGCGAGAGCGTATCAACATAAAAACAAGTTGATTAAAGGATTTACTGAAAAATATAATGTTGGCAAACTAGTTTATTGCGAAGACACAAATGATGTCGGAGCGGCCCTTGAAAGAGAAAAGGAAATAAAGGGTTGGTTGAGGAGAAAGAAAATCGCCCTGATAACACAAGCCAATCCTAAATGGGAAGATTTGTCGGAAAATATGTAGAATTCAGATTCTTCCCCCGCCAAGGCGGGGTCAGAATGACAAAAAAATAAAAAGTTAGGATGACAATACAAAAACATGATGTCATCCTGAACGCAGTGAAGGATCTCTAATCAAACTTATGTCCGAGAAAAACATCAAATTAAAATGTTTTAAAAGGATAGCGATTTATGTTTTCGCTTTCTTTTTGCTTTTAGGACTTTTTAAGGTTGTTGACTGGGTGCGGGCCGGCAGTTTGAACCCCACCGCCGCACCGGCTACTAGTATGAACAGTTTGGAGGATGTTTGGAATGTGGTGGTTGGTACTTATGATTCCAGCGCCGTTGACGCCAATGCCAACGGGAGTATTTTAGAACAATTGAAAGATATAAAAGAGGGGCTGGGAATGTGATGGTAAGAATATAGAATTGTCTCTTGGTTATTTTTTAACACGCAAAAGTGATTAAAAGAAAAGCAATAAATTTTTTAATATTTTTTTTCGGAGCTTTTTCTCTGGCTCTGATTTTTTTTGTTTTTCAGCCGGCCTTAGCCAGTACCACCGACGGCACAATTGACAGTTCCTATCCATATGCCTGGGGCGAGAACATTGGCTGGCTTAATTTAGGCACAACGGAAGGCGATGTGCATGTCACTGATTCGGCTTTGTCCGGCTACGCCTGGGGCGAGAACATCGGCTGGATTTCTCTTAATTGTTCCGATGGCAATTCCTGCGCTACGGTGGATTATAAAGTAGCCAATGACGGGGGCGGCACTTTGTCCGGCTATGCCTGGGGCGAAAACGTGGGCTGGATAAATTTTAATCCGACTTACGGCGGCGTAAGTATAGATAGTTCTGGTAATTTTAGCGGCTATGCCTGGGGCGAAAATACCGGCTGGATTATTTTTAATTGTTCAACAACTTCTTCTTGCGCGACCGTTGATTATTCCGTCAGGACAGATTATCGCCCGGGTTCGTCCAGGTCAAAATGTAATAACGACATAGATGATGACGGTGACGGTCGGACGGATTACCCGGCTGATAACGGCTGTACTTCTGCTGATGATAATGATGAAGGTGATGGCGGCGGACCGGGACCGGCATCTCCCGGTGATGGCGGCGGAGGGCTGCCCCCGGCCTTTAAAGTCGTTATTAATAATAATGATGTTTATACCAACAATCGCTCCATAAGTTTGCGGTTGGAATTTGATGCCACAGTTCAAAAGATAGCTATTTCCAATCGGACGGATTTTTTAAATGCTGTTCAGGAACTTCCCGTTTCGGTGAAAGGATGGGATTTATGCGGACGGGATTTAGAGTGCCCGGCGGGCGACTATACGATTTACGTCCATTTTTATGACCAATACGGGTTTATTCTCGGCACTTTTTCCGATTCTATAAAATTAGATTATGCTTATGCCCCAGTTCTTCCTCCGGCTGAAGCGGTTGCGCCAAGCGAAGAAGTTTCTCCGGGTGTAGAAATAGCCCCTCCCACCACGCTGCCTTCCGGTGAGCAACCATTTTTCCCTCCGCTTCCGGAACAGATAGAAAAGGTCTTGGATTTAGTTCCTAAATTTTTAAGCAAATTGGTCCCCGGATTTTTAAAATCAAAAATAGAAGGGCTGGCTCCCTCGGAAGTCCCCTTGGAAAAAATAGTCCCGCTTTATACGCCCTTGGCAATGAAGGGCGAGTGGGATTTATTTTCGCGGGAACCTTTAAGGAGGTTTGTTTTCGCGCCTTTGCCCACAAGCATCCGCGCTTTGACGCAGAAATTTCCGGAGTTAGGCAAGACCTTCGCGGAAGTCGGAATCACCAAAGTCACCGATATCCAGAAACTGGAAAACGCGCAGATTACTTTGCCGGGCTTGTCCGAACTCGTCGGCTTGCCGACAGTTGAGGAATGGGGCCAGTTGACCCTCGTTCAATTGGGGCAGATGTCTGGCGTAGAGATAAAAAATACCGGCTTGGAGAATTTCACTTTGGAGCAATTGGAAGCCTTGGCCGGAGCGGAATTTAGCAAACTGACTTTATCCGAACTCCAAAAAATTATCGGAGTTCCGGCAACAAATACGGGAATTGAGAGTTTAACCCTGGCTCGCCTAGAGCAAGGTGCTGGTTTGCCGGCAACGGCGATTGAAGCCGGTGAATTAACTTTGCCACGCGGCATACCTTTAGCCCAATTACCTTTTCAATTTAAACAAAAGATGCCTTCGGAAATTATTTTTGCCAGAACCGGCGGGGAAATTATAGATTTTAATATCGCCCTGACCATCAACGAGAGGGGGCAGGCGGAGCAGAAAATTGTGACCGTGGCGGGCCGCACTTTGAATCTGGCGGTGAAACCCGACGGCCCGGCTCAAAAAGTTATTGGCTATTTAGTTTTTAAATCACGCGCTTCAACTCCCACGGCTTTTGAGGGGCCGGTGGATTCTTTGATTTATTCCTGGCTTTTTGGTCAGCCGGCGCTGGCGCAGGAGGAAAAAGAGCCGGTGCGCGTTGAAGAAAAGTTGGTGCTATTAGAATTTGAATATACCGACCCGGATAATGATGGCATTTACACGGCGGAAATTCAGGCGCCGGTAGTTGACGGTGAATACGAAATTATTACGGTGATTGATTATATTGACCCGGAAGTGGGGCGGCGTCAGTTGCGCCTGCTGGCGGTGGTTGACCCGGAAGGTTATATTTATGAGGGTTACGGCGATAAAGAAATTCGCGTTCCGGGCGCCATTGTTTCTATCTTTTGGTTAAACCCGCAAACTAAGGCCTATGAACTCTGGCCGGCTAAAGATTATCAACAGGAAAACCCGCAGGTGACAGATATTACCGGCAAATACTCTTTTTTGGTGCCGCCGGGGTTTTACTATACCACGGTAGAGGCCAATGGTTATCTTAAATATGAAGGCAAGCCTTTTCAGGTAAAAGAAGGCCGGGGCGTGCATTTTAATATAGAAATAAAGCCCAAATATTGGTGGTTGAAAACTTTGGACTGGAAAACCGCGGCTTTAGCAGTGGTGATTTTGTTCTTACTTTACAATTTTTATCAGGACCGCAAAAGAGATAGATGTTTAAGAAAATAGTGGATAAAACCTTGTAATAAATTTTAAAATAATATATAATAAATAAACATAATAAATAGTATGAGCGTTAAAAAAGCCATTCTTACGGTCGTCATTCTCTTGCTAATCGCGGGCAATGTTTTTGCCATCACCCGCTATTTTATGGTATTTAAGGAGTGTCAGCAGCTTAAATCTACCCTGAATGGAGAGGAAACAAACGGAAAGGTTTTAAGTTTTACGAACTTGTTTATTAAACATGTTCTTAAGGCGCAGGGGGAGGTGGATTTTGAAACCCGTTTAAAGTTGGAAAATGCCGTCAGGGAAATTGATGACCAGGAGATTTTAGCACAATGGCAGAAATTTACCGAAAGCCGTACGGAAGCCGAAGCCCAGCTGGAAGTTAAGAATCTTTTGGAGATGCTGGTGAAAAAAATCAAATAGGGTTTTTATATGTTAAAAACAGAAATCCCGATTTAAAAGGATGTCTGTTTTTATTTTATAGGGGTTTTGGATTTTAAAACTCTAATTATAATGTCATCCTGACCCCGCAAATGCGGGGGAAGGATATGAACCCGAGATTCTTCGTCCCGTCCCGAGTACTCGGGATCCAGGACTCAGAATAACAAGTGGGGGTGAGGGTCAGAATGACAATAAAAAAGCGGGATTAAAGAATAAGTATTAAAAATATATTTTATGAGAAACAAAATTTTAATCGGCGTTGTGATTTTAGTAATTTTAGCCATTGGCATTGGCCTCGGTTTTTATTTTGGCCAGCGGGGCGCTTCAGATAAAGGGGAAGCTTTAAACATGGACGGAGCGCCACGAGAAGGAGTGGCCGGAGACAATAGTATTTTAGACAAAGCGGATTTTTCCATTATGTTGCCGGCCGGGTGGCGCGAGACCTCGGCTCCGCCAGGGGTTTCGGTAATGGCGGTGAACGCGCGGGAAAAAATCACCGACCCGGAAGCGCAGAAGATAAATTTTCAGACCAATTTTTCGGTGAGTTATGACACTCTTGGCGACCGCACTCGCGAAGAATACGTAGAGTATTTTAAGAATACTTTAAAACAAGTGGTGCCGGAAGTTGTTTTTACCGGTGAACAAGTGAAGACAATTAACGGCAGGGATTTTCTTTTGATTGAAGCTACGGTGAAACAGCGGGGAGTTGATTTTGGGGCAGCCGTGGCGTTGACTGCCGGCGGTAGTAATGATATTTGGGCGATTTCTTTCAATGCCACTAAAAGTAATTTTACTTCTTATGGGGAATTGTTTGATAAGATTTTAGGCAGTTTTAAGATAAAAAATAAATAAGGATTTTTAAAATAGTATTAGTAAAAATTCCAATTTTTTTGAAACAAAAAACTCCCCCGTCCCGAGTACTCGGGACGGGGGAGTTTTAAAATTTATTTATTTTGCTTTTTTAGCCATGGTCTTTAAACAGCGGCTGCAGATTTTTATTCTTTTTCCCCCAATCGTTTTATTTTGCAGATTTAAAAATTGTTTACGCTTAGTGGCGATATTGGAATGGCTTCGGCTGACCACGGTTTTTGGCTTGCGGTGGCAAACATCGCATCTTCTGGACATATCTTTAAATTAAATTAATAGTAAATTTATTTTAGCACGCTCTTTTAAGGGAGTCAAGAGAATGGTATACTGGTATATGGACCGTAAGATTTTTAGGCGGAGTAAAAAATAAATATGTTTTATAGTTTACTATTATTTTTTGTAATAATTATTCCCTCGGCCATTATCCACGAGTATTTTCATGGCTGGACGGCTGATGCGCTTGGCGACCCGACGGCCAAACGTTTTGGCCGTCTGACTCTAAACCCTTTAGCTCATATTGACCCTTGGGGGACTTTTATATTGCCGATTATTTTGCTATTGCTCTCCGGCGGCAGTTTTGTCTTCGCTTACGCTAAGCCCGTACCCTTTAATCCTTACAACTTAAAATATCCTAAATGGGGGCCGGCCTTGGTAGCCATAGCCGGACCCTTAGCTAATTTGTTGGTGGCCATAGTTTTCGGTCTTTTGGTGCGCTTTTATCCAATGAATAATTTTTCGTTGGTCTTAAGCGTTATTGTTTATGCCAATATCCTTTTAGCAGTTTTTAATTTAGTGCCGCTCCCCCCGCTGGATGGTTCCAAAATTCTCTACGTTTTATTGCCCAGCCAGTGGGCGGAAAGATTATATTCCCTAGAGCGTTATGGCATGATAATTGTATTATTTTTTGTCTTTTTTGCTTTTGAAATTTTATCTCCCATTATTTGGCTAATCTACGGGCTAATTGTCGGGAGGCCTTTGCTTTTTTAAAACGGCTAATTTTAGCTAAAATTACACCCCGAAAAACCGTGATTTTTTCCGCTCTTGACGAGTTTTTAGGATTATGGTAATTTAGTAGTATCTTGTGAGAAAAATTAAAGCTGAAGTAAGCTGTTTTATTTTACTTAAATTTTTATTATTATGCCTACAATTAACCAATTAGTCCGTCATGGAAGGACGAGCTCAAAGAAAAAATCTAAAACTCCCGCCTTGCAGACGGTTTTTAATACTTTAAGGCGACGCAGAAACGAATTGCCCAAAGGCAGTCCGTATAAACGCGGGGTTTGTGTTAAAGTCACCACGACTACGCCTAAAAAACCTAACTCGGCTTTAAGAAAAATCGCGCGCGTGCGGCTTTCTAACGGTATGGAAGTCACTGCTTATATCCCTGGCGAAGGGCATAATTTACAGGAGCACTCCATTGTAATGATTCGCGGAGGCAGAGTGAAAGATTTGCCGGGCGTGCGTTATCATATAGTCAGGGGCGTTTTTGATACCAGCGGAGTGGAAGGTCGCAAGCAGGGACGTTCTTTATATGGAGCTAAAAAATCTAAATAATTTTTGATTATGAGAGGCAAACCAGCACCCAAAAGAAAAATTACTCCTGATTATAAATTTAACAGTATTCAAATTGCCAAATTGGCCAATTATTTAATGAGAGGTGGCAAGAAAAGCACCGCCTTGAGGGTTATTTATAAGGCCTTTGATTATATTTCAGAGAAAACCAAGCAGGACCCGTTAGAAATTTATAATGAAGCCATAAAGAATGTCGGACCGAGCGTGGAGCTAAGGAGTAAACGTGTCGGTGGCGCCAACTACCAGATTCCGACCGCTGTTCGCGGGGAAAGAAAACTGGCGCTATCTTATCGCTGGCTTCTTAATGCCGCGAGAAGCCGCAAAGGCAAGCCCATGTACGAGAAATTGGCTTTAGAACTTATGGATGCGGCTCAAGGGCAGGGCGACGCGGTTAAAAAGAAGCAAGACGTTTACAGAATGGCCGAAGCTAATCGCGCCTTCGCGCATTTTTCCAGATAACTGATGCCAATTTTTAAATAAAATGTTAATTTACTAAGCCATGCCTAGAGAATACAGTTTAGCCGATACTCGCAACATCGGAATTATCGCCCATATTGACGCCGGAAAAACTACGGTTTCCGAGCGTATTTTGTTTTACACTGGCAAAAAGCATAAAATTGGCGAGGTGCACGAGGGTGAAGCGACGATGGACTGGATGGAACAGGAACGCGAACGCGGAATTACCATTACCTCGGCCGCCACCACCTGTTTTTGGAAAAATTGTCGTATTAATCTTATTGATACTCCGGGTCACGTGGATTTCACGGCTGAAGTGGAACGCTCCCTGCGCGTTTTAGATGGCGGGGTCGTAGTTTTTGACGGCGTGGCAGGCGTGGAGCCGCAGTCGGAAACCGTCTGGAGGCAGGCGGATAAATATAATGTTCCGAGAATTTGTTTTGTCAATAAATTAGACAGAATGGGAGCTGATTTTTACGCTGATTTAAAATCCATCCACGACCGTTTAACCAAAAAGGCCTATCCGCTTCAATTGCCGATTGGCACCGAGGCCAATTTTGTAGGAATCGTTAGTTTATTAGAACAAAAAGCGCGTGTTTATTTAGACGAACTGGGGACCAAATGGGAAGACAAAGATATTCCGGAAGAGATGAAAGAAAAAGTTTTGAAGTACCGAGCGGAGTTACTTGAAGCCATTGTGGAACACAACGAAGTTTTGATGAATAAGTATCTGAATGGTGAAGAAATCCCTTTAGAGGATTTAAAAAAGACCCTGAGAAAAGCAGTGGTTAACAATGAAATAATTCCGGTATTTTGCGGCAGCGCTTTAAAAAATAAAGGCGTGCAGCTTCTCTTGGACGGAGTCGCCGATTATTTACCGTCCCCGCTGGATGTCCCGCCGCTTATCGGATTTCATCCAAAAAATCCGGAAACAAAAATAGAAGTAAAAACTTCCGATGATGAGCCCTTCACCGCCTTAGCTTTTAAAATAGCTACCGACCCTTTTGTCGGTAAGCTGGCTTTTTTCAGGGTTTATGCCGGGCAGTTAAAGGCAGGTTCTTATGTTTTAAATGCTACTACTGGTGAGAGAGAACGCATTGGAAGAATTTTGCGCATGCACGCCAATTCCCGTGAAGAAGTTGAAGATGTCTATGCCGGAGAAATTGCCGCCGCGGTGGGGCTTAAAAATACCACCACTGGTAATACTTTGTGCGACCCCGACCATCCGATTGTTCTAGAATCTATCATTTTTCCGACTCCGGTTATTGACATTGCCGTGGAGCCCAAGACCAAGGCCGACCAGGAAAAGATGGGTATGGCCCTGCAAAAATTAGCCGAAGAGGACCCGACTTTCCGCGTGCATACGGACGAGGAAACCATGCAGACCATTCTTTCCGGTATGGGTGAATTGCATTTGGAAATTATTATTGAACGCATGAAAAGAGAATTTCATGTGGAGGCCAATGTCGGCAAACCACAGGTGGCCTACAAGGAGACCATTAAAAAATCCGCTGAAGGCGAAGGAAAATATATTAAACAATCCGGCGGCCGTGGTCAGTATGGACATTGCGTCATTACCGTTGAACCATTGGAAGCCGGTAAAGGATATGAATTCGTTGACTCGGTTAAAGGCGGCGCTATTCCCAGAGAGTATATCGCTCCGATCAACAAAGGCATTCAGGAAGCCATGGGCAGGGGAGTGCTCGCCGGTTATCCGATGCTTGATATCAAGGTTACGGTTTTTGACGGTTCATATCACGATGTTGATTCTTCGGAAGCGGCTTTCAAAATCGCCGGGTCGTTAGCTTTTCAGGAAGCGACTAAAAAAGCTAACCTCGTTTTACTTGAACCGATTATGAAGATTGAAGTTGTCACCCCGGAGGAATTTATGGGTGATGTCATTGGTGATTTAAACGCCCGCCGCGGGCATGTTAAAGAAATGCGCGATCGCGGAACGGCCAAAGTCATTGATGCCGAAGTTCCTTTAGCCGCGATGTTCGGCTATGCCACGGATTTGCGCTCTATGACCCAAGGACGAGCCAGTTATTCCATGGAATTTGGTCATTACGGAGAGGTGCCGCGCAATGTAGCCGAGGAAATTATAAGTAAAAGAAAAGGATAATTTTATGGCTAATTTTAAAAAAATAATTGATTTATTAAAAAAAGTTGGCGGGCGTTATATCATCACCGATGGAGAAGGCGAACCGTCCTGCGTAATTTTGAGTTTAGAGGATTATGAGCTATTCTTAGCCAAGAATAATGGATTATCTCTAAGAGAAGAAAACCAAATTTATAAAGAAAGAGTTAAGTCCTTGACAGATTCCGAAATGTTAGATAAAATAAACGGCGATATTGCCCTGTGGAAAGAAAGTAAAAAGGACGAGGGTTTGGATATTCTAGCCGACGATTTAATTGATGATTTAGAGGAAAAAGACGATAAAGAATGGGAGGCAGAAGAAGACCGTTATTACCTTGAACCGGTTGATTAATCCCAATTAAGTCTAGTGGAAAAGCTGTGGATTCGCTGAAATTTTCGCTTTCTTGCCTAAAAAAAGCAGATATGGTATAATTTTTACACTATATTAAAAATTAATAAACTGACGGCTGGATAAAACCCCGCAAATTTGGGGGCCGTTAAAGGAGATAATTACTATGGCAGAAAAATTTGAACGCACTAAACCCCATGTCAATGTTGGCACTATCGGTCACGTTGATCATGGTAAAACCACTTTAACGGCGGCTATTTTAAGCGTGTTAGCTCTCAAGGGGTTAGCTAAGCCGAAAAATGTCGATGATATCGACAAAGCTCCGGAAGAAAAAGAGCGCGGTATCACTATTGCCACGGCTCACGTGGAGTATGAAAGTGAGAAACGTCATTATGCTCACGTTGACTGCCCGGGTCACGCCGACTACGTCAAGAATATGATTACTGGTGCCGCCCAGATGGATGGAGCTATTTTGGTAGTTTCCGCCGCCGACGGCCCGATGCCGCAAACTCGCGAACACATTCTTTTGGCTAAACAAGTCGGTGTTCCGAAAATCGTGGTATTTTTAAATAAGATTGACCAAGTTCAAGATAAGGAATTAATTGATTTAGTGGAAGAAGAAGTCCGCGATTTGCTCAATAAATACGAATTTGATGGAGCCAATACTCCGATTATCCGCGGTTCTGCTTTAAAAGCTTTAGAGAATTCTTCGGATGCTGAGGCAGCTAAGCCGATTTTTGATTTAGTAAATGCCTTAGATACTTACATCCCCGAACCGCAACGCGATACCGAGCATCCTTTTCTTATGCCTATTGAGGATATTTTTTCCATTGAAGGACGCGGCACAGTGGTGACCGGGAGAATTGAGAGAGGCATTGTCCATTTGAACGATGAAGTGGAAATCGTCGGTTTTAGGGATACCCAAAAAACAGTAGTTACTGGCATAGAAATGTTTAATAAATCTTTGGATGAGGGTCGGGCGGGAGATAACGCGGGTGTTTTACTGCGCGGCACTAAGAAGGAAGAAGTAGAGCGCGGTCAAGTATTGTGCAAACCAGGGTCTATCACTCCGCATACTGAATTTGAAGCCAAAGTTTATGTCTTAACCAAAGAAGAGGGTGGACGTCATAAGCCGTTTTTCAAAGGATATAAACCGCAATTTTATATCCGCACTACTGACGTTACCGGCGAAGTGGAACTGCCGGCCGAAGCGGAAATGGTTATGCCCGGAGATACCGTTAATTTGAAGATTAAATTAATCGCCCCGGTTGCCTTGGAGGAAAAAATGAGATTCGCTATCCGCGAAGGCGGCAGAACAGTCGGCGCGGGCGTGGTTAATAAAATCAGTAAATAATAGAATATCACAGATAGGTTTTCCAGCCCCGTCCGAGTACTCGGACGGGGCTGGAACATCGCTAAAGAATATAAAAAAATAGATGTCGCCCACTAAAGCCAAAAAAACCGACAAAGTCAAGAAAGCCGAAAGTAAGGCAAAAGTCGAGGAAAAAGCAAAGAGCGAGGATTATAAACCGCGCATCAGAATTAAAATCAAAGCTTTTGACAATAAGATTATTGATCAATCCACCCGCACTATTATTGAGACCGCCGAACGCACCGGCGCTTCCATTGCCGGTCCGATTCCTTTGCCGACCGAGAAAAGCAAATACACGGTTAATAAATCAACCTTTGTGCATAAAGACGCGAGAGATCAGTACGAAATCAGAGTGCATAAGCGTTTGATAGATATTCTTAACCCCACCCCTAAAACCGTAGATTCTTTGACCAATCTGAATTTGCCTTCAGGAGTGGATATAGAAATAAAAATGTAATTTTAAATAGTAGTTTATTGGAAATGTAGAGAAAGATCCTTTGGGAAAACCTCTATACCTTCAATGAATTATTAGGAGAATTTTGAGAAGATAAAAAATTAAGGCCTTTAAATACATCCGTTGAGTAAAGGCTAGAAGCCTAAAATTATTATTTAAAGTTTGTCGCGGAAATAATTTTAGACTTCTGGTTTTTATTTTTACCCCGAAAAGTTAATTTATTATGAAATTTATTTTAGGAAAAAAAATAGAAATGACGCAGAAATTTTTAGAGGACGGCACGGCTGTTCCGGTTACTAAGGTAGAAGCTGGACCTTGCGTTGTTACTCAAGTAAAGACCAAAGAGAAAGAGGGCTATAAAGCCGCGCAATTTGGATTTGGCTTAAAAAGGAAACCCTTGAATAAACCTCTGGCTGGGCATTTGAAAGGACTACCGAATTTTTGCCATTTGGGCGAATTTGTTTTGGGCGACAAAGATGAACTTAAAATTGGGGACAAAATTGATGTCGCTACTTTTGCCCCGGGTGATATGGTGAGAGTTATTGGTATTTCTAAAGGACGGGGGTTTCAGGGTGTTGTCAAAAGACACGGCTTTCATGGTTCGCCAGCTTCTCATGGTCATGAAGACCAGTTGAGGATGCCCGGTTCCATCGGTTCTAAACGTCAGGGGCCGGTGCAGAAAGGCAAGCGGATGGCGGGTCGTATGGGCGGAGAACAAGTGACGATAAAAAATTTGGAAATAGTAGAAGTTGATCTATCCAATAATATCTTATTGATTAAGGGAGCTTTACCCGGCGCTCGGGGCACGCTTTTAAAGATTGAGGGCGAGGGGGAGTTAAAAATTGCCAAACCGGAAGAAACCATTAAGGCCCCGGAAACCCCGGCCGTAGCCGTTCCCGCCGAGCAAGTCGTTGCTGAAGTGCCAGCGGAGGAGCCGAAAGAAAATATCGTTTCAACAGAGGGCAAGAAGTAAAATTATACTATTATGGCGAAGATAAAGGTTTACAATTTAGAAGGCAAGGAAGTCGGAGAAGAAAATTTGAATCCGGATATTTTCGACGTGGAAATTAAAAATTCACTAGTCCACCAAGCAGTTGAAGCTTTTTTTGCCAATAAACGCGTAGCCATTGCTCATACCAAAGACCGGAGTGAAGTGAGGGGCGGCGGGAAAAAACCCTGGAGGCAAAAAGGCACTGGCCGGGCCAGACACGGCTCCACTCGTTCTCCGATTTGGATTGGTGGAGGAATTACTTTTGGTCCGAGAAAAAACAGAAACTTCAGCCAAAAGATAAATAAAAAAGCCAAAAGAAAAGCTTTGTTTATGGGATTGTCGGATAAAGCCAAAGAAAACGGTATAATTTTAGTTAACGAATTAAAACTGGAGAGCATCAAAACAAAAAAGATGTCCGAGATTATAAAAAAGCTGCCCTTAGGTAAAAAGGTGGTCGTGGTTATTCCCGCCAGCGATGAAAAAATTGTAAAATCAGTCAGGAATTTAAAAAATACCAAAGTTGTCCGAGCTGATAATTTGAACATTATTGATGTGATTAATAGCAATTCTTTGCTTATGCCGGTGGCGGCGGTTAAAAAAATAGAAGAAACTTACTTGAAAAAATAGATATGGGCATATTAAAAAATATTTTTAAAAAAGGGAAAAAAGAAGTAATAAAAAAACCGGCACCAAAAAAAGCGCCGGTAGTTGTCAAAGAGAAAGAGGTTGCTAAGCCGCCAGTCGGAGAAAAATCTCTTAAAGAGGGATTAAAGAAAGACAAGAAAGAAATTAAACAAACTACGCCTTTCGCCCATAAAATTTTAGTAAGACCGTTAGTTACCGAAAAAGCGACTTATTTAGGCACATCTAGTAAATACGTTTTTGAGATTGCCCCCGGTGTTTCCAAAATTGATGTGGCCAAGGCCGTTGAAAGCGTTTACGGAGTCCGTCCGATAAAAATTAATATTATGAATATGAGCGGGAAAGACAGAAAGTATGGACGTTCAGTCGGTCGGACGAAAAATTGGCGCAAAGCGATTATTACCCTGAAGTCAGGGGATAAAATAGAAATCTACGAGGGAGTATAGCTTTAAATCCATTGGTTTCCACAAATTTAAATAATAAGAAATTAGGTTTACCAGATATTCGCATGATTCGTAATTATTCCTAATTTAGCAGTTATGGGAATTAAAATCTACAAACCAACCACCAGCGGCCGGCGCCATTCCAGCGTCCAAACTTTTGAAGATATCACCAGAAAAGAGCCGGAAAAATCATTGATCGTGCCCTTGAAGAAAAAAGCGGGTCGCGGCAGCTGGGGAAATATTTCCGTCAGGCACCAAGGAGGCGGCGCCAAAAGATTTTACAGAATTGTTGATTTTAAACAAGATAGATTTGATATGGCCGCAAAAGTGGAAAGCATTGAATATGACCCCAATCGCAACGCGAGAATCGCTTTGGTTCAATATGAAGATGGAGAGAAAAGATATATTGTCGCCCCGCTAGATTTAAAAGTCGGAGATAAAGTTATCTCCTCAAGATCAAGAACGGACATTAAAACCGGTAATCGTCTGCCCCTGGAATATATACCAATTGGCACAATGGTTTATAATGTAGAATTAACTCCCGGCAAAGGTGGTCAAATCGGCCGGGGGGCGGGGGTAGGAATTCAGCTTTTAGCCATTGAGGGTGATTTTGCGCATTTAAGAATGCCTTCCAGCGAAGTCAGAATGGTTCCCAAGGAATGTTTGGCTTCCGTGGGCCAGGTCGGCAATCTTGATTATAGAAATATCCGTTGGGGCAAGGCCGGGCGCATGAGACACAGAGGAATCAGGCCGACCGTCAGAGGTAAGGCGATGAATCCGGTTGACCATCCGCATGGCGGAGGCGAGGGCCGAAACCCGATTGGTTTAAAACATCCTAAAACTCCGACGGGCAAGCCGGCTTTGGGTGTGAAGACAAGAAAACCTTCCCGGTCTTCGAATAAATTGATAATTAAGCGCCGCGAGAAATAATAGAGATAATTTATAAATTTTTATGTCCAGATCGCTTAAAAAAGGCCCTTACGTAGATGAGAAATTGAAGAAGAAAATTTCCAATCTTAAGATTGGCGATAAAACAGTAATTAAAACTTGGGTCAGGAGCTCAACAATTACTCCGGAGATGGTCGGCTTTACTATTGGAGTTTATAATGGTAAGGTTCATATTCCCGTTAAAGTAGTGGAAAATATGGTTGGGCATAAATTAGGCGAATTTTCGCCTACGAGAAAGTTTGTCAGACATGGCGGGAAAATGCAAAAAGAGCAGGAGTTAAAAGCGGCCGAAGTGGCCCGCAAGGTGACCGCCACGGCGACCACACCGGAAACTCCGCCCGCTAAATAAATTTTTCAATTTAGATAATGAATATGAAACAAGTGCAGGCCAAAGCAAGATTTATCAGAATGTCTCCGAAAAAAATTCGGCTGGTGATTAATTTAATCCGTGGTTTGGATGTAACTTCGGCCGAGAGTCAGTTACGTTTTATGCGCAAGGACGCGGCTGGGCCGGTTTTGAAATTGTTGCGTTCGGCCATGGCTAACGCGGAGCATAATTTCCAATTAGATAAGAGCGGTTTATTTATTAAAGAAATAAGAGTTGACCAGGGTCCGTCTTTAAAGAGATGGACACCCAAAGCCCAAGGCCGTGCCACTCCGATTCTTAAAAGGTCGGCGCATATCAGTATAGTTTTGGAAACCAAGGAAGATAAAAATGCCCCCGTGGGAGTTAAGGCAGAAGAAAAACCGGCCGAGAAGAAAACTAAAACTCCCAAGATAAGAGAAAAGGAAGTCAAAAATAATAAAAAATAATAATGGCGCTAATTTAGCTTACTATGGGTCATAAAGTTAATCCAAAAAGTTTACGTTTAGGCACAATCTACACTTGGAATTCCAAGTGGTTTTCTGATAAGAAAAATTATCGCAAATTATTGAGACAGGACGTTTTAATTAGGGATTTTTTAAGAGAGAGATTAAAAGAGGCCTCGGTTGAAGACGTGATGATTGAGAGAAACCCGTCCTCCATCACTATTACCATTTTTGTAGCCAAACCGGGGATAGTTATCGGCCGTGGCGGTTCAGGCATTGAAGATTTAAAAAAAGAATTAAAGAAGAAAATCATTAACAAAAAATCAATTGCCGATGTCGGCAAAGTGGTTATCAATATCAATATTAAAGAAGTAAAAAACCCCAATTTGTCGGCCCCGGTTGTTTTAAGGTCAATGGTCGCGGATTTGGAAAAACGCATTCCTTTCCGCCGCGTGATGAAACAGGCCATCGGGAGAGTGGAAAAGGCCGGTGCGATCGGAGTCAAGGTTACGGTTTCCGGGCGTTTGAATGGCGCGGAAATCGCCCGTACCGAAACTTTGAGCGTCGGTAAAATACCTTTACACACTATCAGAGCCGATATTGATTATGCTTCTGACATTGCCCAGACGATTTACGGAGTAATTGGCGTGAAAGTTTGGATTTGTAAAGGAGAAATTTTTAATAAAAAGATTGAAAAGCGATAAAGCAGAGCTAATTTTAAAGATATGTTAATTCCCAAGAAAGTAAAACATAGAAAATGGTTTAAAGGCAGAAGGCGCGGGAAACGCGTAGCCGGCAGCCTTAATAGTTTAAGTTACGGGAGCTATGGTTTAAAGTCGTTAGAGCATGGTTGGATTTCTTCCCGGCAAATTGAAGCCGCGAGAAGGGCTATCACTCACTTCATAAAACGCGGCGGCAAGATTTGGATTCGCATTTTTCCCGATAAACCGGTAACTTTTCACGGAAACGAAAATGTTATGGGTTCAGGAAAGGGAGCGGTTGACCATTATGTGGCCGTGGCTAAACCGGGGACGATAATCTTTGAAATGGATGGGATAGACATTAAGGATGCCAAAGAGGCCCTGGGATTAGCGGCTCAT
Organism: Patescibacteria group bacterium; assembly: GCA_028716045.1. Taxonomy (NCBI): domain Bacteria; species Patescibacteria group bacterium. The sequence goes on from JAQUQO010000001.1 coordinate 42,445, forward strand.
AAATTGCCCGTCAAAGCTAAATTTATAACTAAAGATTAGGGTATGGAGTTTAAAGATTTAAAAGCAAAATCTCCTAACGAGCTGGCGCGCATTTTATCGGGAGAAAAAGAAGGGTTGAGAGAGAAAAGATTTAAGGTGGCCCAAAGGCAGCTTAAAAAAGTTAGTGATATTAAGAAATCAAGAAAGATAATCGCCAGGATTTTGACTCTGTTTAGCGAGAAAAAAAATGAGAAAAATTAATATAGCTTATGGTTAAAGAAATAGCCCCTAAAATTAAAAGAGTTTTTGAAGGAGAAGTGGTTTCCGACAAGGGAGAAAAAACCATTATCGTTAAAATTGATAAAGTTAGAATTCACAAGAAATATCATAAAAGATACATGGTGAGTAGAAATTATGCCGTGCACGACCCTAAAAAAGAATATAAAATCGGAGAGGTGGTCAGGTTTGAGGAATGTCGCCCTTTAAGCAAAACTAAGAGGTGGCGCGTGTTAAGTAAGGTTAAATAACAGAATTATGGTTCAATTAAGATCAATTTTAGATGTCGCTGATAATACTGGAGCTAAAAAAGTCCAGTGTATTAAAGCGCTCGGCGGATATAAAAGGAGATACGCTCGTTTGGGCGATATTGTGACTGTCAGTGTTAAAGTGGCGCAACCCCATAGTATGGTGAAGAAAGGAGAAGTATTACACGCAGTCGTTGTCCGCGCCAGAAAAGAGACCCGCCGCTCCGACGGTTCTTATATTAGATTTGATGATAACGCGGTGGTAATCATTGACCTTAAGAGTTTGGAGCCGAAAGGAACGCGTATTTTCGGGCCAGTCGCCCGCGAGTTGCGCTCCAAGGGTTTCAGTAAAATAATTAGTTTAGCGCCAGAAGTTTTATAATATGTCCAAATCAAAGATTAAAATAAAAAAAGGCGATAAAGTAAAAGTGTTAGCCGGTAAAGATAAGGGCAAAACCGCCAAAGTTTTGCAGGTTTTGATTGCCGAACGGCAATTGGTGGCGGAGGGTATAAATGTTTTGACTAAGCACGCTCGTCCTCGCCGACAGGGAGAAAAGGGGCAAAAAATAGAATTGCCCGCTCCGATTAACGCTTCCAACGCGATGCTTATTTGCCCTAAATGCGATAAAGCGACGCGCGTTGGTTATAAATTTTCCGAAGCCGGGAAGAAGTTGAGAGTTTGCCGGAAATGCAAAGAGACAATTTAAGAAAAATATTATGGAAACGAAAACAAGAATCCAAAAAATATACGAAACCAAGGCTATCCCCGCTCTACAGAAGAAATTCGGTTATAAAAATAGATTGGCCGTACCTCGAATAGAGAAAGTGACGATTAACGTGGGGATTAACCAGCAAAAAGGGGACCAGCAACAAATAGATGCTATTACTCTCGGGCTGTCCAAAATTACCGGCCAGAAACCGGTCAGCACCAAGGCCAAAAAATCCATTTCCAGTTTTAAAATAAGGCAGGGCATGGTAGTCGGTCTGATGGTCACTCTTCGCGGCAAAAAAATGTTTCATTTTATAGATAAACTGGTGAACGTCACCCTTCCCCGCGTTCGGGATTTTCGCGGTTTAGACCCGGGTATTATTGATAAAAATGGCAATTTAAATATCGGGTTTAAAGAAAATTTAGCCTTTCCGGAAGTAAGCCAGGAGGAGATGGAACGCTCGCACGGTCTGGAGGTTACTATTACTGCTAACGCCGCGTCCCAAGAAGAGGGGCTGGAATTATTTAAGTCATTAGGATTCCCTTTTAAGAAAGATTAAATTATATGGCTACCGAAGCACAAATTTCTAAATCTAAAAGAACTCCCAAGTATTCCACGCGAATAGTGAGGCGTTGTTGGCGTTGCGGCAGAAATAGAAGTTATATGCGCAAGTTTGACCTTTGCCGTATCTGTTTTAGAGAACTGGCTCGCCGTGGTGAGATACCCGGTGTCACCAAATCAAGTTGGTAATATTTATAAATCATTGACTAATTTGTTTTTAATATGATTACAGACCCAATTTCAGACATGCTTACAAGAATAAGGAACGCTTCTTTGGCAAAAAAAGAAGAGGTTTTGATTCCTTTTTCCAAAATGAAATTGGCCCTTGCCGATATTCTGAAAAAAGAAGGATTTGTCGGTAACGTGGAAGAGATTAAGGGCGATAATTTTTCGGAAATCAAAGTGGTCTTAAAATACCATAAAAATAAACCAATAATTAATAAAATAGAGAGAGTCAGTACTCCGGGCAGAAGAGTGTACGCCAAAAAGGATAGCCTGCCGGTGATTTTAAACAATTTGGGCATTGCTATTATTTCCACACCGGAAGGCGTGATGACTAACAAAGAAGCTAAAAAAAGAAATTTAGGCGGAGAAATAATTTGTAAAATATACTAATATGTCGCGCGTAGGGAAAAAATTGATTGTTATTCCAAGCGGAGTGGAAGTGAAAATTTCCGACGATTTGATTGTTGTTAAAGGGCCGAAGGGTGAATTGCAGCAAAAAATTCATCCCTGGATAAAGATTTTTCAGGAAGAGGGCAAACTAAAAATTACCGTTGATGACACAGAAGAAAAGCTGGGGCGTTCATTGTGGGGGCTGTTTGGCAGTCTGGTCAGTAATATGGTAGAAGGCGTGACTAAGGGGTTTGAGAAGAAATTAGAGATAAACGGCATTGGTTTTAAAGCGGCGGTCAGCGGCAAAAAATTAGTTTTAAATGTGGGTTATTCGCATCCAGTTGAATACGCTTTGCCGGCGGGCATTAATGCGGCGGTGGAGAAAAATATTATTACCATTTCCGGAGCCGATAAACAATTAGTCGGTAAGGTGACCGCCGAGATTCGCCAAATCAGAAAACCGGAACCTTATAAGGGTAAGGGGATTAAATATATTGATGAAGTAGTGAGAAGAAAAGCCGGCAAAACCGTTAAGACAGCCGGGGCTTAATAAATGTCTTAATTATAAATATGATTGGTAAACAAAAAAGGAAAAAAGCAGGCAGACAGTTAAGGCGGAATCGTATCCGTAGTATTGTGATTGGCACGGCCGACCGTCCGCGTTTATCGGTTTTCCGCAGTTTAAAACATTTTTATCTCCAATTAATTGATGATAACGCGGGAAAAACGTTAGCGAGTGTTTCAGATAAAGAAATAAAAGCTAAGGGTAAAAAGCCGATGGAAATCGCTTTAGAGTTAGGTAAATTGCTGGCTAAAAAAGCCTTGGCCGCCGGGATAAAAGAAGCGGTTTTTGACCGCGGCGGTTATAAATATCACGGTCGGGTTAAAGCCGTGGCTGACGGAGCCAGAGAAGGCGGTTTAAAATTTTAAGATTAAAATAATATGGCAAGAAGAAGAGAAGAAAAATTTAGAGAAGAGAAAGAATTTGAACAGAAGATTATTGATTTGGCGAGAGTGACTCGCGTTGTGGCGGGCGGGAAAAGAATGCGCTTTCGTGCTTGCGTAGCCATTGGTGACGGTAAGGGCCGAGTGGGCATGGGTTTAGCCAAGGGAGCGGACGTGACCATGGCCGTAAATAAAGCGGTGAATAAAGCCCGAAAAAATCTAATTGAAGTTTCTATTGTTAACGACACCATTCCTTTTGAGATAATTAAAAAATATAAAGCAGCCAAGATCATGATAAAACCCGCCCCGCGCGGTACTGGAGTAAAGGCTGGAGGCGCGATGCGTTCCATCATGGAATTAGCCGGAGTACCCAATGTGGTGGGCAAGATTATGGGCTCTTCCAATAAAATAAATATAGTGCGTTGTACTATCGCCGCGCTGGAGGATTTAAAAAGCATTTTAAGAATTAATCCGTCAGCTGCTAATATGACCGCTAAGGGAGAAGCGGTGAAAAAAGAAAAGGATTCAAAAAATATCAAGGAAAAAGAAAAAACTGAAAATTTATCTAAGGATAAAAAATAATTTTTATGGCATTAGCTTTGCATACAATTAAACCCGCCCGCGGTTCCAAAAAAAATAAGAAAAGAATCGGCCGCGGTCTCGGTTCCGGGCATGGTACTTATAGCACCAGGGGAGCCAAGGGACAGCGCGCTCGTTCCGGCGGCAGTAAGGGATTAAAATTAAAAGGATTAAGGCAGAATTTGCTCAACATCCCAAAGCTTCGCGGTTTCAAAAGCAGAAAACCCAAGATGAATGTGGTTAATCTTAATGCTTTAGAAAAGAAGTTTAAGGAGGGGGAGATGATTAACCCTAAGTTATTATTGGTCAAGGGGGTGGTGAAAGGCCTTGTGGGTGGCGTTAAAATTTTGGGCGACGGAGAAATTACCAAAAAGATTGTCATAGAAGGTTGCCGGTTGTCAGCTAAAGCCAAAGAAAAAATTGTCAAAGCTGGCGGGAAAGTGATAGAATTAAAGAAAAAGGGTTAGGTTTTAAACTTTGTTTTTGATTTTTATTTTTTATGTGGTACACGAAATTAACCCAAATTTGGAAAATTAAGGATTTACGCCAAAGCATTCTTTATGTTTTGGGTATGTTGGCTATTTTTCGTTTAGCCGCCCATATACCGATTCCCGGGGTTAATGTGGAAAATTTAAAAGATTTTTTTGGTTCCAACCAGATTTTAGGATTAATGAATATATTTTCCGGCGGTGGCATGGAAAATTTTTCCATCGTGGCCATGGGCGTTGCTCCTTACATCACCGCTTCCATCATTTTTCAGCTATTGACCATGATTATTCCTAAATTGGAAGAAATTTCCAAGGAAGAGTCCGGACGGCAGAAAATAAACCATTATACGAGGATTCTCGCCGTGCCCTTGGCCATACTCCAATCTTACGGCATGATTACCATTCTAAAACGTTCTTCTTATCAGATTATTTCCGATTTGTCTCTTTTTCAATTATTTACTACCATCATTACTTTGACTGCCGGTACGATTTTTTTAATGTGGATTGGCGAACTTATCTCCGAAAAGCATGTCGGCAACGGCATTTCCATTCTTATCTTTGCCGGCATTATCACGGCGTTGCCGACAGCCGTACAAAGAACGCTGATTGTTTTTGACCCCTCGCAATTATTTAATCTGATTATTTTTGCTTTATTAGCCGTTGTGACCATCGTGGGTGTGGTTATTATTAATGAAGGTCAGCGTAATGTGCCGGTGTCTTACGCCCGGCGTGTTCGCGGAATGAGGATGTATGGCGGCATGAATACCCATTTGCCATTGAGAGTTAATATGGCGGGCGTGATTCCCATTATCTTCGCTATTTCTATAATTCTTGTTCCGCCGATGATTTCCCAGTTTTTTCTGCAGGCCAAAACCGCTTGGCTTGTTTCCGCCGCCCATTTTATTGTTGAATTATTTCAGAACCAGCTTTTTTACGGTATTGCATATTTTATTTTGGTTTTTGGCTTTACTTATTTTTATACGGCGGTTATTTTCCATCCGGACCAGATTTCCGAAAATTTGCAGAAGCAGGGTGGATTTATCCCGGGCATTCGTCCGGGCAAACCAACTGCCGAGTATTTGCAATACACCCTAAACAGAATTTTACTCGCCGGTGCTTTATTTTTGGCCCTAATCGCTATTTTACCTCTGGCCGTTAAGCAGATTACCGGTTTACAGACTTTGGTTATCGGCGGAACGAGTTTGCTCATCGTGGTGAGCGTGGTTATTGAAACTATGAAGCAGATAGAATCTCAGTTGACGATGAGGGAATACGAAGGATTTTAAAGAGAATTTTTTACATAAAAACGCTTTTTTGGCAGAATAGGCGTTTTTTATTTTTGACATTATGCTATAATTAGATAAGTCATCTTAAATAATGAAAAACAAAAAAGTTTATAAAATCATTGTCTTCGGTCCGCAGGGGGCGGGCAAGGGGACGCAAGCAGAGATTATAGAAAAGGATTATGACATTCCGGTTATTTCTGTCGGCAATCTTTTGCGCGTCGCGGCAGTGGGAAAATCCAAGTGGGGGAGAAAAGCCGCCGCTTATATGAAGCGTGGAGCATTAGTCCCCGATATGGTTGTTAACAATTTATTAATTGAACACTTAAAAGCCAAAAATTGCGCTCGCGGGTTTGTTCTTGATGGTTATCCTCGCAATTTAAAACAGCTTAAATTATTGACCAAATTGGTTAAATTTACCCATGTTTTTAATATCAATATTTCCGATAAAGAAGCGGTAAAAAGAATCAAAGACAGGTTATCTTGTTCCTGCGGCAGGGTTTTTCATAAGTTTTTTAATCCCCCTAAAAGAGATATGAGATGCGATTTTTGCAGGGAGAAGCTTTACGTGAGAGAGGATGACAGGCCAGCCGCTGTCAAGAAACGCCTTAAAATTTACCGGCGGGAGACAGAGCCCTTAGTCGCTTTTTATAAAAAACAGGAGATTCTTTATGATATTGACGGAAGTAAGGGCATTCTGGAGGTTTATCGCGAGATAAAAAAAATTTAGCAAAGTAGATTTATATGATTAAGATAAAATCAGCGGAAGAAATAGAAATTATCGCCGAGGGAGGAAAGATTTTAGCGGAAATTTTAAAAGAATTAGGGTGCGCAGTTAAGCCTGGCATTTCTACTTTAGAGTTGGACTGTTTGGCGCGAGAATTAGTTACGCAAAGGGGCGGAAGTCCCTCCTTTTTAAACTATGGTCATCCGCCATTTCCCGGCTCCATCTGCTCTTCCGTCAACGAAGAAGTAGTGCATGGAGTTCCATCAGCAGAGAGAATTTTAAAGTCAGGAGATATCGTTGGCTTAGATATTGGCATGAAATATAAAAATTTATTTACGGATATGGCCATTACGGTAGCGGTAGGGAGAGTTACCGGAGAGGCAGAAAGACTGATTAAGGTCACCAAAGAATCTTTAAATATCGGACTTTCTAAAATAAAACCCGGTCGACCATTAAATGTGATTGGCAAATCCATTGAGGAGTATGTAAAAAAAGAGGGGTTTACGGTGGTGCGGGCTTTAGTCGGACATGGCGTGGGTTATGGTGTTCACGAAGACCCGGCAGTGCCTAATTTTGACGACCCGGTTTCAGAAAAGATTATTTTAAAAGAGGGGATGGTGCTGGCTATTGAACCCATGGTTTGCACCGGACATTGCGACGTGAGAGTTTTAGATGATAAGTGGACGGTAGTGACAAATGATTGCGGTTTGGCCGCTCATTTTGAGCATACTGTGGCGGTCACTAAAAACGGGGTTAAAATTTTAACCAAATAATTATGCCGCAGATACTGGCTATTGATTATGGCTCAAAAAGAATCGGATTGGCCTTAGCTGATGAGGGAGTTAAAATCGCTACGCCTTTTAAAACTTTGGCGAATGAGGGTTGGCAGAAAAATTTGGAGAATCTAAAAAAGATAATAAGCGGAGAAGACGTCGCTTCCTTGGTTGTTGGCTTGCCGCTTAGTTTATCCGGCGGGGAATCGGAACAGACGCGGGAAACGCGGCATTTTTTTGACTTGCTTCAGGGGGCGGTGGCGGCGCCGGTTTTTTTAGAGGATGAACGTTTGTCCAGCCGCCAAGTTGACGCTTTAATAAGAAAATTCGGCAAAAAAGTGGACCGTGACGCCGTGGCCGCCATGCTTATTCTTCAGAGTTTTTTAGATAAAAAGAGGTAGAGGTGTTAATTGTTTTTCTACTCAAGTATTCATATTTTTGCTATAATTAGCCAATAGATTAATAAAGGTTTGCGATGTCCACCTATAAGACGCGGGCTATAGTTTTAACCAAAAAAACTTGGAGGGAAAATGATGCCCTGTATTCTTTTTATTCCGAAGATTTCGGGAAAATAAAGGCGGTAGCCAAGGGGGCGAAAAGAATTTCCAGCAAATTGGCGCCGCATCTTGAGCCGTTGATGGTGACGGATTTAATGGTGGCACGTTCATCAAGGGGGGTGGACAAAGTCGCTGGCAGCAGTTTGGTCCGCGATTTTTGCCTTTTAAAAAATAATTTTCCGCGGTTGATTCTGGCCGGGCAGGCAGTGGAGCTTGTTGACGAGTTCGTGGATTTGGAGCACGGCGATGCAAGGATTTTTGAATTGTTGAAAAGATTTTTTATTCTGTTAAACGATGGCTTTGCCGGCGATAATGATTTTGTTAAAAGCAAGACGGCTTTAAAGATTTTTATTTTGCAGTTATTGGACTATCTGGGCTATACGCCGGAGCTTTATAGCTGTGTCAATTGCAAGACCGAAATTGCCGAAGCGGAAAATTTTTTTCATTCCGCCCGCGGCGGAATGCTGTGCAAAAAATGTAGTCAGATTTTTCTGGAGCGCGCTCCGATTTCCAATAACACCATAAAGTTTTTGCGGCTGATGCTGATTAGCGATTTAGGAGAAATAGAACGAATTTCCTTAACCGAGAATCTTTTAAAAGAAACAGAAAGGATTATTGATTCCTTTCTTCATTATCAACTAGACCGGGAATTGGCCAGTGACCGCTATTTGACTAACTGGAAAGCGTATGCTAAATTAGCATAATGATTTTTTCGAGTTCATTTTCAATTAACAACCAGAAGGAGAAAAGAATTGAGCACTTCGAGCATTTTTAGCAACGGGAATAACAGTAATAGTTTTGGGAAAATTCTGCTTTTCCGCCGGAGACGGAGAAAATTTTTCCAAGAAGTAAAGTCTCATTATCCGATTGACGAGGGGTTGGAAATTACCTCTCTGGCGCTGACAATTTTTCAGAGAAAAATTTTGCCGCGCCAAGCGACAAACGGGGGAAGAAAAAGGATAAAAAAGCTTTCTTTTCGCTTGGTTATTCCCAAAATCCGGCGGGTGTGGTCAGAGGCGAAAGAGATAGGTCATTCTTCCGAAGGAGGAGATATCTATGTTGCCAAGCAAACCGAATGGGGCGATGTTTATTTTGTTACCAGAAAAAGTAACAAAAATAACGGAGCTTTGGTTATCGTGACGATTTTGGACGGGAGAACAAAAGCCAAGAATTTAATGGCCCCAAAGGAGGTAGGGTCCAATAAAATGCGTCAGGCGTTTAAGTTTAGATAAGTAGTAAATTTTAGCCGACTTTATAAAAGAGTCGGCTTTTTTTCTTGCTAAAATCAGCTTTTTAGAATATAATAATCAAATAGATTAATTTTGGATAAGTATGGTTTTATTGTCTAAGATTAGCCAAAAAATAGACAAAGAAGTAACTGTCGGCGGTTGGGTTCACAATTATCGCTCTTCCGGCAGTATTTTCTTTTTGGAAATTCGCGATGGTTCCGGTTTTATTCAGGCAGTTGTTAATAAAAGCTCGGTTTCCGAGGGGTCGTGGGAAGCTTGTGAAAAATTGACTCTTGAAACTTCGGTGGAGGTGGCGGGAATAGTGACCAAGCATCCCAAAAAAGAAGGAGTTTTTGAACTACAAGTCAAAGATTTAAAAATTATCCAACTGGCCGGCGAATATCCCATCGGAAAAAAGGAACATGGCCCGGACTTTTTAATGGACCACCGGCATCTTTGGCTTCGTTCCGGAAAACAGTGGGCGATTTTAAAAATCCGCGACGCGGTGATTACCGCTATGAATGATTTTTTACACGAGAAAGATTTTATTAAAGTTGATTCGCCGATTTTTACCCCTAATGCCTGCGAGGGGACCACCACGCTTTTCCCCGTCCCATATTTTGATTTAGGAACCGCCTATCTTTCTCAGTCCGGCCAGCTCTATCTGGAAGCCGCTATCGCTTCGGTCGGCCGATGCTATGACTTCGGCCCCGTTTTCCGTGCCGAGAAAAGTAAAACCAAAAGACATTTAACCGAATTTTGGATGCTGGATGCCGAAGCCGCTTTTGTGGAGCACGAAGAAAATTTAAAAATTCAGGAAGACCTTGTCCGCAGTATAATTCGTTATTGTTTAAAAAATTGCGGCGAAGAACTTCGTATTCTTGAGAGAGATGCGGCGAAATTAAAACAAGCCGACGGGCCATTTAAACGTTTGACTTACGACGAAGCCATCGCCAAACTGCAGGAACTGGGCAGTGATATTAAATACGGCGAAGATTTGGGCAATGACGATGAGGGACTTTTGACCAAGGATAGTCCCATGCCGGTATTTATAGAGAAGTGGCCAAAAAGCATCAAGCCATTTTATATGAAACGCGACGCTAAAAATCCTAAACTGGTTTTGAACGATGATTTAATTGCCACCGAGGGCGCGGGTGAAATTATCGGCGGTTCCCAGCGCGAAGATGACATAGAACTATTATCCGCCAGGATAGATAAGGAGGGATTAAAAAGGGAAGATTACGAGTGGTATTTGGATTTGCGCCGCTACGGCTCTGTGCCGCATTCCGGATTTGGCATCGGTCTGGAACGCACCGTGCGCTGGATTGCCGGCGTGGAGCATATCCGTGAGTGTATCCCTTTCCCGAGAACTATAAACAGGTTAAAACCGTAAATTTTAGTTTTATTATTTGAAATAATGGGCGAAAGCCCGAATAAGATATTATGGAGAGAACATTAACCAAGGAGACAATAAAAAAAGTCGGAGAAAGAGTTTTAATCAAGGGCTGGGTTCACTCCCGCCGTAATCTCGGTAAATTTACTTTTATTGATTTGCGGGATAAGGAGGGGTTAGTACAGGTTATTTTTATCCCAAGTGAAATGGAAAGCGGGCAGGATTTAGTCAAAGATATCCGTTCGGAGTTTGTTTTATCCATTGAAGGAATGGTGCAAAAGCGCGGGCCCAAACAGATAAATCCTAATTTAGCCACCGGCGAGATTGAAATTTTAGCTAAAAATTTGGAAATTTTAAGTACCGCTGAAACGCCGCCATTTGAAGTGGATAAAGACACTAGGGAAATCAGCGAGGAGCTGCGTTTAAAGTATCGCTATTTGGACTTGCGCAGTGAGCGAATGAAAAATAATTTGGTTCTGCGTAGCAAACTCACTCATTTTTTTCTGCAATGGCTGGAGCGCAAGGGATTTTTGTATGTGGAAACGCCGTATTTAACTAAGGGGACTCCCGAAGGGGCGAGAGAATATATTCTTCCCTCGCGTTTATTCCCCGGAGAATTTTATGTTTTGCCTCAATCACCGCAGCAGTTCAAACAGTTGCTGATGGTGGCCGGGGCGGAAAGATATTGCCAATTGGCGCGTTGTTTCCGTGATGAGGACCAAAGGGGAGACAGGCAGCCGGAATTTACGCAGATAGATTTAGAAATGTCCTTTGTGGAGCAGGAAGATATTTTAAAGTTGGCAGAAGAATTAGTTATCGAACTTATCAAAACTCTTTGCCCGGGGAAGCCAATATTAAGCACCCCTTTCCCGCGGCTTACTTACAAAGAAACAATAGAAAAATATAATACCGACAAGCCGGATTTGCGGCAGGATAAAAATAATCCGGACGAGCTGGCCTTTGCCTGGGTAGTTGATTTTCCGCTTTTTGAATATTCCGCAGAAGAAAAAAAATTAGTTTCCTGCCATCATCCTTTTACTTCGCCCAAAAAGGAGGACGAGCCGCTTTTGGAAAGCGACCCGGTAAAAGTTAAAGCCGAGGCTTACGATTTGGTTTTAAACGGTTTTGAAATCGCCGGCGGCAGTATCAGAATTCACAGTCGCGAATTGCAGAATAAGATATTTAAGATTTTGGGGTTAGATGACGAAAAAATCACCGAGCGTTTTGGGCATCTGTTGGAGGCCTTTAAATATGGCGTGCCTCCGCACGGCGGAATCGCTTTTGGTTTTGACCGCCTGCTGATGTTGCTGGCCGGAGAACCGAACATCAGAGAAGTTATTCCTTTTCCGAAAACGAGCGATGCCAAGGATTTAATGATGGGCGCGCCGAGCGCGTTGGAAGAAGAAAGATTAAAGGAAGCGCACATCAAATTAATAAAGAAGGATTTAAAAAAGTAAATAAATTTTTCCGATAATCGGGAGTAGAGGGCTAAAACTGTGGCGAAAAAATATGCGGGCATCTTCATTGCAAAAATATATCCTGCTTCAGGGGTTGAATCAAAAGGGCAAATTCAGCCGGAATATTTTGGTTAAATTTTATAATAATTACAAAAGAAAACCGAAAGAAGCGGATATTACTAATATCATCACTAAAAGCTTGGAACGTCTGATTGGCAAGGGTTTATTAACCGGTTATGGGGTGAGAACCAAGGAGAAATGGTTTATTAAAGAAATTTTCCTGACGCCCTTAGGCAGAAAATCAGCCAAAAAATTTTTAGGAGTACAAAAAAAGCTTCCTTTAAAACTAAGTTCAAATATAAAATTTTATGACCATCCCCAAAAGCATTCTTAAACATTTAGAAAAAAATAAAATCAAGTATCAGGTGATACCGCACAAAAAAGTTTACACGGCTTACGATTTGGCGGCGACGCTTAAAGAAGACATTAAAAAAATCGCCAAAACGTTATTGGTGCGCGCTGATAAGAGGTATTATCTGGTGACAATTCCCGCGCATTATCAGCTGGATTTTGGGAAAATAAAAAAGTTGGTTAAAGCCAAAACGGTAGAATTAGCCAAGGAAAAAATAATGGTGAAATTATTTAAAGTAAAACCCGGCGCTCTGACCCCCTTTGCCAGTTTTCACAAGGTTGAATTGGTGGCGGACAATTCACTTAAAAAATTAGCCGATATTTTAGTTGGGGCCGGCAGTTATACTGAATCATTAAGAATAAAAACCAAGGATTGGCTTAAATCCGAGAAGCCGATTTTTGGGGCCATTGGCAAAATAAAAAAGTTTAAACCGATAAAAACGAAATCCAAGAAGAGAAAATAAAAATGTCATCAGATAAAACTGACGATGTATAATATAAAAATAGGGAAATTTGAAGGCCCCCTTGATCTCTTGCTCGGACTTATTGAGGAGCAAGAGCTGGATATTACCCAGGTTTCTTTGGCTGAAGTTACGGAACAATACCTGGGTTATTTAGACCAAATAGAAAAACGCCATCCGGAAGAGTTGGCGGATTTTTTGGTTGTGGCGTCCAAATTGATTTATATCAAATCCAAGAATTTGATTCCGTCTTTAGAGATTGACGAGGACGCGCAAGAACTGGAGTACCAACTCAAAATATACAAGGAGTATCTGACCGCCGCGCAGGATATCGAGAAGATGATTTCTAAAAAGCGTTTTGTTTTTTCCAGAGAAAAAGCCATTATTATTGAACCGACTTTTTCTCCCCCGCCCAAACTGACAAAAGATATTTTAGCTCGCGCTTTTGCCGCCATTTTAGGCAGAATTGAACCGATTATTGAGCTGCCCAAGAGAGCTATCGTTCGGGCGATGTCTATTAAAGAAAAAATCAGCCAATTGCGAGATCGTATTTTAGCGCAGGCGACTCTAAGTTTTCAGGAGTTCACCAAGGGCGCCAAGGGAAAAACGGATATCATCGTGAGCTTCCTCGCAGTTTTGGAACTCGTCAAACAAAAAATTATTGACGTCAAACAGCCGGAAATCTTTCAGGATATTACCATAGAAAGAATAAATAATTCGTAAATTGATATGCTTAAGTCAAAAATTGAAAGTTTATTGTTTATTTCCCCGCGGCCGTTGTCAGTAGCGAAAATAGCCCAGCTGACAGGGAGTGATAAAGATGAAGTTAAAACGGCGCTTAGCGAGCTGATGAAAGAATTTAATGACCGGGCCGGCGGCATTCAGCTTGTCAAAAATTTTTGGGATTATCAGATGACCACCACTCCGAACAATTCCAAGTTGGTCAAAGATTTTATTAAAGATGAAATTTCCGGAGAGTTGACTAAACCGTCGCTGGAGGCCCTGGCTATCATTGTTTATCGCGCGCCGATTACCAAACCGGAACTGGAACAAATCAGGGGCGTGAACTGCAGTTTGATTTTGCGCAATTTGATGATTCGTGGTCTAGCGGAGCAGGAAGAAGATAAAAAAACCAAGCTGATTTATTATAAGCCCACTTTTGAATTTTTAAAATTTTTAGGGGTACACGAGGCTTCGGAATTACCTAATTTTGAGAAGCTCAATTCCGATGAAAATTTGCAGAAGTTATTAGACATTCGTCTGACCCCTCCGCCGGCCGCGCCCGCCGTTGATAAAGAACCAATCATTTAAATATGTTGGCTAATTTAATTATCAATTTGTTTGTTGCCCTGACTATCGGACAATCGTTTTCCGGGCCGGGAGAAATTATTTTACCGGCCAAAGCCGCCGCGCCTGCCGCGGCAGAAGAGTCAGCCCAGAATGAAGCAGTAAAAAACGTCAGTGAAAATCTAACGGGAGAACCAACATCTGAAGGAACAATTAGAACGCCGGAGAGGATAAATCTGGAAAGTAAAAGCTTGGGAGTAAAAATTACCGCCCAAAGCGTAGTGGTTGTTGATGGCGCTACCGGGAAAGTTCTATATCAAAACAATGACAGCGCCGTTCGTTCGATAGCGAGCATTACGAAGCTAATAACTGTACTCGTGTTTTTAGACAATAATCCCGGGTGGGATAAAGAAATTATTTTTAATGAAGAAGACAAAAGCGAGGGGAGCACGGACTATTTATACGTGGGCGAAAGCGTCAAGGTCCGCGACCTTTTTTACCTTTCCCTAATGATGTCTAACAATAGCGCTACTACTGCCTTAGTGCGCTCCACGGGTTTGGGCCGAAGCGAATTTGTGAGTTTGATGAATAAAAAGGCGGAAGAATTTGGCATGGCCGATACTCGTTTTGTAGATATCGTGGGATTTGATGACTTTAATATCTCCACTGCCCGCGATATAGCAAAGTTAGCCAGCGTGGCTTTTGCCAATTCCGATATCCGAGAAGCGACCACTCCCGAGCGTTATACCATCCACACCTTAAATACCAATCGCTATTTTTATATTTATAATACTAATTATCTTTTGACCAGTTTTTTGAACGAGGGTGATTACCGCGTTGCCGCGGGGAAAACCGGTTATACTAATGCCGCTGGTTATTGTCTAGCGACAGAAATTGAGAAAAACGGAGCAGGCAACATTATCACCGTAGTTTTGGGCAGCGATTCGCTGGACAATAGATTTCAAGACACTAAGGCCTTGGCTTATTGGGTGTTTAGTAATTACGAGTGGAGGTAAAGCAGCTTACGGCTTACGGACTACCGACTACGGAAATTAAAAAAGACGGAATTTTACTTCCGTCTTTTTATATTTTTATGTGGAGCAGGACTATTTCCGGCGGGTTAAATAATCTGGCCCGGGTTCCGGATTCCCCGATGCCGCTCGTTATATAGAGGAGATAATTTTTTATTTTAAAAAGCCCTTTGTCGTATTGGCGGCCGAAGAAAGTCGGAATAGTCGGCACGGAGCCGATAAAGGGCAAACGGATTTGCCCTCCGTGAGTGTGCCCGCAAAGGATTAAAGCCACTTGGCGATTTCTCCGGATAATAGTTCTCATTATATCCGGGCTATGGGCAAGGACAATTTTAGGATAATTGTTATCGGTATATTTCAGGGCGTGCTCCATGTTATCCAAACCAGCCCAGACGTCGTCAATCCCCAAAAGCCAGAATTGGCTGTCGCGGATATTTATAAGCCGTGATTCATTAGATAAATAGTTGGCCCCGATACTCTCAAAAATATCTTGCACCTCGCTGGACTTGTCTATAAATTTATTGAATTCGTAGATACGGCCGATATCATATTCATGATTGCCGCTCACGGCATACGAGGGAATTCTTTCGGTCGCCGGCGCGAGATTTTTCAGCCCGTCTATTTTATCATATCCTCCAAAAACCTGGTCGCCGGCGAAGAAGATTAAATCGGGATTCAATGCCAGCAGTTTGGAAGAGATTTTATTGACGAATCCGCTCTTTTTAAAGGGTCCGACATGTATATCGGAGAGGAGGGCGATGGTAACGGTATTATCGGAATTTGGATTGATATCAAGATATTTATTTTTTACGGTGATTATTCTCGGTTCTATAAAACTGCCATAAAATATAACCAACCCCGAAAAGATAGTCAGGGTAATTAAAATTTGCCAAATTATTTTTTTACCTTGTCGCTGTTTAATTTTTTGCCAAAACAAAAAAGACAGCAACGCTGTCAGAAAGAGGTAAGTAAAAATTATAATATCAAAATAAATATAAGTCATGAATTTTTAATAGTAGCGGCGGGTGGGGTCTCCGCCAAAGGCGGACCAGCCTCTGGCTGGGAACCACCGATCCCGAGTACTCGGGATTATGAGCGTCGTAGTAAATGTACCAGGGGAGGGATTCGAACCCTCGACCTTGGCGTTATGAGTGCCACGCTCTTACCAACTGAGCTACCCTGGCTTTTAAAAGCCGTAAGCCGCTTGGCTTACAGCTTTTTTCTTGTTGCGGGGGTGAGATTTGAACTCACGACCTCCAGGTTATGGGCCTGGCGAGCTGCCGGGCTGCTCTACCCCGCGATGTTGTTGGCAATTATCAACAAATTTTTCCAAAGCTTTCCTACTTTTTAATGATTTTAAATATTTTTCATGTTTAACCGCTTCTGATCTGGTCGGAAATCCTTTTATATAAACATATTGCCACGGCAAATACGGTTTTGTTGACTTGTTTTTACCCGTATTGTGGTATTTTATTCTGGTATCCAAATTATTACAATGACCTATATAATATTTATTAAATGGTATGCTATTAATGATGTATGTGAAATAGTTTGCCATTTATAGATTTTAATTACAGCGAGGCCTGGCGAGTCCCGATTTTTAGAGCCGCTGCAAGCGGCCTAAAAATCGAGGATCCTCGAAATTGTTGCAAAATCGGAGATTTTGACAATTTCGGGACTGCCGGGCTGCTCCCTGCCTGCCGGCAGGCAGGTACCCCGCGATGATTATATCTTGTATTATATAAATAAATCATGTTTTTGTCAAACCCATTGGCCCTTTGACGTTTAAAGCGCTCGGGGTCTTGACGAATTAAAGATTTTGTGTTATTTTATAAAGTGGTTCTTTTTACCGCTTATATTTGCGATAATCGCGAATATAAGCAAAAACTCCGGCCCGGAGAGTAGGGTATTTTGCCAAATGGTGAATGTCCAACTCGGTTCCGAATGGTTCGGGATTGGTTTGGCTAGTGCCTTTGGCGGAAGGAGAAAAAGTTATGGGAGAAAAGTATTTGTCTGATGTGAAGGAAGTAGTGGAGCGGCTTAATAGTAAAGATGCTAAGAATTTTCACCGTAAACTTCAAGCATTGTTAAACCCTAAGGGTGGAACCAAGTTCTTGCCCGGCGGCATTATCACTCCAGAGTTCTATGAGGAAGAATTCGGGATTGCGGTCGGTCCCCGGCTTACTGATGAGCAGGCGGCGAAGCTCGAAAAATACGGCTTCCGCATTCTGTTCATCCCGGCTATCACCGAGGATAAATATCCCGAATCGTTTTCCAAGCCGGAATGGGGGAGGTATCTCAATATCGCCGATATCAAGCGCCAGCCCCTACCCGGTCGTTTCGTGGCCATAGAAACCATTGCCAAGCCGAACTGGGACGACCCAAACGGCTATCCCGATGACAAGCTCGGGCAAGTCCTTGGCCTTAAAAGCCGTTTCGGAGTGAGCTGGGATGAACTGTACGGCAAAGATGGTATTCTCGCCAAAGCCGCGCAAGTTCTTGGCTTCCCGTCGGAGCAGGTTCGCTCGCCATATGCGGAGGAGTATAATTTCGTTGGAAATATGTTTAATTACCTCCGCAATAAATTCAACGAGCCCCTGCCCGATTTAGGTAGCACCAACTCCTGGGAGTGGTGCGAGAACGTTTACGGTTCTAACTCCCGTCTTATTGGGGGTGGTCGCGAGCGCGGCGGGCTTGCGGGCGTGCACTGCCGCTGGCGTGGCACTCACGACGGCAACGTCGCTTTCCGCGTCCTCGTAGTTCTGTAGTCGCTTTAAAATTAAGAATTTTTTAAAAAAGGACCAAACAAGGTCCTTTTTAATTTGGTGCCGATGGTGGGAGTTGAACCCACATGGATTGCTCCACACGATTTTGAGTCGTGCGTGTATGCCAATTCCACCACATCGGCTGAATAATAGATTTTTAATATTCTTTTTCTTACTTTAATCCTCGTTTTATCGTTTTGTAGAGACGATTCATGAATCATTTCTATGTCTAAATATACAAATTACAGAAACGCAAATTTTTACGTCTTTACGGGTTAGTCGTGCGTGCCTGCCCCGTTAATTTGAGCGGAGCGAAAATTTTGCGGGGTATGCCAATTCCCTGCCTACCGGTAGGCAGGCACCACATCGGCCTTTCGGTTCGCTCCGCTCACTCAAGACCTGATTAATATTAAACGTCATTTTTTCTAAATAATCTTGAGCGAATGGAATGAGTCGAAAGATTCCACCGCCTCGGCCTTTCGGTTCGTTCCGCTCACTCAAGACCTGATTAATATTAAACGTCATTTTTTCTGAATAATCTTGAGCGAATGGAATGAGTCGAAAGATTCCGCCGCCTCGGCCTTTCGGTTCGCTTCGCTCACTCAATCCCCGGCTAGATTTACTAGTAAAAATCAGTTTATCACACTTTTTAACAATTGTCAAAACTTTAAAAAAGTAGTATATTAAAATAATATTGTTAAAATATGGCGCAAGTTATTGCGGTAGTTAATCAAAAGGGCGGCGTGGGCAAGACCACCACTGCCATGAATTTGGGCGCTTATTTGGCGTTACTCGGAAAATTTGTTTTACTTATTGATTTAGACCCGCAAGCCAACGCCACTTCTGGTTTGGGAGTCAATCACCGTGAATTACAGCAGGGTATTTACAATGTTCTGTTGGGGGAAGTGAAAATACGCGATATTATTTTACCGACCAATCAAGAGGGTTATCGCCTGGCGCCTTCAACTATGGATTTGGCCGGTGCCAATATAGAATTGGTAAATTTAGAGGAGAGAGAATATCGTTTGGCCCATGCCCTGGAAGAGGTGCGAGGTTCTTTTGATTATATTATCATTGATTGTCCGCCATCACTCGGTCTTTTAACCGTCAATGCCTTGACTGCCGCTGATTCGGTGATTATTCCGGTGCAGGCGGAGTATTACGCGTTGGAGGGCCTTGGCCAGTTGTTGGAAACAATCGGCTTGGTCAAAGAAAATTTGAATCCAAAATTGGAAGTTTTAGGAGCATTGCTCACGATGTTTGACAGCCGCAATCGTTTGGCCAACGATGTTTTCAGTGAGTTGTACCAGTATTTTCCCAATAAAATTTTTCGTTCCGTGATACCGCGGAGCGTTCGTCTGGCCGAAGCCCCGAGCCATGGCGCCACCATTTTGAATTATGATAGCGGGTCAAAAGCGGCAAAATGTTATGAAAAATTTGCCAAAGAATTATTAGAAATAATGGAGCAATATTAATATGTCAATACGAGGGGGACTGGGCAGGGGATTAAGTTCGCTTATTCCCAGTCGTTCCAATAAAGAAAAAGAGCCAGTCGCAACCAAAGAGGCCTCTTTCCGCTCACACTCTTTGCCGGAAGACGGTGAGAGAATTTTTCAATTGCCAGTAACGGATATTTCTCCCAACCCCGCCCAGCCGCGCCAGGATTTCGGCCATCAGGCCCTTGAAGATTTAGTTAATTCCATAAAAGAACATGGTATCATTCAGCCGCTCATTGTCACAAAAAAAGGAGAGGGGTATGAATTGGTCACCGGTGAAAGGCGTTTACGGGCAGCCAAAATCGCCGGCTTGAAAAAAGTTCCGGCCATAATTCGCACCGCCCAGGGCCAGGAAAAGTTAGAGTTGGCTTTGATAGAAAATGTTCAGAGGCAAGACCTTAATCCGATGGAAGAAGCCGTGGCCTACAAAAGATTGAGTGATGAATTCGGCCTGACACAGGAAGAAGTGGCGAAAAAAGTCGGGAAAAGCCGTCCGGTCGTGGCTAATTCCTTACGTCTGCTTTCTTTACCGGAAGAAATAAAAAAGTTTTTGCGCGCCGGCAAATTGAGCGAGAGTCATGCCCGGATAATTCTTCAATTACCAAATGAAAAAGAACAGTTAAAATTCGTCAGAAAAATTTTAAAAGACGAACTCTCGGTGCGCGCTTCCGAAGAGGCGGTGCGGTCGGTGACGGTGAAAAGTCATGTCCGGCGAGTTGACTCCAATTTAGCGGCCTATGAAGAAGAATTGCGCCACGCCTTAGGGGCGAAAGTTAATATTAAAAAAAGCGGCCAGGGCGGCCGAATAGTGATTGAATATTACTCCGAAGAAGAATTAAGCGATATTATTTCCAAAATTATTTAATTTAAAAAATCTCCGCCGGTTATCTTTTTTAGCGGAGATTTTTTATTTTTCCTTGAGGGCGGTCTTGATTTTACCTTTGGCGTTATGAGTTTTAATGAATTTCAGCCAATCCCTGTTGGGCAATTTTCTTTTTTTATCAACGATAATTTCCACCACGTCGCCGCTGTTTAAAGGAGTGTCCAAACTGGCGATTTGGTCATTGATTTTCGCGCCGTTGCATTTATTGCCAATGTCAGTATGGACATAATAGGCGAAATCTACCGGCGTGGAACGTTCAGGAAGGTCAATAACATCGCCTTTGGGAGTGAAGACAAAGATGCGGTCCTGAAAAACGTCTATTTTTAAGGATTCCAAAGATTCCAAAAATTTTTCTTTGGTCTCCATTTCTTTTTGTATTTTGGCCAACTCCTGAACCCAGGATAATTTTTTATCCGGCACGATTGACCCCTTTTCATCATAATGCCAGTGGGCGGCGATACCCCACTCGGCCTCTTCATGCATTTCTTGCGTGCGTATCTGCACCTCCACAATTTCTCCGTCTGGAGAAAATACAGTTGAATGAAGCGACTGGTAGCCGTTCGGTTTGGGCTGGGCGATATAATCTTTAATGCGTCCTTTCAAAGGACGGAACATAGTGTGGATGACGCCGAGAACGGTGTAGCATTCGGGTATGTCGCGGACGATAATGCGGCAGGCAACGAGGTCATAGACGCGCGAGATGTCTTTATCAAGGCGCAGTAATTTTTTATATAAACTGTACAAATGTTTTGTCCGGCCGTGGACAGAAATGTATTTAAATCCCTGCTTAGTCAATTCTTTTTTTATCAGCCGGATCACTTTTTTTAGATGTTTTTCTTTTTCGCCGTAGGTGCTGGCGATTAGTTTCTTGAGCCATTTATATTCTTGCGGATAAACATAAGGGAAGGAAAGGTCTTCCAGTTTTCCTTTGAGCTCGCCCATGCCAAGACGGTTGGCAATCGGCGCATAAATCTCCAGGCTTTCGCGGGCGATGCGCAGTTGCTTGACGGGGGGCTGGTATTTAAGAGAAGTCAAATTATGGATGCGGTCAGCGAATTTAATAACCACTACTCGTAAATCCGCGGCCATCGCGATGAACATTTTTCTCAAATTTTCCACGTAACGCTCTATGCCGCGGTATTTTATTTTACCCAATTTAGTAATGCCGGCAACCATGGAGGCGATGTCTTTGCCAAAATTATCCTGAATATCCTTGATGGTATATTTAGTATCTTCGGGAATATCATGAAGCAGTCCGGCAATAATAATGGGAATAGGCGATTTCATTTCTGCCAGAATAATGGCCGTGGCCAGAGGATGTCCGATATAGTCCTCGCCGGACAATCTTTTTTGTCCCCGATGGGCTTTTTCCGCGAATTCATAGGCCAATTCAATCATATCCAAATCGGCGCCCGGGTCATTGGTTCTGATGATGTTAGTCAGTTGGTTTAATGTCTGCATAAAGCTAACATAATTATATAAAAATATAAAGGTCTTGACAAATTTTTAAAATTATGTTATCCTATATTTGTGAATGTTCAAGGGTTAAAATCCTAGAGAGACAGGAAAAACTCCCCGACTTTGGTCAGGGAGTTTTTCTGTTTTTGATACTTCGCGTTTGTGGCGGGGCTAGGGACGTGTTAAGACGCAGAGGCCGTTTTGTGTGGCGAATACTCTTTTTTGTCATGGCGAGCAGTAGGTGAAGCGATCCTCAATACTTTATAAAACATTACGGCATTGTATTATAGATTGCTTCGCTCATCCCGCCATGGCGGGATTCACTCACAAAGACATTAGTTATGTTAATTTAAAGTTTTTTTGTAGGTAATCTTTTTAAACTGTGGGTCTTGAAAAAAGTCGTAAATATGATAAAATAAATACATGGTGGGCCATGAGCAAAACCCTGAGCATTCACAATGTCATTTAGGGAATCTCCTCTGGCTCACCTGAAGAATAATAATTTTTATATATGTTGGAAAAACTTACCCAAAAAGAACTTGAGAAAAAGAAAGGGGAGAGAGAAGAAGAAATAAGCAAAAGACCGCCGAATCAGTTAGATGAAGAATTGGATGACTTAAGAAAAGAACAGAATCCTGATAAATATAAAAATCCGGAAATTCGGAAAAATAAAAAAATACAACCAGAGCTACAAAATTAAAAGAAGCCGCTTATCAAGCGGCTTCTTTTGAATAATGACACTCTTTATTAGAGCAGATGATTTTTTTCTTGGCGCCATAAACGAGCAGATGCTGACACTCGGGACATTTTTCGCCGGTGGGTTTTTGCCAGAGAGCGAATTTACATTGGGGATAGCGGTTGCAGGAATAAAATAAACGTCCGCGTTTGGATTTTCTTTCCACAATATCACCCTCGTTACATTCGGGGCATTTAACCCCCGTTTCCTTAGCAAGGGATTTTATATTTTTACATTCCGGATATTTTGAACAACCCAAAAATTTCCCGAAGCGGCCCCTTTTTATCACCATCGGCGAGCCGCATTTGGCGCAGAGTTCATCAGTTATTTCTTCTTCCGGTTTATTATCAGTTCCGATATTTTTGGTATTTTTACAAGCTGGATAGTTAGAGCAAGCCAAGAATCTGCCGAACCGTCCGGTTTTTATCACCATCGGCGAGCCGCACTTGGCGCAAACCTTGTCAGTCGGTTCTTCGGTGATTTCTTTTTTACTCACCTCTTCGTATTTCTTGTCCAGATTTTCTTTAAATGGTCCGTAAAATTCTTTAATCATCGGCTGCCATTCTTTTTTATCGTTAGCGATGGCATCCAGCTCATCTTCCATTTTGGCGGTAAATTTGTAGTCCACAATTTGCGAAAAATGTTTTATCAATAAATCAATAACGAGAAAGGCGATGTCTTTGGGTTTGAGCCGGCGATTTTCATCGCGCTCCACGTAGCCCCTGTCAATGATAGTGCTGATGGTCGGCGCGTAGGTGGATGGGCGGCCGATACCGTATTCTTCCAGAGTTTTAACAAGGGTGGCATCGGAATATCTGGCCGGCGGTTCGGTAAAATGTTGGGCGGGGATAATTTTCAGAAGATTTACTTTTTCCTCGGTGTCAATTGGCGGCAGAACATTTTCCTCGGTCTGCAGGGGGTAAATTTTTAAAAACCCGGCAAATTTTATAATAGAACCCTTGGCTCGGAAAATATCTTTTTGGGAATCGACAATGTCAATAATAGTGTTATCAATTATCGCTTCCGCCATTTGCGAAGCCAGCGCTCTTTGCCAGATTAATTTATATAATTTATATTGTCGGGGGTCTAAAAAGTTTTTAATTGCTTCGGGGTGGCGGTTGACATCGGTCGGACGAATGGCTTCGTGAGCTTCCTGCGCCAGTTTGGATTGTTTTTTAAAGAAGCGCGCTTTGCTCCGGCCATACTCCGCCCCCAAATTATTTTTTATGTAATCTTGGGAGTCTTTTAAAAATTTTTCAGAAAGATTGACGGAATCGGTGCGCATATAAGTAATCAGGCCAATGGCGCCCTCGCTGCCGAGCTCCACGCCCTCATAAAGTTGCTGGGCGAGCATCATAGTTTGTTTGGCAGAATATCCCAAGCGATGATTGGCCGCTTGCTGGAGAGTGGAAGTCGTAAAAGGCGGGAGCGGAGATTTTTTAGTTTCTTTTTTGATGACCTCGGCAATTTTATAATCACCTTTTTCCAATTCTTTTTTAATTTGCGTCGCTTCAGTTTCAGAACCAATATCCATTTTGCCGATTTTTTTTCCGGCCAGTCTATACAGCGCGGCGGTGATTTTTTCTTTTTTGGCCGTGGCAAACTCACCGGCAATGCTCCAGTACTCTTCTTTCTTAAAATTTTGAATTTCTCTTTCTCTTTCCACGGTCAGCCGCACGGCCACAGATTGGACGCGCCCGGCCGAAAGACCCTTGGCCACCTTTTTCCAGAGAAACGGGGAAAGCTCATAACCAACCAGCCGGTCCAGCACGCGGCGGGCTTGCTGGGCATCCACTAAATCCTGATTGATGGCGCGGGGAGTTTTAAGGGCGTTTAAAATCGCTTCCTTGGTAATTTCATGGAAAACAATTCTTTGGTATTTATTTTTTGGCAAATCCAGAGCGTAAGTCAGGTGCCAGGCAATCGCTTCTCCTTCGCGGTCTTCATCGGACGCCAGAATAATCTCTGCGGCTTTGCTGGCGGCTTTTTTAAGCAGGGTCACCTGTTTTTGTTTGCTCCGCGGAATGATGTATTGCGGTTCAAAATTATTGGGGATATCAATACCCATTTTGCTTTTAGGCAAATCGCGAATATGGCCGAAAGACGATTCCACGCGGTAATTTTTATCTAAAAATTTACCGATAGTTTTGGCCTTGGTAGGAGATTCCACGATGACTAGTTTAGTTGACATGTTAGAGGTATTGTATTAAACTATTTAGACGTTTAAATTTTTGCTTTTTAATAACTGTAATTCTGATAAAAGGAGGGAAATAATGTATGTTTTATCAGGAAAAAAGATAGATTGGAAAGCGCCGGAGAAATATCTCTACGGCGATACTCCGCTTGATGAAGTGGCTGGAGATATCCCTTTGATTTTGTCGGTGCCCCACGACGGTCATTTGACTGAAATTTGCAAAAACGGCCAAGTGGTTCCTCTTAAGCGCGTGGCTCCGAACGAAAAAAGAGACGGCGGAGTGAAGTTTATCGCGTGGAACATTATAAAAAATGTTGTTGAGCGCACTGGGTGTTGCCCTTATCTTCTGGTGCAACAGGTCCATCGGCAGTATATCAACGAAAGTATTCGTAAGTTATACTACCAAAAGATTTTAGAGCGCGCAAGCGATGTTCACTCGCGCTTCGGCCATTGCGTCGTCTTAGACCTCCACGGATTTTCTAAACCAGGGAGATTTGAGGACTCCGACCTGGTCCTCGGGACTATGCATCGGGAAACGGTGAATCCGGCACATAATCTGGACCGCGGGCTGGCTTTTTATCTTGGATTAATCGGCGACTATACAATTTATCTTCCTAATGCCATAGCTTTTAGGGGAGAAATGTATGATGGCACGG
This sequence comes from Patescibacteria group bacterium, assembly GCA_028716045.1. Lineage (NCBI taxonomy): Bacteria > Patescibacteria group bacterium. The sequence continues at coordinate 67,643 of JAQUQO010000001.1, forward strand.
GTCAGGGCTATCCAACGGTGATAAATTATTTAAACCAGGAGTTTAAAAAGAACGGCGGACGGGGTAATTTTATCCAAATTGAAATTCATGGCAGATTTCGGGGGAGAGACGAAGAAGAGCGGGCCAAAGGCGAATTATTATCAAAATATTTTGCCGAAGCCTTGATTAATTTATTCACCGAATTAAAAATGAATGCCAAGCGCTCTTAAACAGAGCGCTTTTTTTATCTCGCCAAAATATAATTCATGCCGCCTAAATTTTTAACCTTGCCCTTCATCTCCATCAGCGTCAGGGCGCTGGCCGTTTCCGCGGCGTTCAGTTTAGTTTCTCGCACCAGCTCGTCAATATGTTTCGGTTCTTTGGAAAGATAAAGCAACAGTTTTTCTTCAGAGGGATTATCAGCAAGAATTTTTTGGTTGGCGGTAAATATCTCCGAGTTTTCCAGATTTAATGTTTCTAAAATATCCTCGGCGGAAGTTACGGCCCGCGCCCCCATTTTTATTAAATTATTGGGTCCGATGGAGGTTTTACTGTAGATATTGCCCGGCACGGCAAAGACCTCGCGGTTTTGTTCCAGGGCACAGCGGGCGGTGATGAGCGCGCCGGATTCTTCGCCCGCTTCCACAATAAGCGTTCCCAGAGAAAGCCCGGCGATAATTCTGTTTCTCGCGGGGAAGTGGTGCTTCAGGGGCGGGGTGCCGATGGGGTGTTCAGAAATTATCGCTCCTCCCTCGGCAATGATTTTTTCCGCCAGACAGCGATTGGCCACCGGATAAACGCTGTTTTTATCAGCCCCGCTTCCGAGAACCGCCAAAGTTTTACCGCGGTTATTAAGGGCAGCAAGATGCGCCAAGGCATCAACACCCAAAGCCAGCCCGCTGATGACGGTAATTTTATTTTGCGCCAGCCGCGCGGCAATTTCCTCCGTCACCTGTCGGCCGTAAGGCGAAATTTTTCTCGTGCCGACAACGGCAATGGTAAAGTCGTTGTTGATATCGTGGAGCGAGCCGCGATAATACAACAAATACGGGGCGTTGTATATTTCCTTGAGCAGTTTGGGATATCCGGCATCTTTGATGGTGATAATTTTCAGGTTCTCTTCTTCTACTTTTTGCCATTCTCTATCCGGCTCTATCTCTTGGCGTTTAATGATGAATTCTTCGGCAATGTTTTCTTCCAGCCCCGCTTTTTTTAGTTCCGAAAAAGAAGCCCGCCACGCACCGGCTATGTCGGGGAAATAATTTAATAATTTATTAAATCGGACCGGACCGATTTTGGGGAATTGAGTAAGAGCTACCCAATAAGAAAGTTCATTTGCCATTTTCTTTAACAAAAATGATTATTTGTAATATAATATAAATGTTGGTATTATTATAGCACAAACTTTTCAGAGGAGGGAAAAATGTTAGAATTTGAGACATGGAAAATTGCTGTTGTCGTCGCAGGAGCGGTGGCTTTTGTGGCGATATGGTGGGGGCTGAAAAAAATAGCTAAAAGAAAGCTCTTTTGAAAAAGAAAAAGCGGGCCGGCCAAGTTGAAAAAAAGGATGTTCCCGTTCCAAATTTTAGGAACGGGATTTTTTTATCCTTGACACGTCGGTCGCGACAGACGTGTCTTGACAGAAAACGGTAATTATTATATCATTTTCTAATTAGTTGTTTGAAAATAAAGTGTTTTTTTGTTGTTAACCTATAATTTAGGAGGAAAAAGAAATGAGCGACGAAAAGAAGAATGGGAATGGGGACACGGATGGTAAAGAGGGCGAAACTCCAAAGAAGCCAGGTACAAGTTCAATGCGGCTCGGCGAATTGCTGGTGCGGGAAAATCTTATTTCAGCGCAGCAATTGCAAAGGGCGATTGAGGCCCAGCGGGTTGAGGGTGGAAGGTTAAATTTCCACCTTACCAAGTTGGGGCTGATTGATGAAAAGCAGTTAACCGGGTTTCTTGCTAAGCAGTATCGTATTCCGGCGGTTGATTTGCGGAAGATTGAAATCTCTCCCGAAATCATTAAGCTCATCCCTAAAGAGCTCGCCGAGAAGCATATGGTTATCGCCATAACACGCAACGAGCAGACGTTAATGCTCGCGATGAGCGACCCGTCAAACATCTTTGCCATTGACGACGTCAAGTTTATCACCGACTACAATATTGAAGCGGTGGTGGCGTCGGAAGAGGCGATTCTGGAGGCAATTGATAAGTATTATGGGAAAGGTGAAGAAAAAGAAAAATTTTTGGGACCGCCCGTATTTGAAAAGCCGGGCCCCGAGGATATAGCAAGGGTAAACGAGGAAATGGCCAATGACGCACCGGTGGTAAAACTGGTTAACTTGATTCTTCTTGACGCCATTAAGAAGGCAGCAACGGAGATTTATCTTGCTTACGCAAAAGCTGGCGGTTTTTCCGTAGAGTATTGTATTAACGGCGAGAAAAACCAGGCGATGATTCCGCCCCAAAAGTTACAGCCGGCTATTTTCGCCCGTCTGAAAATAATGGCCGGACTGGATATTAGTAAGGTCGGGATTCTCCAAATAGGCACAATAGAGTTAAAGTTTAACGATGATGCCGACGCTTTCGTATTTTACCTTTGTGTTTTGCCCGATGGAGGAGAAAGGAAAGAAGAAATTACCATCTTTTTGCGAGGTAAAAAAACGGGAACCGCTGCGATAGAGAGAAACTTTTGTAGGCAGTTTAGGAAACCCACTGGCATACCCAACAAAGAAAATAAAGAGCCGCTGAAGTATGTTTTGCGGTTTATCGCCGGCAAATACAAGGGCGGCAGTTTTCCGCTCGAAGCGGATAAGGAGATTATACTCGGCCGTTCAGCTGACTGCGATGTAGCTCTTGTGGAGGATATGGTCAGTAAAAGACATGCTCGCATTACCTGTGGAAAAAACGAATTCTATATCCAAGATTTAGGCACCACCAATGGCACTTTTGTCAATGGAGAACGGGTACAAAAAAAGAAACTCGTTGTTGGCGATAGAATAACGATTGGGGCCAGTGTTTTAAAAATGACGGCGGGTGAAGCTGCGAGTCCTCCCGATTTCTCCGACATTAAGCCGGAAATGAATGAATTAATGGAAAAGTTTAAGCCGCAGGAAGTATCGGGAAAACAGAAAGTAGCGGAGAAAAAGAAAAGGGAGCAAAGCAAAAAACCGCCGAAATATATTCTTACCGTTACAGCTGGTCCATATCAGGGGGGAGAACGCCCGCTTGACCTCAAGGAGGGAGAAGCTCTAATAATCGGCCATTCAAGCGAAATGGATATAGCGCTTCCGAGAGACGATGAGGTTAGTCAGAAACACGCTCGCATCACTCGCGAAAACGGGAAATACTATATTGCCGATCTTTACTCCGAAAGCGGTACTTATGTGAATAAAAAGCGGCTGAATCCGGTTGAGAAAAAGGCAATCGGCCCCGGCGATATTATCAAAATCGGGACTAACGAATTTCGGCTGGATAAGGGAAAAAAGAAAAAGTAGCCAAGACAATAATTCCCAAAACAAAATCCCTTCCGATAAATATCGGAGAGGGATTTTTTATTTTTATGCTTTAATTATATTTATTCATCGCTCTTTCGGCGCTTTCAGTAAGGATTGTCAGCAGCGCCTCTTTGGCGGTTTTGATTACGTTCTTTAATTTTTTTTCTTCGCTCGGCGAGAATCGCTGCAGGACAAATTTTTCGGCGGGAATTTTAGCTCTTTGGTTGTTGGCTGTACCAAGGCGCACTCGCGTAAAATCAGGGGACTTTATTTTTTTCAGCACTGATTCCAAGCCTTTATGCCCGCCGGAAGAACCCGATTTTTTAATGCGCATTGTGCCGAAGGGCAGGTCAAGGTCATCATAAACCACGATGATATTTTCCGGCTTTATTTTATAAAATTGTTTAGTTGTTGCCACTGCTTCCCCCGACAAATTCATAAAAGTTTGCGGTTTTAGATAAATTGTATTTTTTTCTTTGGCAATCTCCCCTTTGAGTTTTTTATTTTCTTTCCAATCCAAATCCAGGGCATCTAAAACGCGCCAGCCGATATTGTGTCTGGTTTTTTCGTATTCTTTGCCCGGGTTGCCGAGGCCGACAATTAATTTCATGTATTTATGATAAATTTTAACGATGTTTTATTACCAAATGAATCGGTGTGCCCGTAAAACCAAAAGTTTTCCGCATTTGTTTTTCTATAAAGCGGACGTAATTTTCGTCCAGAACGACTTTTTTACTGATGATAATTTGAAACTTCGGCGGGTTGGTGTCAATTTGGTTTATTTCATAAATATAAGGATGGCGCGTTGGTTTGCCAAATCCTCCGCCGGTGGCGCCGCTGCCTCTGGTCGGCGGGTGTATTTTAATTATTTTTTTCAAGAATTTATCCAATTGGCTTTGAGTGATTTCTTTGTTTCTTTCGGCACAAACTTCCAGAGCCAAATCTAAAGTTTTTCTGGCGCTTTTGCCGGTTTTGGCGGAAATAAAAATTATCGGCGCCCAAGAGAGCTGGGGCAGACGGGAATAATAATAATCAACGAATTTGTTGATGGTGGCAGAATCTTTTTCTTCAATTAAATCCCATTTGTTGGCGATTATAATAATTCCCACTCCATAGTTAACTATAGTTTCGGCAAGTTGGGAATCCTGCACGGTAAGCGCTTCGCTCGCGTCGGTGACAAAAAAGGCGATGTCGGATTCCCCCAAGCTTTGAATGCTTTTAGCCACGCCCATTCTTTCCAGACCAGATTCCACTCTGGCTTTTTTTCTGATACCCGCGGTGTCCACCAGCAGAAAGTTTTTATTTTTATATTCCATCAAGATATTTTCCGGTTCTCTGGTGGTATGGGCAATGGGACTGGTGATGACGCGCTCTTCGCCGAGTAGCGCGTTTAAGAGAGACGATTTGCCGACGTTGGGCTTGCCGATAAAAGAAATTTTGATGCTCTCTACCTTTTCCAGAGTGGTTTTCTTGATTTTTAATTTTTTGAAAGTGTCGGTCAGTTTATCCAGCAGGTCGCCCACGCCCGAACCGTTGGCCGCGGAAATAGCCGTTGGTTCGCCTAAATTGAGTTTGGGCCATTCCAAAGAAAGATATTCGGCTCTTAATTTTGGATTATCAATTTTATTTATCACCAAAATCGTCGGTTTGCGGGTTTGTTTTATCGCTCTAGCCAGTTCTTTATCGGGTGAAAGAATCCCTTCGCGCCCGTCCACCATAAAAATAATCACCTCCGCTTCGTCCAAAGCGATTTGAGTTTGCTTTTGAATGGCCTCCTCAATTTCTTCCCCGGCCTTAAATCCGGTTTTTCGTATTGCCATAATACCACCGGTGTCAATGATTTTAAAACCATAACCATTCCAAAAAGTGTCGGCAAAGTGGCGGTCGCGCGTAGTTCCGGGAACGGGAGAAGTCAAAGAAAGGTGTTTTTCCGCCAGACGATTAAAAAGCGTGGATTTACCCACATTCATTTTGCCGATGATTACTACTTTGGGCAGTTGGTTTTTGGAAGATTTAGTTAACATCTTAGTTGGTGTTAGGCAACATCGGACGGGTAGCCAGATTGCCGTTTTTAATGGCGCCATTTAAAAGTTCTTCGTTAAAAATAAGCGGGATGGTGTTTTGCCCGAGAATAATTAAAAAATCCGCCGCGCTATTTATATTTTTTTTATAGAGTTGCGCGGTTTCAGAATTCAATAACATATTACCCGTACCAGAGAGAGAGGTAGTCAACCATCCCGGGAGAGTGAGGGCGATATTGGCGTTCAGCTCTTCTTTAAGGGTGCGCAGGGCTTCCGGCTCTTGGCCGTCCGTTAAATCGTAAATGATAGTTTTGGTGTAATCTTGTTTTTCCGCGTTGCCGATTTTGATGGTTTCGTAGCCATATTTATATAGCCGGTAGGAAGTTTTCCCTGCCAGCCCATTCTTTTTTGTCCCATTTAAAATTTCCAGCCGGATTGGTTTTTTTGTTTCCATGCTGTTGATGGCGATACTGGTGGGCGTGGAAGTAAAGATGTTTTGAGCAAGATAGGATAATTCCGACCAGTCGCCTGATTTTGGTTTTAAAATAAAGGCGCCATCAATAGTGACAGCCGAATAAAGAAGATTGTCGGGGCTGTCGTCAATAATATGGCGGACAATTTTTTCAGTGTCTATTTTTTTAGCCACATCAACAAACTTTAAAATTTCCCAAATTTCCAGATTAGTGGAAACATTGTCTTTTATGGTGTTATAGACCGAGGTTATTTTTTTAGGGTTAAGAAAGGTGGAGAAAGAAAGCGCTTTGTCTTTGGCGGCTGTTAAAACGTTCTGTTGTCTTTTGGCGCGGGCAAAATCGCCCCCCTCTGCGCCCAAAGCGTGGCGAGAGCGAGCGTATTTAAGAGCTAATTCTCCATCCATTTTTTGCCAGCCCTTTTCTATGTAAAGGCGCTCAAATCTTGATTCGTATGGTTCGGCGTTTTCTTTACCCATAATGGGATATTGGGGATCGTCCAAAGTATTTTCCACATAAATTTCTAACCCTCCCAGGGCGTCAATTAACTCTTCAAACCCCGCAAAGTCAACTCGGACATAATAGTGGATAGGAATGTCAAAAACATTTTCGATAGTCTTTTGGGCGATAATCGGGCCACGGCCTTTTTTATCAAATTCCCCGAGCGCGTTGGCAGCGTTAATTCTTCGCCAGATATTTTGTTCGGCGAGAGGCACATAGAGGTCTCTAGGTATAGAAAGTATAGCCGCCTGATTTTTTTTAAGGTCAACACTTAGGATGATGTTAGTATCAGTTAATTGTGACCCATCGTGAGTCCCACCCCCGATACCCAAAAGCAGAATATTTATCCGTCCTTCCTTTTCTCCCCGCAAAGTTTTATCTTCGCTGGTGACCAAATGTTTTAGTTGAGTCCAAATGCCGCTTGGGGTTTCGGCGGTTTTCCCCCCTGTTGTGTCCTCACCCCCAAAGAAATTATAAGAAATAAATCCGGCGCCGAGGATAAGAATAACGGCAAAAAGGCAAATCAAAAATTTGCCGGCGATAATTTTTGTCGAATTTTTTTTATCCCCTTCAAAAGGATTAATTAGATTTAGTTTGGGCAAAGTCATTAGGTTGATTATATAAAATTTTTTTAAGAAATACAAATCAGCGGGGGATAGCCAGGGATTATGGAGCAGGAGTTAGAAAGCGAAAATTTCCTTTCCTCATAGTGAGAGATTTCTCTAAAATATGAGGAGGGGCGGGCGGGGGAGTTAAAAAAGCAGTTTACTTTTTATTCATTATATATTATAATGAGAACACAATTAACTTTTTGTGGAATTTTTGATAAAAAGTGTTTTTTGTTATCTAAAATATTGCTTCGGCGGGGGCAGAAAGAAGGCTCGTGTAGCTCAGTTGGTTAGAGCGTACGGTTCACATCCGTAAGGTCCCTGGTTCGAGCCCAGGCACGAGCACACGGCATTATTAAAATATGACTAAATACAATAAAGACATCTTTAAAAAACACAGCGGGTGGGGCGAGGATATAAGCGATTTTATAATTGAGCTGGTGAAAGTGGTGATTATTTCTTTGATAGTCATTGTCCCGGTCAGGTATTTTTTGATACAACCCTTTTACGTTAAAGGCGCTTCCATGGAACCGAATTTTTATGACCACGAATATCTGATTATTGACGAAATCTCTTATCGGCTGGAAATGCCCCAGCGAGGCGATATCGTTGTTTTTAAATATCCGCAGGACCCCAGCCAGTATTTTATCAAAAGAGTTATTGGTTTGCCGGATGAGCGGATTATTGTGAAAGACGGAGGGGTTTATCTTTATGATGAGAACAAAAAACAGGAGATTCTCCTGGACGAAAGAGATTATTTGAGCGCGACAGTTTTAACCCCCGGGAGAATTGATATAGAATTAGGCGAGGGAGAATACTTTGTTTTGGGCGATAATCGCAGTTCCAGCCTGGATTCCCGAACTTTCGGCCCGATAGCTGAACCCTTTATTGTCGGTAAGGCCTGGATTAGGGGTTGGCCGTTTAATAAGATAAAAATTTTTAATAACCCAAGTTATAATCTGTAAAAATTTATTTTAAAAATATGGGTCGCAAACCAAAAAATAAAAAAAGTCCATTCAGGGCGCGGTTCTTTGGCAGACACGGGCAGACTAAAGCGGTTAAAAAACCTGTGGATGACAATACCCCAAAACCAGAGGAAAGGAAGACAAAAATCAAAACTCCGCAATTACTCCGCGGGATGAAAGACATTTTACCTAATGAACAAAAATATTGGTATTACATTATCAATAAAGCCGAGGCCTTGGCTTGGGGTTATACTTTCGGACGGATTGATACCCCGATTTTAGAATCCACGGATTTATTTGTGAGAACCATCGGCAAACAGACGGACATTATTGAAAAGGAAATGTTTTCTTTTGAGGACCAGGGCGGAGATAGCGTTACTTTGCGCCCGGAGGGGACGGCCTCCATCGCCCGGGCGTTTATAGAGCATGGCATGATTAATTTGCCCCAGCCGGTCAAGCTTTTTTATTGCGGTCCGATGTTCCGTTACGATCGTCCGCAAGCCGGCAGACAACGCCAATTTCATCAGGTGGGGTTTGAGGTTTTGGGCGATGCCAGCCCGGTCGTAGACGCTCAGCTGGTGATTTTGGCACATAATTTTTGTAAAGAGTTGGGCTTAGACGTCAATGCCCAGATAAACAGTATCGGTTGTTCAACTTGCCGCACGGAGTATAAAAAAGAGTTAATTGAATATTTTCGCTCTAAACGAAGCTCGCTTTGCGAAAATTGCAAAAGAAGATTAGCTAAAAATCCTTTACGTCTTTTGGATTGTAAAGAAGAGGGCTGTGTTAAGATCAGAGAAGAGGCGCCCCAGCTGGTGGATTGGCTTTGTGAACCTTGTAAGAATCACTTTGTAAAAGTTTTGGAATATTTAGATGAGGCAGAGGTGCCGTATATTTTAAATCCTTATTTGGTCAGAGGGCTTGATTATTATAACCGTACCGCCTTTGAAATTTGGCCGGCGGACAATATCCCGGAACCGGAGAAAAAGAAAGAGGAGGAAATTAAATCCGAAGAAAAGAAAGAAGAGGAAAAAGAGATAGCCCAGCCCTTAAGGCAGAATGCGCTGGGCGGCGGCGGACGTTATGACACGCTTATTTACGGTTTAGGAGGGCGCGATACGCCGGCTTGCGGATTCGCCATAGGGATTGAACGTTTGATTCTGAAAATTAAGGAAGCGGGCGTGGAAGTTGATGACCCGACTAAACCCCAGATTTTTTTGGCCCAGCTCGGGGAAACCGCCAAAAGAAAGGCTTTGGTGTTATTTGAAGAATTGAGGCGTAATAATATCCGCGTGGCGGAAAGCTTTGCCAAAGACAGTTTAAGGCAGCAGCTGGAAATGGCCAATAGATTGGGCGTAAAATTAACCTTGATTTTAGGGCAGAAAGAGGTTATGGATGGGACGATTTTAATCAGGGATATGGAGGGCGGGATACAGGAAGTTATTGATTTTAATAAAACCATAGAAGAGATAAAGAAGAGGTTGGATATTTAGAATACCAGGAAAATTAAAGACCCGTCAGTCGCGACTGACGGGTCTTTTTAATAAATTTTAGCCAATTTGACGTTATTTAAAAAAAATACTATTATAATAAAGAGATTCTAAATATTAACAGGGGAGGTGAAAACCCGTGTCTTTTGAAATTAAGCGCAAAAGAGGGGAAACTTTTGAAGCAATGCTCAGGCGTTTTAACCGCCGGATGATTCAGAGCAAAAAGCTCATCCAGGTAAAAGAGGGCTTGCACTTTAAGAGAACTACCAATAAAAATTTGCGCAAGCGTTCAGCTCTGCATCGCTTAAAAGTAAGAGCAGAAAAAGAGTACTTGCGGAAAATCGGCAAGCTCAAAGAAGAGGATTATAAAAATAAATTTTTTAGGAAATAATACGCTTTAACTATGAATTTACAAGAGCGTATTGAGGCCGATTTCATCGCGGCCCTAAAAGGCAAAAAAGAAAGCGAAGTGTCCATACTGCGCCTGCTTAAAGCCGCTTTAAAAAATGCCAGAATCAGCAAAATGAAAGATTTAACCGAAGCCGATGCGGAGAAAGTTATCAGAAGCGAAATAAAAAAAATGCAGGATTCCATCGTGGAATATAAAAGAGGCGGCAGAGAAGATTTAGCGGACAAAGAAGAAAGAGAGATAGCCATTTTAAAAAAATATTTGCCGGCAGAATTGGCAGAGGAAGAGCTTAAAAAAATAGTTGATGAAGCGGTGAAGAGTTTAAACGCTTCCGCCCCGGCGGATTTTGGCAAGGTGATGAAAGAAGTCGTGAAAATGGCGGCGGGCCGAGCCGGCGGAAATAAATTAGCCGAGGTAGTTAAGAACAAATTAGGGGGATAATATGCTTGTCAAAAAAAAGTTATTTTTAGAGATAACTGTCCTAACGGTATTTTTTGTCGTGACGGTTATTTTTTTATTTCCCTATTTTGTCCAAGCGCAAGTTGACACAGGACTGGGTTATTTAGAAAGTTCCGGTTTGGCAGTTACCGATATCAGAATAACCATCGCGCGGATTATCCGTATCGCTCTCGGGCTTTTAGGGGCGATCGCCACGGTGATAATTTTATATGGCGGATTTCTTTGGATGACCGCCGCCGGCAATGAGGAAAAAATGGAGACCGCCAAAAAAATTTTAAAGAACGGGGCTATTGGACTGGCGATAATTATTACTTCTTTTTCCATCGCCAGTTTTGTTTTAAATTCACTTCTTAGGGCCACGGGCGTTACGGTCGGGGGCGGGGAGACGCCGGCAACGGGCGCGGGCGGCGGGGGTTTGGGGTTTGGCATTATCCAAAGCCATTATCCGGCCCGCAATGCCAAAGAGATACCTCGCAACACAAAAGTTGTCGTTACTTTCAAAGAATCAATCAAGGCAGATACTCTTATTAAAGACGGGGCTGATGAAGGCGAAATCCCTGGAGATTCACTTTCTGATCGTCTGATTACCACCAGCGTGCGTATTATTAAAAAAGGCGACTCCTTTCAAACGGGACCGTTTGTAGAGGCCTCGGCCATGGCAACAAGCGATAATAAAACTTTTGTTTTTAAGCCCTTGGATCTTTTGGGCAGTTCCTCTGTTTCTACTGATTATATCGTTCTTCTTTCTAATGACATCAAGAAAGCGGATGGCAAAAATGCTTTTAGCGGCGCCGACCGGTGTGAAAATAATTCGGGGGTATATTGTTGGGGGTTTACCGTGAGCACTTTTGTTGATATCACCCCACCCCAAGTGGTAAATGTTTTTCCGGCAAACGATTCCGAGGGCAAAAATCCGGTAGCGCGGAACGCCGTAGCGCAGATAAATTTTTCCGAACCAATTGACCCTTTGTCCGCCGCTGGCGTCTTTCCTCCCTTTGAGAATATTAGCGTAAAGGAAAATGGGGTGGCAAAAGAGGGTGGATATAATATAGGCAATGAGTACCAAGCAGTGGAATTTATTCCCAATGTTCTTTGCGGGCAGAATTCCTGCGGGCAAGATGTTTTTTGTCTGCCGCCCAACGCTCAATTAACAGCTTTGGCCAAATCAATTGACCCGGAAAAAGTGAGTTTCCCGTACGGGGGAGTGGTTGATATGTGTGACAACCCCTTGGATGGCGACGGCGACGGGGCGGTTGATAAAAAAGAAGGAGATAATTATCCGGATAATTATTCCTGGTCTTTTGCTACCAGCGATGAGGTTGATTTAACCTCGCCAGCCGTAGAAAAAATAATTCATCAAAATAAAGATAATACCGGAGAATTCATCTCTCCGCCGGATGGCGTGAGCGATATTTTGGATAATATTAATAAAACAGAACCCATAGAAATATATTTCAGTAAAGCGATGATGGTTAGTTTAATAAATAATTCTAACGTGGTCATCGAGCCGCAGGACGCTAAGTGGTATGGCTGGTTTTACCCGATTTCTAAAAATGAAAGCGTGGAAGTTGATGGCCGAACGTTAAGGAAAACGCGGACCAGCTTAAAACACGATATCTTTTTTGAATCCAGCGGTTATTGGCCGAGTATTTCTTCACAGCTTAAAGATGTTTACCAAAATTGTCTTTGGGACTCGGCGAACAAGAAGGTCCCCGGTCCGGAGATAGTGACGCCGTAATTTTTATTTTACAATTTTTAATTTTCAATGAAATCGCGAAAGCTAACAATTAAAATTTTATTGGCCGCAAGTTTATTGCTGGCAATTTTCTTTTTAGGGAAACCCGTTTTGGCCCAAGTGGACGCTGGTTTGGGTTATTTGGAACAGTCGGGGCTGGGGACGGCTGATATCAGGGTGACTATTGCCAATATCATCCGCATAATTTTGGGATTTTTAGGCACTCTGGCGGTAGTGATTGTTTTAATTGGAGGTTTCAAATGGATGACCGCCGCCGGCAATGAGGAAAAGCTGGCCGGGGCTAAGAAGTTGCTTCTTAACGGAGCTATTGGTTTAGTTATTGTGCTATTTTCTTTTGGTATTGCCAGTTTCGTAATTTCCAGATTGATGCAGGCGACTGGCGGGGGAGGAGGCGGCGTTGTCGGTGGCGAAGTCCCCGGCGGCGGGGTTTTTTATCCCAACAATTTAGTAGTGAAAAGTATTACTCCGCAGGGGCCGGTGCCCATTCGCAATGTTAAGGTCAGAGTAATCTTTAACAAAGAAATAAAACCGGAGAGTGTGACGGGGAAAATAGAAGTAAGGAGGGCGAATGATGATTCTGAAGCAGCCGGCAATTTTGATATTGGCTCCCGGTCGGTGGAATTTTCGCCGTCAGCGGCTTGCCCCGAGCCTAATCAAAATTTAAAATGTTTTGATTCCAATACTGAATATCGGGTTGAGATTAAAGAAGGGGTCAAAAGTGCTGATGATAAAGATTTAAAATGCGGCGGCGCTTATCCTAAGTGCAATGGATTTTTTACCACTGGCGATTTAGTTGATGTCACTCCGCCCACGGGGGTAATCACCAACCCCGATGACGGAGGAAGCTTTAGTGTGGACGATTCAGTTCTGCTTCAGGCGGCAACCAAAGATGACAGCGGTATCGGCCTCGTGGAATTTTATGTTGACGGCCGTTTGATTGATAGCGACGGGCCGGAGGGGCCGACGGCGTCAACTTATCTTGCCGAAGGATATTGGGAAACGGCGGGCGTGGAGCTTCTGTCCAGACATGAAATTTATGCTCAGGTTTTTGATATTAACGACCACAAAACAAATACGGATAAAATTTACGCTCTCGCCCGGGCCAAACACTGTTTTAACGGGATTAAAGATGAAAAAGAAGAGGGCGTGGATTGCGGCGGAGAGCGCGAGGCCAAAGATTATTGCGGCGCCTGCGCCGGTGGTGATTGCGACCGCGCGGACAAAGACGCCGGGACCTGTGCCGCGCCAGACAATACTTTTTGCGCTTCGGGATATTGTGAATCAACAACCTGTAAATGTCAGATTCACCTGAAAATATCTAATATCTACTCCGGAGATAAAAATGATTTTGCCGGCCTGAACCCCAATGGTTCGCCGGGCAATTATTTAACTATTAAAGGAGAAGGTTTCGGGCGTTCCTTGGGGCAAGTGATTTTTTTAGGCAGCGACCTTTCTTCGGACGATAAAATAGCCGCGCTCGCGTCTTGCAGTTCTGCTTGGCAAGATAAGCAGGTAGTAGTGGAAATTCCGGCCGGCGTGGTCGATGGATCAATTAAATTAATTACTGGCAATAAAGCCGAGGACAGCACGGATGACGCCTATGGGCCGATTATCAATGATTTCCAGTTAAATGACAGTAAACGTCCTGGCATCTGCGAAGTTTCTCCGCGCGAAGGAGTGGAGGGCGGCGATTTGAATATCAGCGGCAAAGGATTCGGCGACCAAGCAGGCGCTTTATATTTCGGCTCGGAAATTTTGAAAAAAATAAACAGCTGGCAAGACGGTAAGATTTCCTCGGTCATTCCCAATTTTAATTTAGGGGATTACTTAGTTTTAATAAAAGCCGGAGAAGAATTTAGCAACGGCGTCAATTTTTCTTTAATTGAGGGCAAAAGTGTCGGGCCGCATGTTGATTATCTAAATCCGGAAAAAGGGAGAAAGGGCCAATATGTTACCATTGTCGGTTCGCGTTTTGGCAGTGGCCAAGGAACAGTCAATTTTATCAACCGGGCCAAAGGCAATGCTATTTTAGCCAGTACTGATTTTCCGGCAGCTTGCCAGAGCAGCTGGTGGCGCGATAATTACGTGATTGTCCGCGTTCCGGAGATTGGTGATGGAACTTACGACCTAGTTTTAACCACCGCCAAAAATCGCGACAGCAATCCCGTTCCCTTTGAAGTGACTGGCGATCCTTTAACGCCCGGCATTTGTAATTTGAATCCTGATAATGGGCTAGTGAATACCAAGGTTAATATCAGCGGCGGGGGATTTGCTTCATTAGGCAGTGAGAGCCGAATTGATTTCTGGCAAAATAAAAAAGCCGAAGCGGTTTCCTGGAGTGATGACAAGATATTTACCACCGTCCCCCCGGATACCCAGACCGGTCCGGTGTTTGTGACAAGCAATGAAAAAAAAGACGGGGCTAACCTCGTAAGCAATCGTATTCCTTTTCGAGTAGGCGCGTGCGAAAAAGATTCTTGCTTGGAGGGGGAAACTTGTTGCGGCGACGGTATTTGCCGCGGAACTTGTTTTGATGAAATCAGTAAAGCCAAATATCGCTGGTATTTTAATACCGGAGAATTGCCGAAAATTCCTCAAGTGGTGGAAGAGTGCGCGGCTAATTCCGCGCCCAGTCCTGTGCCCTTTTCCAAATTTGGCAATACCGACGTTTGTCTTAATGTGATTCCCTCGGCTCGTTTCAGCGTGCCGATGCAATACGAAACTTTAATTAAAGAAAATATTCTTTTTGAGGAATGCGCCACCGGAGCGGAGGGGAAGATGATTTGTATTCCGGTGGAGGATTATTCCATAGCGATTTCCAGTTCTAAGGATTCCGAATCAGGAAAAGACAGATTTGAGATTTACCCTGGCGGCAAAGGTTCGGGCGTTAATTTAAAATCTAATACTTCTTACAGGGTGGTTCTAACCACGGCTTTACGCGGAGCGGACACGGAGGGAAAGACCGGCGCCAATATGATTGCCAATGTGGAAGAATGCGGTCAGGGCAATGCTTATTGTTGGGGATTTAAAACCGGCGACAAGCTTTGCGATATCGGGGATATCAATGTTCTCCCGTCACCTAACACCCTAAGAAGCGCCGACGCGCAGAGCGATTATGAGGTTGTGGTTCGTGCTAAGGATAATTCTTGCTGGGGAATAAATCCGTTCGCTTACGACTGGTGGTGGATAATTGCCGACCCGTCTAAGGCCGATGTCACTAACGCAGAGTTGGATGGTAAGGGTCTGCCGGAGCAGATAGTCACGGCTAAAAATGAAACCCTGCCGGACAGACCTACGCAAGTTATGGCCGATACTGAAGACAAACTCGGCGACGGGGAGTTGCACATCAATTACGCTTTTCCGGCGGTCATTAATCATTCGCCCGCGTGCCAAAACGGAATTTGCTCCAACGCGGAGATTTCCGCCACTTTCAATGTCCAATTGGAAAATTATGAAGACAATATTCTGCTTTATAAATGCGCTGAAGAGAGCTGTAAATATTTAAGCGAAATTCCGGTGGCTTATACGTCGGAAAAAATCGCCAAGACGGGCGGGGAGGAAGTAAATGAAAAAATTACGCTGACCATTCTCGGTGAAAATGAGTTTTTAGAGAAAGATACCTGGTATCGCGTGCAAGTTAAGGGCGGGGATAACGGCGTCAAATCAAAGGGCGGCGAGCGCAGTTTAATCGGCGGAAATGATGGCGCTGATTATTCTTGGAAGTTTCAAACGCGCGATAACGATAAAATTTGCGACGTGGAACAAGTTGAAGTGTTTCCGAGAAAAACCACTTTATATTACATCGGGCAGAGAAAAGAATTGACGAGTTCCGTGTCGGGTCCGGAAGACGCTTGCGGCAATGGGCAAAGTTTAGCGGTCAGAACAAATAACCCCGACACCGGCGCCAGCTTGGATAATTATAATTGGCAATGGGAAAGTAGCGTGCCGAATTTAGTGACTCTCACGGGCAGCGCTCTCGGCAGAGTGGCGCCATGGGACGGTGAATTAATTGATGCTAATCCCATAATTGGCGGGGCGTGTTCTTCAAAATGCCTGCGCGTTGGTTCTAAAACCGGCGGAGCGATTTGCGGCAATGGGGTTTGGGAAAAAGGCGAAGATTGCGATGGCGGAGGGGGGTGTTCGGCAAAATGTCTTAGCGCCGGTTCAGTCAGTCCGGCGGTTTGCGGCGACGGCTATATCGGCGCTCCCGATAAAAAATACGAATATAAAAATTATCTGACTGACCTAAGAGCCGGGAGGTTACCCGCTGATTTTAAATCTTTCGGCGAGGAGTGCGACGATGGCAAACATTGCGCCAATGGGGCTTATTGCAGTAGCGACACTGAATGCGAGTTGGTAATGAGGGGGTTCTGCGGCACGCCCGCCAATTTTGAGTTATGCAAAGATAATAATTGGGCCACTTTTGATAAAGACGGCAAAAAATTAGAATCCATATTGGATAAAAAATGTCAGCCTCGTTCCAGTGATAGTTGCAGTGGGCAGTGTCTAAATGAAGGAGCGGCTTTTGAATTGGGTACCTGCGGCAATGGGCAAATCGGCGGAGGAGAAGATTGTGACGATGGCAATCGCCAGCCGGGCGACGGTTGCAGCGCGGCTTGTCTTAATGAAGGGTCAGCGGCAGGGGCGGCGGTTTGCCAAAATGCGATAGTCGAAAGCAAGTGGGAAGATTGCGACGAGGGCGCTGGAAATAATCCCGCCGCCGGTTGCAGTAATAGCTGTTTAAACGAAGGGTCAAGGGTTACTCCTTGCGCTTATTTTTTTGATAAAATTGTTTGCGGCCGGCAAGGATATTGTCAGTGGGACGAGATGAGTGAAGATGACCCCAGCGATGACCTTTGCGTTTATAATAATGTTTGTGAAAGTAAAACCGAAATTAAGTGCCTTGGCCTTGAGGCTTGTCGTTGGGTAGATAACGAATGTCATAAGGCCATCTGCGGAGATGGCGCGGTAGATATCAGCGAGGATTGCGATGATGGCAATTTAAGAGCTGGCGACGGTTGTAGCGCAAAGTGCGTTAAAGAGGGGGCATCTTTAACTTATACCAATGCTTCGGTCTGCGGCGATGGAGAAATCAAGACGGGTGAAGAATGCGATTCCGGCAGTGGCGACGGCAAGAAAGACCCGTATCAGGCGGTGACGGCCATTGATTCTACTCCTACGTCGGCGATTATTAAGGCCAGCGTGAATAATGCGGCGGGGAAGAAAATTTCTTGCGATGGTGAAGGATGCGCCGAAGTAGAAGTGGTTTGCGTTTGTAGCGATGATGATTATTGTGAAGGATATTCCGAGAATTTGGCCTGCAATCAGGTGAATCGCTGCTGTTATCCGCGGCCGACCATAGTCGCGGTAAAACCAGCTCACGATAACGACCCCGAAGAGCCAAATGCCTGTCCCAATGGAGTTTTAGAAGTAGAGTTTGACCAACAAATGGACTTGGCGAGCCTGGCTGAAAATATTAAATTATATCATTTACAATTAAATACTCCCTGCAATCAAGAAGCTTTGTCTTGGCATGAGAAACTTGGCAAGTGGGCGAAAAACATGTTTGCCAAAATAGGTCTGGCGGCCGTTCCGGAATACTGGTGTCCGGTGGCGGGAGCGGTGCGAACCGTCACTTTGGATAACGGGGGCAATAAAATAAATAAAGCGGAGTTTGTTCCTAACGATATTTTAGATGTTAATAATACTTATCGTCTGTTTGTAAAAATAGACAATGAGACCACTGCCGCCATTACCGAAGGCGTGCGCAGTTTGACTGGAGGGGTGGGGGTTAAAGAAGTAGACGCCGCGGGCGGCAACACACATTTTAAAATAGATGAAAGCACCGGCAGAATGGAAGAAAGTTCCGGCAATTTTGACCGTTATTTCTTCGCGCATTTTGTCACCGGTATGGAGATTTGCCAGGTGGAGCAGGTTGTTTTTAAACGGCCGGCAGAGGGAGGTAAAGTAATTGACCCTTATATTTTTAGAAGAGCTGCTGACGAAGAAATTTTTGAAGTGGAGGCACAAACGGAGAACGGTCAACCCTTGCGGCCCTTTCCCGAATATCATTGGTCATGGAGTTGGCAGCCAGGTGAGACCGGTTTAGTTAAAGTTTCCAGCCAAGACAAATATTGCAGCATCACCAAAAAGGATTGTTCTGATAAAGAAGTCGGCACTCAATGTTCTGTCGCGGACGGCATTTGTGTTTTAAGTGATATCCAAACGATAACGCCGGAAAATAACAGCGGAGATACGACACTCACGGTGACCGCCGAGATACTGAACGATGAATTAAATAAACCCGCGACTAAAGGAGAGAAAGTGGAAGGAGTTATTGATATCAAGAATCGTATTTGCGAGAATTTGTGGTCATCAGCGCAGAACGATGAATATAAATGGCTGGAGGCCTCAACGTATCTTTTCGAATCAGACCTTTTAAAAATATCACCCATTTCTGGTAATTTTTCCACTTGGTATTGCCGCGATGCTGGTAATCCGGATAAAACCGAAGATGACTTACCGGATTTAAATATAATTACAGTGGCCGAAGAAGGGACTGGTATCAGAGAATATTTGTTCAAAGACCCCTCCACTCCCGCCGCGGTTGGCTTTAGAATTTTACCCAATCTTAAACATTTATCGCTTTTAAATTGGTATAAAGAGCAAGAAGGATTAAGCGGCAATCCGCAGACGATGGGGACCATTGACGGGTATTCAGCTCTTCGCGACGGCAACACTGTTTATATTAATTTTGCCAACAACAGTACCAAATGTTTTAACGCGGACTCTTGTTTTATTGACGCTATCTATACCAACGTGCTGGCGGTCTCCTTTACTGAAACCGGCGGACAAAACATCCAAAATATCTTCAATCAGTTGGTTAAATATCTAAAATTTAATGAAAGTTTTTATCCGCATGGTCCCGGAAGCTCCAGCCGCTCCTTTTATTCCAATAATGCCATTGCCAATGCCGCCAAAGCTCAACTACTTCGCGATACGCGGCGCTGGGAGGATTTGACTGATATTGCCGCCACCTTGAATAATTACGCCGAGAATCATAGCGGCCAATATCCAAAAATTGAGGCCGGTTCTTTCCTCCCTGGTTTAACAATCAGCGCTTGGCCGTCTTGGAACACGGTTTTGGGCAATAATTTAGGCATGGCTTTGCCCGAAGACCCTAAGAATGAATTTTCCGCTGACTGTTCGGAAGGAACTTTTCTTGATGAGCCGTTTAATGCCGCCACTTGCTGGTCAAGCAAAGGAGCTTTCTATTGTCCCCAAAATTCTCATATCTATTGGTATAACCATCGCGCTGATGGGCAATATAATTTGGCGGGAGAATTTGAATTTAATGCTAACGAGGAAACAGCGGAGTATTTGTGGAGGTTAGACAGCGCAAAACAGAATTATCAGTTGTTAAGAAATATCTATATCACCGTTTCTTCTGACGCGGCCGGAGGACCGTCCTGCAATTCCACACCCGCCAGTCCGATAAAGGGCGTTTGCGGTGACGGTTATATTGATTTAAATGAGGTTTGCGATGGTGCGGGTTATTTTGAAATCAAAGATAATAATAATTACCCTTGCCGCGCTTATTATACTTGTAAGTCGGATTGCTCGGCTAAAATATATAAGGATTCTTCCGGCAAGGAAGTGGAAATAAAAACATCGTCCGAGGAAACAAATTTAGCAGCGTCCATTTGCCAGTATGTTGGCAGGTGCGGCGACGGAATTGTCAGTGGTCCCGAAACCTGTGATGATGGTGTGGAACGCAATGGGCAGTATGGTCGTTGCCCGAAAAGTTGCCGGCAGTCTGATGCCGTTAAATGCGGTGATTATAATATTGATAAACCATTTGAAGTTTGTGATAAGGGAGGCAAGACAGAATATGGCGGTACTAAGAGAGAAAATTCTTGTCGTTGGGATTGTTTGGCCTATGGCCCGTATTGCGGCGACAAAGTGGTGGAGGAAGAATATGGGGAAGTTTGTGAATTAGGGGAGATAGTGACTCCACAGGAAAATTGTCCAATAGTTGATGGTTATCAGCAATTTAAAAAATATCAATGTAGTTCTGATTGCCAGAAATGGAACTTAGTTGCCGATTGTTCTTCTCTCGGACAGCAGTGCGGCAATAAAATAAAAGAAGGTACTGAAGAATGCGATGACGGTAAAAATACGGGAGATAAGGATCAAAACGGCATTCCCGATGGTAATGAAGACGCTTGTAATAATGATTGTAAATTAACTGTTTGCGGGGACAGTAAAATTCAAAATCCCAATGGGCTGGGGCAGAAAGAAGAATGTGATTTGGGGGCGGGAGTCAATGGGGTGAGTTGTCGAGAAAAATTGCCTTATAGTGAAGGAATAAATGAAGCTCCGCAACAATGCACTTATTGCGATGCCAATTGCCGGAGCGTGCGCGTCCAGGGCCCATATTGCGGTGACGGAATAATAGATGTCGGCCACGAAGAGTGCGACGGCAATAATAATCTGGAATATTGCGAGGACGGAATCAGGGTAAGAAAGCTGACTTGCAATAATTCCTGCGATTGGGATAAGGGCAAAGAGTGCGAATACGTCGGTGAAGGAGAAAGCTGCACAGTTGGCGGCGGAGACGAGCAGGTTTGCGATGCCGGAATGGGTTGTGTGAATGGCAAATGCCAGAAATGTTTTGATAATAATGGTCGGGTTAAACCGGAATGTCAAGCGGTCAGCGGTTTTATTAAACCCTTTGATTATTGCACTAACAATTCTCAATGTTTGCAGGCCTATGATTTGAGTTGGAAATGCTCGTCCGCGCTTAAACTTTGCTTGCCGGAAACTATAATAACTGCCGGTCTTTATGGGAAGTCCTGCCCGGGCGGTTTAACCCAACATGGAGGTCTTTGCTATTATCGGGCTTCAAATAATCAAGTCACGGACGGCAAATGCCCGACATTAAATATGGACTTGCTGTTAAACCGAGGAATAAAGCAATTGGAATTTGAAAAATTTAAAGGCCTAGCCAACAATCCAATAACTGGAAATTTTGTTTTATGCGTTTTTGACGCTGAAAATTATAAGAAGAATATTTGTAGCAGTTCCGCTTGCGGTGGCGATTGCGGGCATGCGGATAATAGTTGGTCGGATTTTTGCCCGTCAGCTAGACCAAACAGCGACCAACCGAATGAACAATGTTCGGGTGGTTCCTGTAATCAACAGTCGGGGAGTATCTTGGGTAAATTTAGCTGTCGTTATACAGATACTTGTGGCAATTCGTGTTTGCTGACGGGGTTTGGTTGTTGCAATGGTTCTGTCTATGATTTAGGGGTGGAAAAATGCGAAAATAATCAAATACTTTGTCAGGAAACAGGCAGTGGTCAGACAGACAATGTGCCACCGGAAGATAAAATGGATTCTTGCTATAATAAATGTTGCGATAACGATGAGTATTGCTCTTCTGCCACTCAATCTTGCGTGGAATGTGAGAAAGACAACCATTGCAGTGATAATGATAAAGATAAGTTTTGTGTTAATTATGAATGTGTGGAATGTCGGGAGAATGCTAATTGTATCGGCGGAAAAATTTGTTTAAATAATCAATGTGCCGACGCGCCACAGTGCCAGGTTGACAGTGATTGTAAGGTAATGGGGGCAAATGCAAAATGTGTTAATAAAAAATGTGGGTGCTCCTCCAGCTGTTCAGGCAAGCAGTGCGGTGATGACGGTTGTGGCGGGGATTGCGGAGAGTGTCGGGAGAGCTGGAGTTGTAGCGGTAATACGTCAGTACACAAAACATCGTCTTGTAAGAATAATCAATGTACAGAAGAGCGGATTGATTGTAGTAATAAGGGTGGATGCGATTCAGCGACTGGTAAATGTAAGGGTTGCACATCGGTGGAGCATACTTCCAAAAACGCCGTTAAATATACTAAATGTTTTGATGGTGACGCTTGGTGGGTGGATGGTTGCGGTCAAAAAGATGGTCTTTATGAAAATTGCAGTGATGTAGAGATTTGTGAGAAGAATGAGGCCGAGCCGGCGGGATGTGAGTGTAAATACGGAGATTGTACTTCAAATGTTTGTGTTCCTCGACCGGGCCTAGAACTTTGTGTGGAAGGAACATGTACTTATCTTCGCGAGTGTGTTTATGGTTGTTTTACGGAACCGCGGCAATGCGATAACGTTTGTTATGGCGGCGAATGCGTTGAGTGCAATCCGAAAGGCACCTCTTGCCATAATACGACGTCAACGGACGGGGCTTGTAATGGAAGAATATGCGAGATTTTAGGATGTCAAAAACATTGGGTTTGTAATACTGCCGGTAAAAAAGTTTATGAGTGTGGTAGTTGTCCATAAATAATAAAATGTAATGTCATTATCAAAGCGAAAAATTTTGATGATTGGGCTGGCGGTAATAATAGTTTGCCTTGTTTTGCTAATGTTTTATAAGAGAGATAGAGAAAATGCTGATGTTTTGGACGAGGCAGAAATTCAGAACATATTATCGAATGAAGATATCGCATTGAAAGAATTAGTAGGTATTGATAAAGAAGCGGCCGAGCGATTGGCTATTATGTACAACAATGGCCAATCGGGGGCTAGAGATTCGGACGGAGACGGCATTACCGATGAAGATGAAAAAAATTACAGAGTTTTTACTGGTTCTATGGAGGACATACAAAAAGCCGGGCTAGATCCCCAAAATATCACGGAGAAGGATATTGAAAAACTAGATTCAGAATTATTTTTAGTATTAAATCCGGAGAATAAAGATACGGATGGTGACGGGGCAAGCGATGGAGAAGAAATATTTAAATATTTTACGGACCCATGGGATCAGGATAGTGATGGCGACGGTATCTTAGACGGAGAAGAAATTGCTAAATATAATACGTTGCCTAATAATCCTGACACCGACGGCGATATTTTATCGGATTATGACGAGATATTTAAGTATAAAACAGACCCTCTGAAAGCCGATACCGATGGTGACGGATTTCGCGATGATATGGAAATTAGTAATGGATTTAATCCCTCGGGGGAGGGGAAATTAGAATAAAAATATAACATACAATTTATTATTTAATTTTAATTCTTATGTTTGAAGACAATAAAAACGCGTCCAGACCGGTTCCTCCCTCTAATCTGCCGACTGGCGGCAAGGAACCAGAAGATATTTTGGCCGGAGTGGAGAAAACTCCGTCGGCGGCTTCTTTTGTCCCTCCTCCGCGTCCGGTCACTTCGTCATCCTTAAAAATGGGGGGTATTCCGACTCCGCCTCTCCCGGGACCCCAATTGCCAGAGAAAAAAAGTTCAGCCAAGATTTTTTGGTTGGTTATTATTATAATAATTTTAGTTGGCATGGGTTTTGGCGGGTGGTATTGGTATTCGCAATTAAGCGGCGGTTCGGAGGCGGAGATTCAGCTTGAGGAACAGCCGAGTGAAGAAACTTTTACCCCAGTTGAGAATATTGAAGAATTGAATATGGCGGAGGAAGAAACTCCGGCAGTAACGACTCCGGAAACTGGCAACGAAGAAACGACATTGCCTCCCGCGGAAGTTCCCGAGAATTTAGATACTGACGGCGATGGTTTAACCGATGAGGAAGAAATACAATTAGGCACAGACCCCAGCAAGGTTGATACTGATGGTGATGATTTATTTGACCGTGAAGAGGCGAGAATATACAAGACGGACCCGCTTAACCCTGACACCGACGGCGATGGTTATTTAGACGGACAGGAAATTAAGTCCGGATATAATCCTAGGGGTGAGGGAAAATTATTAGAAATCAATCTGTAATAAAATGTTTAAACTTTAGGCAGTGAGGCAAGTTTTATGGTTAATTTTAATAATACGGAGAATAGACAAATAGAAAATACCCAGACAGTTGAGTCACCTCCGAGAGTGGGGGAGATTTATGTTATGCCCGAAAGATTTTATTTAAACCAAAGGGAAAAGGCGGGCAAAGGGTTAAAAATAGTTTTAATTGGGGGCGGAATTTTTATTGTTTGTGTGGTTGCCGCCGCCATTTTTGTTTTAAAGATGCCAGCGAGTGAAGCCCCGTTGCCGGTAGTTGAAAATGTGTTGCCAAAGGAAGAGATAGCGCCACCGCCGGAGGAAGTTAAGGTTGTTGAAGAAAAAAAAGAAGAACCCGCTCCGTTAGCAGAAGAAATAACAGAGGAACCGGAAATTTCAAAAGAGGAAGAATCGTCACCCCCAGTCGTGACTTTGCCCAATATGCCGGCGGTTGGCCTAGATACCGACCGCGATAACTTTACCGATGCAGAGGAAACAATTTTTGGGACCGGTGTTAATTTACCAGATACCGACGAAGATGGTTATTTAGATGGTAATGAGGTAGCTAATTTATATAATCCCTTAGCTAAAGAAGGGATGCTTAAAGATTCTAATTTGGTTAAAATTTATAATAATTCGCAGTTTGGTTATAGTATTT
Source organism: Patescibacteria group bacterium (assembly GCA_028716045.1). Lineage (NCBI taxonomy): Bacteria > Patescibacteria group bacterium. The sequence continues at coordinate 92,246 of JAQUQO010000001.1, forward strand.
TTTACCCCTTAACCTGGGTGAGTAGAGTGATTGATAATACTGGTAAAGAAGTTATTTTTAATTCCGATACCGGAGAATTTATCCAGGTTATAGTTGAGGAAAATTCTTTGGGGCTTTCACCGCTTGATTGGTATCTGAATCAATCTCCGGGGATAGCCAAAGAGCAGATTCAGCCCGTTGAAACAAAAAATTTTTCCGGAGTATCAAGTTTAGACACGCTTACTGTTTATTTAGTGCCTAAAAATGGCGATGGGAAAAATATTTTTATTGTCACTTATAATATAGGGACGAAATCGGAAATGAGTTTTAAAACAATTTTCCAAATGATGGTAAATAGTTTTACTTTTAATCCAGGCGCTTCTTTATGAAGAGATTAGAAATAAATCAGCTGGCCGGTCGTCGTTTAAGGAAGAATGTTTTTACCGCGGTTTTTACAAAATTTTTAAAAAATGTCAAACGTAAAGGAAAAGGAGTTAGGGTTTCTTTAGCTATCGTTGATAACAGAATAATTAAGAAATTAAACAGTATTTATAGAAATAAAAAATTACCAACAGATGTGCTAAGTTTTTCTTATGGAGGGGAGAGCGGCAGAGAGGGGGAAATCATAATTTCCTATCCCCAAGCGAAAAAACAAGCAAAAGTTTACAGACATTCTTTAGAGAAAGAAATGCAGATTCTTTTTACCCACGGACTCTTGCACTTAGTCGGTTTTGACCACAAAACAGAAAAAGATAAAGTAAGGATGCATAAAAAAGAATGTGAAATTTTAGGGGAAGGCCTGTGCGAGAGGAATTAAAAATTTAGACCGAATTTTTATGTTGAGCTTATCAAGATTTTTCAAAAGTTTTCGTTACGCCGGCCGGGGCTTAAGGCAAGTTTTTAGGGAAGAACAAAGTTTTCGTTTACAGATTTTAGCGGCAATTTTAGTGGTAATTTTAGCATTTTATTTTCAAATTGCTACTTGGCAGATTATTGTTTTATTTTTAGTTATTACTTTAGTTTTAGTATTGGAGCTGATTAATAGTATTTTTGAAAGGATGGTGGATATAATCAAGCCCGGGATTCATGAATATGTCAGGGGGATTAAAGATATTATGGCCGCGGCTGTTTTATTAGCTTCTTTAGCGGCAATAATAATTGGCCTTTTCATTTTTTGGCCATATTTGAGGGCAGTTGTTAGTTTTTGATTTAAAATTTACAAATTAAAAATTGTATTTTCCCCTTTGCTTTTTAAATTAATTATTGTTATCATAAAGATATGATAAATGAAATTATTACCGGTTTGGACGTTGGCTCTTCGGCAGTGAGGATAGTGGTTGGGCAAAAGGATTCTCCGGAAGCAAAATTGCGGATTGTTGGTATTGCCGAAGTTCCTTCAGCCGGTGTAAATAAAGGAGTAATCACCAGCATTGATGATGCCAGCAATGCTATTTCGGCTTGTTTGGAAAAGGCCGAGAGAATGGTAGGCATACCGCTGGAACAGGCCTGGGTGGGAGTTTCGGGTCCTAATATTTTATCCCAAAGCAGTAAGGGAGTGGTGGCCGTTTCCAAGGTTGATGGAGAGATAAAAGAGGAGGATGTTGAACGCGCTATCGAGGCAGCCAAGACCGTAGTCAGTCCGCCAAACTACGAAATACTTCACGTGATTCCCAAAACCTTTACCGTTGATGGACAAGGAGGGATGAAGGACCCTATTGGTATGACCGGCATAAGATTAGAGGTGGATACACAAATTATTCAGGGTCTTTCCTCACAAGTTAATAATTTAACTAAATGTATTTATCGGACCGGTTTGGATATAGAGGATTTAGTTTTTTCTATTTTAGCCGCTTCTGAAGCAGTAGCGACAAATAGACAAAAAGAACTTGGAACCGTGGTCATAAATATCGGCAGTTCCACGACCAGCCTTATTGTTTTTGAAGAAGGAGAGGTCATCCACACCGCCGTCTTACCTATCGGCGGAGATCATATAACTGCCGATATTGCCATAGGGCTAAGAATCTCTATTGACACAGCGGAGAAAATAAAAATTGAATACGGGTCGGCTCTTTCGCGGGAGTTTAACAAAAAAGAAGAAATCAATTTAGCGGAACTCGGGTCGGAAGAGGGCGTGGTTTCTCTGCGTTACGTGGCCGAAATAATTGAAGCCCGCGCGGAGGAAATTTTTGATAAAGTTGATAATGAACTTAAAAAAATAGACCGCAGTGGTCTTCTGCCCGCCGGAGCTATTTTAACCGGAGGGAGTGTTAAGTTACGGGGGATAGTGGAGGTGGCTAAAAAACAGTTGCGCTTGCCGGCGGCCATTGGGCATGCCAAAGAAATAATATCCGCGATTGATAAGACGAATGATATTTCTTTCACTACCGCAGTCGGTTTAGTTTTATGGGGTGAGCAGATTTTATCGCAGAATAAATCAAGTAAATTAACTCAATTTGTTTCGCGTTTTAAAAGTATTGATAAAGCGACGGGCCAGATAAGAAAATGGTTTAAAAATTTGTTGCCCTAATTGGCGGAATTAAAGAGATCTATTATTCTTGACGTTTTTCCCGATACTCGTTATCATATAATAAATTCCAGTAAATATTATAAATTTATCCTTTTATATGAAAGAAGTTAAACCAGAAGTGGAAACTTTTGCTAAAATTAAAGTAGTCGGCGTGGGCGGAAGCGGCGGTTCGGCTGTCAATAGAATGGTGAAATCAAATATCCAGGGTGTGGAATTTATTGCTATTAATACCGATGTCCAGGCTCTTCATTATTCCCAGGCCCCGACCAAATTACAGATCGGTAAGACGGTGACGCGAGGATTAGGCGCAGGCATGAATGCGGATTTAGGAAGACAATCGGCCGAAGAAAATCAAAATGAGATCAGGGATGTCCTGAAGGGGGCGGATATGGTTTTTATCACTTGCGGTTTGGGTGGAGGAACAGGTACGGGAGCTGCTCCAATTGTCGCCCAACTTTCTCGGGAGATAGGCGCTTTAACTGTGGCGGTGGTGACTAAGCCGTTTTCTTTTGAAGGAGCCCAGAGAAGAGAATTGGCGGAAAAAGGCCTGGATAATTTAAGAGATAAAGTAGACACGATAATTACCATACCTAATGATCGCCTGCTTCAGATTATAGACAAAAGGACCTCTTTGTTGGAAGCTTTTTCAATAGTAGATAACGTATTGGAACAAGGCGTGCGCGGTATATCGGAAATCATCACCGTCCCCGGGCTTATTAATGTTGATTTTGCCGATGTAAAAGCCGTTATGGCTGATACTGGCTCGGCTTTAATGGGAATCGGCTGCGCTAAAGGAGAAGCGAGAGCAGTAGAAGCGGCTAAGGCGGCCGTTTCTAGTCCGCTTTTGGAATCTTCTATTGAGGGCGCCAAGGGGATACTTTTTACTATTGCCGGTAGTCCCGATTTGGGCATGCACGAAGTAGATGAGGCCGCTAAAATTGTTACTTCCTCTGCCGACCCAAGCGCTAAGATTATCTTTGGCGCGGTGATTGATAAAGAGATGAAGGACGAAGTAAAAGTTACGGTGGTGGCTACGGGTTTTGACAACAGAGACTTGTCTCATTTAATCGGCAATAATATCAGTCGGGTGGAACAAAATAATTATCAGCCGACCACTTTTGTGCAATCTAAAGTTAATAAGCCGTCGGTTGAAGAAAAAAAAGAAGAAAGGCAGCCAGTCGCCCGAAAGGAATTTATCAAGAAACCGTTAAAAAGAGATTTTACTGTCAAAAGCAATGAGTTCAAAAAAAATATCGTCGGCGAAGAAGACGAGGATTTAGAAATTCCAGCCTTTATCAGAAGAAAAATGATGTAGAGAGTATCGGCGGAAAGGCAGGGGCGATGACTTTTTTATAAAAAACAGTTCGTTTAGGCGAGCTGTTTTAAAATTTCCAGAAGAGTGTTATAATAATAAGAGCTATTTTTAATTTTTAATTTATTTTTATGCATTGCCCTGTTTGCAATAACATTGATACTAAAGTAAATGATTCGCGTTTAACTTCTGATAATTTAGGTATCCGACGGCGTCGAGAATGTCTAAAATGCGGGTTTAGATTTTCCACCATAGAAGAGATGGAAATTTTAGATTTGACAGTAACAAAAAGAAATGGCGAGAAAGAGGCTTACTCCCGGGAAAAAATTGAGCGGGGGCTAAAGAAAGCTCTGGAAAAAAGGCCGGTTATGGCCGAGGACTTTAAAAAGCTTATTCATAATATTGAGCGCGATATCCAGAAGAAAAAGAAGCGCGAAATCACCAGCAAGGAAATTGGCGAGATAATAATGAAAAAATTGAAAAATTTTGACGAAGTCGCTTACATCCGTTTTGCTTCAGTTTATCGTTCCTTCGAAGATGTGGAGACCTTTCAGAGAGAGTTAAATAACCTTTTAAGGCCGTCGTCCCGTTCAGCGGCCGTAAAGAAGAAAAATTTATGGAGGAAGAAATCAAAAAAATAGCAGATAATCAAGGGGAGATTTTACGGCGCTTAAAGAAGATAGAATTTTGTATTAAACTGGCCGGGGCTTGGGCTGTTTTAAAAATAATATTATTTTTAATACCTCTGATTTTAGCGGTCATCTATTTACCGCCGTATATTAGGGAGATTGTTAGTGATTATTTAAATTTGATAAATAGAATGAATTGAGATGCGCGATTTTAAAAAGTCGGTTTTAGCCCTCACCGCCCGGATACCTAGCGGCAGAGTTACAACCTATAAAATTTTATCCCACGCCGCCGGTCACTCTGGGGCCTGGCGCGCCGTGGCTAATGTTTTGGCAAAGAATAAAAATTATAAAGAGATACCTTGCCATCGCGTTATAAAGTCAGATGGGAGCTTGGGGGAGTATAATCGGGGAGTAAAAAAGAAAAGAAAATTGTTATTGGAGGAGGGGGTGAGGGTAGGGAAGAAAAAGATAGTTGAATTGGAGCGGAATTTGTACTATTTTAAGTTCAACAAAAATAAATAATCGAAACATATGTCTGAACAACAATTTTATTCATTCAAAAAAATAATTGTCGTCGCCATTTTGGTGAGTTTAGTTGTTGGAGGAATTACCGGAGGTGTAGCCGGAGTTATCTTGGGGAGTTTGGCAAAAACCGCTCCGGAGTGGCTTAGCGGTTTTGGTTTAGAACTTAAGAATAACGGCGATGATTCAATTAAAGAAAAGAACAAAATTGTAACCGTGGAAGAAGAGTCGGCAACCATTGACGCGGTAAAAAAAGTTTCTCCGTCGGTTGTCAGTATAGTAATCACCAAAGATTTAAGTAAAATTTATAATTTGACCGGTCCCAATATTTTCCCCTTTGACGATTTTTTTGAGTTTGGTTTCCCCTCTAATAATAATGGCACTGATTCGGGAGACGGTAATTCGGATGTAGAGAAAACAGAAGTCGGCGGCGGGACGGGATTTATTATTTCAGCCGATGGTCTCATTTTAACTAATAAGCACGTAGTTTCTGATAATGAAGCGAGCTATACGGTTATTACGAGCGGTGGGGAACGTTATGAAGCCAAAGTTTTAAGTGAGGATTTTTTAAATGATATTGCTATTTTAAAAATAGATGCCAAGAATCTGCCGGTAGTGGAGTTCGGCAATTCCGATGATTTGGAAATAGGTCAGACCGTTATTGCTATTGGCAATACTTTGGCAGAATATAGAAATACCGTCACTAAAGGAGTTATCAGCGGAATTGACAGAAAGGTGACCGCCGGTGACGGGCTGGGTCAAAGCGAGGTGATAGAAGGCGCGATTCAGACTGATGCAGCTATTAATCCGGGCAATTCCGGCGGGCCACTCATCAATTTATCTGGGCAAGTTATAGGTGTTAATACTGCCATCAACCGTTCGGGGCAACTCGTGGGGTTCGCTATCCCGATAAACAGCGTAAAGCCGGCGATTGAAAGTGTCAAAACATACGGGAAAATAATCAGGCCGTTTTTAGGAGTGCGCTATGTTTTATTAAACGAACAAATTGCTAAAGCTAATAATCTTAGCGTTGATTACGGAGCTTTAATTATTCGCGGCAGGAATACGACCGATTTAGCTATTATCCCGGGAAGCCCGGCGGATAAGGCGGGCCTAGTGGAGAACGATATTATTTTGGAAATTAACGGTCAGAAAATAGATGCGGAAACTAATTTAGCTCGCCAGATAGTCAAATATCAGCCCGGCGAGGAAGTAGAAATGAAGATTTATAATAAGGGCGAGGAGAAAATAGTAAAAGTGAAGTTAGAAGAATATAAGGAGAATCAGTAGAAACCAGAGTGTTAAAATTTTAATGTCAAATATCAAATTTTATGTCTGACGTTTTAAATAAATTTTTTGAACTCCAAAAACGGGTCAAGGAAACACGGAGGTTGCTTTGACCATGTCCAAAAGCTGCAAAAACTAAAGGAGCTGGAAAGAGAGATGGCTGAACCGGAGTTTTGGTCTAACCAAAAAAAAGCAAAAAAGATTAGCCAACAGTTTACGGAGTTAGAGGAAGAGCTGGAAATTTGGGGAAAATTATCAGGGGAAATAAATGATTTGATTGAGATTCTAAAATCTTCACCTGCGGACAAAGAAATTTCAAAAGAGTCGGGGAAAAGATTGGCGGATTTAGAAAGGCGGTTTAGCGGATTGGAGTTTGCTTTGCTTTTTCGTGGTAAGCATGACCGAGCTAACGCTATTTTGTCTATTAATGCCGGTGCCGGAGGGGTTGACGCGCAGGATTGGGCAGAAATGCTTTTAAGGATGTATTCAAGGTTTGCCGAAAGGAAAGGTTGGCAGGTCAAAATTTTAGAAGAAAGCCGCGGGAACGAGGCAGGCATAAAAAGTGTTACGATTCAGATGGCCGGCACTTACGCGTACGGCTGGTTAAAATCCGAAGCCGGAGTTCATCGTTTGGTGCGTATTTCGCCTTTTGACGCGGCCAAGATGCGCCACACCTCATTTTCTTCCGTGGAAGTTTTGCCCGAATTGGAGACTGCGGAAATAAAGATAGACCCAAACGATTTAAGAATAGATACTTTTATGTCTTCCGGACATGGCGGGCAGGGAGTCAATACTACTTATTCGGCGGTGCGGATTGTCCATATCCCAACGGGACTAAGCGCCGCTTGTCAGAATGAACGTTCGCAGGCGCAAAATAAAGAAATGGCTTTGAAAATTATCGCCGCCAAATTGCAAACTTTTTTAGAAAACGAGCAGAAGAAGGAAAGAGAAAAAATTCGCGGGGAGGTTAAGCCGGCGGAGTGGGGCAGTCAGATTCGTTCCTATGTTTTACACCCTTATAAAATGATTAAGGACCATCGCACCGGCTTTGAGACAAGTGAGGTTAGGGAGGTGCTGGATGGAGAATTAGAAAAGATTATTGAAGCATATCTGAGAGCCGGAATTAGACAGTATTTTTATTAATTTTTTTATGTCCAGAGTTTTAGTTACCGGCGGAGCGGGATTTGTCGGTTCTCATCTCGTTGATGCGTTGATTAAAAAAGATTTTAAAGTTGTAGCGGTTGATGATTTATCAACCGGCAAAAAATCCAATCTTAACCCCCGCGCTAAATTTTATAAATTAGATATCTCCGGCCCGAAGCTGGAGAATGTTTTTAAAAAAGAAAAACCAGATTACGTTTTTCACTACGCCGCCCAGATGGACGTGAGAAAATCGGTGGCCGACCCTTTATTTGACGCGCGCGTCAATATCTTGGGCGGGCTGAATGTTATTGCTAACGCGCAAAAATATAAAATCAAAAAAATAATTTTTGCTTCCTCCGGAGGGGCGGTATATGGAGAATCCTCACTCTTGCCAACGCCGGAGAGCGCCCCCACCAACCCCGTGTGCCCTTACGGTGTCAGCAAACTCGCTGCCGAAAAATACCTGTGTTATTTTTGGAAGCAATTTGGTATTCCTTACGTCGCGTTGCGTTTCGCCAATATCTACGGGCCTCGCCAACGGTCAGACGGCGAGGCAGGAGTGGTGGCTATTTTCATCAGTAAGATTTTGCAGGGCGAACAGCCAATTATTAACGGCGACGGACGGCAGACGAGGGACTATGTTTATATTGATGACGTGGTTAAGGCCAGTTTGGTGGCTTTAAAAAAATCAGCCGCTGGTTCTTATAACATCGGTACTGGGCGGGAGACGGATGTAAACAAAATTTTTAAACTCATTGCGAAAAATTTCGCGTATCCGGTAAAAGTAATCCGCGGCCCCGCTAAACCGGGCGAGCAGAGGAGGAGTGTTCTTGATGCCCGAAAAATAAAAAAAGAATTGGGCTGGTCGCCGCGAATTTCCATTGAAGAGGGGATTAAAAAAACAGCAGAGTGGATAAAAAAATTTAAAATTAAAAATGGAAAATTACAATGAAAAATTAAAAATTGACATCAAAAAGAGGGCCTATATTTTTAGTTTAGAAATATTGCGATTTTTGCGGGGTTTAGATAGGAAAGATTGGATACTTGAGGTAATGACTAAACAACTGCTCCGTTGCGCTACAAGCATTGGTGCCAATATTATTGAGGCGCAGGCCGCTAGTTCAAGGAAAGATTTTATTAATTTTCTCACCGTCGCCCTAAAATCAGCTAATGAAACAAAATATTGGCTCGGCTTACTGCGCGATGGTCAAAAATTAGACATCGACAAACTTTTAAAGGAAGTAGATGAACTTTCTAAGATACTTGCTGCTATTATTATGAGTGCAAAAGGTAAAAGATAATTTTACATTTTGCATTTTTAATTTTTATGATGAATCTTTCTTCTCTTAGTTTTATTCGCCAACTATGCATTGATAATGGCATCAGCCCGCAAAAACATCGCGGGCAGAATTTTTTAGTGGACAAAAATGTGCTGGATAAAATGTTGAGGTTAGCCGAGGTCAAAAAGACGGATACAATCTTGGAGATTGGCCCGGGCTTCGGCGTTTTGACCGAAGCGCTGGCGCGCCAAGCCAAAAAAGTTGTGGCCGTGGAGTTGGATAAAAAAATCTTCCCGATTTTAAAGAATACCTTTAGGGGCCATAAGAATATAATATTAGTTAACGAGGATATTTTAAAATTTAGAGTTACAAGTTATAAGTTTCAAGATTTGGGTTATCGCCTCATTGCCAACCTGCCATACAGCATTACTTCCGCCGTTTTACAAAAATTTTTGACAGACGAACCTCGCCCCAAGGATATAATTATATTAATCCAGTGGGACGTTGCCGAGCGCATTTTGGCCAAACCGGGCGAGATGAGCTTACTCGCCATAAGCGTCCAATTGTACGGCCAGCCGGAAATTTTAATGAAAGTGCGACCCGGAAGTTTTTGGCCAAAGCCGGGGGTAGAGAGCGCCCTTTTGAAAATCGAAGTAGGGGAAAGGCATGGAGGGTCAAAGGAAGATTTTGATGACCGCCTTTTTTGGCAGGTAGTTAAAGCCGGGTTTCGGGCAAAAAGAAAGCAATTGGTAAATAACTTGTCTAGGAATTTAGAAATATCGAAAGAAACGGCAGTAAAGTGGATAATTGCGGCCGGGTTGGACCCCAAGATAAGGGCGGAAGGGTTAAGCGTGGAAGATTGGCTAAGGTTAGCTAAAATTACTCCAATTAAAGCATAAAAATCAGCAGCTCTCAGAAGGTTTCCCTTTATTTTGGTTTTATGCTATAATTTTATAAAAGTTGGTTAGCCAAGGAAGCAGAAAAGTTTCTTAATTTTGATTTTATATATGATGCCCGAAGATTACGAAAAAAATATTGATTTACCGGGCGATTTTAATACATACGGAGCAGAGGGGGGCGAAGGAGAGAAGGAAGAAAGGCGCGTCAAGCCCGCTTCAAAAGGAAAGGCAAATTTTATCTTTGCCGCGGTTTTTATTTTAGCCATAACCGGAGTAGCGCTCGGTTTTTCCAATTATTATAACAATATAAAGGGGCCGTTCGTTTTTAAGGGTTCTGAAAACGAGGAAGCCAGCGGTTCGGTGAATAAAGAAGCCCAGGATAGTTTGGATTTGCGCAATAAAGATACGGATAGCGACGGCTTAAATGATTATGATGAATTATATGTTTACAACACCTCCCCATATTTAGACGATTCGGACTCTGATAATTATAAAGACAAGGAAGAGATTGATAAGGGCTATGACCCAAACTGCCCGGCCGGGCGAGTTTGTATTTCGTCACCGTCTGAAAGTTCAACCGCCACGGAAGAAACAGCTACTAATTTAACAGCGGCGGAAGAAGAAATTTTAAATCAAGGGCAAAAACTTCTTTCCGGGTCTTTATCCCTTGATGAATTAAGAGCGCTTCTTAAGGAAATGGGAATGAGCGCGGCGCAGGTTGATAGTTTAAGTGACGAAGATTTAAAAAAACTTTACGATAAGACCTTGCAGGAAGTGCAAAAGCAGGTTGTGGCCGGGGAAAGTTCCTCGGGCACAGCAGAAACGCAGAATGGCGAGAGCACCAAACTCCCAGCGTCAGATTCCATCACTCCGGAGCAGATTAGGCAGCTCTTAATCGCCGGCGGGATGAAAGAAAGCGACCTTGAGGGAATAAGTGACGAGGAGCTAATTAAACTTTATAAGGAAGCGACGGAAGAATAAAAATTTAAAAGTCAATCCTTCGACAGGCTCAGGATTGACCCTGAGCACAGCCGAATGGGTCAAAATCTAAAATGCAAAATTTCAATTCAAAATTTAAAATTCCGGCGTTAGTTTTGGCCTGTTTTGTTATTTTTAATTTTGTGTTTGGGGCAGGGGTCGTTAAGGCGCAATTACCGGTAGTTGATGTAGGATTACAGGGCTGGGAGGCTTATAAAGCCGCGCAAGCCGTTCGTAAAGAGGGGGAATCAAAAATCGAAGCCGTTTTGGCCACGGCCGCCAAGGTTTCTATTAAAAACACTTTAAAATATTTCAGTCGCAAATTGGCGATGGACACCGCTACTTATTTAGCGAATAAAGCGGCCGGTCGGGAGAGTTTACTATTTGAAGAGGGGTTTGGCAATTATTTATTAAATACCACTGACGCCGCCGCCGGAGTATTTTTGCAGAATTTAAGCGAGCAAAATGGTTTTGCCAAGTTTAATTTTTGTCAGCCGGATTTTGTTATCAGTTTATCTATTTCCCTGGGTTTACAACAGTATCAGTATCCGGAGCCGCCAATCTGTACCATTTCAGAATTAGTTAAAAACTGGAAAGATTTTGTTAACAACCCCAGATTCATGGATCACTTTGTCCCTTATTTTAGTCCGTATGAAAATGATTTAGGTGTTTCTCTCGGCCTGCAAACTAAGATGATTGAACTCATTTCCGAGCAGGAAAAATTAGCGATTTTAGAGCGTCTGCCGGAAAAGCCCATGGTGGATTTAACTGACCCGGTCACTAAAAAAATAAAAACTCCGGCTTCTTGGGGATGGGAATCAGTTAAAAGTGCAACGGGATTAGCAGGCTCAGAAGTAATGACCTGGACGCTAGATCCCATAGCTGATGCCATAGATGCTTTTGGCAATACTTTTTTAGCCCAGTATTTGCAGTTAACTTTTCAGGGTCTTTTTTCTCCCAGCGATACCACTGGCGGACTTTATAATCGTTATTCTGGTAGTACGGGCAGAACCACCAAATCCGCGCAGGAATACTACGCCTCATTTATTGGCACTCCAAAATTAAAGTCCTCCGGCGAAGTTGACATCTATAAACTTATCGCTTGCCCGGAGAATGTTTCGGATGCCGAACAACAGAATTGCGTGGTTGACCAGCAGTTCTTCCAGGCCATCAGAGAGGGGAAAACAGTCGGAGAGGCCGTTAACGAAGGCCTGCTCCATGGCGATTATTTCTTCGGATATAAAGATCCGGTGGGGGGTACGCAGACCGAACAGCCGGACTTGGAAAACGTTTATTCAATTGATAATATGCGCAAACTGCGCTCCATGCGGATTTTGCCGGTGGGCTGGGAACTGGCGGCGGAGGTTATAAAAAATGAAACAAAAAAACCTACCACTCTCAAGGAGGTAATAGATGGATTTAATAAATACGGAGATGATGACGTTTGCGGAACTAGAAATCAATGTTTTATTGAGGCTACCGGTGCTCTGATAGGCAAAACATGTATTAGTGATAGCGATTGTGCTTTAAATGGAGTTAAGTGCGATATAGGCGAATCGCCATTTTGTAATTTAGTTGATTCCAACTGGGTGCTTAAGGCGCCTAAGCAACGTTGCGATGTTACGGCCTATGGCGCCACTACGGTGTCGCAGAGTTCCGCCAGAGAAGAAATTTGCGTGGATACCAAGACCTGTTTGCGTGAAGACGAAAAGGGAAATTGTCTGGCCTGGGGTTATTGCGACCGCGAGCGCAATATCTGGAGATTCGGCGGCACGGAATGCCCGGCTTATTATAATTCTTGTGAAGTCTTTACGGATACCGAGGGCGGTAGCGTGGCTTATCTTGAAAACACCATTAACAAAGATATTTGCAACGCTTCCAACGCCGGTTGTTCGTGGTATTGCGATGTCGCCGATTCGCAAAGTTTATGGTCCTGCACAGTGAAAGACGCGGATTTGGGTTTAGCAAGCAATAAAAAATTATATTTCAATAAAGATGTTCAGAGTTGTGATAAATCTAGCGCCGGCTGTACGGAACTTATCAGGCCGGCCGTCGGCACCGGCACCAATCTTTTGGTTAATGGAAGTTTTGAAAAATTCAACGGAGAAGTTGACGATGGCAAAAATGATCGAGTTCTGGATTGGGAGGTCGTGGCCGGTGGTCCCTCGTCATTAAAAACAGAAATTATTTCAGAATCTTATCCGGGCGCAGGGTCATATTCTCTAAGGGTTACTAAAATTGGCTCTACGGGCTATCCATTGTCGCAGTCCGTGGGATATTTACGCGCCGGAGTTCCTTACATGATGAGCGGATGGTTTAAGGCCGATAGGGGAGTAAAAATAAAAATTTTTGCCATATATAATGAATCCGGAAACTCCGGTCAAATAACGGAAGTGGAATCAGCGGAAGGTAATGGGGGGTGGCAGAACATTGAATCCGCGGAACCGTTTATTCTAACCAGAAACGGCCAAGTGGATTTTCGAGTAGCCTTTGTCAGCGGCGGCAGCTTTATTATAGACGCTCTTAAATTAGAAGAAGCGACCAAAATTACGAATTATTCCGAATACGGTGCTGATAATCTGGTTTACATAAAGAAAGCTCCGGATTATTTAAAATGTGATACCAATCCGGATAATCCTCTTTGCGCTTCTTACGCTCCTTTTTGCCAGGCCGAGGAAGTCGGTTGTGAACTCTTTACTCCAACCAACGGCGACCCGGGCGTTCCCGGCATTGTTACTTCCAATGACCTTTGTCCGGCAAGCTGTATTGGTTATGATATGTTTTTGGAGCATCCCACGCAGTTTGACGTCGGAGCTTTTGACGGTTCAGAAGATTATTTTATTCCTTCCACCGCCCGAGGATGTACCGCCGTGGGTTGTGAGGAATTTACCAATTTAGACACGGAAAAAATTGAATATTTTTCCGAACTGCGGCTTTGTGAAAAGCCGAACGGGGCTCTACCCGTATTTTATACTTGGGAGGGTTCAGACCAAACTGGCTATCAGCTCAAAGTTTGGAATTTAAAAGCGGCGTCGAGCGGTGCTCCGCTTTGCGTCGGGCGCAGTATTAATGATACTGATATTGATTGCGATTGCGAAGACGAATATGGGGAAAACCCCGATTGCCGGCAATTTTATGACGTGAATGGAGGGGTGCATTACAGATATTATTCTAAAACCATCACGATTGCCGATGATTGCCATCCTTACAGGCAGACGCAGAGAATTTCCCAATTAGAATGCGAGGCGTTAGGAGCTAATCTCACTGATTCGCCGATTTATTTTGATGCCAATACCCAGACCTGCGTTTATCATGGTTATCCGGCGGAGAGTGCGATATGTCCCGCCGCGGAAGACGGTTGTCGCGAATACAAAGGTAATTACGCTGAAAATATCGCAGTTATTTTCAATGATAATTTTGAAGCGGGGATACCGGCCGGCTGGGGAGCCAAGGGTGCGCGTTCGGTTTTAAGCGCTGATTCTCTGTCTGTGGGAGGACATTCTTTATTGGTATCCAACACTTCAACTGATGGTTTATATAAGGATATAACCGGGCAAATCGTAACCAATAAAGTTTATTCCTTATCTTTCTGGGCGAAAGGTAAGGGAACGGTGGAGGTAGGATTTTCCGATGAGATGGGCAGATTAGGTTCCAGTTCGTTTTTATTCGGCACGGCGGATTTGAAACCAGAATGGAAATTGTATTCTTTGGGGACAGTCATTTTCCCGGCACCGGAAGAGGGCAATAAATTTTATCTGATGTTTAAAGGTTTGCAATCCGGCGCGGATTATTATTTTGACAATATTATTTTGAAAGAAGTGCAGGAGAGATTACTCTTGGTGCAGGATTCGTGGAAAACTCCGGCGGAGTGCGATGCGGATAATAGTGGCAATTATTTACCGCGAGCGCAAGTCGGTTGTCAGGGTTATTTTGACCGTAATGGCGTGGCTTATAATTTAAAATCTTTTGACAAACTTTGCCGCGAGTCAGCCGTGGGCTGCCATGAATTTATTGATACTAAAAATTCCGAGGCCGGATACGCGGAGGTAAAAAACGCCGTTTGCTGGCGGCCGGAGAGTAATTTGTCTGGCGATTATCTTTGTCAGCGCGAAGGTAACAATGTCTGCACTATAGAAACTGGCAAGGTTTATTGCCGTTATGATATTGCCGACCCGGCTGACCCTTATGAAGGGCTGAAAACGAGTGATCGTTGCACCCTCGGGTCGGTCTGCACGCAATTAAACGGTTGTTCTTGTAAAAAAGGCGGTTCAAATGCAATAAGCTGTTGGGCAAACAAAGGTGAGACCACTTGTCTGCCTAAGGGCGACGCGGCCACAGTGGTGGTGCCGCGGGATAACTTCGTGTATCTGGCGGAAAATGAAAAATACTCTTGCAGTAAACAAGCCAGGGGCTGTAAAGAACTAGGCCAGCCGACAATTGATATTGAGAATAAAATCGCCGGCTGGGAGTCCACTTATCTTAAAGATTTACCCGATAGTTACAATGCGACGTTGTGCGAGCCGCGGGCGGTGAATTGTAAAGAATACAAAGCGAAAGATAAATTATTATATTTTAAGGACCCGGGAGCTAAGCTGTGTGATTACCGCATAGATGAAAATGTCACAAACGAAAATGTCGCAGGGAAAATTCAAACCGGCTGGTTTAAGAAGGACACGCAAGAACCGTGTTTTGGCAATTATCAGTTGTTGAAAAATGCCGATTCCAAATATGATGGTTGGGCCGGTGTCTGCGCGGAAGAATACAGTGGCTGCGAAGAGTTTATTGACCCGGTGGCTACTACCCCGAGTCATCCGGAAGGCCAGCCGTATTATTATTTGGATAATGACAAGCTGGACCGTTCTTCTTGCAACGGGCAAGTAAGCCTGCGAGATGGCTGTGTTCTCTTTAACGAAACCAGCAATCCTAATATCTACTGGAATGCTCCGATGTCGTATAGAACCAGTGAGAAGAATAATAATAATCTTGTGAATCCGGTAAAATATTCAACGGATAATCGTTTTTGCGCGACGGCTAATCAATCCGCTATTTTTGATGGTTTACCCTGTTCAAAAGATAGTGATTGTCAAAAACAACCGGGCACAACTTGCCAGATTATAGATTCATCAAATTCTTCAATTTGTCGCAGGAAATCCGATAAAACAGAAGGATATATTTGGTTTAAAAATAGCCAGTGTAATTCTGACAGCGATTGCCGTTCAGTCACCGGCGGATTTATTGAAGACAAATGTTTGAATTTTGAGCAAGATATAAAAAATCGTTCCGCCGCCAATACTATCCTTAAAGTTACTCGCGACCGCGAGTGCGCCGAGTGGATTGACTGCACTATTGGAGAGCGCATTAAGGACCCGACGCGCAATAACCAATACCGCAATGTTTGTTACGACATTGGCAGATGTATAGATTTGAAAGAAAACAACGGCGAGTGCGCCGAGTGGGCGCAGACAGAATGCGATACCGCAGCCGATTGTCTTGAGGGTCAAGAATGTAGTAATAGCCGATGCGCTTATCCCGAATTAACTAAAGAGGTTTATCAGCAGAGGAGCTTAACCTGGTCTTTAGCCAAGGATTTTTCCGGCTATGCCATCCCGGGTATGAAATCCGCCGAAGGTTTAGCCGAGGTTAAAAGTTCGGTAAAATATTGTGTGGCTGGCGGGATAAAGAAAATTGGCGAGCCGTGCGATGATAATAATGATTGTGGTGGCGAATATGAAAATATGAGTGTTTCCGGACAATGCGAAAGTAAATATTATTTAGCAAATTATAATGACAAAATTTTAAATGAATCATGTGAAGGGCTGGAAACTTTGAATGCCAGTTATCAACTAGTTGAAGGTGAGGACTTTGCCACAGCATGTGTTATAGATAAATCCTGCCGCTCCTATCCAGATTCATCTTCACCGTTTGATTATAAATTTAAATCTACCGATTCCGACGCCGCGCGCTGCGCCGAGAGTTCCATTACTAAAGCCGGATTAACTTTTAATACTTGTGATTGCAGTTATCAGGTAGCCAATGCTTCTGGTAAAAAGTTGTATTATCCGACCGGTTTTCAAATACCGGCTTATGTTTGTTCTGTTAGCGGTCAGGCTTGTGACCCAAGAAGTGAAGAAATTATTTGTCCCGTTGGCGAAGAATGCGTAAAAGTAAAAGACAATTCTCTCAAGCTTGGCTGGAAGGGGTATTGTCTTGAATATGACAATAAAAAGCCCGGGCGTTGTTTGACTTGGTATCCGATTGATGTGGTTGAAGGGGAGGCGAATCTATTCAGCTACAATCCCGCCGCTACTTACACCCATAGCGGACCGGAGTATTATTGTGAATCGTCAGATTTTAGTTTTGCGTGGGGAGATAAAGCTACGCCTTCCGAAGCTACTGTCGGATTACCGAAAGAGTGTGAAAATAAAGATGATATTAATGATAGATTATTTGATTGGCCAGAGTATGCATATGACACCACTAGGATTTACGACGAGCTTTGGGGGATTGATAGCGGTTCAATTTCGGGGATGTGGGTAGAATTACCAAGACATTTATTAGGTTTATATATAGTAGATGCTGAGGCGGGCGGTGGGTCTTCTACTAAAATTTTATATAAAGGAGACCAACCCAAGTTATACAAAGATCAAATCGCCAGTATAAATATTTTTATTTCTTCTTCAAGTCACACCAGCACAGGAGCTATGGATTTTAAAGAGGAAGATTTTGATGTCTGCGGAGAATATCTAGAGTGTTTAAATGGGACTGATTATGATGACAAGAAAGGGTTTGAAGCTAATAACGGCGATTGTATGGATTTAGCTAGCGAGACAGATTTTGGAACATACGGGATAGCCGTCGCTGTTAAAAATGTATTATCGGACGAAAATTCATGGACATATGACATCAGTAATGATCAGGGTTCAGTAAGAATCTACGCTGATTTTGCTAATGATAGTTCGTTAAGCAGTTTAACCGTAGAAGCTTATGATAAAGATGGGGTAGGAGCTTTCATAATAGCTGGATATGAGATTAAGTTTCGTGGTGGGTGCTCAGTTCTTGGGAGGGTGGCAGAGAATGGTAAAAATTATGCTTTTACTAATAACGTAAATGCCAAAGTTAAACTCTCTGATTTACTAGATTTTAAACAAGATCTTGATATTGACTATCTTTCTAACTGGCAGCCTTGGGGTGGGACGAACGCCTATACTAAGCCGATACATAATAGTGAACATCCTCCGCTTAACACTTATGTTATTAAAAAAACAGACACTAATTGCGAGTATTGTGGTGCTTTATACAACGATGTATCGATGAAAGAATCACGGCTTTCAAGAGATGGTGAGGGTATTAATTATGAAAGTTCCTTATTTTGGTTATTTGCGCGGATTTTTGAGCAGTGGAAATTTTCCGATGACAATTTTACTTATAATAAGCCAGTTTTAAAAGAGTTAGACACGGTTTTACCGATCGGTCAACCAAAGATTACCGGAGTAAAGGTTAATGATGTGAGTGGCAGTCAATCAAAAGTTGAAGTGAATGAGTTCGGCAAGGTTAGTTTGTCTTTCTATGTATTTGACCCAACCGGCAGAGGTCAGTTGCCGATCCGCGATATTAAAGTTGACTGGGGTGATGAAAGTATTCAAGAAGTAACCAGTAGTTTTGGTAATTACGCTGACCCTGATGAAGTGGATATATTGGAAAATAAATTTGTTTGCGATTCTTCCAATTGGGGACGTTTTCCAGAACGTTGTACTAATGAACCGTTGGAATTTTTCCATATTTACCGCGCCAAAGGCATAGTTGATGAGGGAAAACCGTTATGTGATGAAGACCCTGATGATGTTAATTGCCGTCTTTGCGAAATTAAAATATCAGCTAAAGATAATATGGCCGACTTGGCGGAATTTCAAAACGATGTCACTCCTCGAGAAACAAAAGTGACAGCGGAAACCATGGTCCGGGTTTGTAAAAAATCCAAATAGAATAGCGAATAAAAATAAATAAAAGCCAGTCGGTTACACGTTCAAAACTAAAAGTTATAAGCCCAAGAATGTTTAAACAACATAAAAAACTCATTCTATCCTTAATCTTGTCCGCGACGATAATTATCGCGGGCGGTTTTCTTATCGGAAATTTTGTTCACGCGGAAGACCCAGCGGCCACCATAAAAGACAGCTCCACTGCCACGATTCTTCGACTCACCCTCGGTTACATAGTGGAACTTTTTATTTTTCTTGGCGGTCAGCTTTTAGTTTTACTTCTGAAAGTTTTAAAACTTTTGGCCGGTTATAATGATTTTATTCGCGCCGAACCGGTCCAGTTGGGTTGGGTGGTTATCCGCGATTTAAGCAACATGTTTTTTATTCTCATCTTGCTGGTTATCGCTTTTGCCACCATCCTGCGGGTGGAATCTTATCAATATAAGAAACTTCTGCCTCGCCTTCTCATCATGGCGATACTCATAAATTTTTCCAAAACCATCTGCGGATTGTTTATAGATTTTGGGCAGGTGATAATGCTCACTTTTGTCAATGGGTTCGCGGCGGCTACGGATGTCAATCTTACTGTTGGCTTAGGTATTGATAAAATATTATCCCTGCCGAAAGATTCCTCGGCCACGGTTAATGCTTTAACTATAGTGGCGGCGTATCTCTTAGCTTTGATTTATATTGTAGTCACTGTTATAACCGTCGCCATTATTTGCTTTACGCTGGCCTATCGCATCGTGATGCTTTGGATTTTAGTGGTGCTTTCCCCTCTGACTTTTTTATTAAGCGCTTTTCCGCAGGGGCAGAAATTCGCTTCGCAATGGTGGGATGAATTTTCCAAGACCATTGTCATCGGTCCGATTTTAGCTTTCTTTTTATGGCTATCTTTGGCGGCCATGCAACCAGCGGCGGATAATCCCAGAAACTCCAGTTTAACCAGGACATTAACCACCGAGCAAGAAGAGGATGTGGGAGAAACGGCAACTGGGGACACCGTTTCGCGAGCCATTAGCCAAGCTGACGACTTGAGTGTTTTTGCCACCTTTATTGTGGGTATCGCTTTAATGTGGGGTGGTATTTATATGTCGCAGAGAATCGGAGGTGAAGTTGGTAGTTTTGCCTCTGGTAAGGCCAGGCAATGGTCGGTGGGTGCGGCTAGAGGAGCAGCAGGCGCGGCTAAATGGGCCGGCGGTAAATTATGGGGTGGGACGAAAGTTGGAGCAGGCGCACTTGATAGATTGCAAGGGGGCGTAACGGGCATACAATTCTCTAAAATTCCCGAAAGAATTAAAGCCGGGTTTGCTACCAAAAAAGAAATGGAGGAAAAAGAGATTGCCAAGAAGGCCTTGGCAATTCAGCGCCGGGGAGCCGGAGCTGGTTGGTTGCCGGCGTATATGGCGTTTGCCACTCCGGACAAAGCTATTATGGAATATGGTGGTGTGAAGGGAAGATTAAAGGCGGCTAATCAAACTCGCCGCATTTTACCGGGGTTGGAGAGTTATAGACAGAAAAAACAGGAAGCGGATATTAAGAGAGCTGATTATAAAAAATTAGAGGGCGAAAATAAAACGTTGACTGATAAAATAGAAAAACAAGCTGATTTAGAAAAAGAACAGAAGATTTCAGCTGAGAATTTTGGTAGGTTCGGTACTTCCACCGTGATGTTAGACAAAGTAGGAGACAGAGATATTATTGAAAAATTAGAAGAAGAAAGGGAGCGATTAAGGATACAAGCCGGTGTTCCCGGCGCAAGCGGAAAAGATAAAAAAGAATTTGAGTATTTAGACGCGATTTTAAGCACTCCCGAAGTTAAACTTTCCGCTTCGGAGTTTAATAAATATGTCGGCAATAAAAATCCTCTCGCTTTTGAAAATGAAAGGAGTAGGGTGAAAAAAGAAAAAGACAAAGCAGAGGAAAGGTTAAACAGATTTATCGCTAATAATCCCGGATTCACAAGAGGAGAAGCAGAAAATACAATAAAAACTAACCAAAACGTAATAGGAAATATTAAAGAAGATGTGAGAAGGATAGAATCGGAATATCTGCCTAATATTCCCAAGCATTTAGTGTTTGATGTGGAGGCCAAAAAGGCCGAAGCCGAAGCGCTTAAAAATATTCCGTCCACCGCTGGCTTTCCGGATTTAATGAGAGCTCTGAAAAAGGCTTTGGCGGATGGTGATGCCTCTACCGCCAACGTTATTTCTAAAAAATTGAGTGAAAATGGGCAGATGGGCGATATGTTGAAAGAAATGGGTAAAACAGAAGATATAGCTGGTTTTAAGGAGTTTGTTGATAAGGAGCTTTTAAAGGTTAATAAGGACGATAAAAATGCTGCTTATAGTGTTGGCAGTGAAATGAGCTTGTATGCGGAAAAATCCGGTGACGCCGTTTATGGCGGCATATTTAGAGCAGATCCATCAACCGGTAAGGTTGATGCCGTCAGTGATAATGAGGCGGTTGATATTATAGCCAAAAGAATATCCAGTAAAGACGCTTCCCAAGCCGTTAAAGTTAAAATATCTTCTTATGTTAAAACGGATATTTTAGGGAAAAAGAGTTTAACTCCTTTGGGAGCGACAGTGGTTTCTACTTTTGCTCCCGATTTTGAAAAAATGATTTCTAAAGGAACTTTTCCTCCGGCTTTACAAAAAGCCTTGAGAGATGTTAAGGGCAGTATTGAAAAAATTGTTGGAGTTGGCACATTAACTAAAGAATTGGCCGATAAAATAACCGCGGTGGGTTATGCCACCGGAGAAGAAGAAATACCGCCTAAAGCTGCGGATTTAATCGCAAAATTGACGGGAGGCCCGTAAATTTATGTGGGATAAAATAAACAACCAAAAAGTTTTAGATGATTTTAAAAGGAGCTTGGATAATGATATTTTGGAATACGATTTGAATGACGCCAAAATTCTTTATACTTCTCTCCGTGATATTTTAGTTAAAGAAAATATTAATGAAACGGGAGGGGCGATGGCCGAGGAATATTATAAATTAATGCGGCAGGCCGGGTTTGTGTCCCTTGCTCTTTTGGAATTTGATGATGCTAAACAATTGTTTGCCGAAGGTCTGCCGACTATGTTAGAGTTGAGCGAATTTGACGTTTTGAATGAATTAAAGAAATTTTTTATCTACCGTTTTCCGATACTGGCCGACCGATTGCTCGCCAAAAACGACTTGCAAAAAATTATAGAGGAGAATAACAAAAGAATAGCGAACGCCGCCGGAGCGGCTATCGGAGAAAAACAACTTTTTATTGTCAGCGATTGGATTAAAAATTATTTGGCTTATATTAATCAGGCCGAACCGGAAATTTTAAAATTGCAGGAATATCTGGCGCGGTCGGAGGCGATGCAAAAAACCAGCGAAGAAGAAAAAAATAAGATAGGCCTTTTGTTGAAGATTTATGATTATTTGCGAATGGCGCAGTTCAAACCGTTTTTGTTAGATGAGGAATTAACAATAGTTGAGGACGGAGAAACATATACTGTCACCGAGGGGCGGGCGGAAAAGGTGGACCCCAATATAAAAAAATTGATGGCGGATATCAGGGAAATTTTGGAAAAGGCGCGCGCTCCGGAAGAAGTGGCGACGGCTTACAGCGCGGTCGGTTGGCAAAGGATTTCTAAACCACAAATTTTAAAGAAATATAAAACTCTGGAAGCGGCGGCAGATAATCTATTTAAAAAAATCGCCGGTAATTTATTGGGGAGCGCGGACAAAGACGAAGCGCTATCCATTTTATATTATTTAGCAGAGGAAAATAAATTGATGACGTTTTTAAAATCACCGGCCAATTTTAGCGGGCTTAAGGCGTTATTTGCCAAATCAAAAAAATTAACCGACGCCCAAAAAAACGCCAACATTCCGGAGCTCACGATTTTTTTACAGGCCTTTTTGCGTTATATTTTTGAAGAGTTGCTGGAGATGAGTGTTAATGAAGCGGCTCGCGAAGGCCAGCGCTTGGCCAACGCACTTAAAAAATCCGGTGGAGCCGATTATTTTGATATTTCCTATTTTGATTTAAATAAAGGGCAATTTGTCTGGAAATAATTCTATGGCCGTTGGCAATAAAAAAAATAATAATCATTCGGCAGTTAATACGTTTTCTGATGATGAGGTTTTAGTAAAAGGGGGTGACGGAAAATTTTATATTTTAAGAGGAGCAGAATTAGCGCCCTACGAAGCGGCGAGAGGAGAGAGGCCGGTTTTGGATTACAAAAGAATCGCCGAAGAAATAATAGATAAGAGTGGGAGTGTGGCACTCACGCCGGTTAGGCGGGACCAGCTTTTTAATGTTATCGTTTCCGGCCTAAAGGGCGTGCGCGACAGTTTAGAAATAAAAAATATCCTTGTAAAACCAATTGGCGTCGGCGGATTAGAATTAAATGAAGACAAGACAAAATTAATTTTGGATTTAATAAAACTCGCCTTGGAAGATAAATTAGGAGCTGGAACGTCCCGCGGAGAAAAACAGGAAGGGAAAATCGCCTCGGTGGTCTCCGTTACTCCGGCCAGCGATATAAAAAGTTTAGAGAAGCTGGTTAATGAGGTGGTGGGGATTATCAAAAAGGATTATCCCAAAGAGCTAGAGATGAGATTAAGAGGAATAATATTGACATATCTTAAAGATATTAGAGATAAAAGAGAAACGCGTGAAACACTAGAGAGGCAAATAGCCAAGGGCGGAATGTCGTTTGAAAAGGGGCGGGCGGAAAAGCTGGTTAATTTTATTGACGATTTAGAAAAACGTCGTCAAGCGGGGGAGATGGGGCTGAAAAAAGAATTTCCATCACCTAAAAAAGAATTCCTGGCTGTTCCCGTGAAAGAAGCGTTGGTCGGTGAGTCAAGCAACAAGGCGGATGTTTCTCAATTTGTGGCTAAAGAAAGGGAGGCCTTTAAGGAGTCAGTTATTTTGAAAGATAAATATTTAGCGCCGCCCCCGCTGGCCATTGTTAAGAAGGAAGAAGGCGCTGAGCTTCCCTCAAGGGCATTGGAAAAAGAACTGTCAAAGCCGGGGTTACAAAAATTTGTTCCACCGCTTCGCCCCAAAATAACGCCCCAGCCGCCGCCAGCCTCCGCACCTTTAAAGCAGACCTTGGTTGTAGAAAGAAAACCGCAGATTCAGGATATAAAATATAAACCGCGGCTGGTCGGTCCCATAGAAGAACTTCGAACTTTGACTCTCCGCGATTTTCGCAAGCTTTCAGAAGACCCGAAAATCGCCACAGAGAAAATTCAAAATAAGATTAACCTTTTAGAAGAAGAATCCTTTGCCAAAAGGATGGAAGGAGCGAGGGCTTGGCAGAAAAGTCCTCTCAATCAGGAATATTTGAAGGTGGGGCAGAAGAGCTTGCTGGAGGGCAAATCCGTTGAACAAATAATCGCGGAAAATTTAAGTAAATCAAAAGAAAGCTTAAATAAAGCGGAATTTAATGCTATAATGGGATTGAATAAGAGAATCAGATTATAATTTTTAATTTGTCTATCATGCGCCAGTTTGTTGTTCCACAATTTATTGACGTTGAGGATAAAATAATCGGCCCGGTTACCGTCAGACAGTTTATTATTATGCTGGTGGACGCGGGGTTGATATTTTTGTCGTATAAACTTTTTGATTTTGCCCTTTTCGTGATAGTTGGATTAATTTTGTTTGGTATTGGAGGAACGATAGCCTTCCTTAAAGTTAATGGCCAGCCGTTTCATTTTTTTATGTTGAACTTAATCCAAACCTACCGCCGGCCTTGGCTGAAGATTTGGAACAAGGAACTGGAAAATTGGGAAATAAAGGAAAAACTAAAAATAACGGAAGTGAAATTACCGGAAAAACCCAAAGTTAAACCGAAAATTTCCGCCTCGCGGCTGGCCGAGCTTAGCTTGATTGTCAATACTGGCGGCGTTTATGAAGGGCAAGATTAATTATCAAAATTTTGGATTCCAAATATAAAATAAAACTGCCATGCCGGAAAAAACTCCTAAAAAATTAGCCCCATCAACCCAAAAGTTTCTTGATATTTCCGAAATCAGAGATGATTGCGTTATTTTAAAGGATGGAACTTTGCGAGCTGTTTTGTTGGCCTCCTCTATCAATTTTGCCCTAAAATCCGAAGATGAGCAGAATGCTTTGATTTCCGCTTATATGAGTTTTCTAAATTCTTTTGATTTCCCCCTGCAAATCGTGATTCAGTCACGCAAGCTGGATATTGAGGGCTATTTGGAAAGATTGAAAGATACGGAAAAAACTCAAACCAACGAATTATTAAAAATACAAATTGCCGACTATCGCGAATTTATAGCCGAGTTAGTAGAAATCGGAGACATTATGAGCAAGAGTTTTTATGTGGTTATACCTTATAACCCTCTTACTGATAAACGCAAAGGATTTTGGACAAGAGCGCAGGAACTCTTTACTCCGGCGATAATTTTAAGATTGGGAGAAGATAAATTTCAAAAAAGAAGACATTATTTGATACAAAGGGTTGGTCATATCCAGTCGGGCCTTGAGAGTATTGGCCTTCATTCGCAATTATTAGATACCCAAAGTTTAATCGAGCTTTATTATAATGCTTATAATCCGGCAACCTCCAAAGTCCAGAAATTAGTTGAGATAAGCAAGCTTCAAGTTGAGGATTAAGTGCTTAATATAAAATTTTAATATGGCTTTTGCCTTGTTTAAAAAGAAAGAATCTCCCGAAAAGCCAAGCGGTCAAGCGGCGGAAGAAGCGGCCAAGAGTGAAAGAATTCTGTTGGAAGAGGAAAAAATTTACCGCCGTGGGATTATTTCGGTCCGCGATATCATCGCTCCGGAATCAATGAAAGTGGAGCCGACTTTTATAGTCTTAGGTGACAAATTCGTCCGCACCATATTTATAATGACTTATCCGAGGTATATCAATATCGGCTGGTTTGCCCCCATTATTAATCTTAATGTGACTTTGGATGTGGCGATGTATTTTTATCCGGTTAAATCGGAAATTATTTTGAAACAGTTGAAAAAGAAAGTCGGGGCTTTGGAAGCGCAGATTATTTCCGACTCCGAAAAGGGCGCTCCCCGCGACCCCATCAGAGAAACGGCTTTGCGGGACATAGAAAAATTGCGCGATGACCTTACCCAAGGGGTGGAGCATTTTTTTCAATTTGCTCTTTACATCACTATTTATGCTGATAGTAAAGAAGCCCTGGATAATATCTCTGAGGATGTAGAATCATTATTTGGAGGAAAACTTATTTATTCCAAAAAAGTTTTATATCAGGCGGAGCAAGGATTTAATTCCACGCTTCCTTTGGCCAACGATGAGTTGATGATTACCTTTAATATGAACACTTCTCCTTGCGCCTCTTCTTTCCCTTTTATTTCTTCGGAATTAACGTCGGACAACGGCATTTTGTACGGTATCAACAGGCACAATAACAGCTTGATTTTATTTGACCGATTTTCTTTACCCAATGCCAACGCCGTGGTTTTTGCCACTTCCGGCGCCGGCAAGAGCTACGCCATCAAATTGGAAGTCCTGCGCAGTATGATGATGGGGACAGACGTGTTGGTGATTGACCCGGAGAGGGAATATAAGCATCTGGCGGAGGCGGTAGGCGGGGCTTATATTGATATCTCTCTTGGCTCTGACAGCAAAATTAACCCCTTTGATTTGCCGCGGGCGATGGGGGAAGACACTACCGCAGAAGATATTATCAGAAGCGCCGTCATCACTATCAAGGGTTTGGTACGCCTGATGCTTGGCAAACTTTCGCCGCAGGAAGATACGATTATTGACCAAGCGTTGCTCCAGACCTACGCCAAAAAAGATATTACGCCGGAAACCGATTTATCGCAGGGGGTGGAAGTCCCGCTAATGAAAGATTTTGAAAATATTCTGGAAGGCATGGAAGGCGGAGGGGATTTAGTAATGCGTTTAAGAAAGTATACCGAGGGAACTTTCGCCGGATTGTTCAATCATCCGACTAATGTGGATATCAAAAATCAGTTAGTGGTTTTCAGTGTTAGGGATTTAGAAGATGAGTTAAGGCCCTTGGCTATTTACAACATCGTCAATTTTATCTGGAATGTTGTCCGGAGCGAGCGCAAAAAGAGGATTTTAGTAGTTGATGAGGCCTGGTGGCTGATGCAGAATGAAGATTCAGCCAAGTTTATCTTTGCTCTTGTGAAACGTTGCCGCAAATATTACATGGGAGTCACCACGATTACGCAGGATGTCAGTGATTTTTTGACTTCTGATTATGGTAAAGCCATTGTGACTAATTCCTCTTTACAACTTTTATTAAAGCAATCGCCGGCAGCCATTGATTTAGTGCAAAAAACATTTCTTTTAACCGAAGGCGAGAAATACCTGCTTTTGGAATGCGGCGTCGGCGAGGGAATATTTTTCGCCGGCTCCAAGCATGCGGCCATAAAAATAGTCGCCTCTTATACCGAAGACCAAATCGTTACCACTAATCCCCAGCAATTAATAGAAATAGAGGAGGCGAAAAAAGAGTTTGCCAGAAAAAATAAATAGACCCAGTTATAAAGAAATTATGAATAAAAAAATAAAAATAATTTTAATAGCCGCCGCTATTATTTTGGTCTTAATTATACTTTGGATTTTATTTTTTAATAAAGGAGAAAAGCCTGCTTTAATTACCCTCCCTCCCGGCGGAGAAACATCGGGTATTATTGAAGAAGTCGGACCAACTCCCGCCGTGGAAATACCAAAGCAAGGAATCGTAATTGTTGAGGAGGAGCGCCCCGACGTCAGCAATCTCGTAAAACTGGCTTCTGCTTTTGCCGAAAGATTCGGCAGCTATTCTAATCAGAGCGATTTTAATAATATCAGGGATCTCCAGATTTTTATGACCGACTCCATGGAGGAGTGGTCAGAATCTTTTATTGAAGATAGCCGGGTCAAGAGCGGCGATAGCAGTATTTACTACGGAATTACCACTAAAGCTTTGAAAGCGGAACTTTCTGAATACGACGAAGCCGGCGGCACGGCCGAGATTTTGGTAAAAACCCAGCGCCGCGAGGCAATGGGCGACACCGGCAATGCCAAGATTTATTATCAAGATATTTTAATTAAACTGAAAAAAGAGGGTGATATTTGGAAAATTAACGGCGCCTGGTGGCAGTAATTTGGAAATATGAACAGCACAGGAGGGTGGCGTGAAAAAATTTTTGAAGTTAGAAAATTTTTTTTGGATTTGATATTCCCCGTTGAGTGTCTCGGTTGCAAGAGAGAAGGCCAATGGCTTTGTGACGATTGTTTTAGAAAAATAAAGCCGATTCTTTCAAATTTTGCCGCTTGCCCTTTTTGCGGAAAGGTGGCGGAGAGTGAAATACCGGGAGAATTATGCGAAAGGCATAATTTTTATCTGGACGGGATTTGGAGCGCTTGCGATTACAAAGAAAAATTAATAGAAAGAGCTATTTGTTTGTTGAAATATAATTTTGTTGAAGATCTAAGCGGCGATTTGGCTAAACTATTAACAAATCATTTAGAGAGATTGCGCGGTTTGGTTGATTTAAATAATTTTTTTAATTATATTGTGCCGGTTCCGCTTCATTTAAAAAGACGCGCAGAGAGAGGTTTTAATCAGTCAGAACTATTAGCGCGAGAAGTTGCCGATTTTTTATCTCTTCCTTTTCGCAGTGATGTTCTAAAAAGGGTAAAATATACCCCTCCGCAAGTGTCCCTTGATGGCGAGAAGAGAAGGGTTAATTTAAAAGACGCTTTTTATTGCGACCCGTCAATTAATTTACATAATAAAAAGATTTTGCTGATTGATGACGTCTTTACCACTGGCAGCACTTTTAACGAATGCGCGAGAGTTCTTAAAAAATCAGGCGCGGCCTTGGTGTGGGGGCTAACCATTGCCCGTAGCGGTTAAGGGTTTACATTTATTATAAATTATGCTAAGGTTATAATACTTTTTGGAGAGGTGGCCGAGTTGGCTGTCCGGTCATCCGACCGGATTGAAAAAGGCGGCACTTGCCCGGTTGAATAACTGGGCACTGCTAACGTGTTGAGGGGTAAAACCTTCCGCGGGTTCGTCCCGTCATCCGACGGGACGCCACGGGTTTATCCCGTGGCGAATCCTTTTAGGAATTTGATTTTAGTGTATGTTTTATGTATATTTGTTGTTATTAATTAACGGGGATATCTACAAAGGATTTAGCGGCGACTTAAAAAGGAGATTAGAAGAGCACGACAGGGGAAAGGTAGGAGCGACTAGAAATTTTAGACCCGCAAAACTAATTGGTTATGAAGCATATCTACTAAAAAGCGATGCCGTAAGAAGAGAGGCGTTTTTAAAAACCACGGAGGGCAGAAGATTGCTAAAACAACAGTACAGAGATATTATTGATAAAGGTAAATAAAATTTGGAGAGGTGGCCGAGTTGGCTGAAGGCGGCACACTGCTAACGTGTTGAGGGGTAAAACCTTCCGCGGGTTCGAATCCCGCCCTCTCCGCAACGGAATTTAAGGGAGTGGAGGAGAGAGCCCCGCAACTGCTTGCGGGGCGTGGTGGGTTCGAAGACCGCAGCCATGTCCGAGGAGATTTTCGGCGACGAGGACGGCGAGGGGCGGTCTGCGACCGAGGAGGCGGAAGCCGACGAGAGTTGTAGACGAATCCCGCCCTCTCCGCCAACCAGAAAAAAAGACGGTTTTAATCTTACATTTTAGGGAGGCGCGGTAAAGCGGTTGAATGTACCAGTCTTGAATCCGCCCCAGAGCGGTGGGATGGCTGAGCGGTTTAAGGCGACGGTCTTGAAAACCGTTAGAGATGAAAGTCTCTCGTGAGTTCGAATCTCACTCCCACCGCCTTAGGGCGGACGAATCCTCCCGCCTCCGCCCGAGATTGTTGAGGCGGAGTAAAAAAAGTTATTTTTAATTTAAAAATATGGAGGAGGTTAAAGAGAGAAAAAATAAATACGAAAATACCCTGATGTCCTGGAGTTTTCCGGAGTCGGAAAGCTATGAAAGGGGATGGTTGTGGTATGCCGGTGTTTTATTTTTTGGCTTATTATTTTTGATTTATGCCGTTTGGGTGAATAATTACCTTTTTGTTTTAATTGTCCTTATTGCTATCATTATAATGTTCACGTATTCTGTCAAAGAACCGGAAGAAGTTAATTTTGTCATAACCGATGAAGGGGTGGGAGTGAATAGTAAGTTTTATTCCTTTGAGCAGTTAAAAAATTTTTGGATTGTTTATAACCCCCCGTTGGTAAAAAAATTGTTTTTGGAGTTTAAAAGCAGTATCAGGCCAGAGTTAACGGTTAATTTAGGGGACCAGAACCCGTTAAAAGTAAGGGAAGTTTTGCTGAAACACATAGAAGAAAATTTAGAGAGAGAAGAAGAGCCGTTTTCCGATGAAGTTGCGCGTTGGTTAAAAATATAGAAAATCAATACTCAAATCCTAATTTCTCTCCCTTCGGGAGATCCCTCATGGGGGGGCAGTGTCAAATAGCTTGAACAATTTGACAGCCGGTGTTAGGATTTTGTAGTTTATATATACGCTCTCGTCGTTCAATGGATAGGACGCAAGATTGCGGATCTTGCAATGCAGGTTCGATTCCTGCCGGGAGCACCAGAAATTAAAATATGAATAACTATTTTGAAAATTATATCAGGGCAGTTAAGAAACCACTACCGGAGATGGTCGAATATTTTGAAAAGGAGAATAATTATTTAAAAGAGCTAGTAGATAAAAATAGCAAGGTTCTTGATGTTGGTTGCGGCAATGGCCGTACTATGAAATTTTTATCTCCTTTCGTTAGAGAAATTGTTGGTATAGATTATGATGAAAATATGATAAAAGAAGCAGAGAAAAATTTGGCGGCCAATAAGAATGTCAAACTTTTGCTCGAAGATTTTTTTAGAACTAATTTTAAAGATAAATTTGATTTGACTTTCGCTTCTTATAATTTATTAGGGTCGAGCGAGATACTAGAAAATCAGAAAGAAGTTTTTATAAATAAAATGGTGGATAATACAAATCCCGGCGGGCACACTGTATTTTCTGTTTGGAGTGATAAAGGGTTAGATTTTGCTAAAAAATATTATTCCTCTATAGGAGATATGGTTAAAGATATTAGAAATAATATTGTTATTACTAACGTAGGAGAATTTAAGAGGTTCACTAAAAAAGAATTAACAAAATTAGCTAACCGAGTTACTGATAATTTTAAGATTACTGAATTGGCAGGCATATTTTATTTATTAGATATTAAAGTTTAGGGTCATATGTTTGTTCTTGCCACCCCAGTATCCCATTTGACCCGCGTTGGCAGGGTTACAGCTAAGCAATTAGAGAAGATAGGCATTGAGACCGTTGAGGATCTCATTTTTTATTATCCTTTTCGCTATGACGATTTAAGCCGGGTTTTGACCATAGATAAGTTATTCCCCGGGGTTGAGGCGACCGTTCGGGGGCGGGTAGAGCTCATAAAAAATCGCCGCAGTCCGGTGAAAAAGAAAATCCTCACCGAAGCCATTGTTTCCGATGACACCGGCTCCCTCAAGGTTGTTTGGTTTAATCAGCCGTTTTTAACTAAAAATATCAGGCCCGGTGATGTGATTTATTTGGCTGGCAAGGCGAACTTTGATTATCGGGAGATAGAATTCGTCAATCCGGTATATGAAATAGTAAGAAGAGGAGCGCCCTTGAATACCGCGGCTATTGTGCCGGTTTATCATCTGACTGGCAGGATAACCCAAAAGCAATTGCGTTTTTTAATTAAACATTCATTGGACTTCATCGGCGAAGTGCCGGAATGGTTGCCTAAAGATATTATTAAAAGACGCGATTTTATTTCTATCACCGAGGCCCTAAGGCAAATTCATTTTCCCGCGTCTTGGGCGGAAGTGGAAGAAGCGGAGTCCAGATTAAAGTTTGACGAACTATTTTTATTTCAGCTTTTGGCCCAAAGGATAAAACATTTATTAAAAAAGAGTCGGGCTATCCCGATTGAATTTAAGAAAAGACAAACCGTAAAATTTGTAAATAGCTTGCCGTTTAAGCTCACTAATGACCAACGTTTGGCCGCTTGGGAAATTATCAAGGATTTAGAGGGCGATAGGCCGATGAACCGATTACTTGAAGGTGATGTGGGTTCCGGCAAAACCGTGGTGGCTGCCATGGCGATGCTCAATGTCGTTTTAAATAAACACCAAGCGGCTTTGATGGCCGCCACGGACATTTTGGCGCGACAGCATTATAAAACCATTTGTAAATTGTTGGCCGATTTTAATATAAAAATCGGGCTGGTGACGAGAAGCGAGAAGAAGATAAATTATAAATTAGGAGCTAGAAATCCAGTAGGGGGTAAAAAAAATTTTGATTCAAGATTCGTAACTCATAATTCGGATATAATTATCGGCACGCACGCTTTAATTTCCGCCAAAGGCGCCGTGCCCGCCGACAGGCACGGACCCGCCTCTGGCGGGCAGGATAAAATTGAGTTTAAGAATTTAGCCCTTACCATTATTGACGAACAACATCGTTTCGGCGTGGAACAAAGAAAGTTTTTAAAAGCCAATAGCGGCCAATCCGGAATTACTCCTCATTTTCTATCTATGACCGCCACGCCCATACCGCGCTCTTTGGCCCTTGCTCTATATGGCGATTTGGATTTATCTATCATTAAAGAAATGCCCAAAGGAAGGAAGAAGATATTAACCAAAATTGTTGACTCCAAAAATCGAAGCGGGGCTTACGAGTTTATCAGAGAAAAAGTAAAAGAGGGGAGGCAGGTTTTTGTCATTTGCCCGTTGATTAATCCGTCTGATAAATTAGGCGTAAAATCAGTAGCTGAAGAATATCAAAAATTAAGGAAAGATATTTTTCCAGAATTTAAAATAGAAGCTCTGCACGGCAAATTACCAAGCGCGGCCAAAGAGAAAATTATGACCGAGTTTTCGGAAAATAAAATAAATGTTTTAGTTTCCACTTCGGTGGTGGAAGTCGGTATTGATGTTCCCAACGCCACGATTATGATGATTGAAGGAGCGGAAAGATTCGGGCTGGCCCAACTTCATCAGTTTCGCGGGCGCGTGGGCAGAGGAGAACACCAATCTTATTGTTTGCTTTTCAGTGACAATCTTGTTGGGCAAACTAAAGAAAGATTGCGCGCCTTAGTCAGTAGTAACGACGGCTTTGCTTTGGCTGAAAAGGATTTGGCTTTAAGGGGCCCAGGGGAGGTTTATGGCACGCAACAGTCGGGGATTATTGATTTAAAATTAGCCAAATTAACCGATTTTTTAATTATTAAACAAGCCAAAGAAGAAGCGGAAAAGATTATTGCCGACGACCCGGAATTTAAAAAGTACGCGGAGATAAAAGCTCGGCTAAGATTAGCGGAAGAAGCGGTTCATTTGGAATAGTTAAAAGTTTGACAAGATTGAAAGGGTATGTTAACATAAAAACATCGTTCTTTCTAATCCCCAAATTAAACAATGGAAAAAGGAGGTTTTCAATGTCAATGTCGGGAAAAAATGGTAATGGGAACAATGGCAATGACCGCAGGGTAAAGATTAAGGGAATTATGAGTGCAGACGTCGGAAAGTCAGCGTTTTGTGGTAAATCACGAGAAGTAATCCCCTCGTATGAACCAAGATTCCCGTTTTTTGTGTGCGTGATTAAACCCGATCCATTTAAAGGGATAATGGTATCGCTCGGACGCAATTTCCCGGAGATAAAAAATCGGCTTTGTTCCGCGATAAATGGGAAAAAGCGGGAAAGTAAGGAGGAAGGAATAGCGGTAAGAAAAATTTTAAAAGCGGAAGATACGACGACGTTAGTGGAGGGGTTGAATAAACTGGGTCGCCTTATTATAAAAGGTACGATTAAAAAAAAGAGGGCCCGAACCAATTATATCCGTCCTTTCAGTGAGGCGCTGAGGATTTATTTTGATGACTACGAGGAACAGCAGAAGTTTTCCCCCTCGTTGCATTTTGGGTCCTCAGTCACATTATAAATTAAGTGCTTAGCGGGGATTTAAAACATAAAACCGTCTCGTCCCGAGTACTCGGGGTTTGAGCGGTTTTTTTATTTGCACCTTCATTTATTATTTAGATATCGCCGGACTGTTTTTTAGATAAAATCTCCAGGGTTTGTGTTTCCATTCCTCGGCATAATCAATGCCGATTCGTTTGGCGGATTTAATTTGGCGTTTATTATTTTTTTCTCCTTCCGTAATATAAAGCTCGTCGCCGTTTAATTTTTTTCCATTTAATTTTTTATCAATTTTCATTTCGCGGCAAAGTTTTCCCGGGCCATCCATTAATTTGGGATTATTATTTTTAAATCCGGCGACTGGTTCTAAGACGCGGATGAGCACAGCCGCCGGATAATTTCTATTTTCCGTGACGATATTAAAACAATAGTACATACCGTAGATTAAATAAATATAAGCCCGGCCGGCTTCGCCAAACATCAATTCCGTGCGCGGTGTGCGGCCGCGGGAAGCGTGGCTGGCCTTGTCTTCCGGACCGACATAGGCCTCGGTTTCCACAATCCGGCCGACTAATTTTTTCTTGCCGATTTTTCGCACCAGATATTTCCCCAGTAATTTTTTAGCGACTTTTAGAGTCGGCTGATTATAAAATTTTGGAGGCAGTTTTTTCATAAGAAAATCCCGACCGAAGTCTGCTTGCCAATAAGGCAGGCGCTGTGGGTCGGGTGGGAAGTTTTAGATAATTTAAATTCTTATTCTTATAACAATTCCAAAGCTTGAAACAGTGAAGTGGCTTCTATCAGTTTCAATTTAGTCGTGATTTTCTGGCTTAATTTAGGTAAAATGACCGTTTTAAATCCCAATTTTTCTATCTCCTTTAATCGTCTCTCCAGTTGATTTATGCCGCGTATTTCCCCACCAAGGCCTATTTCCCCTAAAATGACCGTATTCGCGTCTAAACCCTTATTTTTGGCCGCTGAAGCAATGGCCAGGGCCACGGCCAGGTCCGCAGCCGGTTCCTGGATTTTTAGCCCGCCGGCGACGTTCAGATAGACATCGGAAGCATTAAGATTTATTTTAGCCCTTTGAGTTAATACGGCAATTAAAACCTGCAGGCGGTTAGGGTTAAAGCCCTCGGATTTTCTTTGGGGATAGCCGAAGTTAGTTCTATTTACCAGCGCCTGTATTTCTACAAGGAGCGGACGCGAACCCTCTAAAATACAGGTGATTGCTGAACCCGGTGACGGAGTATTTTTATTTTGTAAAAAGATTAAAGATGGATTTTTTACTTCTTCCATACCACCGCCCGTCATTTCAAAAACGCCGACTTCGCCGGCGGAGCCAAAGCGATTTTTCACCGTGCGAAGCAGACGATAAGATTGATAACGCTCGCCTTCCAGATAAATTACGGTATCAACCAAGTGTTCCAAAGTTTTTGGTCCGGCTACCAATCCTTCCTTCGTCACGTGTCCGATGATGAATACAGGGATATTATTTTTTTTGGCGGTTTCCAGAAGTCTGACCGTGGAAGCCCGGACTTGGCTGATGCTTCCGGCCTCGCTCGGAATATCCGGAGAGTAAATCGTTTGGATGGAATCAATAATCGCGAGAATGGGCTTTTCTTTTTCCAGAGTGGCCACGATGGCGTTAACATCTGTTTCTCCTAAAAATGAAATATTTTTTCCGGAGAGTTTTAGCCGCTCCAAACGCAGTTTAATTTGTTCTCCAGATTCCTCACCGGAAACATAAAGCACGTTTCTGGTGTCGGACACCTTCGCGGCGATTTGGAGAATCAATGTTGATTTGCCGATTCCCGGTTCCCCGCCCAGAAGAGTTAAACTGCCCGGAACAATCCCTCCGCCGACGACTGCGTCAAATTCTTCCAAGCTGGTTTTTATTCTGGGGAATTGCAGGTGGTTTATTTCGGAAAATTTTACAGTTTTGCCGGCCACCGCCAGGGATTTTTTTTCTTCCTTAGTCGTAGTCGTCGCCACTTGTTCCAGCGTGCCCCAAGCCCCGCATTCCAAACACCGCCCGCCCCATTTTGGAGTTTGCGCGCCGCATTTGGAACATTCATATATTAAAAAGGATTTTGGCATAAAATTTTATTGCTGTTTTCCGCCAAGCTGTTGGCAGAAATTATTATAGTATTTGCTGGCGCTTCTGGCGTATTCTGCCGCTTGTTCGTTTTTGCCTTTGACGCCGCTTGCTCCGCCGTTATAGCCGGCGAAAGTCAGGGCAATATCTCCTCCGGACATAGGAAGGATAGTTTGAGATATTAATTTTCCCGAATATTCCATGGAGTTCGTTTTGCCGTTTGTTCCGTGGAAGAAATCTACGCAAGATGAGGAAGCCTGCGCGCAGTGGCCGCAAGGCGGGATTTGGCAAGTAAAACCATAGTCGCCGTTTCCTTGACCAATGGACGTTTTTTCCTCTGCGGAAGCGTTCTTTTGTATTGTTTTAGTGGAGCAACTATAACCAAGGCCATCCAAAGTGTCGGGCATTAATTGGGTTACGCCTACTTCTCCGCAGGGGCCCCTTTTGGCTTGGGCGTTACCGCGATTTTCTTGTTGGAAAATCGCGGCCATGATTAGCGGGTCCACTGCCGCTCTCTTGGCCGCAGTGAGAACATCGGCATCAATAACTTGCGCTAATTTGGTTTCATCATATCCTTTGCACGGTAAAACACTGCCCTTTAATTCTTTGGCGCTTTCAATGCTTTCTTTAACGGCAGCTTCCAAATAACGAATACTTAACGGTTTTAATTTTACCAGCCCCGGGTTTATTTCATAGAGAATCAGGTATGACCCCAGCGCTAAAAATAATCCGATGACTGCTCCTTTGATATAATCTTTCGCCTGATTAACCCTGTCCGGGCTTCCTCCGGCCGTCAGCCAAATTGTACCTCCGATGGCAATCATAATAATTGCCACAATACCGACGATGCCTAGGGCGTAATTGTAGATAGCGGCGATGTATTCGGCTATCCACGGGATTTGCAGGTATTTTTTCCCGCCGATTTCTAATTCGGTAGGACCGGAAAATTTACTAAAATCGCCAATGGGTATTTGCAGGTCGGGCAGAACAATTTTCGGCGCGGGTTCGCCGGAAGGCGGCGGAGTTTGTGGGGCCGCAGGTTTAATACATTTATATTTGTTGGAAGTATAGGGTTCGCCGCCTACAATCCGCACATCTGTTCCTGTAAGTTTTTTTTCTAATCCTTCGCAGCATTGTTTTCCGGTGTTTTCATTATATTCCATGTTTTCTTCCACACAGTCCGCGGCATTAACTATTATTGGAGATAGAAAAAGAAGTAACATCAAAAATACTGTTTTTTTTATTAATAGAAATGAGAGATTATTTTTCATTTTATTCGCTTAGTTGTATTTTATGAAGATTGCCGGTTTGGTAATCGGTAAAAAATAGAAATTTTTGGTCTTGGGAAACCATAATGTCTTTGACCGTGAAAGTTCCGCCATAGGTTTCCGCCAGGAGAGTTTTTATGCCGGTAGCGACGTCAATTTTATAAAGAGTGTCTGCGGTTTGATTTTTGTAATCCGCCACTAAGGCCGCTCCCTTGGGCAGTGATTTGGGGACAGCGCAATAAACAACGTTTTCCTCGGCAAAAACGCATTTATCAGCCCAAGTATTGATATTCAGGGGACGGCGGTTACTGCCGGTTTCATCCCCGCCGATATTGCTGACCCAAAGCTCCGGCTTGGAATCCGAAAGCTGGTTATAGACGCTAAAAAGAAGTTGCTCTCCGGATGGCGCCCAGCGTTCGGCAAAACCGTAGCCCGGAAGCGTCAGAAGTTTGTAATTTTCCTGATTGGGCCCGATGAAATATAATTTTTGTTTGTCAGCGCCGGCACCGTTGGCGTACATCGCCACCATTTGCCGGTTAGGCGACCAATCCACAATGACCTTATCAGCTTCCGTTCCCAATTCTTGAATGGCCTTGGCCTCGGAGCCGTCGCCATTGGCAATTAAGAGCCAGCGGTTGTTAACATCCTCGCCGATACTCTTAGAAGCGATTTCGTCTCCGGTTGGAGAAAAATTAAAATCTGTCCAGTGTTTTGGCAGAGTGATTTGCTGGCCGGTTTTAAAATTAAAAATAACATTAGAGCCGTCGGGATATTCCAACACCGATTTTTCTCTTGTCGGAGACCAGGCGATATCGCTCACGTTATAAAAAGTTTTATCGGTAAGCAGGGTTGGTTTTCCTTCCGGAGTGAGGCGATAAAATTTGCCTTCATTTCTATTGTAATAAAGCAAATTGCGGCCGTCAGTATCCAAAGTCACTCCGGTAGTCGCATTGGCTACTAAAGTCGTCACTGCCGTCAATCCGCCTTTGGCGGTTTTGGAAACGCCTTCGGGTAATACTTCGGGGGCGGTCAGCGGCTCGGCGGTTTTTGGCGGGGTTACTTCTTCCGCCGGAACGGTAATCCCTCCCGGCCGTTCTTCTCCCGCCGGCAGCAACCCCGGAGTTACTGTTGGCGGAGTAGTGACTGGCGGGGGAGTAATTGCCGGCTTTAAAAAGGCCGTGTAAATCAAATATCCAGCCGCGATAACCACCGCGATAAATAAAATTATCAGCGCGATTTTTTTCCAATTAAAATTCATATAATTTATTTTTATTTATTAAAATAGCGTATCAGTTAGAAATTTCTGCATCTGGTCAGAATTACCGTAAAGATATTCTATGAAGCGGAATGTCAGGTTATTCTTTACTAGGGCGTAAATCAAAGAAAAAATTCCGCAGATTATGACAAGTAAAAAAATATCAATCACAAACATTAAGAGTATTTCAAAAATGCCGATAGACCCGCTGAACCATTCTTTTTTAAAATCCCCCTTATTTATAAACCATTCGGCCCCAAACGGGCAGAAATATCTTAATTTAAAGACACTCACCATAAAAAAATGAAAATTGATGTAGATTGTTCCGACCAGCGTGCCCCAGCCGAGCGCCCCCAATGCCAGCCAGGCCTTAGTTAAAAGTTGGGCGGTTAATCTTTGGCTAGCCACTGCGGCAACTCCTTCTTTGGTTTTTAAAGATTCTTCAATCAGGCCTTTGTTTTTCTTTGCTTCTTGGCGTAACCGAGCCAACATACTTTTCGTTTCTACTGGAGGTGTCGGTGCGTTATCCACGGTTTTTTCTTCCGGAGTTCTTTGACTTGGCGGGAGGTTAAGACCCGATTTTCTTTGCCGTTTAAATTCTTTAGCCCAGTTTCTTTGTTCTTCATTGGCGATTGCCATATAAATTTTAAGCCATTTGTCGAAGGATACTTATCCGTTCTTCTGTCGGCGGATGGGTGGAAAAAAGTTTGGAAAAATAAGCGCGCGAAGAGCCGAAAGGATTGGCGATGTAAAGATGGGCGGTGGCGTTGTTAGCTCCTTGAAGCGGAGTTTTGTTCTGCGATATTTTTTCCAGCGCCCGGGCCAGTCCTTCAGGATAGCGGGTGAGAAGCGCTCCGTCGGCGTCCGCCAAAAATTCTCTTTTGCGCGAGATGGCGAGTTGGATTAGTTTGGCGATTAGAGGCGAGAGTATGGCAAGAATAATGCCGGCGATAAATAAAATGGCGCCGACTTGCCCGCCACGGTCGTTATTGTTTTTATGTCCGGAAAATTGGAAACGCACCATCCAGTCAGCCAGTAGCGCGATAATTCCTACTAGCACGATAATAATAGTCATCAGGCGAATGTCATAATTTTTAATATGCGAGAGTTCATGGGCAATCACTCCTTCCAATTCTTCATTTTCTAATTTTTCTACGATTCCCGTGGTCAGGGCGATGGAAGCGTGTTCAGGGTCGCGGCCAGTGGCAAAGGCATTGGGAGCGGGGTCGGGGATTAAATATATTTTGGGCGTTTGCAGTCCCGCGGCAATACAAAGATTTTCCACCAGGCGATAAACGTAGGGATTATCCTGTTTGGCAATCGGCTTGGCGCCGGCGGTCCAAAGAGCCACTTTATCTCCGCCGTAATAGCTTGTTAAACTCATCAGCACGGAGATAATAATGGCAATCACCAGCCCGAAATTTCCCAGTTCATAAAGTTGCCCGAAAAACCAGCCAAGGAATAAGATAAAAATTACAAAAATAATAATCAACAGAGCCGTTTTTCGTTTATTGGAGGTGATTTGGTCGTGCATAGAAACATTAAAGCATAAAAGCAAAAAAACAAGAAAACAAGTTTGCTTTATTGCTTCTATTATACCAATATCTTGACATTTTGTCTAAAATATGCCATAATTATTAGATATTGAAAAATGCTCTTTAAAATTAACATTCCTGGCTTTCTTTAGGTATTAGTTTTTCTATTCTCCCCCTTAGGATAAGGGGGAATAAAAGGGGGTTACGATTCCTTCTTGTTTCTTTCATAACCCCTCCCACCCTCCCCTTATCTTAAGGGGAGGAGAAGAATCATAATCAAAACAAGGCCGGGAATGGTTTCTGGCTTGCAAAACATGGTAAGCTCTAAGTCCGCGCATAGGGTGCGGATATGGAGTACGCCGAGGAGGTAATAAAGATGAGTAAAAGAGGAAGTGAATTTTTGAAAGGTTTTGGGACAGGTTATGAAATTTTAAAGGTGATTATTAATGCGGTTTTAGACCGCGGCGGCACGGATGACAACCTGCGGTGTATTATTGCCGAAGGGTCAACTCTCCCGCACCAAATCGCCGAGCTTGTTCTCGGCACTGGCAAACAGGAAGTCAAAGAGCAAGGAACTCCACCGCCCAAAAAGTTCTCTATTTGGAAAACCATTAACCTTGGCGTTGGCCCTCGGACTGCTACCGAGATTATTAAAGATTTTAATAAGATGAGTCCGCGTATGGAGATCAGCGGTTTAGCATCTGCTTTAATTGGTAATCCGTCAGAGTTTTTTGTGGCCTTTAAAGAGTTAGAAGTGAATCTTGTGATTGTCACTGTTAAAGAGCTTGGTTTTGAAGATGGAGTATGCTCCTATCAAGATATTTGTACTCGCGGTATAAAGATGGGGTTAACACTTTGCCCTCCAGAAGTAGGACCACAGCTCCGTCGGCAGTATTTTGGTCGGGGATTTCTTTGGATTGCCATGAACCCTATTACTGTCTTCGGAGGGGATAGTTATATATTTGTAGTCGGCACCAGGGGTGGCGAGCTAGATATTTCTACTTCCGATGCGATTTCTCATAAAAAAGAAAGCTGGGGCCCTAATTGTCCATTTGTTTTTATTTGTCTCCAACCGTAGTTACAGTTTATTATCAAACTCAAACCCCTCCGACATTTTATCGGAGGGGTCTTTTATTTTTTTATATTGTTTTAATGTTTTTGTGTTCTCGTGTTAAAATGCCACTCGCGGCAATTCCTTTTCTCCCTCAGCCGCTTCAAAAAATTCTTTGGCTTTGAAGCCGAGCATTCCTGCTACCATGTTGGCGGGAAATTTTTGCAGTTTGGTGTTAAAGATGCGGACGTTGTTGTTATAGAATCTTCGCGCTGCCTGGATTTTATCTTCAGCGTCAGTCAGTTCATCTTGTAAACGCATAAAATTATTTGAGGCCTTAAGGTCAGGATAGGCCTCGGCCACGGCAAATAAAGATTTTAAAGTGTTGGAAAGCATGTTTTCCGCCTGGGCGTGTTCTTCCATGGTTTTGGCCCCCATAGCCGCGGCGCGGGCGGTAGTCACTTTTTCAAAAACCGAGGACTCGTGCTTAGCATAGGCCTTCACAGTTTCCACTAAATTTGGAATCAGGTTATAACGCCTTTTCAGCTGGACATCAATGTCTGACCAGGCCTCATCAGCTTGATTGCGGCGGCTGATAAGCCCGTTGTAGGTAAAAATGAGCCAAACGATTATTAGAGCCAAAAGCCCTAAAAGCGCGTAAATAATTTCCATAAATTTTCTTTTTTAACCCTCAATTTGGGGGATTATTTATATTGATTAAATTAGCGATTTAATATAAAATAAAAATAAGCATTTCTTATTTAAATTATAAGTAAAAATCGGTTAAAAGTCAATTTATATGAGTAAGATTAGCAAGGCCATTTTTAAGGCCTATGACATCAGGGGGATTTGCCCGACAGAAATCAATCCGGAAGTGGCTAAAAGGGTCGGCCAGGCCGTGGTGGAGTTTACCAAAGCCAAAATCGTGGTGGTGGGCAGGGACGCTCGGGAAAGCAGTGAAGAACTTAGCCGCGCTGTGGTTGAAGGCGTAATTTCTATGGGCGCGGACGTGGTGGATATCGGACTTTGTTCCACCCCGATTTTTAATTTTGCGGTAGCCGAGAACATCGATTTTGAGGCCGGAATTATGGTGACAGCTTCGCACAATCCCGCAGAATACAATGGGTTTAAAATGGATTTTAATGATGGATTGCCTGTGAGTAGGGGCGCGGGGATGGAAGAAATTAAAAATTTGGTATCGGTCGGCAATTTTAAGGAAGCTCCTAAAAAGGGGGCGGTAAAGGAGCGGGATTATCTTTTGGAATATCTGGAGAGAGTTTTTACCTTAGTTGATAAAAATGAAATAAAAAAATTAAAAGTAGTGGTTGATACAGGAAACGGCATGGGAGGTTTAACAATGTCAAAAGTTTTTGAAAGAATACCGCCGGAGCTCGTGCCTCTTTATTTTGAACTTGATGGCACTTTCCCTAATCACGAAGCCAATCCTTTGAAAGAGGAAAATTTAGTCGCTTTAAAAGAAAAAGTTTTAGCAGTTGGCGCTGATTTAGGAGTGGCTTTTGACGGCGATGCCGACCGGGTTGGTTTTATTGATGAAAAAGGAGAAACGATTTCCGGCGACCTTATCACCGCTCTTATTGCCCAAGAATTACTAAGAATAAAGGGGAGCGGGAGAGTATTATATGATTTGCGTTCCAGTAATATTGTTTCCGAAGTAGTTAAAGCGGCGGGAGGAGAACCGGAGATGTGCGCCGTGGGGCATGCGACTATTAAAAAAATAATGGCAGAAAAAAAGGCGCTTTTTGCCGGCGAGCTTTCTTCTCATTTTTATTATCGCGATTTTTATAATGTGGAATCAGGGGACTTAACCCTACTTCTTGTTTTATCGCTTCTTTCGCGTTCCGGAGGAAAAATGTCAGCCCTGGCAGCCCCGCTTAAAAAGTATTTCCAGTCAGGAGAAATTAATTCCGAAGTGGAGAATAAAGAAGAGATAATGAAAAAATTGGAAGAAATTTACGGCCTAAAAGCAAAAAGTATTTCCCATATTGACGGAATTAGGATTGATTTGGATGGCTGGTGGTTTAATGTCCGGCCCTCCAATACCGAACCGTTGCTACGCCTTAATTTAGAAGCGGAAACTAAGGAGATAATGGAAGAAAAAAGGGATGAAATCTTAAATGTCATAAAGGGGTAATTTATGGTCGGTATATTTGACTCTGGCATCGGCGGGCTTACAGTCGTCCGGGAACTGCAAAAAAAACTCCCCAAATACGATTTAATATATTTTGGCGATACAGCGCGCACTCCCTATGGCACCAAAAGTAAAGAAACCATTGTTAAATACGCTTTGGAGGATGCGCAAATTTTACTTAATAGGGGAGCGAAAGTGATAATTATTGCCTGTAATACTGCCTCGGCCGTGGCTTATGAGACCTTGAAAGAAAAATTCAAAGTACCGGTTTTTGAAGTGATTACGCCGGCAGTCAGGCGGGCCTTGGAATTAACGCAGAACAAGAGAATCGGCGTGATTGGCACGACTGCCACTATCAATAGCAGTATTTACGAAAAGTTGCTTAAAGAGGGCAGAGAAAAAATAGAGGTTTTTTCCGCCGCTTGCCCGCTCCTTGTGCCTTTGGTTGAGGAAGGGTGGCTGGATACTCGCGAGACCAAAATGATAGTAAAAAAATATCTGCATCCTTTGCGGACGAAGAGCGTTGGTACCTTGATTCTGGGCTGTACGCATTACCCGTTGCTTAAAAAAATAATTCAGCCGCGGATTGGCAAGCGGGTTAATCTCGTGGATTCAGCCGAAGAGGTGGTTAAAGAATTCCAGCAATTTTTAAAAGATAATCCTAAAATAGACGCTGAATTAAGTAAAACCAGCCAAGCGAAGTATTTAGCTTCAGATGTTTCGGCTCGTTTTCAAAATATCGCCGAAAAGTGGCTTAGTAAAAAAGTGGAGTTGGAGCGGGTTGATGTTCTTTGATTAAAAAAGAAAAGCGCCCGATGAGTCGAGCGCTGGGAGATATTGAAAAAAAGAGTTTTACGAACGTTTGATGAAGTGGTGACTGTTGGCGGGATACTCCGTATCTTTTTCATATCCTTCATTCTTTAAGAACCATTCCATAATTTTCAATGCTGCGTCGGCATCTTTCTCGTTAAAAAATATTTCCTCGACGGCATCCTCGCCATTACCCTCACCATTTTTATATACTTTAAACATCCATATTACTAAAAGGCCAATATCCATTTCGGAAATTACGAGATGTAACCTTTTTTCCATTGTTTTTCCTCCTTTTTATGGTTTAAAAGTTAAATTTTATTATTCTAAATTAATATAATATAATACCATATTTTAACAATTTTGTCAAGTAGAGACGCGATTAATCGCGTCTCTACGCAAATTAAAATTTTTACATGTTTTACACCATTATCATCTTTATCGCGGTTTTAAGCATCTTAGTTTTAGCCCATGAATTTGGGCATTTTATTGTTGCCAAAAAACGAGGCGTGAAAGTGGAAGAATTTGGCGTCGGTTTCCCGCCGCGCTTATGGGGCATTAAAAGAGGCGAGACGATTTATTCTATCAATTGGGTGCCGCTCGGCGGATTTGTGAAATT
Organism: Patescibacteria group bacterium; assembly: GCA_028716045.1. Lineage (NCBI taxonomy): Bacteria > Patescibacteria group bacterium. Next base: position 136,526 of record JAQUQO010000001.1, read on the forward strand.
AAAAGGCGAAGGCGGTGAGGACACGGAAGATTTGGATAGTTTTGCTCATAAGAAAATTTGGGAACGCAGTTTAATTATCAGCGCCGGAGTTATAATGAACATCTTGCTTGCCGCTCTGCTTTTGGGTATCGGGTTCATTTTTGGCATCCCGCAGGCGATTGATGAAAATTTGCCGTCTTACGCCAAAGTCAGTGACCAAAAAATTAACATTATGGAAGTTATTGACGGTTATCCGGCTAAGGCGGCGGAGATAGAACTCGGAGATGTAGTTTCATCTATTGATGGCAATGAATACAAAAAAATCACGGAGATGCAAAATTATTTGGCTGATAAAAACGGTCAGCCGGTTATTTTTAAAATTCAACGGGGCGAAGAAGTGATGGAAAAAGAAATTGCGCCAGTAATATTGGAAGAGGGTTACGCGGGAATCGGAGTGGGGCTGGTGGAAAGCGGCAAAATTTCTTATCCTTGGCATTTGGCCTTTTGGGAAGGCCTGAAGGCGACCATTATATTGTTGAAGGCGATAATCTTAGCTTTTTACGAATTGTTTAAAAATTTAATTTTAGGTTACGGTTTAACGGCGGAATTATCCGGACCCGTGGGGATAGCGGTGGTGACCGGCAAAGTGGCGCGGATGGGCATTTTACATTTATTGCAGTTTACTGCCATTCTTTCCGTGAATTTAGCGATTATTAATTTTTTACCGTTTCCCGCGTTGGACGGCGGCAGATTTTTATTTTTAATCATAGAAAAAATCCGCCGCAAACCAGTTAATCAAAAAATAGAAAATTTTGTGCATAACACCGGCTTTCTCCTCTTGATGCTTCTTGTGATAATTGTCACTTATCAGGACATCGTCAGATTCGGCGGAAAATTCTTGGAAATTTGGCAGAAGATTATTAATTAGTTTTAGCCCCTTTCATTAGAGCGTTAAATTTGTTAAAATATTAGCGGTTAACTCCTATTACCTTATGAAGGAAAAATTACAAAATCTTAAAGATTCGGCGAACAAAGAAATCCTTGGTTGCAGGAATTTGGATTCTTTGCGCGAGCTGGAAATAAAATATCTTGGACGGAAAGGCGAACTCACGCAAGTCCTGCGCGGCTTGGGAGGGTTATCTATTGAAGAAAAAAAAGAAACAGGGCCTTTGGCTAATGAGGTTAAGATATTTATTACCAAGCTATTGGCGGAAAAAGAGCGGGGGCTTCAAGATGAAAGTTTTAAGGAGGAGTTGGGGAAAGAAGCCGTGGATATCACGGAACCCGGACGAGGGAGAGAATTTGGGCATTTGCATCCCAACACCACTATTCAATACGGTCTGGAAGATTTTTTTAAATCTTTGGGGTTTATGGTTTTAGACGGGCCGGAGTTGGAATCGGATTTCTATAATTTTACCGCTGTCAATATCCCGCCCGGACATCCGGCGAGAGATATGCAGGATACTTTTTATATCAATGGTCACCCCGATTGGGTAATGAGAACTCATACTTCCCCGGTTCAGGTGCGGGCAATGGAGAAATACGGCGCGCCCCTGCGGATGATTGTGCCGGGGAAATGCTTTCGCAACGAGAATACTGACGTGCGCCATGAGCACACTTTTTACCAGCTGGAAGGAGTGATGATAGATAAAAATATAAGCTTTAATCATTTGAAGGGGATGGTGGAGGCAGTGGCAAGATATTTATACGGCGATGACACCAAGGTTCGTTTGCGTCCGAAATTTTATCCTTTTGTGGAGCCGGGAGTGAACGGCGAAGTGAGTTGTTTCTTGTGCAAAGGCAAGGGTTGCCGTTTATGCAAAAATACCGGCTGGCTGGAGATTTTTGGCGCCGGCATGATTCACCCCAATGTTTTAAAGGCCGGCAAAATAGATTATAAAAAATATCGGGGATTTGCTTTTGGTTTTGGTTTGACGCGCCTGGTGATGCTTAAATACGACATTGAAGACGTGCGACTTTTGGAAAGCGGCGATTTAAGATTCTTAAGACAATTTTAATATTATGAAAATATCATATAACTGGCTCAAAGATTTTGTTGCCATCAAGGGTTCTCCCGAAGAAATTGGAAAAAAATTTACCGCCCATACGGTTGAAGTGGAGGGTATAGAAAATTTACGCGAGAGTTTTAAAAATATCGTTGTCGGAAAAATTTTAGAAATCAGCAATCATCCCAATGCCGACAAGTTAAAGATTGTTAAAGTAGATATTGGTCAGAAAGATATTGAACTGGTTTGCGGCGGGACAAATTTAAAATTGGGTCAGCTCGTGGCCGTGGCTTTGCCGGGGGCGAAAGTCCGCTGGCACGGGGAGGGCGATTTGGTCGAGCTTCAACCGGCTAAGGTGCGCGGGGTGGAGAGTGCAGGCATGATTTGCGGCGCGAGCGAAATAGGTCTGGAAAAAATTTATCCCCATGACGACCATGAGATTTTGGATTTAAGTGATTTGAAATTAAAAATTGGAGAAAATTTAGCAACGGCGCTTGGTTATGACGATGTCATTTATGATATTGATAATAAATCATTAACTAATCGTCCGGACCTTTTTGGGCATTATGGGCTGGCTCGCGAAGTGGCGGCTTTTACCGGCGGTCAGTTTAAAGGATACAAAGTTCCGCCAATCAAGCCGGGCGGGTCCCTTAATTTAGAAGCCAGGGTTGAAGAGCCAAAACTTTGCCCGCGTTATATGGCCGTCGCGATGGAAAATATAAAAATCGGACCTTCTCCGGAATGGTTGAGTAAACGTCTTTCGGCCTGCGGTTTTCGTCCCGTCAACAATATCGTCGATATAACTAATTATGTTCTTTTGGAATTGGGTCAGCCGATGCACGCGTTTGATACCCGCCGTCTTAATTTAAGATTTAAAAATCAATCCTTCGACAGGCTCAGGATTGACTCTGAGCCTATCAACTCGCTTCGCTCGCTCGGGGCGAATGCTGAGCCTGTCGAAGCAGAGCAAAGCCGAATGGGTCAAAAGTCAACATCAATCGTAGTTCGTCGGGCCAAAGCCGGGGAGATGTTTGTCACTTTAGACGGCGCCAGCCGCGGTTTGGATAGCTCCATGCTTGTTATTACTGACGAAGAGCACCCGGTAGCGCTAGCGGGGATTATGGGCGGCGAAGAGAGCGAAATTAAAGAAGAGACGACATCAATCATTTTTGAGTCAGCTTCTTTTGACGCGGCCAATATCCGCCAAACTTCAAGCAAGCTCGGATTGCGCACGGAGTCCTCCATGCGCTTTGAAAAATCATTGGACCCGAATTTAGCGGAAGTCGCTTTGGCGCGCGCTGTGGAGCTTGTCAAAAAATTAATACCCGGAGCGCGTGAGGCCAGTAAAGTAGCAGATATTAGAAAGTTTAAATTAAATCAAGGGCCGATTAAGACCGATATTGATTTTTTCCAAGAACAAATCGGGGAGAGTATCAAACCGCCGGTTATCGTTAAAATCTTAAAAGATTTGGGTTTTGGAGTGAAAATTTCCGGTAAAAAATTGTCGGTCAGAATTCCTTCTTGGCGGGCCGCTAAGGACGTTTCAATACCCGAAGATTTAGTGGAAGAAGTTATACGGATTTATGGTTTTGATAATATCAAAGGAGAAATGCCGTCGGTGATGCTGGAAGTTCCGGAAGTAAACAAAGAGAGGGAAGGGGAAAGAAAAATAAAGACGATTTTATCTTTGGGAGAAGGGATGGATGAAGTTTATAATTATTCTTTTTTAAGCGAGAAAGATTTACAAAAAAGCGGATTTTCCTCTGCCTCGGCTATCGGGCTAGCCAACTCTTTATCCGAAGAATTAAATGTTTTGCGTCCAAGTTTAATCCCGGGATTACTAAAAAATGCGGTGGAGAATTTAAAATATTTTGATCATTTTGGTATTTTTGAGTTCGGCAGAATTTTTGAGCCGCCCGACGGAGAATTTTTAGTCGGCGGAGAAAACCGAGCATTTTTGCCCCGCGAACCATATCATGTGGCGGGATTAATGGTCGGCGAAGAGAAAGATTTTTTCTTTAAAATTAAAAAGGTAGTGGAGAATTTATTCTCTGAATTGGGTGTTGCCGCGGAATTCGCTAAAGCGGGGGACATTGCCGTTTTTGCTCATCCGGCGCGTTTCGCTGAAATTATAATTAACGGTAAAATTGTCGGGGCGCTCGGCGAGATAAATCCGTTGACGGCCAATAATTTTGACATTAAAAAGAAAATAGCTTTTTTTGAAATTGATCTATCCTTTGTCCTGGCCGCTGGCCGAGGAAAGAAAAAGTATTCCCCGTTGCTGAAATATCCGGAGATTAAGAGAGATTTAGCCATAGTCGTTAGCGAGAGTGTGGCGTGGGGAGAAGTGGCCAAGGCCATATTTGACCTTGATAAACACATTATTAAAGATGTGCTATTATTCGACGTATATCGCGGGGAAAATTTAGGCGCGGGCAAGAAGAGCTTAGCTTTTCATATCGTTTACCGCGCGGACGATCGCACGCTTGAAACCAAAGAAGTTGAGGAAGTCCAAAAACAGATTATCAAAAAGCTGGAAGAAAAATTCAGCGCGGAAACTAGAAAATAAAATAATATAATTATGTTTGAAACAAGCAAAGACCTGCTCTATGTTATTTTGGCGTTTTGTATTTTATGGTTCACAATTTTTATTTGTTGGGCCATATATTACTTCGCCATGATTTTAAAGCAGTTTAATAAGACCCTACACAGCGTTTCCAATGTTGTGGAAAAATTCAGCGGCCTGGTTGATTTTGCCAAAGAAAAACTTGACCTCACCTCTAATGTTTTAGCGTTGATTTTTACGGGCATCAAGGAGGGGATTGGTTATTTACAAGAAAAGAAAAGCGCGAAAAGCAGGGGGAAGAAAAAATAAAAAATAAAATAAAAAATGAAAAAATAATTCTCGTCGGGGGGATTGTATTTTCATTTTTTATTTTGTTTTAATGATTTATGGAGTTTGTTCATCTTCATCTTCATAGCCATTATTCTTTGCTTGACGGGTTGTCTAAAATAGACGACCTTGTTTTGCGCGCCAAAGATTATAATATGAAATCCTTGGCCCTGACTGACCATGGCGTGCTTTATGGCGCTGTGGAGTTTTATCAAAAGGCAAAAAAGGCGGGAATTAAGCCGATTATAGGAGTGGAAACTTACATGGCGCCCAATGGGCGTCATAGTAAAAATATAAAAACTGACGAGCGTCCTTACCACCTTGTTCTTTTGGCTTACAATAATCAGGGATATAAAAATCTTCTTAAAATAGTGACTATCGCTCATCTGGAGGGTTTTTATTACAAACCGCGTATTGATTGGGAAGTTTTGGAACAGTATCACGAAGGCCTTATTGCCACTTCCGCCTGTCTTGCCGGAGAAATCCCACGTTCAATTTTAAACGGCGACTTAAATAAAACCAGAGAAATTATCAAAAGGTATAAAAATATTCTCGGTCCGGAAAATTTTTATCTGGAAGTCCATTATCATCCGTCTATGCCCGAACAGGAGGAAGTGAATAAAGCGATTTTTTCTTTAAGCAAGGAATTGGACGTGCCGGTAATTGCGGCCGTGGACAGTCATTATTTATATCCAGAGGACAATATTGCCCAAGATATTTTACTTTGTCTGCAGAATAAGACCACTTTAAACGATGAAGATCGCCGACTTTGCATGATGGGCGAAGATTATTCTTTCAGCGCCTTTGAAAAAGCGCTGCAACACTTTAGTGATCATCCGGAAATTTTTGCCAATACTTTAAAGATAGCTGAAAGATGCAATGTGGAATTAGAACTTAAAAAAGTTCATTTGCCTTTTTTTGAAGTTCCCGGCGGCAAGACCCCGGAAGAATACTTAAGAGAACTTTGCGAGGGTGGTCTTGAAAAGAGATATGGCATAACGCCGGAAAATAGAAAAAATTATCCGGAGATTATTGAGCGTTTAAATTATGAATTGTCGGTAATCGGCAAAACCGGTTTTGCTTCTTATTTTTTGATTGTGCAGGATTTTGTAAATTGGGCAAAAAATAACGGCATTGTCGTGGGGCCGGGGAGAGGCAGCGCCGCCGGCAGTATTGTTTCATATCTCGCCAATATCACTAATATTGACCCACTGAAATATGATTTGCTTTTTGAAAGATTTTTGAACCCCGAAAGAATTTCCATGCCTGATATTGATTTGGATTTTGCCGATACTCGCCGCGATGAGGTTATCCGCTATGTTGAGGGCAAGTATGGCAAAGACCATGTGGCGCAAATTATTACCTTTGGAACAATGGCGGCGCGGGCGGCGGTGCGCGATGTCGGCCGCGTGCTCGGGTTAAGTTACAGTTATTGTGATAAAATCGCCAAGATGATTCCCATGATGATGGATTTAAGCGATGCCTTGGAGAAAATTTCTGAACTCAAGGACGCTTACAATAAAGAAGCCGATGCCAAGAAATTATTAGATTTAGCAAAACGTTTGGAGGGTTCCGCTAGGCACGCTTCCACTCATGCCTGCGGAGTTTTGATTACCAAAGACCCGCTGACGGAATACGTGCCGCTCCAATATGCCAGCAGTGGAGATAAAACTATTGTTTCGCAGTATTCTCTTCATCCCATAGAAGATTTAGGCCTTTTAAAAATGGATTTTTTGGGGTTGAAAAATCTCACCATTTTGGAAAATACACTGGAGATTTTAAAAAAGGGTAGAAACATAGAGTTGGATGTTGATAAACTCCCCTTGGAAGATAAAAAGACCTTCAAGCTTTTGCAGGCCGGGCTGACTACCGGAGTTTTTCAGTTGGAAAGTTCGGGGATGAAACGTTATTTAAAACAGTTAAAACCGACTAATTTTGAAGATATTATCGCCATGGTGGCGCTTTATCGTCCGGGACCGATGGAGTGGATTCCGGATTATATCGCCGGTAAGAATGGCAAAAAAGAGATTAGATATCTGCATCCCAAATTAAAACCGATTTTAAGCAAGACATTTGGCGTGGCTATTTATCAGGAGCAGGTGTTGCAGATTGCCCGCGATTTAGCCGGGTTCACTTTGGGCGAGGCCGATGTTTTACGCAAGGCGGTAGGTAAAAAAATCGCCGAGCTTCTTCAAGAACAAAAAACCAAATTTATCAACGGCTGTGTTAAAAACGGTATTGATGAAAGTACTGCCCGAACGGTTTTTGAATTTATTGAGCCATTCGCCGGCTATGGTTTCAATCGCGCTCACGCCACTTGCTATGCCATGATTGCTTATGAAACCGCTTTTATGAAAGCCAACTATCCCAAAGAGTTTATGGCCTCGCTCCTTACCGCCGAGCAGAATGATATTGACCGCATCGCTATTTTGGTTGAGGAATGCAATCAAATGGGGATTGAAGTTTTGCCACCGGATATCAATGAGAGCTATAAACAATTTACGGCCGTTATGGCCTCGGACAAGTCGCGCATTCGTTTCGGGCTTTTGGCTATAAAAAATGTCGGGGAGAATGTGGTGCAAACCATTATTACCGAAAGGAAAACCAATGGGCCGTATAAAGATTTAGAGGATTTTTTAACCAGAGTGAAGACCAAGGATTTAAACAAGAAATCTCTGGAAAGTTTGGTTAAATGCGGGGCGCTGGATAAATTTGGGGAGCGCAATCAAATGCTCCAAAATACGGAGAGAATTTTGGCTTTTATAAAAGAAACACACGAAGAAATAAATAATAATCAGGGTAATCTTTTCGGTCTCGCTCCGGCTTTTTCCATGGCCCCTTCTCTAAAATTAGATTTTGCCGAACCAGCTACTGATAAGCAGAAACTGGCCTGGGAGAGAGAGTTACTCGGTCTTTACGTGAGCGAGCATCCCGCCAATGAATTTGCGGCTTCTTTTAAAAATTTAGTTTTACCGATTGGGAGTTTAGAAAGGTCTTTAACGAATAAATTTGTCAACATTCTGGGTGTTGTCGGAAACATCAAAAAAGTTCTGACCCGCAGCGGCGAGCAGATGCTTTTTGCTAAAATAGAGGATGGCGGTGGTAGCACCGAGGCCATTGTTTTCCCAAAACTTTTGCAGAATACTTACGCGTTATGGCAAGACGGGAAAATGGTTATTTTGAACGGCAGAATTTCCGACAAGGATGGGGAAGTAAAAATTTTAGTGGAGCGGGCGGAAGAATTAACTTCGGAAAATAAAGAAGTTGTTTATCAAAAATTTTATAGCCAATATCCCTCCATTGATATTTCTCATCGTCCCGATTTTTCCCCTAAGACATCCGTCGCCGATTTAACGGCAAGAAATATCCCGCAATTTTCCATAATTATAAATCTTCCCGCTTCGGCGAACGGCCAGGTTATCAAAAAATTAAAAGAATTTTGTTTCCGTTATCCCGGAGAAAGAAAAGTGTTTTTAAAAATAACCGGAAATTCGGAATCAGTCAAAACGATTGAAACCAATTTTAAAATCAGCTTTAATGACGAGATAAAATCCGGCTTGGAGGAAATCGCCGGCCCGGGGACGGTTTTTAGTGGTTAATTTTTTCGAAATATGCTATAATTTCCTTAGAGATAAGTAATCTTAAGTATATTTTTATGGTTACAAAAACATCATCCAAAAGCTTTTCGGTCAGTCTTTACAAAAAGATTGCCGTGAGTTTTATCACCCTTACCCTGATTTTAGTGATATTGATTTTATATCTTTCTTTTTCGCAGGCGAAGATAAGCATCTGGCCGGTTAAAAAGATGACCAGTGCTGATTTATTGGTTGATATTATTAGAAATTCGGAAATAGAAGGTGTATTGGCGGGGGATACGTTTGAAATTACCGTAGAAGGAGAAGGAAATTTTTCTCCTACCGGAGGCAAAGAAGTGGAAGGGGTGGCTGAGGGCAAGGTAACCATTTTTAATAATTACAACAGAAACCAGCCGCTCGTGACCACTACGAGATTTTTAACCAAAGACGGATTATTATTTCGTTTGAAAAAGGGGACGTTAGTGCCGGCTGGCGGCAAAGTAGAAGCCGAAGTGTATGCCGACAAGGCGGGCAAAGCTTATGAAGTTGGCCCGTCAAAATTTACTATCCCCGGACTTTGGGAGGGCCTGCAGGATAAAATTTTCGCCGAAAGTTTTGAAAAAATGTCGGGAGGCGTTAAAGCGGTGAAGATTATTAACGAAGATGATATTGCGAAGGGCAAGGAAGAATTGGAGAAGAAATTTTTTGAAGAAGGAGTAAGTAAATTAAATGAATTAGCGGGCAAAAATTTAAACAATAATTTAATTTTTAAAGAAATTTTAGAAAGTTCTACTGATGTGATGCCGGGCGATGAAGTGGGAGAATTTACCATGGCGATAAAATTGAAATTAGTGGCCGTTGACGTAGATGAGGATAAATTATTGTCTTTGGCTGAAACAAAAATGAAAAATAGTCTTTCTTCCGACCGAAGATTGGTGGAAATAAATAAGGACAGCGCCCGGTATTCTTTAGGGAAATATGATTTGGAAAACGGAACGGCCACGCTCAACGTTTATTTGGAGGGCGAAACCGTTTTAAGAGAAACGAGTTTGATTTTTAATAAGGATAACCTTACGGGTAGAAGCAGGGCCGAAGCCGAGGCCTATTTGAAGGGTTTTGATTCCATAGATAAAGTAGAAGTTCATTTTTCCCCTTTTTGGGTGACGAAAGTGCCAAAACTGAAGGACCATATTAAAATGGAGATAAAGTAATTTAGCTTTAATATTTTATACCGGGGATTATTTAAAGAGTTTGACAAGTTTTTGTAAAGTGATACTATACTAAATAGTTAAAGGGTGATTGAAGTAGTTACCAACTATTTTCCGTTTATAGGACCCCGACTCCGCCTTTGCGGGGCGAGGCTAAACCCTTAATTAAGCGCCCTAAAAGGGAAGTTGGGTGGAACCGCCCCGATATAGCGTCGGGGTCCCAAGCAGTCGTTAGGATTGGTTGGGTTTTTTGTTTATAAAATATGAATAGCAGATAAAAGAATTTAAATAATTAAATCATTTTAATATGAATAAAGACACAGAAATTTTACGCCATTCATTAGCGCATTTGATGGCCGCGGCCGTGCAGGAACTTTATCCCGAAGCCAAATTTGGTATTGGGCCGGTGATTGAAAACGGCTTTTATTACGATTTTGATTTGCCGGAAAAGCTGACTCCCGAAGATTTATTAAAAATAGAAAAAAGGGTGGGAGAACTTATAAAAAAAGATGTAGTTTTTACAAGGGAAGAAATGGATGTGGCTTCGGCTATTAAACTTTTTAAAAAACTCGGTCAGGATTACAAGGTGGAACTTTTAAAAGATATTAAAGAAAAAGGCACTACCAAGATAAAAGGAGATGAATTTGAGGAAATAAGCGGTTTTAAGCCGGAAGCAGTGTCCGTTTACAGTACGGGGAATTTTATTGACCTTTGCCGCGGCCCGCACGTTGCTTCGGCCAAGGAGTTGTCAAAAATGGGCTTTAAACTTCTCAAGCTGGCCGGAGCTTATTGGCGGGGCAGTGAGAAAAATAAGATGCTACAACGTATTTACGGATTAGCCTTCGCCTCGAAGAAAGATTTGGAGGAGCATCTAAAGATGCTGGAAGAAGCGGAAAAACGGGACCATCGTAAAATCGGCGCTGAGCAGGAACTGTTTTTTATAGACGATTTAGTAGGTAAGGGTCTCGTGATGTGGCAACCAAATGGTGTAATTATCAGAAACGAGATAGAAAAATTGGTGGTGGAGATGGAACGTCGGGCGGGTTATGTGCGTGTGGTGACACCCCATATGGCCAAAGAAGAACTGTATCTTACTTCCGGACATTTACCGTATTATAAAGAAAGTATGTATCCGGCTATGGTGATGGATGATGGCACGTATTATCTCAAAGCCATGAATTGTCCGCATCATCATTTAATTTTCCGTCACAAAAGCAGAAGCTACCGCGACCTGCCAATGCGTCTCGCGGAATATGGCACCTGCTATCGCAATGAGCTCTCCGGTACTTTGGCGGGACTTTTACGCGTGAGGGGGTTAGCCATGAATGATGCGCATATTTATTGCCGCAGAGACCAGATAAAAGAGGAGTTCAAAAACGTGATGGAGCTAACCATGGGATATTTTAAAATTTTTAACCATAAGGATTATTGGTTTAGGTTGTCAAAATGGAGTCCGGAACATTTGGATAAATACATCAATGAACCGGACAATTGGGGATATAGCCAGAACGTTATTCGCGAGGTGTTGGAAGAGATGGGCGTCAAATATGTGGAAGCGGAAAATGAGGCGGCGTTTTATGGGCCCAAGGTTGATGTCCAATTTAAATCCATAATTGGCCGCGAGGAAACAATGTCCACTATTCAGCTTGATTTTGTGGCTAAAACGAGGTTCAATTTGAATTATATTGACGAAACTGGCAGAGAAAATAATGAAGTGTTCGTTATCCATCGCGCGCCCCTATCCACTCACGAGCGTTTTTTGGCTTTTCTCATTGAACATTACGGCGGAGTTTGGCCAGTGTGGCTTTCTCCGGCGCAGGTGGTAATTTTAACTGTCGGGGAGAAACATGCGGATTTTGCCGGTAAATTAGTTGAAGGATTAAGAGCGGAAAATATCAGGGCAGAGCTTGATGTTTCCGATGAAACCGTGGGCAATAAAATCCGCAAAGCCGAGAAGCAAAAAATACCTTACATGCTGGTTATCGGCGATAAGGAAATGTCTTCGCCCAACCTTCAGGTGCGCGTGCGCGGTGAAAAGGAAGTGGTGGAAATGCCCAAAAAGGAATTTATTGAGAAAATCAAAAAAGAGATAGCTGAAAGAAAATAATCTGGCGTAGTAAATAAAAAACAGTTCCGAGTGCTCGGGACTGTTTTGATTTTGTCCGGCGTTATTTGTTGATTTTTAGTATCGCCGCCGGCAGTTAAGAAAGTCCGAAATTTTTCGGAAAAAGTCAATTTGCCGTTCCGCGGGGATGATAGCAGTAATAAGGATAATAATTATTCCCATAACTATCAACGCCGTGGTTCCGGGTAAAACTTTCTTAATGCAATCCAAAATAAAAAATTTGTCCATTTTTCCTCCTTTGTAAAGTGCTTTTTATAATTTTATCTGAAAATTCAAAGTAGGTCAAGAGCGCGGTCGCAGTATCTGATTTCAAGGCGGGAGAAATTTAAAAGCCACCGGTTTTCCCAGCGGCTTTTATTTTTTCGTTTCCTATTCCAGATAACTGAAAGCTTTCAGTTGCTCCGGAGTGAATTTTTTGCTCATCTTGGCGAGCCCATAAGCGCGCCGCCGTTTTTCAATTGACTTTGTGTCTTTGAAACCGTGGAGCATAGATGCGGCCGTAAGGGGGTTTTGCTTCTTAAAATAATCAAAAGCTTCATTTGCCTCTTCACCCCATTCCCCGCTCATCGTGGCTTTGACAATAATATCAAACAAGCGATTTTCCTTGGCAGAGGTTGCGGCTGCAGCGCCCTTGGCCTTTTCTTTTCTTTTTAGTTTAGTCATTTTTACTCCTCCCTTTATTCAATTTTCAATTATATTTAACTAAAAATTATAGCATATTTTAACAATTTTGTCAAGACCCGTCAGTCGCGACTGACGGGTCAAGCGGTTATAGCCGAAATTTGGCTAAGATTAAGGATATTTTTGCCATTAGTTTGTTTAAAAATAAAAAGACGGGCCTGTCGTTTTGGAAACAGGCCCGAGGGAAATAACGCCGGGAGAGGAGGAAAACCGGCGAATAAGGGGTTTTTGATGAGATTTTTTATCTCTTATTTGGGAGTATAACACAGATGTTAAATATAGTCAAGCGCTCGTTCGCAAGAGAGCATTGAAGGAAAAGCTTGATTATGTTAGAATATCTCTAACTATGTTTTCAGCGCGATATTATTACAAAATCATAACCTTAGGTTGTCAGATGAATAAAAGCGATTCAGAGAGAATCGCCTCGCTGGTGGAGGCTCTCGGTTATAAAGAAGCGGAAGATATAGATTCCGCTGATTTAATAATTTTCAATACTTGCTCTGTGCGCCAAACGGCGGAGGACAGAGTACTTGGCAGGAACAGGGATTTTCGTCGGTTAAAAGAGAAAAATCCGCGATTGGTAATTGCCGTGACTGGTTGTATGGCTGGGCGAGATGGGGACGGGCAAATCAAAAAAAGATTGCCGGAAGTGGATTTATTTTTCCCGACCAAAGATTTAATTTATTTACCGAAATGGCTTCGCGAATTTCATCCGGAACTTTGCAACACCGGCGATAAACTAGTTGATTATCTAAAAATAGAGTCGCGTTACAATTCATCGTTTCAAGCGTTTGTGCCGATTAGTAACGGGTGTAATAATTTTTGTACTTATTGCGTGGTGCCGTATAGTCGGGGCAGGGAAGTATATCGGCCAGTTAAGGATATTTTGAGTGAAATCAAAGATTTAGATTCCCGGGGCTATAAAGAAATAACTCTATTGGGACAAGTGGTTAATCGTTATTTGCCAGCAGATGAGGAAAATTTTTCAAAAAATAATCCTTACCAAGACAATTTTGCGCGTTTGCTTTGGGAGATAAATCAATTTCCAAACATCAAAAGAATCCATTTTACCGCCGCTGACCCGCGCGATATGAACGACGAGATTATTGACGCCCTGACTTTGCCTAAACAAGTCAATTATCTTCATTTGCCCGTGCAATCCGGCGATAATGAAATATTAAGGCGCATGAATCGTAATTATACCCGCGAGGATTATTTAAGCGTTGTTAAAAAGTTGCGGGAGAAAAAACCGGAAATTGCCCTAGGCACTGATATTATTGTCGGATTTTGCGGCGAAAACGAGGGGGCCTTTCAAAATACAGTGGATTTATACAAACAAGCGGATTTTGATATTTCCTATACGGCGATGTATTCGGAGAGGACAGGAACAGTGGCTGCTAAGACGTTAAAAGATGATGTTTCTCGCGAGGAGAAGAAGCGTCGTTGGGAAATTTTACAGAAGTTGATGGAAGAAACAGTTTTAAGAAAAAATCAAAAATATGTTGGCAGAAAAGTGTCAGTTTTGGTTGATAAATATGAAAACGGATTTTGCTACGGCAATTCCAGCGAAATGAAATTAGTGGAATTTCCGAGCGGTGAGGATTTAACTTCTAAGATAGTTGGTGTTAAGATAGAAAAAGCGGAGGAGTGGATTTTGCGGGGAGAGTTAGACAAATAAAAAGCCCAACAAGTGATCGTTCCGCGAAAAGGAGGTTAACGCGAAAGTAATCAGGGGAACTCCGCATGGCGGAATTACTTGGCTTGTCGGGCTAGATTTATAGGTTACCCTAAGAATTTAGGGTTTTGGGTATTAAAAAATGTGCTTTTAGATTACCTCATAGCATAGCAGATATCTTAAATTATGTCAATCCTGCCTAAAATTATCGTCATTTTGGGTCCAACTGCTTCGGGCAAAACCGGGCTGTCTTTGAAATTGGCCAAAAAGTTTAAAGGCGAAATTATTTCCGCCGATTCCCGGCAGGTTTATAAATATATGAATATCGGCACGGCCAAAGAGCCGGGAAAATGGGAAAAGATTGGCGGTAAAAAAGTGTACGTGGCCGGAGGAATCCGGCATTATGTTATTGATTTTTTAGAGCCGGATAAAATCTTTAGCGCCGGGTCTTTTAAGAAAGAAGCGTTAAAAAATATTTACGATATTTTAAAAAGAGGCAAGATGCCGTTTATCGCCGGCGGCACGGGGCTTTATATTTCTGCTATTGCGGATAATTTATCTTTTGCCGAGACAGAATCATTGCCGGAATTGCGGCAGGATTTAGAGAAAAAAACTTTGGGAGAATTAGTTAAACTTTTAAAAAAGTTTGACCTTAAGGCCTACAAAAAAATTGACCTGAAAAATAAGAGGAGAGTGGTGCGGGCGTTGGAAGTGGCAATGGTTACCGGCAAATCCTTCGTGGAGCAGAGAAATAAAGGTAAGAAACTTTTTAATGTTTTAAAAATCGGCATTAAGATGCCGCGAGAGAAGTTATACGATAGAATCAATAAACGCGTGGACGAGCAGATAAAAGCGGGGTTGCTTCAAGAAACAAAAAAGTTGGTTAAAAAAGGTTTCGGTTGGGGATTGCCGGCCATGAGCGGGATTGGTTATAAACAAATGGGAATGTATTTGCGCGGGGAAGTTTCATGGGACGAAGCCGTGAGAATTTTGAAGCGCGATACCCGCCACTATGCCCGCCGGCAGATGATTTGGTGGAGGAAGGACAAAAGGATAAAATGGGCAAAGGATTATAAAAAAGCCGAGAGATTAGTAAAAAGGTTTTTAGCGAGATAGCCATTGCTTGATTTTTAGAAATTTGTTATTATAAAAGCAGAACATTGAAATTTAAAAAAATGTGAAAGGAGACACAAATGAGTGGCAGATATAAGACAGTGGAAGAAATAAAAAAGGAAATAAGGAAGAGATCAGGAGGGAAGGTGGGTCCGGAGGCGGAAAAGTTTTTGGAGCAGCGTGGAACTGTTCCCCATTTTCATTCTAGTTTTAATTATACGGAGGAGGAATTTTAGGAAATTGAACAAAATTTATGAAGAGCAGAAAGAGAAGGTGTATCAAGAGCTTCTTAATGAAACCGGCGAGGATGAGAAGGATGAAAATTAAGCAGCGCAGCCTTATTTAACAGTCCGGGTAAATATCCGGGCTGTTTTTATTTTTTTAATTGAAATTCATGGTAGTACCGGTAAGCCATTTTATATTAATATCTCTCTATTGGAAGGGAAAACTATGCAGTTGCGGATATCCGATTCTCCCAAAATCCACTGCGACACTCTGGCCAGCCCGATGCCGCAGCCGGCATGCGGCACATTGCCATGTTTTTCCAGCTGTTCTATATACCAGGCAAAATCGTTGATGCTTCCGCCCTTTTCCAATAATCTTCTGAACATCCGCGAATTTTTTAATCTTTTTTGCAGGGTGTCCGCATCATAAATTCTCGCCGCAGCGCCAACCGATTCGCCGCCGTAAGGTAGTATCAGGTCAGTGGAAAGCACCCGCCCGGGATTTTCTTTGTCCGGTATCATATTGAAGAATTTTTCCACCTCAATATTTTTTTTGAAATCATACATCGGGTCGGGGAAGCGGGTGATAAACAGTGGCTGGTCGCCGAAATATTCCACGAGTTTTTGCTCTTCTAAACTCGAAATGTCGTCGCCCCATTCTTTTTTAAATCCAAGTTTGATGAGCAGTTTTATCGCTTCGTCGTAAGTGATTTCGTTAAAAATTTCCGGGCACTTATTTAATCTTTCCGTGGTCGGGCCATCCAGCCCGATTTTTTCTTTATGTTTTGCCACGCCCACGGCGATGTTATGGATTATCCCCGCTATTTCTTTAAGCAAGCCATGGAAGTCGGTTTCCAGTTCAATTTCCAGCATTTGGAATTCGGTTAAGTGGCGCGCGTCGGCTTTGGGTTCGGCGCGGAAGCTTGGGCCGGCGCAAAAGACCTTTTTAAATTTCGGCACCATGGCTTCAAGGTAGAGCTGGCCGGTTTGAGCGAGATATCCTTTTTGGCCGCAAAACCAGCGGTCGTCATCTTCAACCTTGACTTCAAAAAGCGTATTGATATTTTCGCAGGCGCCGCTCGCCCGCACAATGCGCGGCACCATGATTTCCGTGTAGCCGTTTTGTTCCAAATACTCGCGTCCGGATTTGATGATTTGATGGTTGAGTTTGACTAAGGTTTGGTTCATAGCGTTTTATTATTATTTATAAAAAATCCCCTCCATTTTACGGAGGGGAATGGGAATTCGCGGGAATTAATTTTAGATATTTTCCCCCTTTGAAAAAGGGGGAAGTAAAGGGGGATTTAAAAATCTTAAATCCCTCCCCCCAATCTCGAGTACTCGAGATTGGGGTACTCCCCTTATTAAGGGGAGAGAAATATTTTTTATAAAGTCGGGAGATTGGCTGAGAATTTAACCTATAAAAAAAATCTCCCCGCTCGGGGGAGATTTTTCCTCGGTATGTAAATATCTTTTTTGGATAATAGATAATCATATTCTAAGAATTAAGGATATCACGTTGGTACAGATTGTCAAAATTTGCTAAGGTTAGCTAATTTTTAAAGAGTTATCCACAAAGTGCTGAGTATTAATTAATATCGTCAGAAACGGTAGTTTATGAAAGTTTAAGTTAACTTGTTGACAAAGTTTACCGCTTTTGTTAAATTATAAGACAGCTTTTATTGTTTAAATAGTCAGGAGGTAAAAATGGGTAGTGTTCTTTGGGAATTTGCTGAAAATGTCGCTTTGTTAATTTGCGGTGAAAACACTGAAGAAGTTGAGAAAGCGAGAATAAATCAAAGAAAATTGATTGCCGGAGCAACCGACGGGGAGTTGAAAAACATCGCCATGATGTTTAGCTACGGGCGACCAATTGAAGCGGTTTTTGAAAATTTAAAGAAAACTCGCGAAAAGTTCAAAAAATAATTTAATATGTAGCCGCCTTAAAAGAGGAGCAAAATTACTCCTCTTTTTTAATATGGTTTTAATTCAGTTTTATCTTTATCATCTCCGCCACTTTTTGCGCGTTGGCGCGGCCCTTGGTTTCGCGCATCACCATACCGACAAGAAATTGTAAAATAGGTTCTTTGCCGTTTTTAAACTCGGCAACTTGTTGAGGATTATTTTTTATCACTTTATCAATAATTTTTTCCAATTCATCGCTATTATCAATCTGCTCCAATCCTTTTTCTTCAATGGCGTGCGAAGGGTCGATGCCGGTTTTGAACATCATCTCTAAAACAGTCTGGGCGGTGGTAGTATTTAATTTGTTTTGATAAATCAAAGTGATAAATTCCGCAAAATTTTCCGGAGTGATTTTCGACTCTCGGGCGGTAATTTTAGAGTCATCAAGAAGTTTTACAAAACGGTTGACGAGCCAGCCGCTTAAAATTTTTATCAACCTCTTTTTATTTTTATTCCAGATTTCTTCCGCCGTCCCTTCTATCTCCGGCAAATTATCCAGCCAATCCTTTAGTTCCGAGATTACCTCTTCAGTGTATTCTGACAGTTCTTTATCATTGACGATAATTCGCGCGTCGGCGGAAGTAAAACCGTATTCCTCGGCAAATCGTTCCCGCTTGGCCGCCGGCAATTCAGGCAGGCTATTTTTTACTTCTTTCAAAAGTTTTTTTAAATTAAGCGGCGGCAGGTCCGTCTCGGGCATATAACGATAGTCGTGAGCCTCTTCCTTACCCCGTTGTTCTTCGGTCATTTGTCTTTCATCATTCCAGCCGCGTGTGGTTTGAAATTTTGGTGGTTGCCCCTTTTTCCAAAGTTCGGTCTGCCGTTTGATTTCGTAATCCAAAGCGCGTTCCACTGAACGGAAGGAGTTCATGTTTTTTATTTCCGTTTTAGCGGAAAGAGGGGAAAGCGTCGGCCGTTCTTTCTTATCAATTTTTATTTCCCGCAAAGAGATATTGGCATCGCAACGAAGCTGGCCTTTTTCCATATCGGCGTCGGAAACATCCAAATAACGCATTAGCAGGCGCAATTCTTGGAGGAAAATCTTGGCTTCTTCCGGTGAGCGAAAATCCGGCTCAGTGACTATTTCCAAAAGCGGGGTTCCGGAACGGTTGAAATCAACGAGCGACGATTCATTTTTTTGGTCGTGTACCAGCTTGGCAGCGTCTTCTTCCAAATGAATGCGCGTTAAATTTATTTTTATTTCGCGCGGTTCTTTTTCCTCGCGGTCGAAAATTCTAAAAGTCAGATATCCGCCGGCGGCAATGGGCTGGTCAAATTGAGAAATCTGATAACCCTTGGGCAGGTCCGGATAAAAATAATTTTTGCGGTCAAATTTAGAAAATTCAGCAATCTGACAATTTAAAGCCAGCCCGGCCAAGAGGCCGAATTTCAAAGCTCCCAAATTAAGCACCGGCAAAGCTCCGGGCTGACCAGTGCAGACGGGGCAGATATTGGTGTTAGGAGGGGCGCTGTCTCCCGCGTTCGGGCAGGAGCAGAACATTTTGCTTTTAGTTTTGAGCTGGACGTGAATTTCCAGCCCAATAACCGGTTGGAGATTCATAACTTATGAATTGACTTCGGCTGACGGATTATCGCTTTCAGTTTTGCCCATTTATTAATTATATATTTGGTGTACTTGTTTCCGAAACAGCGGGGGCGGAAGCTTTATATTTTTTAACCTCCATAAAAAGAATTACTCCGGCGGCAGCCAAAAGCGGAGTGGCTATGACAGAGAGGATGTTATTTATTACCATGCCGATAACAGTGGTTAGCTCGTTCGTTCCGGCAAAGAAATAAATAAGCTCCATGGCCGCTCCGCCCACTATCATGCCGATAACAATATAAAAAAGTCCGGGGAGCACCCATCTCCAAAATATTTTCCACCAGTTGCCTTTCACTAAATCTTTGCTTGATTTTAATGATTCCAAAATGGTTTTATTTTCCAAAATGATAAAATAAAGGCAAAAAGAAAACCAAACGTAAAAAATTATAGCGGGTATAACTAATAAAATCACACCGCCCAAAGTCAGCCAAGAAACCACCATAGAGCCGGCAAATACAACCCAAAATTTCCCCCAAGATTTTTGAAAATCCTCTTTCAGATTAACCGTTTCGTTTTTATAAAAGCCGACCAGTGATTTCATCAGAACGATGTTTGTCAAAATGCTTACCACCCCGATTAAAATCCCCAAGATAGCCAAAATAACAGAGGCCCAGACGCTAACCCCCAAAAGAGGAGAAAAGGAAAGAAGCAGAGTGGCGATAAGCAGATAGACGACGATTTTTGAGATGTTTTTAAGATTCTTGGTGACTAATTGCCACGCCGCGACAATCAATGACCAAATGCCGATTAATTCCATAATTTTTTATTTATTTATAAATTGTTCCCAAAGTTTCAGGGTTTGTTCCCTTGTTTCTTCCAAAGTCGTTTCAGTATCAAGATAAACCACTTGGCTGCCGTGTTTTTCCAATAAATCTTTAAGTTCTGCCGAGCGGTAAACTTTGTCTATCTTAGTGAGAAAAGGTAGTTTTTCAAACAGAGAATTATCCTGTTTCTCCGTCCGTTTGCCAAGCCGTTCTATGGCGGTCTCTGGTTTCAAAATCGGAATAATAAGAAGATTGGGGGAATGCTCTAAAGCCAGCTTGTTTCCCGGCAATTCCATTATTTTTTCTAAGGGATAGCCATTTTCCTGCGCCGGCTGGTAAACAAAAGAAGAAACAAAACTTCTTTCCTGCAGAATTATTTTTCCGGACTCAAGGAGCGGTAGGTGGATTCTTTTGTAAAGTATTTCGCGGTCCAAGGCAAAGGCCTGGGCAATGGTTTCCGCCGAATAACTTCGGCCGTTCTTTTTGACCAGTTCTTCGCGGATGGCGGCGCCGGCCAGGGCGAAAGTCGGTTCAGCGGAAATAATGACGTGATAATTTTTCAAATCCTCAGCTTCGGGGAAATTTTTCTTTTCCTGCCAGTATCTTTTGAGGTCAAAAATACTGCATTCGTGCTTGGCGCACCAGTCGGCGATGGTATTAATGATTGTCCCTTTGCCGCAGCCGTCAATGCCATCGGCAACGATGAATTTACCTTTCATATTTTTCATTTTATCACTTTATATTTTGTCCGCCCAACAATTTATCCCGAAGAGTCGGTTTTTGGTCGGTAATTAAATTCCGGTTTGAAGAGAGTTGAGGCCCAAGAAGCTGAACCGCTTTCCATATTAACATTGATATATTTGGCCAAGAGCGGCTGAATTTCATTTAATTTTTGCCAGCAGGCCTGGGCAATGCGGCGGTAAGAAATATGGCCCTTGAGTCCGCTGCGCAGAGAAATAAAATGATGGAGTTCCCGCAAGTTCCAGGTGATGAGCGTTCGTTTTCTGAAAGCCAAGGGCACGGCATACTGCGCTTCATGAGGGAAGAGCGGATAAATTTTATTATAAAGTTCGGCGGCGCGGTCCATCACTTCTTGATAATCTTTTTCTAACCCCGCCTCCGTTATTTCTTCCGGCGTGGCATAGCCGTGTAAAACAGTCACGGCCTGATTAGTTTGCGTGCAGATGCGGTGGCGCTGGATATCGCGGAACGCACCGTAGTCCATCAAAATATCAAAAGTGTAATAAATATGTTCAAGCTCCCGGATTGGCTGGTCAAAGGCGGCGCGGCGCTTTAAGGATTCGTCAATTATATCCACTTTCCGTTCCGGGTTCATCTTTTTTACTTCAGCGTAAATTTGTTTATAGGGCAAGACGGAATGTTTATATAGAATGGCGGCCACTAATTTGTCTTCCGCCTCGGCATCATAATCAACAATCACCACCGGTTCGGTCGCTTCCGGATTTTGCGACAAAGTTTTTTGGTCAAGGGCGGCCAGCGCAGCGTCGGTTTCCTTCAGATACTGATTGACATCAGCGAATTTTATGAGCGTGGGAGTAATTTTCAACGCCTCAATTTTAATGGCCTTGCCGATGGCGCGCATTTCATCCAGCGGATGCGAAAGCAGTTTGGCAATAGCGTGTTCCCAGGCGCGCGCGTTGGCGGTCATGCCAAGGTTGGTTAAAGTGGCTGTCGGCAGGAGATAGCGGATATTGTCGCAGGTACGGGCCTTAATGTTGGCTTGGTAAACTTTTTCATTTTCCTCCGGATTTTGAGGATATTTTTTACAAATATACGACTTCATTGGTTCGTTCAGCCGGGTGTAGGTGTCGAAAATATAATTCAGGGTTTCCTCATATTCTTTGCCCAGAGGCGAGTTCATAATTTTTTCCGGTTTGTAATAGCGGTTGCGGTCGAAAACCTGATAACGCGTTGATTTTTCCGTAAAAGAAGCCAGGCGATTATCTTCAATAACTTTGGTGGCCAAAATAGAAACATTTTCAATGGCTAAATGAAGATTGGCGTGTTCAGCCACACTGCTGTGTCCATATCCCACCACCCACTTTTCATGGAAATCGGCGGATTTTTCATCAGTCAGCTCCGCGGCGATATCTTTGAATGATTCCGGGGAACGGGAACATTTGGCAAAAGCCACGGCCAATACTTCGGGTTTGAGGTGGTCCAAGGAGTAAACGGAAAGTTGGTTATTTTTTTCGCTCATAAAATCGGGAGCCAAATTATTAAATTAATTGTGGATAAGTCAATTTGCTTATCCATTTTCGTTGGAGTAAGGTTATCTAATTAGCGTTCTTTAAAAACATAAAAATTTAGGAGAAAAAAATGGATAAAACTTTGGCGGATATATTTTTCAACATTATCAGGCGCTTGTCTCGTGTACAGCGGTGGAACAAAGAAGAATTCGAAAACCGTTCTTATATAGAATCGTCGCTCAACCATTCTTTTGAATCGACACTTCTTGTTATTTGTGCCGTTGCTCTTGAAAAAAAATTCGGGAGGAAAGATTTTGATGCTTTTAAGGTTCTCGCCTGTGGCGCGTTACATGATATTGGCGAGGGGATACTTTTTGATGTCCCCTTAGAGGTCAAAGATGACGCGCGGGTGAAGAAAGCGTTAGAGGAGATGGAGGAAGAAGCAACTCAAGAATTAATAAAAAGGTTTCACCCGGCTATTAAAGAAGGTATTGAAGATGCTTATAATCTGCAGAAAGATAGAGAATCTTTTGAGGGAAAGCTTTGGTATGCCTTGGAGCTTTTGGGATACATAATGTATGCTTGGCGGGAGTATCATCTTGGCCATGAAAATTTCAGTAAAGTATTCAAAAATAGTTTCCCGAAGCTATTGACATTAAGTAAAGAAATAAAGAGCGTGGAAATTCTTCTTAATGAATTCCGGCCGGTTATTGAGAGAATCCTTAAGGAGGAAAGTAACTCGCAAAAGGTATTACCCTTTTCTCTATTTGAGGTTAAGGGTGCTAAGGGAGGGGCCGGTTAGAAACATCAGCCGTATAAGAGAGCAAATTAGCTCTCTTTTTTATTTCTTTATTTTTTCCAAAATTTTATCAATTTGTTTGTAAAGGTCGTCAAAATCGTCGTCGTTGTCAATTATAAAATCAGCTTCTTTTTCCAAAGATTCTATCTGCTCTTCGGTTTCAGCCCCGTCTCTGTTTTTAAATTGCTCATAGGTCATTTCCGCTTCGCCGACATTTTCCCCCCGGGTAATATATCTCTTGTAGCGTTTGGCCGCGTCGGTTTTAATATAAATCAGGTAAAAGTTATTAAGTTCTTTTAATTTTTTAATATCCGCCAGCCGGCGCACACCGTCAACGATAACCAGCGGGGCGGGGGAGTTGGTGGTCAATTTATACATAGCTTCCGCCAGAATTTCTTCTCCGAATTTTCCCCGCAAAATCGTGGAAACATCCTGTAAATTTTCCCGCGTTTTAGGTATGTTAAAAATATCCAGAGCTTGCCGCAGAGGGTCGGAGAATTTGATTTTAGTTCCGGCAGGATTTTTTTGGAGAATATATTTCCCCACCGTTTCTTTCCCGCAGGCGATTTTACCGGCCAGCCCGATAATGATATTATTGCTTGTCATATTTCTCCACTGATTCGTCAAAGTAATCCAATTCTATGCCCACTTGGCGGAACATCTCTTCCGTTTCCGCTCCGGCGTGATAGCGCTTTTCGCAGACCACCCTTTTGATGCCGGCGTTGATAATCATTTTGGCACAGGTGGAGCAGGGGGTCATTTTACAATATAAAGTCGCTCCGTCTATGGCCACTCCGAGTTTGGCCGCCTGCACAATGGCGTTTTGTTCGGCGTGAGTGGTGCGGACGCAGTGCTGGCTTTGGTGGCCGTCTTCGTGAACCATAGTTTTCATCTGATGGCCGACTTCGTCGCAATGCGGCATGCCTTTGGGTGAGCCCACATATCCCGTGACTAATATCATTTTATCTCGGGCAATGACACAGCCGCTCCGCCCGCGGTCGCAGGTGGCGCGTTTAGCCACGGCCCGGGCTACCTCCATAAAGTATTCGTCCCACGAGGGCCTTTTATACGTTTCTTCCGCCATATTTTGGTAGTTTAAAATGTTTTATTAGACCTCATTATTTTACTATTTTAACAAAGTTTTAGCAACAGATTTAACCCGGCCTTATTTTGCCGCAATGATTATCTGATTTATCCAGTTGGCTTTTTCTTTCACCAACGTTTCCTGCACGTCAAAAGCTAAATTTTTCAGCAACTGCCGGATTTTCCCCGGGGAATGATAGAACGACTGTATTTTTACGTTTCCTTTTTTAGTTTTTATTTTCGGCGGTTCTTTTTGATTGATATTAGTGATAACGAGCCGTCCGTCGTTTTTGAGCACGCGATAGGCCTCGTCAAAAAATCGTTCCGGATTTTTAAGATGGACAATCAGAAAAGCGGCGGTGATGATGTCAAAAGTTTCGTCGGGGAAAGGCAGTTGTTCCGCGTCGCCCCCCACCGTTTTGATTTGTTTATTTTTGCGCCGGAGAATTTTCAACATTTCCGGAGAAATATCCAAGGCGGTGACTTCGGCTCCGGCCCGGGCGAGTTTAAGCGCCAACCGGCCGGTACCCGCTCCGACATCCAGAATTTTTTTATCCTTAATATCACCCAACGCCGCCGGCAGTTTTTCTTTTTCAAAACTGTCCAGATATTTCCCTTTTTTGTCATAGTCGGCGGCGGCTAAATCATAACCCCGCCGCGAGTCCAGAATTTTTATTTTATTTTTTGACATTATTGTGAGACAAGACAAATCCCACTCCGACAAAATAGTAGAGTGGGATTTGTTATATTAGACGGTTAATTTTATTGCCGGACCCATGGTGGAGGTGAGAACGGCGTTTCGGATGTAAATTCCCTTGGAAGTCGCCGGTTTGGCTTTTTGGATGGCTTCCATAGCCGTTTTGCAGTTCTCTATCAAATTCTTCGTGTCAAAAGAGATTTTGCCGACTAAGAGATGAACATTGCCGGTGTCATCGTTTTTAAAACTCACTTTGCCCTTTTTTAATTCTCCGATAGTTTTGCCGATGTCCGCTGTCACCGTGCCGTCTTTAGGAGAAGGCATTAAACCTTTGGGGCCGAGAATCTTGGCCACAGCCGCGAGTTTTTTCATCATCGGCGGCGTGGCAATGGCGATTTCAAAATCTATTTTTTCGGTCTTTTTAAGTTCCGCGATGTATTCGTCATCGGCGACGATATCCGCGCCGGCCTCCTTGGCTTCTTTGATTTTATCACCGTCAACGAAGGCGGCGATTTTTTGGGTTTTGCCCGTGCCGTGCGGCAGGGCGATAGAACCGCGAACTTGCTGTTCTCCCTTTTTAGGGTCAATTCCCAGGCGGATGTGTAATTCCACGCTGGCATCAAATTTGACGTTGGAAGTTTTTTTGACCAATTCCAGAGCTTCTTCTATTGAATAGGTTTTTTTAGAGTCAATTTGCCCTTTGACTTCTTGGTACCTTTTAGAACGTGACATATTTTTCCTCGTGGTGCGAGTGTCCCCTTCGGCAAGCTCAGGGCTAGGCCGAGCGTAGAACTCCCACAATTATTTATAATTTTACTTTTAGACGACGTCCAGCCCCATTTGTCTGGCAGTTCCTTCAATAATTTTCATTGCCGCTTCAATGTCATTGGCGTTCAGGTCGGACATTTTGGCTTCGGCGATTTGGCGGATTTGCGCCTTGGTGACCTTACCGACTTTTTCCTTATTCGGTTTGCCCGAACCCTTGGTAATGCCGGCGGCTTTTTTCAGTAATTCCGCGGCCGGAGGGGTTTTTAAGATAAAAGTGAAACTGCGGTCTTCGTAAATAGTAATTTCCACCGGAGTGATGTCTCCGCCCTTATCTTTGGTGGCATTGTTAAATTTTGCGCAGAAATCGGCGATATTGACTCCATGCTGGCCCAAAGCCGGTCCAATCGGAGGCGCCGGATTGGCTTTGCCCGCGGGGATTTGGAGCTTGACCATGGTCATTACTTTTTTAGCCATATCTTATGATTAATTTATTATTAAATTTTTCACCGGCGAGAAGCCCCCGAAAATTCGGAGCGCCGATTCCATTCGCTAGCTATATTTTTTTGATTTGCAAAAAGTCCAATTCCACCGGTGTCTCGCGGCCGAACATAGAAACCAGTACTTTGATTTTGCCGCGCGATTCATCAATACTGGAAACTTTGCCCTCAAATTCCTTGAAAGGTCCATCCACAATGCGCACCGGAGTTCCTTCCTCAACGTCAATTCTATATTTCGGTTCTTCCACGCCCATTCTGGTTTGAAGATTTTTAATCTCTTGTTCGGAAAGGGGAGTGGGGATGGTGCCGCTGCCGATAAATCCGGTGACGTTCGGCGTATTGCGCACCACATACCAGGAATCGTCAGTCACCAGCATTTCCACCAGCACGTAGCCCGGAAAAATTTTTTCGGTGACAGTGTGGCGTTTGCCGTTTTTTATTTTAATCTTTTTCTCCGTCGGAATCAGGATATTAAAAATCCGGTCTTCCATTCCCATGGATTCTATTCTTTGTTTTAAATTTTCGGCGACATTTTCTTCATATCCGGAGTAGGTGTGAATGGCGTACCAGCGTCGCCCGCGTTCTATTTGTTTTGGCATATTTTTCCCCCTGACGATTTTTATTTAATTAAAATTTCCACGCCCAAAGTGAAAAGATAATCCAAGGCGCCAAGAAAGATGGCCACGCCCAAGCTGATGCCGATAACCAGCATCGTGTAGTTGGTGGTTTCTTTTTTGGTCGGCCAAATAACTTTTTTTAATTCCGTTTTGGCGCTTTTCACGTACTCAACAACTTTGTTACCCATAGAACGAGTTATTTTTTTAAGCTTATTTTAGCCAAGAAATCGGCTAAAATGACTTTTTTAAGGTCTT
Organism: Patescibacteria group bacterium; assembly: GCA_028716045.1. Taxonomy (NCBI): domain Bacteria; species Patescibacteria group bacterium. Next base: position 163,263 of record JAQUQO010000001.1, read on the forward strand.
TAAAAAGGCCCGCGGGCCTTTATTAAATCTATTATAATGGGAGAGCGGGGAGAAGTCAAGGGGAGAAAAGAAGGCTGGAATTATGAGATGGCATTAAGTATTTAGACATTTAATATCAAGGAAAATAAAAAACCGCCCTGTTACGCATTTGCGAGATTGGGGCGGTTATTATGTTTGGCGATTTTAGAAAGAGAAGTGTAAACGGCCGACGGGTACGAAGGCATTTGGTGAATCGGGGAAGCGGCGATAGTGGATAGCTAAATTAAGCTCTACTTGTCCATAGCTTAGAGTCATATTTGGCCCTCCGCCGATGGATTGTTTATCCCAGTCAATTTCTCCCCAGCCCTCTCCTTCCAGCCCGACCATCAGCGATTTGTTGAAGAGTCTATAGTCAATCATACCGAAGTAATAGAGCTCGTCAATCGGCCAGTGATTATATTCCACGTCTCCCCAGAAAAAAATATAGTCGTCAGTATAGCAGGGCATCAATGAAATTATCGGGGCGGCGTCATCTCCGGGACGAAAATTCCAGCCCACGGACGGTTCCAAAGCGAAGCCGTGGCCAAGATTGAATTTCGCGCCGGCGTAAAGATATGGGCTTAGCTCGCCGATGAGATTTCCCGCGGGGATAAAGTGCAGAGTGAGGGCGGAGAAATCATTTAATCTTTTTTCCGCATGCACGAGCAATCGGAAACTCGCGTCAGACCAGTTGTCAGTTTCTTCTTTGGCCTCGGCGTAAGCGAAGAGTGTAGATATTAAGGTTAGTAAGGCAAAAATCAAACAAATTTTTTTCATTTTCTTCTCTCCTTTGTTGTTGGGTTTTTAAGAAACAAGGTTGATGTGTCAGCTTAGCAGATTCGGTAAATTTTGTCAAGACCGCCTGGACGGGGTTGACAAAATTTGCGTATATGATAATATCTTTTAAAGTTTGTTAACGTCGTTGTAGCTCAAAGGCAGAGCACCCCGACAGCGCTAATGCTTAAACGGGGAGGTCGGGGGTTCAAGTCCCTCCAACGACCTTAATTTAAATAACTAACGCCCTTCAAAAGAAAGGCGTTTTTTAAATATAGATATCCCAAAGTTCAGCGATGTTCATTTTCATAAATATTTCACGAACTTGTTATTTTTATCCACCAAAATATTTTTAGCTTTGATTGGTTTGTCGGTTAATTCAAAGCCCATGATGATTATTTCCTCTCCTTTTTTAATCAAATGGGCGGCGGCGCCGTTCATACAAATAATTCCTGAATTTTTTTTGCCCACAATGACATAAGTTTCCAATCTTGCGCCAGAGGTATTACTAACTACTAAAACTTTTTCACCGGGCCAAAAACCGACCCTTTCAACCAAATCTTCGTCAATTGTAATACTGCCGATATAATTTAAATCGGCTTCGGTAACCGTAGCCTTATGAATTTTGGAACGTAATATCCATCTCATAGTATTGATAAATAAAGGTGATTTGACTTACTTTAATTTTTTAGTTCTTTTTTATTTTTGGAACAGCACAGGGCTTGACTTTTATATTATTTTATGCTATACTAATTTGATGTCAATTTTGGCGTTTAATTACATCAAAATATAAAAGGAGGAGAAGTATGGGTAAATGTTGGAGAAAAGACCATTTTAGGTCAAGGAGGGAGGAAAAACGTAATACGGAACGTTCTGAGTCATTAGATGCCCTAGATAAGTGTGAAGTATGTGGGCAGGATTACGGGAAAAAACATTCCGGACCGGGTAAAGGGTCAAAGCACGAGGTGACATTCACAGCGTGTTGCTGGTCACCGTACAAATCTCATCCGAAAGGCCAACCCTGTTGCGAGTATGTCGAGGATGCCCTGGACCAAGGGTTGTCTTTAAAAAAGGCGATTGAAAAGGCCCGTGCCTTGCGCAAGAGAGATGACGCAAGATAAGAAGCGTATTCCACTCAACAATTTGAAGCCGCATAGTTTATCTAGCGGCTTTTTTCTTTCTATAATTAACAAACATACAAAATGCTTTTGGGAAAAAAGGGCGCAGATTTTTATTGCGCCCGAGAGAGGTCAAAAATCCATACGGAATTCTTTGCCTTGGTCGTGGAATCCCAGTTTGGTATAGAGGTCGTGGACTTTTGTTCGAGAATACCGGCTGGTGGCAATTAGTTTGTAGCAACCCTTTTCTCTGGCTATTTTAATGACTTGTATAACAAGCTCTGTCCCCAGCCCTTTCCCACGCATTTTCCCCATGACATACACGTCCTCCATGAGACCAAACGGCTTTTTGTGTAGACCATTGTACATTATGAACAAAAATGTCCTGCCGACCTCTTTACCTTTTTTGTTTCGCATTGAAATTTTAATGCCGTAGCACTTAGCTTTAACCTCAACAATTTTCATCACTATCCTCCTTCTTGCTGGTTTTGTATTTTTAACTTCTTTCCTAAAAGCATTTTATAAAAGAGCGATATTGCTGAACAAAATAGAGTTATTCTTTCCCTTTGTTTGGATTTTCGTTTGGATAACAACAAAGCACGTTATCTAAATATTCTACGCCGCAAAAATATTTGCAGATAGACGTGTTTTTGACTGCGCACTTATGTTCGTTGGTTTTTTCTGCGACATTCCACGGACACTTCATTTGCTTCCAGGACACATTTTTCTCAGAGGTTAAATCAATATCCATGTTTGCCCCGTCAAATTTATTGATATGTTCGTCCATAATAATAATTTTATATCCCTCCGAGTTGGTTCAATCTTGCAGATTGAACCTTTTCTTAATTTCTCTTATCCGCCAATTCCAGCAAATTTTCCGGATTAGCCGAAGACCAAATCCAATCTTCGGGACGTTTGACGTATTGTTTTCTGACCGGGTTTTGTTCTATATAATTTACTTTCTGCAGATAGAATTTTTCGTTTTCAATAAGTTCCGGCCAATTTTTCGGTTGCCAGAATTGATAAGTATCATTTTCTTTAAAAAGTTCAAGGACGCGAGGCTCGGTTTCTGATAGATTCTTCTTTAATTCTTTTGAAGTAAAAGTTTTAAAATCTCTTGTAAAACCCGCAAGATCACTATTCTCAGCTATAAGATGGATGTGATTAAGCATGAAGACCCAGGCGTATATTTTTAAACTTTTATTATTCTGGCAGTATTGCAGAGAATTAAGCAGGATATTCCAGCGGTCATATCTGTCAAAAAGGTAGTACCAACGTTTAACTGTAAAAGTTAGAAAATGTATTTTGTTTTTTAATTCTTTGCTGATGCGAGGCGATGGCATTTTAGAAAGTTAAAATGAAAAGAAAGTTATGGTTCAATCTGTAAGATTGAACCAACGGAAGGCTCTGCAAGAGCCGTAACTAGATATACGCTGTTATGTGCTGTAGTGAAAAGCAATAGCCGTCCCGAAGGGCGGCTATTATATTTTTGGTAATTTACTTTTTATAACTCTAAATAACCCTTTGCAACCCATTCAGCCAGCCATCCTGCACGATATTCATCATAATTTTCAGGCAATTCGAATTTTCCTTCAGATGCTTGTTTTTGAATAATCCCGTCAAGTTTTTTTACTTCTTCAGGTGTCATCTTCTTTGCTAATTCGTCGACGGCAACATCTCTTTTTGTTGAAGCTGCCATAAGATCTGGTTGTGATACGTCGTCACTTTCGCCCATTCTCTCACGAATTAAGTTGGCAACAGCCGAAGCCGTTTCAGCTATCTGCGGAAACTTTGCATCTGGGTAGACATCCCTTAATTGTTCCTGTATAGAAAATGGGTGAAATCTTTGCGCAGTTTCCCTTTTCCTTATGATTTCGCTGTAATTATTTTGGAATTTTATTGCGGCTTCAAGAATTTCACCTTTTGGTAAATCTTTTAAAGCACCAATTGCTTCTTGTCTAGCTTTATCCATTGCTATTGTGATTTTCTCGGTTTCAGACGTTGCTTTGCTTTCATGCCCTTGAGATGGCGTTTCACCTTTAAATTTAAATTTTTCTGACATAATATTTTCGTTAGTTAATAAATTATTTGATAAGTTATGGCGACCTTGCCTAAAAGTAAATTACCAAAGATATTAAAAATTGTCAAACAATTTTTGGCTTTTCACTATGGCACATAACTCGTCCTTATGTGTAAACAATGCGTATTAAGTACATAGTTTGGTATTAAAAATGAATTCGGAGTAGGTTCAGGTTCAATCTTGCAGATTAAACCTTTCCATTTTATACATCCAAATTTTTCACACTTTTCGCATGGGTTTGGATAAATCTTTTTCGGGGAGCGACTTCCGAGCCCATCAAAACATCAAAAACCTCATCAGCCGCAGCGGCGTCCTCAATAGTCACGATTTTCATAACGCGCCGGGCGGGGTCCATGGTAGTTTCCCAAAGCTGTTCCGGATTCATTTCACCAAGGCCTTTGTATCTTTGAATGGAGTAGCCAGCGGATTTTTCCGTTTTCTCTTCTCCCTCGGCGATTTCCTCGCCTTCGGCCATCACCTTTATTTCCTCGGCCTTAATTTTTTCTTTAGTTTTTCCTTTGGCCAGTTTTTCATTTTGAACCCGCGCCACTATTTTATCGCGCTCTTCGTCGCTGAAAGCGTATTGAAATTCTTTGCCATATTTTACTTGGTAAAGCGGCGGCTGGGCGATATAAAGATGGTTTTGGCGGATGATTTCCGGAAAGTAACGATAGAAAAGAGTCAGCAGGAGGGTGCGGATATGAGCGCCGTCCACGTCCGCATCAGTCATAATGATAATGCGGTCATAGCGCAGTTTGTCTATTTCAAATTGTTCGCCGATGTTGGTGCCCAGGGCGATAATCAGAGATTTGACTTCGTTGTTGGTAAGCATTTTGTCCAGGCGCGACCTTTCCACATTCAAAATTTTACCGCGTAAAGGCAGAATGGCCTGGGTCTCGCGATTGCGCCCCTGCTTGGCCGAACCGCCGGCCGAGTCGCCCTCCACAATGTAAAGTTCGGAACTTTTGGGGTCGCGCGAAGAGCAGTCCGCCAGTTTGCCCGGCAAAGTCATCCCTTCCAGCGCGCCCTTGCGCAGCACGGATTCGCGCGCCAAGCGGGCGGCTTTGCGGGCGCGGGCGGCGAGCAGGTTTTTCTCCAGAACCGCTTCTGCGTCCTTAGGATGTTCTTCGAGAAATGTCTGGAAAGCGTCGCCAAAAACCGTTTCCACGTGCGTGCGCACTTCAGGGTTGCCGAGTTTGGCTTTAGTTTGCCCTTCAAATTGCGGGTCCTTGACTTTGACGCTCACAATCGCCACCAAACCTTCGCGCGTATCCTCGCCGCTTAAATTTTCCTCTTTTTCTTTGATGAGCCCCTGCTTGCGGCCGTAGTTATTCAAAACGCGGGTCAGGGCGGTGCGCAGGCCGATGAGATGAGAGCCACCCTCGGCGTTGATAATATTATTGGCAAAACAGAAAACGCTTTCCTTGTAATCATCAACATACTGCAGGGCGATTTCCACGCGCGTTCCGCCCTCTTCCTTATCAACGTAAAAAACATTTTCCTGTTTGATTTTATTGTTGTGATTCAGATGAACGATGTAAGAAGCAATGCCGCCCTCAAAATAAAAAGCGTATTCGCGCGGGCGGCTGGTTCCGGCTCTTTCTTCTTCCGGACGTTCATCAAGCACTTTGATTTTTACTCCCTTGGTCAGATAGGCCTGGCGGCGCAGGTGTTCGTAAATTGTTTTTAGGGAAAATTGTGTGGTTTCAAAAATTTCCGGGTCTGGCTCAAAGGTAATAGTCGTGCCGGTGCGTTTGCTTTTGCCCACTGGTTTGACTTTGTATTGCGGTTTGCCCCGTTTGTATTCTTGCTGATAAATTTTTCCGTCGCGATGCACTTCGGCTTTCATCCAGATGGATAAAGCATTAACCACTGAAACGCCGACGCCGTGGAGACCGCCGGACACTTTGTAGCCGCCCTCGCCGAATTTGCCTCCGGCATGGAGGACGGTGAGCACGGTTTCCAAAGCGGATTTTTTGGTTTGTTTATGAATTTCCACCGGAATGCCGCGGCCGTTATCAATGACGGACACCTTGCTGCCCGGGAGAAGAGTGACTATGATTTCATTACAAAAACCAGCCATAGCTTCGTCAATGGCATTGTCCACGACTTCCCAAACCAGATGGTGCAAGCCCGAGGGGCCGGTAGAACCAATATACATACCCGGTCTTTTGCGCACCGGCTCAAGGCCCTCCAAAACGGTAATTTGTTTGGCACCATATTCTTTGATGGCCCTTTCTTTGTCAGGAGTTATTTCGGTTTTTTTGATAGGCATAAAAGTATAATAAATAAGCGATTTTGCCTATTTACTTGTCGTTGATATTTATTAAAATTGTTATATTATCTTAGCATAAAAACAGGTAGGGCGCAAGGGGTTTTAAAGCGTTTATTGCTTTTTTTTGCAGGGGATAAATTAGTTTATAGATGCCCTCCCACCACCCTGTCCCTATCCCAAGTCCTCGGGACGGGACGCCCCTCCTCAGGCAGGAGGGGAAGTTTGGTTTTTTATTATACTGGTTTGACAAAACGGCAAAAATATGGTATATTTTACTAATAAAAATAACCATTTTTTATGGGTAATTTAGAAGAAAATAAAAGGTCTATTAAAGGGTCTAAAGAATATGGGGAATTTTTAAAAGAATTGGATAAATCTCCCGCTCCGGAGGTGAGTGCGGAAGAAATCGGAAGGTTCAAAGAAGAAATTGATAAAGAAATTGAATTTGACAAATTCAGAGAAGAACTGGATAAAATCCCCGCCAAAAAAGTTGAACGGCGTTTAGGGAAGAAGAGTGATTATTATCGCCGCTTTTATAGTAGAGTTTATGAGTTATCAGGCAGAAATAGGGAAGCGGAATTGGATAAAATAGAAAAAGAACTGGACGACCAGCAGATTTTTCTTGATGCGGAAGAGAAAAAATTAGCGGCGGAAGCGATGGGCAGCAGAAAAATTTCCAAAGAACTTAAGTCCAGGATTCTTAATTATAATAGAACCGCTGATGAGATTAAAATCAAAAGGACGGCTTATAACGCCTTGGTTAAGAATTTTCAGGATTTGAAATTTACCGCAGATGAAAGGGATGTTGTTGAAAAACCATGGAAAGTTCACGGGGTGACCGAGGCCGATTTTCTTCCGGAAGAACCGGTTGAGGAGAGCGAAATTCCTCCCGAACTTACTCCGGCGGAAGAACAACGGCTAGAAAAAGAAGCGGAGATAAAAGAGCGCGCCAGACGTTTGCGTTCGCCGGAAAAGACAGTGGAAATTGCGCCGGATTACGAAGCGGAAATTAAAAAGATGGAGGCGGCCGACGCAGAAGCTATAAAAAAATTAGAGGCCCAGATTAAGAGCGTTAAAAAATCCCCGCACCTCGCCGGAATAGTCCAGGGTTTCAAACCCAAAGAATTTGTAGCCAAAAGCAACCGTTTGTTTGACCTTGAAGAAGAACTTGTTTCCCAGGGATTTGTGCCGGGCCACCCGATTAAAAATTTTTTCAACAAACCGTTTGATAAAAACTACAGAAAATCAGTAAAAGAATTTAATGTTTTAAATAAGGACGTGGCGGCCCAGACGGATATCGTGGAAAATTATCTGGAGCTGGCTGATTCAGTTTCACCGGTGGAAGAGAGAGAAATGTTCGCCAGCAGAGAGAGGCCGATGGAAGAGGAACTGGCGTTCTATAAAAAAGAAATAAATGCGCTGGAGAGCAAAATAAGGGAAGCGATAAGGAGAGACAAAGAAAATGCCGAGAGGATTGATTTTTCGGCCAAGGATTATTTTATTGATTTTATCTCCGTGACGAAATTGCAGGATAAGCTGATAAATAATTTTGGTTTTTTTATCGGTCAGGGCGGGGGTAGAAATTTGTGGGAGGCGATAAAAAGGGGCAATGTCAATGTTTATAGAAAATTTAAAAAAGACCACGATGGATTTTTAAGCGATTTAAATCAAAAAGATAGAATCTTAAAGTTATGCCTGGGCGCTGAGGCCCTGGAGAAAACGCGCCGGGCGATTAAGCATTTCCCTCAGCCAGAACTAATTGACCGTTTAGAGATGGCCTTAAAGAGAACGAATTTGGATAAAGAAAAAGCAGCTTGATTTTAAAATTTTCACCACCCCGTCCCGATACCGAGTCCTCGGGACGGGACGCCCTTCCTCAACAAGGAAGGGAATGGTTAAGCGTATTTTTAAAAACCGTTTAAAATAAAAAAGCCCTGGTTTTAGCCGGGGCTTTTGAATACAAGGATTTTATCCAGTTTTTGGGAGTTGGTAATTGGCCTTTTGCCGTTTTTGCCGTTTTTTGTCCGATAGCCGTTTATTTTTTCTTCCTCCGGCGGGTAGACAAATTTAAATTCCGGGCCGTCTTCTCCCCATTGCAGGGTTATGGCTTTTATGAAGTTTGAATCAAAAAGCCATTTAAATGCGTCTCGGTTGGCGGCGATATTCTGCGGCACAAGCGTCAGGCGGCTTTTGCAGGTTTTACCTTCGTTTTTTTCATCAATAACCGCGTTAATTTTGAAAAAGGACGCCTTGCCATCGCTGCCATGGAGCAGGAATCTGATTTTCGCCCACCAATCGTTGAAGAAGCGACTGCGGGTGCTAAATTCCACTTCCACTTTTTTCCTGCGGCTTTTCCGCCAAGGAGCGCCGCCCGGTGTCACGCTAAGCACTCTAATCCCGCACCCATTTTTAGCAAAGTATTCTTTCAGACCTTCTTCGCCGAGGTTTACGAGATTTTTATCGCCAGGTTCTTCTTTAAGGGGTTTCCGGTAAAGCCAAAGCGCAGTCACAAATTTTTTAATTAACACCAAATATTCCCAAATATACCAAAGAATATCTTGAATGAGAGTCATTTTATACTCCCTCCTTCTTGTTGTTAAAGTTCCTAGTAACTTTGTATTTTACACCAATTGGGTTTTTTGTCAAGTGAAATTTATAAGAAAAGCCGTACCTACACATAGAAGTACGGCTTTTTAGATATCCATCTTGGCTTGCTCTCCGGGTATTCCCAAAGTATCCCTCAAGATACAGGCTACCGTAACGGAATCGCCAGGACTACCCTTAAGGAGAAGCGAAGTAAGATGGTGTTTTAAGAATACTAAATCATTAAACTTTTTACAAGATAGTAATTTGTCCCCAGCGTTATTTTATGCTATAATGCGAATAATATGGAAGAGAAGAATTCTATTTCGCCCATAAGCGACAAAGAGTTAAAATTCGGCTATTGGTTTTTAACCAAAAAACAGTTTTTTAAAAACCTGCTGGTGGCGTTTTTGATTTTATTAAATGTTATGGTGTGGGGTTATTCGTTTTGGAAGGTTATGCAGGATTTTATCATCAATCTGCCGGAGCGGGAACGCCTGTTGAGTATTTTGCCGCAGGACCTGGCTAATTTCAAAGGTTTAAGGGCGCAGAATGAACCGTCAGCGCCGGAAATTTCTTCAGTAGAGGTGATTTCCACGGGGCAGGGGAGATATGATTTCGTAGCCAGAATTAAAAATCCCAATAGCGCTTGGGCGGTGTCTTCTTTTAATTATCAATTCAGAAGCCCGGGTTTTAATTCGGAAAAACTCAAAGGATTTATTCTGCCCGGTGAAGAAAAATTTATTATGAAACTCGGGGCGATAAGTTCCAGCCGCCCATCGGGTGTGATTGTTGATATTTCCGATGTCAGATGGCAAAGAGTAAACGCTCACGAGATAACGAATTATCAAGATTTTTATAACAGCCGTTTGGGTTTGAAAATTGAGAATATCAAATTTAATTATTCAAGCGCCCTTGGCTTGGGCGAGAAATTGCCGGTGAGTTCCGCGACTTTTGATGTTTATAACAATACCGCTTATAATTATTGGCAGGTCGGTTTTTACGTGTCGTTATACCGCGGGGGGACACTGGCCGCTGTTAATTATGTGACCGCTAAAGAGTTTAAATCCGGAGACCGGGTGTCGCTGGAGGCGCGCTGGTTTGAACCGCTGTCTTCGGTTTCAGAAGTGAGGATAGAGCCGGAAGTGAACATTCTGGCGCCGGAAGTTTACATGGAATTTAAGGGAACGTCGGAGGGGTGGAGGAGATAAATTCAAATGCTTAGAAATTTTTTTTCTTATTTCAGGAGGTTTGACTGGCTTTTAATTTTAGCTGTTTTTCTCTTGGTTTGCTTCGGGCTGGCGGCCATTTACAGTATTGCCCTTAGTCAAGAGACGGCTAATTTTTTTAATTTTAAAAAACAGATAGCCGGAGCGATTATCGGTTTTGGGTTTCTTTTTCTGGCACCGCTCATTGATTATAAAATTTTCAGGATTTACAACCGATTTTTTTACGCCGCCGCCTTTCTTCTGCTGGCGGCCGTTCTTGTTTTTGGTAAAACTATCCGCGGCACCACCGGCTGGTTTGATTTTGGTGGTTTAAGTTTTCAGCCGGTGGAGCTGGCCAAATTGTTTTTAATTATTTTTTTAGCCGCTTATTTTGCTTTACAGTCGCGCGGGGAAAAATCTTTTCGCCAAATCGCGGTCAGCGGAGTGGCGACGGCGGCGCTTTGCGCCCTCGTCCTTCGCCAGCCGGATTTGGGTTCCGCCGCCCTGCTCTTTATTATTTGGTTTGGGTTGCTCTTATTACGAGGCATCAGCCGCCGGCACTTATTCATTCTGCTGACAATTTTTTTGATTATTTTTTTAGTCGGGTGGTTTTTTATTTTGCAAGATTACCAAAAAGACCGCCTCCTCACTTTTATTTACCCGGAACGCGACCCGCTGCAGAGCGGTTATAATGTCAGTCAGTCAATCATCGCCGTCGGTTCGGGGCAGCTGCTGGGGCGGGGGCTGGGTTTTGGTTCGCAAAGCCAGCTTAAATTTTTACCCGCCAGTCAGACCGATTTTATTTTTGCCGTTTTAGCGGAAGAGCTGGGCCTGCTCGGCGTAATTTTTATTTTTATTTTTTGGGCGTTGCTTTTTTGGCGGTTGATTTTAGCGGCTAAAAAAGCCCGTGACGATTTCCCCTTATTTTTTATTTTGGGCGCGGGCCTGATTTTTTTAAGCCAGTTTTTAATTAATGTCGGCATGAATCTGGGGGTAATGCCCGTGACGGGCGTCACCTTGCCATTTATGAGCTTAGGCAGCAGTTCTCTTGTTGCCAGTCTTTTGACCATCGGGATTGTTGAGGGGATAAGAATGAGAAGTTAAAATATAATTTAAGCGGTCATCGGGCGCCGATATTTTAGATGTCCTTGACATCTTTGACGGATTATTTTAGAATAAAAACTACACAATAAAAATAAGAAATTTTTATGAAATCATACTTGTTGGCAGCTGAAGTTAGAAATGCCGGTAAATCTTACAAGATTCGCGAAAAGGGTAAAATCCCGGTGGTTATTTATGGCAAAGGGATTGAGTCGCGGAATTTAACGGTTGATTATCCTCTTTTTAATAAAATTTACAAAGAAGCCGGAGAAAGTTCGCTGATTGATTTAAAAATTGGCGATGCCGAACCGATTAAGACCCTGATTCAGGATGTGCAATTTGACCCGGTAAAAAATACGATTCTTCATGCCGATTTCCGGCAGATTAATATGAAGGAGAAAATTACCGCTTCCATTCCTCTTAAATTTGTCGGCGTGGCTCCGGCGATTAAAGATTTTCAGGGTGTTTTTGTGACCAACCTGCATGAATTGGAAGTGGAATGTTTGCCGGGAGATTTGATACACGAGATTGAGGTTGATATTTCTCCTTTAAAAACTTTTGACGAGATTATTCGCGTTAAGGATTTAGTCGTTCCCAGTTCACTTACTATTAAAAATGGTTTAGAGGATGTGGTGGCCTTAGTCGCTCCTCCGAGAGAAGAAGAAAAAGAAGTGGCTCCGGTTGAAGAAATGAAAGAGCCGGAACTGGTGGGTAAGGAGAAGAAAGAAGGCGAGGCAGGGGAAGCGGTTGAAGCGCCTTCCAAAGAAACAGGCAAAGAAGCGCCAGCCGCCAAGAAATAAAAATTTTTCTATGCTGGAGGGAGATAAGGTGAAAAAAATAAAACGTCTTAAAAAAGTTTTTATCTATATTAAAGAACGGCCGTGGGTATTTTTAATACCGGTTTTAGCGGTGGCCGTTCTTTTGTTGTCTTATTTTATTTATCGTTTTTGGCTGACCCAACCGGCGCCGGAACCGGCGGGGCCAACGGAAGAAATCGTTGAGCCGCAGAAGAATTTAACGCCGCGGCGTCTTGACGGCACGCTCGTGGAGGCGGGTAAGGAGAATGTTTACCCGGTGGGGGTGATGATAGAAAATCATTGGGAAGCTCGTCCGCCGTCCGGACTCGCCAAAGCCAATCTGGTTTATGAAGTGATGACCGAAGGGGGGATTACCAGATTTCTCGCGGTCTTCGCCAGCGGCGATGAGGTGGAGAAAATCGGTCCGGTGCGCTCAGCGCGTCCGTATTATCTTGACTGGGTAAGCGAGTTTGACGCTTTGTATATGCATTGCGGCGGCAGTGACGAATCTTTGATTGATATCAAAAAATACGACATTAATGATTTGAACGAATTTTATTACGGCAAATATTATTGGCGCTCCGGCCGTCCACGTCCGCACAATATCTATACTTCCTCGGATTTTATCCGTAGGGCCTTGGAGGCGAGAGAATTAGATAAAGAAATTCCGGCCTACGATTCCTGGATTTATAAAGATGAGGGCGGGGAAGAATGGCATTCGCGGGCGGATAAGATAACCGTGGATTATGGCAAGCCGGAATTTTTAGTGGAGTGGAGCTATAACCCAGAAACTAATGATTACGCGAGGTTTGTGGCTGAAGAAAAACACGCGGATGAAGACAATTCGGAGATTAAAGCGAAAAACGTGGTTGTCCAATATGTCAAAATGTGGACAATTGACGATTATGGCCGCAAAAAGATTGAGACGACAGGGGAGGGCAGGGCAATTATTTTTAGAGACGGAGTGGTTATTGACGGCACTTGGAAAAAAGAGAAGCGCACCAGCCGCACTAAGTTTTACGATTCTACCGGCGACCCCGCGACTTCGTCCCTCAACGAGCGCGGGACTTCGCTCGGGGCAGGGGAAATACAGTTTAACCGCGGCACTACTTGGGTGGAGGTGGTGTCTAAAGTGCACGAGGTGAAGTGGGAGTAGCGGAGCTAATTTTTAATTTTAAAAAAGCCGGCATTGTGATGTCGGCTTTAATTTGTTTTTTAATTTAGTCAGTCGTCAGCCACCCTTTAACTGTTGGCAGCAATTTTTTAATACTAAGGGATATGGCGAAGGCAACTATTTCACTGGCAACAATAAGCATAATGTAAGGGGCGATTATACCACGGACTGCATATATACCTACAAATCCGCCTACGAGCATACCCGCTATTAGTCCTGCGATTGAGGAGTTTAGGGTGATTTCGGTCGCGAATGAACCTGCAAATCCGCACCCGACCGCACCCGCGGATAGACCCACTAACGCACTCAAAAACATAGCATCTTTTTTATCCATCAGGCAGCCCTTATCCGCGAACCAACCTACTCCCGCGGCTAAGGCGGCAGATATAAGTATAGCAGCGTAGAAAACAAAAAGTCTTCTACCCCCCTTGGCCTTTAGCTGGTTTACTAAACTGACTATTAAAATACACAGGGCAGGTATTATAAACATAAAAAAGGTGAGTACCCACTCCGCCTTTCTTTCCGTTCGGGTATCCCAAATTTCAACCCAGTGTTCTTGGCTATAGCCTACTGTCCGATTTGAGAAAACAGCCATCTCTTGCATAGGGAAAGAAAAACGATAGATGTTTTCCCTCCTTACATCTTTAATGACAAATTCTTTTTGTTCACCCGTTACGAGTTTGTAGGCCATTTCGGCGGAAATGCCTTCAGGCACGTCGGGAATGCGTTGCTCAACTGTGGACACAATAAGAGTCCTTTCTTCCAGATAAACTTTTTTCTCCGTTTCAGCTTTCGCCAGCGGATTCGCAAAAGCAATAAAAAAAATCGTCGCAACTAAAATTTTTTTCATGGTTCTAATTCTCCCTGTGGTTTTTTATGGTTTTTAAAACAATTCCTTTATGTTATTTCAAAAAACAAACTTCTCCATAGCTTATCGTATTATCACTATTTTGTCAAGAGATATTATTTTTTTTGACAATACTTCAAAACCATCACCCGCTCGCGGCCGCAGAGGTCTTTTTTTATTTGGACACGGTAATTTTTAGGGACAAGTTTTTTCAATCTCGCCGCTTGTTTCCAGCCGATTTCCAAGATAATAATTTGGGGCTGGCATTTGAGCAATTTTAATTGCGCGAAGAATTCACGGAATTTATCCAAGCCGTCCGGGCCGCCGTCAAGCGCTCCGCGCGGTTCGTATTTTAATCCAGGAAAGGCCATTTCTTTTTTGTTGAGATAGGGGAGATTGGCAACGATAATAAAATTAGAATTAGGAATTAGGAATTTCCCTCGACCTGAGCTCGGGACGAAGGTTGAATTATGAATTAGTTCTAGTAAATCTCCTTGGAGAAAAGTAATTTGTTTTTCTAAGCCGTGGCGACCAGCGTTTTGGCGGGCAATTTTCAGAGTGCTGGCGGAAATGTCCGTGGCGTAATAATTTTTAAGGTCAGTATTTTTGGCAATAGACACAATAATGGCGCCGGAGCCGGTGCCGATGTCAGCAATGGATTTTAATTTATATTTTTTAATATAGTTGATTGCTTCTTCAACTAAAGTTTCGGTTTCGGGGCGGGGGATGAGGACGTCTTTATTAACTTTAAAGTTTAATTTATAGAATTCTTGTTCCCCGACAAGATAAGCGATGGGTTCGTGTTTTTTCGCTCGCGCTGCCAGTTTTTTAAGTTTTTTTGCTTGCGAGACGGAAAGTTTTATTTCCGGATGCGCGTAAAGAAAAACGCGGTCTTTTTTCAGAATGAATTGTAAAAGGACTTCCGTATCTAAAACGGGGGAGTAGGAGAATTTTTTCAGTTCAGTCGCGTATTTCTTAAGCGCTTGTTTGATAGTCATGACCTAAGTATAACATGGAAGCATGGGAACATAAAAACATAAAAACAAAAACATTCCAACTAAAGGATAGTCCACTTTGCTTGCCGGTGGGGCGTAAAAAGTATTTTAAATTGTCATTGCGAACCCCGCTTTAGCGGGGTGAAGCAATCTCTAATACATATAGATTATTTACTCCCTCGACGGCTTGATTGAGTTCATTAAAACCAAATTTTGGACTCTTACAATAGTATAAACATAAAATAAAAAAGAGCGAATTTTGCGGGGAGGGGAGGTTCAGTTCCCGCCCTTTAAAATTCGCTCGCCCTCCTTTAACCCTTAAAATAAGGGCAAAAGAATGGGGACAAGTTGTATTTATAGATTATCAAGATATTGAAAATTTGTCAATTTTAAACTTCCTGTGCTTTTAGCGCCTCAATTATCTGGTCCAATCCGCCGTCTAGAATAGTTTGGATATTGTGCCAGCTTTGTTTGAGGCGGTGGTCGGTAATTCTGTCTTGCGGGAAGTTGTAAGTGCGGATTTTGTCTCCGCGTTCGCCGCTACCGCCCTCTTTCCTTTGAGCGGCCAGTTCTTTCTGTCTTTTTTCTTCAGCCATAGCCAAAAGGCGCGAGCGCAAGATTTGCATGGCCCGTTCTCTGTTTTGCGATTGCGAACGCTCGTCTTGGCAGGAAGCGACGGTATTAGTCGGCAGGTGAGTGATGCGTACTGCCGAGTAAGTGGTATTAACGCTTTGGCCGCCGTGGCCGCCGGCGCAGAAAGTGTCTACACGCAAATCTTTCGGTTCAATTTTAAAATCAATTTCCTCGGCTTCGGGCAGGACGGCGACGGTGGCGGCGGAAGTGTGAATGCGGCCGCTTTTTTCGGTTTCCGGAACGCGCTGGACGCGATGTCCGCCCATTTCGTATTTCAGGTTGCCGTAAACGTCTTTGCCGCTGATGCTGAAAATAACTTCTTTAAATCCACCGATGCCGATGTTATTAGAAGAGAGTAGTTTGGTTTTCCAGCCCCTCTTTTCGGCATAGCGGGAGTACATGCGGAAAAGGTCGGCGGCGAAAAGCGCGGATTCGTCTCCGCCGGTGCCGGCGCGGATTTCCATAATGACATTCTTTTTATCCAAAGGATTTTTGGGTTTAAACGCCGTTTTTATTTCCGCTTCTATTTTTTCTTCATCTTTATTTAAAATTTCCAATTCTTCTTCGGCCAGCTTTTTCATTTCCGGTTCCTCGGATTCTTTGATTGTTTCCTCGGCGTCTTTAATTCCTTTTTTTATTTTATCCAATTTTTTTTTGAGCTCCGCGAATTCTCGGTATTCGTCAAACTCTTGCGAGGCGGCTTTTAATTTTTTTGGGTCATTAATAACCAAGGGGTCGGTAAGGTCCTTTTCTAGTTGGCGGAATTTAACTACCGCTTCGTCTAATTTTTTTAGTATTTTTTCGTCCATAAATAAAATATTTTTTTAGGGGGTTGGTCTTAAATCCCTCCCCCCTCCGGGGTACTCCCTTTGAGAAAGGGAGATAGAATGTCCTCCTCCTTTGTAAAAGGAGGTGCCCTGTCCTGAGCTTGTCGAAGGGGCGGGGTGGAGGATTTTAGCCCTCTTCTGTTTCCCGCATTATTTTTCCAATCACACCCTCCATATTGTAAAAAATATCCAAGTTAGTAAATCGCAGAATTTTTAAGCCGGACTGTTTTAGATATTTTTCTCTCTCGGCATCTTTGATGATATTATCTTTGTCAAAATGTTGTCCCCCGTCAATTTCTATAATCAGTTTCTTTGTCGGGCAGTAAAAATCCACGATGTATTTTCCAAGGGGCTTTTGTCTGTAAAATTGTAAACCGTTTATTTGTTTATTTTTGATTTTACTCCACAAAATTATTTCCGTTTTAGTCATGTTGCCTCGCAGGGCCTTAGATGCGTTTTTAAGTTTAGGGCTATAATAGCGCATGGGGTTGGTCTTAAATCCTCCCCTGCCTACCGGACTTCGGTGAGCTCAGTCGAACCGCAGACAGGCTTTTGAGAAAGGGAGAGGGGATTTAGTTTATTTTATCATACAAAAACCGTCCCGACTACGCGGAACGGTTTGGTGTATTTTAAAATCAGCTACTTTTCGTTTTTAGCGGCTCTTTTGGCGGAACGGGCGGCGTGTTTGGCCTTTTTGCCTTTTCTGGTTTTGGAGGCGATTTCTTTCTTACCAGCTTTTTCTTTGAATTTTTCCACGCGCCTGGCAGTGTCAACAAGTTTCTGTTTGCCGGTGTAAAAAGGATGGCACGCCGAACAAAGCTCAACGTTAATTTCTTTTTGCGTGGAGCCGGTAATAAAAGAATGGCCGCAGGCGCAAGTCACCTTGGCGTCATTGAAATATTCAGGATGAATTCCTTTTTTCATATTGGCATTTAAAATTTTATAGTATTCCCAGTGTATCACAGCCCGATTTTTTTGGCAAGACCCGTCGGTCGCGACCGACGGGTCAGGGGCTTGACCTTTAATTAAATACATGTTAAGGTTAAAAGCGATGAGGATTTTACTTGTAGTACATTTCAAAATTTTAAAATGAAAGAGGTGACACTAATGCCAAACAAAAATAAGGAAGAAGTTAACATTAATATCGAATGTTGGGTAGACAGAGGGTTGATGTCAGATCAAGTCGATCAATTAAAGAAAAAATTGGTAGATGCAGCAGTAAGGGCTATTGGGCTCACCCCCAAACTTGATCCAGGTGGAGACGTTAAAATCACTGTTCACTATGAAATTTATAGTGGCAGAGAGAAGCGGGAAAGAGTTTCGGGAGCAACATTTTTGGGGCTACAAGAAAAGCCAATATAACTAACCATATTTAAGCCGAAAGACAATTATGTCAAGTAGGCTTTTTTTGTCAAGACAAGCCAGTCGCGACCGACGGGTCTTGACAAGCCGAGGGTTGACAGAATACTCATGATTTGTTATATTATTATGATGTAAATTAATAACAAGCAGGAGGATAAAGTAATGGCCGAAACAGAGACCTTTAGAGTTATAAGTGCGTCTTCTTCTTATGGAGTCGTTGTGGTTGTTAGCCCCGAAGATGCTAAACCCGGAGATAAAGAAGCCAAATTTTTTCTTCGCAACCTTAATGTGGGTATTAAAGATTTTGAACCAGTAACCGAAGATGTAGCCCTTGGCTATTTTAGCGGAATCGCGGATGGTCTGGGCCGTGGAAAGAAACCGGCAAATCACTTCAATTCACTCAAAGAAGTAGCGGAGTGGGCTGATAAAGCCAACGAGCAAGCAATGAAGGAATTGATTCGGCGAGTAAAGGAAAGTTAAAAGCAGCGGGCAAAAGAGGAGATGGCAAAGAAGTAAATTTCTCAAAAAATCCGTGGTTCAAAGAGCTACGGATTTTTTTTATTAATCTAAGTTGGATATTATTCAGACCCTTGACTTATTTTATATGATGTGCTATAGTATTATACTATAAATTAAGTATAACCAATCAACTATTTAAGGAGAGCAGACAATGGAGGACAATAAGAAGCCCTTTGTAACCGACAAGATTGCAGCTGGCTACATGATTCAGCGGGGCGGTAAAAATCATGATGGCGAATGGCTGACGCCTGAAGGCGAGTGGAGCGAAAGTGTTTTCGATGCGGCTACCTGGCCGACCAAGAAGGCAGCAAGGAAAGCCTTGAAAACTTTGTTCGGATGAATCTCGTAAAAGATTTGCTTCTACGGAAGCTATGACGACCCACCAACGCGGGGTCGTCTTTTTCTTTTCAAAAAATAACAATATTACGACTTGTTATTTTTTGGGCGTATTTATTTTTGAGCCCGCAGAAGGCTAAGCTTTAATTCTTTTTTGTAATCAGAAGAACACTTTTTTAAAACAGAATCCAAGATATTTTCAAATACATTATCTAAACCGTATAGTCTAATTAATTTTTTCTTTAACTTATCTAAATTTTGCTTGATATGATTATTTTTGTCAAACAAAATATCGCAGCAAATCAAATTTGAAAAGAAGGGTCTCGCTACCAATACATTATTGATGTAATTTTTGTATGTCCGTATGAAGATTTTTTTGTATTCTTTAACATTTATAGCCTCGTCAACAAGTAAGCCGTTGATTGTTTTTATTTTCAAAGGTTTAATATCTCCATGGTGGCTAGAACCTTTCCAAAGTTTAGCATTCAGATTACAAAATTTTTCAAAATAATCCCAAGTACAAAAACCCATGTTAATTTTTACATTATTTATCTTCTGATCGCACCAAAAAAGAACGCCCTTTTTTAAAAGTTCTAATTTAGCGTCAACAAAATATTTTGAATTGTTAAAGAAACTTTCTTTTTTAATCAGACCGACGTTTTTCTTTTTAATAATAAAAATTACATCAATATCAGATTTTGCCGTGACAGAAAAGAATTTTCCGTGAACCATTGAGCCGGTAAGTAAAATGCCCTCAAAAATATGTTTATCAAAGTAGAAAAATAATTTTTTAATAATCCCTAATCTTTTTCCGGTTTCGTTCATAATGATAGCTTACTAAAATTTAGCCATTTCTTTTGATAAGAGTTGCTCAAAGCTTTTCATCTCGTTAGAAAATTTGTGCAAATTCCCATAGTTATCCGAAATGATTCTTGAATAATTAAGCAACTTTTTTGATAGTTCGTCTGAAATGAGTTGTTCTTTCACGGTTTCCCAAATTTCATCATTGCACCAATCTTGTTTGCCCATATTTATCCATTTAACATGATATTTTTGTATAAATTTTCCGTCTTTCAAAACTAATGCGTCCCATTCAGAAGATATCGGCCGGTCAGCAGGGAATGGTTTTTTATCAATTAACACTTGTTTGACTACGCGATGGGCTTTGGTTGTATAGTCAAAAGAAATAGCCTCCTTTTCATTCACGGAAACTGATATAAAAAACATCGTGCTGGGCGTGGGGTTGTAATCTACTTCAATATCCATAATTTTTGGTTAAAATTTTTTATTTTTGGCGTCAGTATTGACATTTTTGGAATAATGTGCTACACTGTGATGGTATCCAGTAAGTATACTAGTATAAAAAGGAGGATTAAAAAATGAAGCAAAGAATGTTCGTTTTTATCTTAGGCGTATTTTTATGTGGGGTGTCTGGTTATATGCCGGAACAATTTTCTGGGTTTTTGTGCTTTCTCGGTTTCACGGCCGTTTTGACGGCTGTATTACCAAGGAGGGTAAACAGGGCCCATGAAGACTGGCGTGCCAACTACCGACCGGGGTAAAACCCTTGTCTGAAAGTGCGTAAACTACGAAGCTGGGTCGATTCTTGACCCAGCTTTTTTATTTTAGTACATCTAACATCTCTAATAATTCTTGCTTGATTTTGTCTGGCGGAGTTGTGCTTTTGTCGGGATATTGCCGTTTTAAAGCGTAAAGTTTTTGTTTTAAAGTTTCCAATTTTTCCATAACGGCATTATATTTTTCAGAACCGAGTTCATCTTCGGCCTTTTTGCCAGACAGATATGTTTCTATGACAAAAACACGACTGCCAAAACACGCCAGCCAAGAATTTGCCGTTTCTTGAAATTCCTTTTCAATTTTTTCTGGAGACCCGGAAATCATATCTTTGGCTTCGTCAACTCGACTTTTGGGATGTTCCTTTTCAAATTTTTCCATATTTTTTAATTTTTATTATTCCACATAACGTTTGCGTGTATCTGATGCCCCGCTAAGCGGGGTATGGGTGGAGGCTCTGCAAGAGCCGTAACCAGATATACGCCGTTATATGATGTATGTTTTTCTTTTTCGGCCCGTTAGGGTTTGTTTTTGTATAACAAACGAATTCGATTTTTCAATTTTAGCGAAGGGGCAGAGGGGATAGGGGTGAATGCCCCATAGCTAAATTTGTTGATTAGTTTATTTCGCCTTCATCCACAAAGCATTAAAAAATTTTATCAATATAGCTGAATCTTTGCTATTTAATTTTGCTACTAATGCTGGACTGTTGGATGCGGCATCTTTGATAGAAGGACCGAGAATATAACCTATATCATCAATAATTATACAGCGATCATGTAAGTCGCTATACTTTTTATCGTTAAATTTTTTATATTCTTTTTTAAAACGGACAACGCGGCTGTCGAAGGATCCTCTTTTTTGGCCATAAATTAGTTTAATTTCTAGATTTTTTGGTATACTATCTAATACATTATCAAAGATTGTTTCATCAACCCACGAATCCGCCACCATGACCCTTAGCTTTGTATTAGCGAATATGCTACGCAAGAATTTATCAAAAGTATGCGTACTTTTTTTGTCAAAAATATAAAGCTGGCTAGAGGTTGATAATATACTATTTTGTTCAAAAATAGTTATATCGGTGAGGTGTTGGATACCAGATTCATTTACGAGACATATTCCAGGTCTGACTGGGTCTACCCAGCCCTGCTGTTGGGCGCGGTTGTAAAAAACCGGATTGTAAGATTTTTTTGTTAGCACTTTCGGCCAGTGACTGCGAATATCTGAAATAGTGATTTCATGTGATACCCGGCCTTTTGCACAGTGCGCAGCAATTATCAAAAACATCTGCTGCCCGCTCAAATCTTTAAGCGGGAATGTTTTTAAGAATGCTTTTAGGTTTTTAGAGAAGTTCATAGGTCGTGTTTAGAAAATTTCATCCCAGCGTGCAGTGAGGTGATAAGAACCATTTTTTGTGGCATCAAGCCAGCCATTCTCTTTTGCCCTGGTGCCATATATACCAGTTGTCAGTTTCCCCCCCAACAGTCTACTGTGTTTGTTCCAGCAGGTTTTTACATCTTCGCTCGTCACATCCAACTTCTTTTTACTTTTTGAAAGATATGCCACAACCAGTACAAATCTTTTAGGGCCAGTTAATCCTTTTCCGTATTCTTTAAAAAATGCCCTCGAATTTTGGTTGAAATTTATTTTTGATTTTTGAGTATTGGCTAAAGCTGGTTTGTGTGGTTGGCGTGTCGTGGTATTATTTTTATAATTTAATTTTTCTAAATTAGAACGACATTCTTCGGCGAGTGTAATAATTTGTGTAAGCTTGTTACATATGTTTTGTATTTTCATACAGGTTGCGAAGTTAAATATGATATTTATAAATAGTGTCATCTTTTTCACGTTTAATTTTTTCCCTTCTGAGCAAATAGAGTAAATTTACTCTGATGTCTTCGGGTTTTTCTTTATAACCAAACTTATCCTTAAGCTCTTTTTGGATTTCTTCGGCAGCTTTTGAATGTTTGCTAATCACCTTCAATATTTTTTCGGCAAGACTGACTTTTTGTTGTTTCTTTTTCATAATATATAATATTTAAAATTATCTACCATAAACCCACTTCCCGTCGTTTTTTTTGCGACCCAAAAGTTTTTTTTGTACAAGCCCTATCACTACACCTGATAATGTAGTAGTGGGATAAATATAGCCCATTTGTTCAAGTTTAGATGCGATTTCTCCAAGAGTTTTAGGTTTAGAAAAAAAGTTTTCTTCTCGTAGCTCAACAATAAGATCTGAAGCCGCGCGTCTTTTATTTTCATCCCGTTTCTTTACGATAGACTTGGTTGCCTTTGTTCTTATTTCTCGTACTACAGATGAACGTTCAAAGTCGGATAGTATGGCGGCCAACTCTTCTTTTGTTCCTTCTATTGTTATAGATGATCCCGTCTTAGATTTAATGATTGCTTTTGGCATAGATTTTAAGTTTTAGTTACTTATTATTAATAATCTTATTGTATATTATTGCTAAAATTTTGTCAAGTGTCCGCAATATATTTAGCAATAATAGTAGTATTTAAAAAATGTCTGCCAATATTTTATTGGTAGACATTTTTATCCCCCTATTAAATTGAAAAATCGAATTCGTTTGTTATATAAAAATGTCGCCGTCTGGCGAAAAGGAAAAGTATATTTCATATAACTACCTATATCCCAACTTGTTGTTTTTTGCGCTAAGATATGATAAAATTTTTAGTAAATTGAGGTTATACCCCCAAGGGGTATAACCTCCCGTATTTTATTTACAGTAATACTTTCACGAACATATTTATTTTATCCCATTCACCTCAAAAATTCAACCCATTGCCAAGATTTTTGCCCTATGTTATAATCGGTATTACTTATTAAATCTCTCACATTTTAGGATTATTTGGCGGCCTTGTCTCATCCCGAGCATTCGGGATTGGGATTTGCCAAATAAGATGACTAAAATGGAGGCCTAAAAGGAAAAAATTTATGACCAAGATTCCATCTCTTTTAGAGATGCTCAAAGCGGGCGTGCATTTCGGACACCAAGCGTCGCGCTGGCATCCTAAAATGGGCCAATACATTTTTGGCCAAAGAAACGGTGTCAATATTATTGATTTGGAGAAGACCCAGGTTAAACTTGAGGAAGCTCTGAATTTTCTCAAAGAAACTGCCCAAAAAGGCGGTGTCATTTTATTTTTAGGCACCAAAAAGCAGGCGCAGGCCCTGGTGAAAAAAGCCGCCGAGGATTGCGGTATGCCTTATGTGACCGAGCGCTGGCTGGGTGGAACAATTACCAATTTCAGCGTTATTTCCCGTTTGCTCAAAAAATTGAAAAAGGTGGAAGCCGAGCGCGTTTCCGGCGAGTTGGGAAAATACACCAAGAAAGAGCAGTTGGTTATTAATCGCGAAGCGGAAAAAATGGATAAGGTTGTTGGTGGTATTAAAAATTTAGAAAAAATTCCCACGGCTTTATTTATAGTTGACGTCAGAAAGGAAGAAACCGCCATCAGGGAAGCCAGAGCTAAAAATATCCCGATAGTCGCGGTTTGCGACACTAATGTCAATCCGGAAATGGCTGATTATCCGATTCCGGCCAATGATGATGCCAGCAAGTCAATTGAACTTATTTTAAATTTAGCGTCGGCGGCGGTCAAAGAAGGCAAAGGAGCTGTTGTCAAAGAAGAAAAGAAGGAAGAAAAAGTCAAAAAAGAAAAAAAGTAACAGGGGTTCTCCCCTGACAAGGGGAGTTAGAGGGGTTTAAAACCGTAGAAAAAGCGTAACCCCCCCTTCCCCCCTTATCAGGGGGCTGAATAGTTATCAATTACTAATAGTTATATTTATATGTCCGTTGACCAAAATATTGTCAAACTTCGCGAATTAACCGGCGCGGGAATTTTGGATTGTAAAAAGGCGCTGGAAGAATCCGGCGGGGACGTGGATAAGGCACAGGAAATTTTAAGAAAGAAAGGAATCGCCAAAGCCGCCAAAAGAGCCGAGAGAGAAGCCAAAGAAGGCATTGTCAAAGTCGGAACTAATGGCGATAAGACCACGGGGTATATGGTGGAATTTAATTCCGAAACCGATTTTGTCGCCCGCAACGAAAAATTTTTGGGATTTACCGAAGAAGTTTTTAATCTTTTTAAAAATAAAGAGCCGCAAGATTTAGATTCTTTATTTAACTTGCCGCTGGCTGACGGCAATACGGTAAAGGATTCTCTCGGCAGTTTGAGCGGTGTTATCGGCGAAAAATTGGACATCAAAAGATGCGCTCTTGTCTCCGGCGGCACAGTCGCCGCTTATTCCCATCTGGGCGGGAGAATCGGCGTGCTCGTGGCGCTGGATAAATCCGGAGAGGATGAGCTGGCTTATGACGTGGCTATGCATATTGCCGCTTCCAATCCTAAATATCTAAGCCCGGAGAATGTTCCAGCCGAGGAAGTTGCCAAAGAAAAAGAAATTTATCGCGAGCAATTGAAAAATGAAGGCAAGCCGGAGAATATCATTGATAAAATTTTGGCGGGGAAGATGGAAAAATATTACGGAGAAATTTGTCTGCTCAATCAAGTATTTATCAAAAATGAAGATTTGACTGTCGGCCAGCTGCTTGACGGCCGGGGAGTCAAAATTAAGGATTTTTTCCGTTTTAGTTTAAATTAAAAAAGCATAAAGGTTTAAAATCCTCCGCCCCGCCCCTTCGACAAGCTTAGGACAGGGCACCTCCTTTTACAAAGGAGGAGGACATTCTTATCTCCCTTTCTCAAAAGCCTGCCTGCCGGCAGGCAGGGGAGGTAAAGAGGGATTTAAGACCAATTTCTCACTCCTAAATTAAAATTTATTTTTATGCGCGTGCTCAAGGTACAATTCACCCATTGGCATAAAGTTTATTATTTTACGACCGACGATGAAACTCTCAATGTCGGCGATTATGTTATTGTGGAAACGGAACTGGGAATGGAACTGGGGAAAGTAGATGGTTTCACTACCATGGAAAGAGTAAAGGAGCTCTTGAAAGAGCCGTCGGAAGAAGAGAAACAGGCCGGTTCGCCGGAGGAAATCAAGCCGATTGTCCGCCGCGCCACTTCCGGAGATTTGGACAAAGCGCGGGAGAACGAGTCGCGTCATGACGAAGCCATGGAGGTTTGTCGTCAGCTCATCAAAAAACACAGTTTGCCGATGAAACTCGTGGACGTTCATTTTTCTTATGACGGCGGGCGGATAACTTTCGCTTTTATCGCCGACGGGCGCATTGATTTCAGAAATTTAGTCAAAGATTTAACTCGCCGTTTTCAGAAATCCATCCGGATGCACCAAATCGGCGTGCGCGATGAAGCCAAAATATCCGGCGATGTCGGCCCTTGCGGCCGGACGCTTTGCTGTAAAAAAATTCTTAGAGAAAATTACGGCGGCGTTAATACGGAAATGGCTTATGAACAACAGGTGGCGCATCGCGGGCTGGAAAGATTATCCGGGCAATGTGGGCGACTGAAATGCTGTTTGCGCTACGAATTGCCGATTTACGAGGAATTAAAAAAGAAATTGCCGGCTATTGATAGCACCGTCAAGACATCCAAAGGCAAGGGCAAGGTGATTGGCCATGAGATTTTAAAGCAAGCGGTAAAAGTTCAGTTGGACGAGGATACGATTATAACAGTGCCGGCGAACGAGATAAAAAAATAGATTTATTGATATAGCGGTATAGTAAATACAATTTGACTTGACTGGCAATTTGAGTTATATTGAAGACATATGGATTGTTTCTTGATAATAAATGATTTTTTAATTTGGGAAAATTTTTAAAGATAGAGAAGGAGGGAGTAGTAATGGATGAGTTAGAATTCAAAAAAATACTTGAATCCATGCAAAAGGAGCAACGCGAGAGGTTTGAAAAAATTGAATCCGCACTGACGGCGCGAAACAAAAGGTTTGAGAGGATTGAAGCCGTTTTAGATGCCCAAAACGTCAAACTTAGGGAAGTTGAATTACGTTTAAGTGAGCATGATTTCGTTTTTGAGCTTGGAGGAGGCGCGGCAAACTTAAAAATTCCCGTCCGGAAAAAGATGATACTCCACCGCACTATTGATGACACAGAAATTGTTCAAGATTACGATGCTTAATTTTTAACCATTTGTTCTTTCAAAACCGCTTATAAATATGGGCGGTTTTTTATTTTAACGCAGTTTAAAATTGAACCAATCATTATTTTTTCCCTCCTTAGACAAGGAGGGGAAGGGGGTGGTTGGATTTTAAAATAACAAACTCCCTCTTCGCTCCCCCTTAGCTAAGGGGGAGAATTTTTATTATTATCCAATTTTCTCTCTTCTTTATTGGTGTTTGGAGTTTGGTTATTTTCTCTAAAATTTGCTATAATAAATATAAGTTAAAAACTAATCACAATATCTTATGTCTAAAAAAATACGCGTGGCTATCAATGGCTTTGGCCGTATTGGCCGCACTACTTTTAAAGCCGGATTTGGCAAAGAGGGGATTGAGTGGGTAGCGGTTAATGATTTGACCGATGCTAAAACCTTGGCTTATCTTTTAAAGTATGATTCAGTTTATCATGAGTATCACCGTAAGGTTAGAGCTACCAAAAACGAGATTATTGTTGATGGCCAGAGAATCAAAGTTTTTGCCGAACGCGACCCCAAGAATTTGCCGTGGAAAGAATTGAACATTGATGTGGTTTTGGAATGCACCGGCATTTTTACTAATGAAGAAGGAGCCAGCCAACATCTCACCGCCGGCGCCAAGAGAGTGATTATTTCCGCTCCGGCCAAAGGCGGCCATGTGCCGACTTATGTTTTGGGAGTGAACAGCCATAAATACAAGAAAAGCGAAAAGGTGATAAACAATGCTTCTTGCACCACCAATTGTATTGCTCCGGTGGCGGCGATTATCCAAAGCCATTTTGGAATTAAAAAAGCGTTGATGACCACCATTCACGCCTATACCGCCGACCAAAATTTAGTGGACGGGCCGCACAAGGATTTGCGCCGCGCCCGCTCGGCCGCCATCAATATTATTCCCACCACTACCGGCGCTGCCATTTCTACCGGCGAAATTATTCCGGCTATCAGGGGCAAATTTGACGGCCTCGCTATCCGCGTGCCAGTGGCCGTGGGTTCGCTGTCTGATTTCACTTTTTTGACAAAAAAGAAGACGACCGTGGAGAGAGTAAATAACATTTTTAGAAAGATGGCCAAGCACCCGTTTTACAAAAATATACTCGCGGTCACCGACAGGCCGATTGTTTCATCTGATATTATCGGCAATGAATATTCGGCTGTTGTTGATTTATCTTTAACAAAAGTGGTTGATGGCGATTTGGTAAAAGTCATCGCTTGGTATGATAATGAATTAGGTTATTCGCACCGCTTGGCGGAATTGGCAAGGGAAGTCGGCAGAAAAATTTAATAACATTTAAATATGCGTTCCATAAAAAACCTTCAGGATTTATCCGGTCAGCGAGTTTTATTGCGGGTGGATTTTAACGCGCCGCTGGCCAAAGATAATAAGGGTAAAATTATTGTTGCCGATGACAGTAAAATAAAAGCGTCTTTGCCGACCATTGAGTTTTTATTAAAACAAGGCGCGAAAATTATTTTACTATCTCATCTCGGCCGTCCCGAAGGAAAGTTTGCGAAGGGGTTAAGAATGGCGCCGGCAGTAGAGAGTTTGAAGCGGCTTTTGCCAAAAGATAAGAAGAAAATCGGTTATATGGAGAGCTGGAATTTTTCCGCCGTCAGAAAAGTCGTTGATTTGATGGGTAAGGGCGAAATTTTGTTTTTAGAAAATTTACGTTTTCATCCGGGGGAGGATAAAAATGGCGTCCAATTCGCGCGCTCTTTATCGGGTTTAGGCAGATTGTATATAGATGACGCTTTTGGCGTTTCCCACCGCGCCGAGGCGTCCACGGTGGCTATTACCAAGTATCTGCCGAGCTACGCCGGATTTTTAATGGAGAAAGAAGTGGAGGCGTTGAACCGCGTAGTGAAAAATCCTCGTCGTCCCCTGCTGGTAATGATGGGCGGCGCGAAGGTTTCCACGAAAATCGGCATGATAAAATTTTTATTATCCAAAGCCGATTATATTTTACTCGGTGGGGGCTTAGCCAACACTTTTTTAAAAGCCAAGGGATATGAAGTCGGGAAATCTTTAGTAGAACCAGAGGGCGTCAGATTGGCTAAAAAGTTTTTGGCCAATAGAAAAATAGTTTTGCCGGTTGATGTGGTAGTGGCTAAAAATAAGAACGGCAAGCCAATTGTCCGCCAGATAAAAGCCGTTAAGGAAAACGAAATGATTTTAGATATCGGTCCGGAGACCATTAAGCTTTTTGCTAAGTTAATTCGTAAAGCCAACACGCTTGTCTGGAATGGTCCCATGGGGTTTTACGAGAATAAAACATACAGCCACGGCAGTATCGCCTTGGGCCGGTTGGTGGCCGCGCGTTCATCGGGTCGGGCTTTTGGCGTAGTCGGCGGGGGAGAGACATTGGACGTTTTAGCCGCGACCAAGATGGCTAAATACATTGACCACGTTTCCACCGGCGGGGGAGCGATGCTGGAATTCTTGGAAGGAAAAAAATTACCAGGGATTAAAGCGTTGGGTTTTTAATTTTATCCCCCTGATAAGAGGGACTATGGGGGTTTGAGAATTGATTAACCCCCCCCAACCCCCCTTGTCAGGGGGGGGTATAGTAAACAATTTTTGTTTCATAATTCTTAATTCATAATTCAAAACTTATGTTAGACAAAATTTGTCCAAAGTGTAAATGGTTTGGCGCAGTCGGTACCATTTTAATTGTGTTAGTTTTTTTAGGAGTAATTGGCTGGTTGGGGGTGACCATTGTTTCCAAAATTAAATCTTATTCCTACATCGGCCGTCCCGAAGCTATGCGTGATACCATTACCATTTCCGGCGAAGGCAAAGTCACCGCCATTCCCGATATCGCCATGGTACGCATTGGTTTGACCACGGAGAAGAAACAAGTGGCCGATGCTCAAAAAGAAAATACCGAGAAAGTCAATACTATTATCAAAGCGTTTAAGGATTTAAAAATAGAGGCCAAAGATATGGAGACCTCTAGTTATAATATCTATCCCAAATATGATTATACCGAAAGCGGTACCAAACTTTTGGGGTATGAGGTTAGCCAGCAATTGACGATTAAAATACGCGATTTAGATAATGTCGGAGCAATTCTCGCTAAGGCCGGGGAACTCGGCGCTAACCAAATAGGCGGGCTGGAATTTACTATTGATGAGCCAGAGTCTTTGCGTCAGGAAGCGAGAGAAAAGGCCCTGGAAAACGCCAAAGAAAAAGCTGAAGCGCTGGCAGATATATCGGGAGTTAAGTTGGGGAAAATCGTTTCTTTTTCGGAGAGCAGTGGTGGTGTCGAGCCGCCTTATTATCGTTATGACAGTATGAAGGCCATCAGCGCTGAATCCGCCGGAGGCATGCCGTCTCCGGATATTCAAAGCGGCAGTTTGGAAATCAGCGTCTACGCCACGGTGGTTTACGAGATAAAATAGCTGATAGCTAACAGACTACCGACTACAGCTTATGAGTTTTAGATTTGAAAATTTAGAAATTTGGCAATTAAGTCGTTCTTTTGCGGGAGAAATTTACAGAAAAACCAAGAATTTCCCCAAAGAAGAAATTTTTGGGTTAGTTTCTCAATTAAGACGTGCCGCCATTTCTATTGTTTTAAATATCGCAGAGGGGAGTGATAGAAAGTCGGATATGGAATTTATTAGATTTTTAAGAATATCCGTTGCTTCTTTAGATGAGGTTATTGCCGCTTTGTATATTGCTTTAGATCAAGAGTTTATGATGAAAGATGACTTTGATGCGCTTTATGCAGAAGCAAATATGTTGGCGGCTAAGATAAATGCTTTGGTAAATTCAATTAAGAAATAATTATATTGGTTAGCGGTTTTAGCTGTAGTCAGTAAGCCGTAGACCGTAAGCTTTTTTATGAAAATTAAACAAATCCATGCCCGCGAAATTCTCGATTCCCGCGGTAATCCCACTATATCTGTGAAAGTAATTTTAACTGACGGAACGGTTGGCGTTGCTTCGGTTCCTTCGGGCGCTTCCACCGGAGTACACGAGGCCTTGGAATTGCGCGATGGTGATAAAAAAAGATACGGCGGTAAGGGCGTGTTAAGGGCGGTAAATAATGTTAATAAGAAAATATTTCCCAGATTGAAAGGAATGAATATTATAAACCAGCGGGAAATTGACGAGAAAATACTCAAGCTTGACGGCACGAAAAACAAAAGCCGACTGGGAGCTAATGCGATTTTGGGGGTGTCTTTGGCTTGCGCCCATGCGGGAGCTAATTATAAAAAACAGCCGCTCTATAGATATATTCGTGGCGTTTACCGTTTAAAATATAAGGGCTGGAAATTGCCCGTTCCGACCATGAATATTATTAACGGCGGCAAACACGCGGATAACAATTTGTCCCTGCAGGAATTTATGATTGTTCCGCTTGGCAAGAAGATGAAAGAGCGGGTGAGAGTCGGCGCCGAGATATTTCAGGCGTTAAAGAAAATTCTCAAATCCAAAAAGCAAGTGACGGCCGTGGGTGATGAAGGCGGTTTCGCGCCGAATTTAAAAAGCAACGAAGCGGCGTTTGAACTCATTATCCAAGCGATTAAAAAAGCTGGCTATAAATTAGGCAAAGACGTGGCTACTGCCTGCGATGTGGCGGCTTCGGAATTTCATAATGATAAAACCGGCGGCTATCGCTGGGATAAAGCGGATTGGAATAAAACCGGCAAAGTCAGAGAATTGTTTTACAAAGATTTAATCGCTAAATATAAAGCGTGGCCGAAAAAATACGGCGTAATTTCCATTGAAGACGGGCTGGCGGAAGACGACTGGGAAAATTGGCGGAAGATGACCAGCCAAATCGGCAAAAAAGTGATTTTGGTCGGCGATGATTTATTTGTGACCAATAGCGAGAGGTTGCGGCAGGGGATAAAGACGGGAGTGGCCAATGCCATTTTAATCAAAGTCAATCAAATCGGGACTTTATCGGAAACGATTGACGCGATAAAATTAGCGCAGAAGCATGGCTATAAAACCAGCATTTCCCATCGTTCGGGCGAGACAGCTGACACCACCATCGCTGATTTGGCCGTGGCAGTCAATTCGGAATTTATCAAAACCGGTTCGCTGTCCCGCAGTGAGCGAGTGGAAAAATATAATCGGTTAATGGAAATTGAGGAGGAATTAAGATAATGCTTAAACAAGTATTTTAAATATGAAAGAAAAACCCCAAGAAAGACCTGAACTTAATCCTTCGCCCGAGTTTGATGTCGGACAGGAATGTGAAAGAGCTGGTTTTAAAATTGAAGATTATCCGGATTTAGCAGAACGTCTTACTGAACTTAACCAGACCGAATATCCGCATTTCAAAGATGCGGTGATTATGTCAAGAATTATTAAAGCTCTGGCCCAGCCGCTCAATGAAAAACTTAGATTAAACCTCTCTCCGCAAAAACTTGAAATAACTGCCCTTCTCCATGATATCGGCAAAAGCGGGCCGGCTGACGCCAATTCCGAGGAACGTTTATTCGTGGCCGGTGTTATGTTTAACAATAAAAAATTCACGGGGATGAAAGAACTAACCATTAAAGAAGCCTTGAAACGTGAAAAGATTAAATTAAGCCCCTCTGGCGGTTCTTTTTTCACCCGTTTGGGCATTGATATCGGCAAAGAAAAGATGCAAGAATTTTGGGCGCGCCATATTTATTGGACCTACGATATTTTAAAAGAGAACAAGATTTTGGAAAAGGGCAAAAGCAAGTGGTTAGATGAGGAAATTATCAATACTGCCGCTTCGCACCATTTGCTCGAAGGACATAATCCGGCCAAGATTAATTTGGAAGAAGGGCATGGCGGCGCGGCAGCCATTGAAAGCATTGACCGTTATCAGTTGCTAATTTTAGTTGATAAATACCAGGCCTTTCGGGAACGAAGTTCTCAAACTCACGAAGAAGCAATCAAGATTCTAAAATTTTTGATTAATCAAAAATTGTCAGATGGTATCATCACCCCAAAGATGCACGAAACATATACGACAATTCTTGACCTTTTGAATAAAGAGAAGGACAAAATTATTCCGCTTGTCTTTCCCTGATAATCTTTTA
Source organism: Patescibacteria group bacterium (assembly GCA_028716045.1). Classification (NCBI taxonomy): domain Bacteria; species Patescibacteria group bacterium. The sequence goes on from JAQUQO010000001.1 coordinate 195,620, forward strand.
GTGTTTTGACATTTTTTAAAATTGACGTATATTAAGAGAGGAGAGTCAAAAAAGACGTTCTTTTATAAAGAAAATTTTGGAGAGAAATTATTTAAACCAGAAAGGAGAAGTCAATGAAAGCTTTTAAGATGGTGGTTATTATCGTTAATTTGGCGATTATTATGCTTTTGATTCAAGGAAGCGTCGCCGTGCAATCCAAAACCCCCTCGCCTTTGCCCGAGGAAAAAGCCGAGGTAATGCTTGCCTTCGTCAGTTGCAATTTTGACACCGAAAGCGGCTGCCCGGGGAAAAACCAGATATGTTGCAGGGACTGGTGTGTGCCCAAAGATCAGTGTGCCAGTTTTTTAAACAGATTGGAGGGGTCAAAACAGAATCAGCAAGCAAGTAATTCGCAAGACAGTAAAATCGAGCAGGTTAAAAATTTTGATTGCCAGCAGTTAAAAGAGATTATTGCTAACGATCCGGACATCCTGAAAAAAGTAACTAAGGCTATTGAAGCCAAAAAAAGCAAGTCTGCCGCTCCTACCAAGGAGGAGCAAAAGATGTCGCCTGACAGAAGTACCGGCTACTTTTGTAACGGCTGGCGATGCGAGTATCGTTGACAGTACATTTTGAGTTTATTAAAACACCGCCCTTATTATAAACGGGCGGTTTTTATTTTTGAAAAAATCGCTGATATTTGCTATTATTCATTCATAATATGATTAAACGCGGAAAGATTAGAAAAAATAAGAACAATAGCCCGTTGGTTTTGATTATTCTTGACGGCTGGGGTTTATCTAAAGAAAAAAAGGGTAATGCCATTGCCTTGGCTAATCCCAAAAATTTCAATCATTTTTGGGATAATTATTGGCACACCACTTTGTTTGCTCACGGTAAAAACGTTGGCCTTTTGCCAAATCAAGAAGGCAATTCCGAGGCCGGTCATTTGAATATCGGCGCTGGCAGAATCGTCAAACAGGACGTGGTTTATATTAACGAAGCGATTAAGAACGGAACTTTTTTTAAGAATACCGCTTTTAAAGAGACCTTAAAATACGCGAAAAAACATAATAGCAAAGTTCATTTAATGGGTCTGCTTTCTAATGGTCAAAGCGCGCACGCTTATCCTTTACATTTATATTCTTTATTGAAGTTAGTTCATGAGTCGGGTATAAAAAAAGTTTTTCTGCACCTTTTTACCGATGGGCGCGATACGACCCGCTTTGCCGCTCCGCGGCTGATTAAAGAATTAAAACAACGGATGTTTCCAGAACAAAAAATCGCTTCCATCATCGGGCGTTTTTACGCCATGGACCGGAATAAATATTGGGAAAGAACTGAAGCCGCTTATAACGCTATGGTTTTAGGCAAGGGTCTTAAGGCAAAAAATGAAATGGAAGCTATCACTTCCGCTTATAATCGCGGAGAAACGGATGAGTTTATCAAACCGACAGTTATCGTTAACGCCGCCGGAAAGCCCTTGACAACGATTGGCGATAAGGACGCCGTAATATTTTTTAATTTACGAAGTGACAGGGCAAGACAGCTCGCCAAGCCGTTTGTGCAGGCGAATTTCGAAAAAAGTAATGGCCGGGTTTTCAAAAGAAAAAAAGTTTTAAAAAATATCCGTTTTTGCGCTTTGACTGATTTTGGTCCGGACCTAAATCACATTTGGACGGCTTTTCCAAGCCATAACGTGGAAAAAAGTTTGCCGTTTGTTTTGGGGAAAAATAGTTTAAGACAGCTCTATATCGCTGAAAGTGAAAAATACGCCCACATCACTTATTTTATCAACGGTGGCCATGCTGACCCAATCGGTAAAGAAGAGAGAATGAGGATTCCTTCTCCCCATGTTGACAGTTATGATAAGATTCCAGAGATGAGTGCTTTTAAAATAGCCAGTCGGGCAGTGGGGGCTTTAAAGTCTGGCAAATATAATTTTATAGCGGTTAATTTCGCTAATCCGGATATGGTGGGCCATACAGGAAATTTAGCGGCCGCAGTTAAGGCCATAAAAGCGGTTGATGAATGTATTGGTAAAATTTCCCGTGAGGCGGTTAGCAACGGCGGTTTGGCAATTATTACCGCCGACCATGGAAACGCGGAGAGCATGTATGATAAAAGTAAAAAAGAAATTTTGACGGAGCATTCAAGAAATCCGGTACCATTTATTTTGGCCGGCAAGAAATATAAATTTAAAAAGGGAAAGAAAATATCCAAAGGTATTTTGGCAGATATAACACCGACTATTTTAAAGATTTTAAATATATCAAAACCAAGAGAAATGGCAGGGAAAAGTTTAGTCTAATTAATCGCTAATAGCTAATGGACTACGAACTACCGTCGAAACTGCTGCCGTAGTCGGTAGTCCATAAGCTCTAAGCTAATCTATGAATGAAGTAATAAAAATTCCAAAACCGATTGTTCTCATTATTCTTGATGGTTGGGGAGTGGCTCCGCCGGGCGCGGGCAATGCCATTACCGAGGCCGATACCCCCAATTTTGATAAAATGGTTAATTCATATCCAGCCATGGTTTTGAAAGCTTCCGGCGAGGTGGTTGGCTTGGGTGAAGGGGAGGCGGGTAATTCGGAAGCCGGTCATGCTACTATCGGCAGCGGGCGGATTTTTTATAAAGATTTAGTACGGATTAGCAAAACGATAAGGGAAGGCGTTTTGTTAAAAAACAAAAAATTACTCGGCGCTTTTAAACATGCCGCAAAACATAATTCCGACCTTCATTTAGTCGGGCTTTTAAGTGACGGCGGTAAGGAAAGCCACAAAGAACATCTTTACGCCCTTTTAGATATGGCGCGCTCCGTGGGTTGGCAAGGAAAAATTTTTATCCATGCGCTTTTAGATGGTCGGGATGTGGCTTTTAATTCCGGAGAAGATTTTATCAAGGAATTACTGCAAAAGATGCCGCCGGAAGCGAAAATCACTTCTCTTTGTGGGCGTTCTTACGCCCTAGACCGCGATGGCCATTGGGAGAAAACCGAAAAAGCTTATCGGGCCATCAGCGAAGGGAAAAGCGAGAAAAATTTCAACGACGCTATCTCCGCCATTGAAAATTTTTATGAAAATAAAATTTACGATGAAGATATCCCGCCAATTGTTTTTACTGATGCTCAGGGGACGCCGTTGGGAAAGATAAAAGATAATGATGCGGTAATTTTCTTTAATTTCGGAATTAGCCGTCTTGAACAATTAATAAAAGCGTTTGCTGATAAAAGATTCAACAGTTTTAAAAAACAGCCGTTAAAAAATCTTCATTTGGTTTCTTTTTGGAGCCGAGACAGGGGGCTGGCGCTTTCTTTGCCTTTCCCCCGTGAAGTCGCCAGACATTATTTAGCCAAAGAATTAAACGAGGCTGGATTGAAGCAGCTTCATGTTGCCGAAAGCGAAAAGTACGCCCACGCCACTTATTATTTTGACGCTTTTAACGAGGAAAAGGTAAAGGGAGAGGAGTGGGAGCTAATTCCTTCCAAGGGTTCCACGTGTATTGAAGAGCCGGCGATGAGCGCTCGGGAAATAAAAGACAGAGTGATACGCGCCATTAACAAAGGAGAAGAGGATTTTATAGTTCTAAATTTTGCCAACGCCGACATGCTCGGCCATTACGGGGATTTGGAGGCGGCCAAAAAGGGGATTGAAGTTTTGGATAAATGCATCGGAGAAATAAAAGAAACAGTTTTATCTAAAGATGGGGTGTTATTTATTGTTGGTAGCCATGGCAATGCCGAAGAAATTTTACATAGCGGCACCGGCCAAACGAAAAAGACCCATACCGCCAATCCGGTTCCTTTTCTGATTGTCGGCGATGCTTACGAAGGCAGAACCGGCGGAGTGGAAGTGCCCGGTGGAGACCTTTCTTTGGTAAAACCAGTCGGGAGTTTAATTGACGTCGCCCCGACCATTTTGAAGGTGATGAATCTAAAAAAGCCGAAAGAAATGAAGGGCAAATCTTTACTTAATAAATAATCAAATATTTATGAAAGTTAAAGACATAATGAAAAATGACATTGTTTCTATCAAAGTGGGCGCTACGCTTAAAGACGTAGCTCAGACATTGTTTAAAAAGCAGATTAGCGGGATTTTAGTAATGGCTGGCGAAAAATTAGTTGGTTTTGTTTCAGAAAAAGACATTTATCGTTTGCTTTATCCGCAGTATAATGATTATTATGAAAATCCGGAATTATCTACTGATTACGAGGATATGGAGAGTCGCGCTCAAGCGGTTAAGGATAAAAAAGTGGAAGAATTTATGAAAACGCCGGTGATTACACTCCGCCCTGATGACGCAGTAATGAGGGCCGGAGCTATTATGCTTTCCCGCAAACTAAATCGTTTGCCGGTGGTTGACGAGGAGGGGAAAGTTTTAGGAATAGTGAGCCGTCGCGATATTTATCACGCGATATTTAAAAAAGAATTAGGGATATAAATTTTTAAGTTCAATTTATTATTATGCCGGAGCTTCCGGAAGTGGAAACTATACGCCGTGATTTAGATTTGAAGTTAAGGGGTAAAAAGATAAGGGATATCGCCACCGATAATCCCAAAATGTTTACCCCCAATTTTAATTCTGTCAGAAGGAAGGTAAAGGGCCGTGAGATTAAAAAGATAGAAAGACGCGCTAAAATGTTGATTATGGGATTAAACGGCGGGATTTTTCTTCTTTTCCACTTGAAAATGACCGGCCAGCTGGTTTATGTCCGCCAAGCGAAAATTACCGCCGGCGGGCATCCGATCACGGGGGAGAGAGATTTGCCGAATAAATTCACACACGCCATTTTTTATTTTAATGATAAAAGTATTTTGTATTTTAATGACGTGCGGAAGTTCGGTTATATAAAATTGGTGGACGGAAAAGGATCGGAAAAAATTGAGGCGGGGATAGGGATAGAACCATTGGAGAAAGAGTTCACTTTGAAGAAATTTATTGAGCTTGTAAAAAAATATCCCCGCGGAAAAATCAAGCAAGTTTTAATGAGGCAGGAGCTGATTGCCGGCATTGGCAATATTTATTCTGACGAGATTTGTTTTTTTGCCAAGGTGAAACCAGCGCGGACAGTGGCGAGTTTGTCGGCAGCGGATTTTAAAAAACTTTTTCAGGGCATAAAAAAGATTTTACAGTCAGCCATTAAGAATCGCGGGACTTCTTTCAACACCTACGTAGACGCGAGAGGGGAAAAGGGTAATTTTGTGCCCTTGCTTAAAGTTTACGGGCGGGCCGGAGCCAAGTGCCGTCGCGGGGACGGGGGAGTCATTAAAAAAATAAAGCTAGGCGGCAGAAGCTCGTGTTTTTGCCCGGTTTGCCAAAAATAGGAATGTTATTTTTGAAAAGAACCCCCGGGCGTTGACTAACGTCCGGATTTTTTATATAACTAAAACATGGTCAAACATATTTTAATACATTACAGTGAAATTGGGTTGAAAGGGGGCAATCGGGATTTTTTTGAGAAGAAACTAATCTGCAACATCCAAATGGCCCTCGGCGATTTTGATGTTAGGATTAAGAATATTTTTGGGAGATTGCTCTTGACTGGAGAATGGCAAGATGAAACGGAAGTGAGTGAAAAGTTATCGCGCGTTTTTGGTATTGCTTATTTTTCTTTTGCTTATTTGGTTAGGTCCGATTTGGAATCTATTAAAAAAGAGTCGCTGCGTCTTTTAAAAAATCGGGATTTTAAAACTTTTGCCGTGCGAGCGCGGCGGGGTACTAAGAATTTCCCGCTGAAATCTTTGGAAATAGAGCGGGAAGTCGGCGGTTATATTTTTGAATCTCTTGGTGATAAAAAAGTTAATCTAAAAAATCCGGATATCACTTGTCATATAGAAATAGTCAACGATTACGTTTTTATTTATTTTGACAAAATAAAAGGTCCGGGCGGATTGCCTGTGGGTACCGCCGGCAAACTAGTTTCCCTTATTTCCGGAGGATTTGATTCGCCCGTGGCCTCCTGGCAGATGATGCGGCGCGGGGCGGAAATTATTTTTGTCCATTTTCACAGTTACCCGAATACTTCCAAGGGTTCCTTGGAAAAAGTCAGAGAGTTGGTTAAAATTTTGAGCCATTATCAGTTTGGCGCCAAATTATATCTTGTGCCGTTTTTAGATATTCAAAAAGAGATTTTTGCCAACGCGCCGGAAAAATTAAGGATTGTTTTATATCGCCGGATGATGTTGCGATTAGCCGAAGCCATAGCCCAAAAAGAAAAAGCTTTAGGGCTTGTCACCGGCGATAATTTGGGCCAAGTGGCCTCGCAGACATTGGAAAATATGTTGGCCATCGGCGCGGCGGTGTCATTGCCGATTTACCGGCCGCTTGTTTCCTGGGATAAGGAGGAAATTATAAACTTGGCTAAAAAAATCGGCACGCACGATATTTCCGCCGAACCATTTGACGATTGTTGCTCGCTGTTCGCACCGCGCCATCCGGAAACAAGAGCGGATTTGAAAGAAGTGGGAGGGGCGGAAAAAAATTTGAATATTAAAGAAATAGTTGAAAAAACAATAGGGGAGATAGAAATAAGAGATATTGGATATTAAAATTAGTTGGTTCAATCTTAAAGATTGAACCAACTACTGTAATTTAGCTGTAATTTTAAACTTGACCCGTCGGTCGCGACCGACGGGTCTTGACGAAATTGTCAAAATGTGATATATTGAAATGTTTTGTACATTACAGCCTGGAGACGTGACAAGTCTGCGGAATTACAAAAAGCTTTCTGATGTTCGCAAGGTAGTTCGCGGTCAAGCAAAAATCGTGTCCAAGGAGCCTCGTTGGCGCGAAAAAGACGGCGTTATCTATTTCTCGGTGACCTCTGACGGCACAACCGGCGAAGAGTGGATTAGACGCTTGATAAAGAAAGGCTTCCGTGTGAGCAACTATGCCGAGGACGTGTTATGCTCGTCGGACTTTAAGCCCACAAAAGGCGTCACGACCGAGATTGCGGTGCTCAGGGGAAGGCTGTTCAATGACAACGAGCGCTTCACGAAGAATATTTGCGCCGAGGCAGACCGCCGCCACCTGACCGAACCCAACGCCGAAATCGCCTGTCTCATCCGCGAGATGTTTACGGATGGGGAGCTGGAAGCCATGGGGTTTCGGTGGATTGTTGCCATGCACAAACCCATCAAAGATTCCTTTGGCATTCAGCGCCTTCTGAGTGTGCACCAGCACGATGATGGTTGTTGGTTGCGTACGTGCTCCGACAGTCGTGGCGACAAGTGGGGTCGTGACGATGGTTTCGCGTTCGTTGTCCGCAAGTGGTAGTTCTTTGGGCTAGTTCTTTAGGCCCCTAATGCGCAGTTTAAAGAAGGAAAAATTTTATTAAAAAACCGCTTGATAATTTGAGCGGTTTTTATTATTTTATTTTTTATCTCAATAGCATCCACCAATAAGTGACGATAAATCCTAAGGCCAATCCGGCAGTGATTTCCAGCGGCGTATGGCCCAAGCGGGTGGTGATTTCCGGAAATTGACTTTTATCTCTGACGTCTGCGATTAATTTTTTAAGAACTATGCCGTGATAACCCACGCGGCGGCGCAGTCCGGCGGCGTCGCGGATAACGAGAATGGCAAAAATCAGGGCAATGGCAAAGGTAGTGGAATTAAGGCCGTCGGCAATTCCTACCCCGGTGACCAGCGCTCCGACAAAAGCGGCGTGGGAAGAAGGCATTCCGCCGTAGACAAACGGGTCTTTCCAGGTTTTTTTGCCCTGGATTGTTTCAATTAAAATTTTTAATACTTGCGCGCCGAAACCAGCGATTAAGGTGGCGATTAAAATGTCGTACATAATTAGTATTTTCAATAATGTTTAAAAGTTTTTCTTAAGCAACAAGCCGCGCCGACAACGATGGAGCCAAGGAGCAGCCAGTCAAAAATTTTCCACTGGCGGCCAAAATTAGGCGAGATGTAAGCCCCTAAAACGTTATTTTGTTTTTTAGTATTATTAATAAAGATGAAAGTGTCATTTTTTTGGGTAGAAGGTTTGGCAAAAATTTGAACCACCAAAATTGTTTGCTGGCCATCGATAATACCTTCAACTTTTGCAATTCCAGTTTCTTCAAATTCTGGGTTAAAGATATTTTGTTTATGAGCCGGACTATTAAGCCAGGTTTCCAGCAATTTATCTTCAGCGCGGAAATCCTGCGCTAAATTTTCTCCAGCTGATTCAAAATAATACTCTTCTTTTAATAGTTCATCAATGAAAGTTTGCCCTTTGGGCGATTGATGGGCGAAGTATTGCCTTTTAAACATATCTTCCGCCCGGGCCCGGGCGGCGCGGTTTAATTTTTCATTCTCTTGAAGCGGGGATAATCTGTTTTGGATTCTAAGGCCATTGATTGATGCCGTAAGATTTTGTTCTTTAACATCCGCTCTCGCGACTGGCGGGGATAAAAAAAGTATACCGCTTGAGTATACCAATAAGATTAGAGCAGGTAAAATTAATTTTAAAAATTGGCTGTTTTTGTTTTTCATTTTTGTTTTTTTATTCTTTCCCGCCGGATTCTTTGAATCTTTTTTGTTTTTCTATTATAATTATAGCATAGCTAAGCCCAAAATACAAGATGATTAATCAACAGCTGGCTCAAATTTTTTATAACGTCGCCGATTATTTAGAGATGGATGAAATACCGTTTAAACCAAGGGCCTATGCCAAGGCCGCCCAGTTTTTAGAGTCCTTAGATGAAAGCGCGGAGGATGTTTATAACAGGGGCGGGGTTAAAGCGCTGGAAGCCCTGCCAGCCATCGGCGCGAGCATGGCTAGGAAGATTGAAGAATATATTAAAACCGGCAAGGTTAGGTATTATAATGATTTGCGTCGGCAGATACCCATTAAAATTGAAGAACTTACTGCCGTTGAAGGCGTGGGGCCAAGGGTGGCCAAGGAGCTTTATCGTCGTCTAAAAATCACAGACCTTGCTTCGCTGGAAAAAGCGGCTCGGGCGGGGAAAATTCACCGCCTGCCGGGGTTTAAAGAAAAATCAGAAGAAAACATTTTGCGCGGTGTAGAATTTTTAAAAAAGAGCAAAGGGCGCAAGCTTTTGGGGCAGGCGTTGCCCTTGGCGAGAGAAATTGAGAGTCGTCTTAATAAATTAGGTTATGTTAAGAAAGCGGCCGTGGCGGGTTCAGTGCGCCGGCGCAAAGAGACTATCGGCGATTTTGATTTTGTCGCCGCTTCCGGCAATCCAGAAAAAGCGATGGATTTTTTTGTTTCTCTGCCAGAGGTGGCGGAGATTCACGATAAGGGTAAAACTTTGTCGTCCGTAAGATTAAATAATGGCCTGGATGCGGATTTGCGAGTAGTGCGGGAAAACCAGTATGGTTCAGTTTTACATCATTTTACCGGTGATAAATACCACAATATCGCTTTGCGCAGTTTGGCTAAAAGCCGGGGCTTGAAAATCAGCGAGTACGGGGTGTTTCGCGGGAGCAAGTGTTTGGCGAGCAGAACTGAAAAAGATGTCTATGCCACCCTGGGTTTGCCTTATATTGAACCGGAATTGCGCGTGAATAACGGAGAAATAGAGGCCGCCGCTGCCGGCAAATTGCCCAAACTTATTTCCTATAAAGATATTCGCGGCGATTTACAGCTCCACACCAATTGGACCGACGGCCATAATTCTTTGGAAGAAATGGTGATGGCGGCGAAAAAAATCGGTTATGAATATATTGCCATCACCGACCATACCAAATATCTGGCCATGGCTAATGGGTTAGACGAGAAAAGAATTTTAAAATACATTGAGGCTATCAAGAAAATCAACCGGCGCTTGAGAGGGATGCGAGTTTTGGCGGGAGTGGAAGTCAATATTTTAAAAGACGGCAATTTGGATATCGAGAATAGTGTGTTAAACAAATTGGATATAGTTTTAGCGGGAGTTCATTCGCATTTTAATCAAAGCGGAGAAGAGATGACCCGGCGGATGGAAAGAGCCATGCGTAATCCCAATGTTGATGTGATAGTTCATCCGAGCGGGCGAGTGCTTCAAAGGCGCGAGGGCTACGCGATGGACTGGCCGCGAGTTTTTAAAACAGCCGAAAACACCGGAACGATTTTGGAAATCAACGCCCATTTTAACCGTTTGGATATGGAGGCGGAAAGAATCAGGGAAGCGGTGCGCGCTGGCGTGAAACTGGAAATCAGCACGGACGCTCATTCCGTTGACCATTTATGGTTTATGGAATTGGGCATCGCCGAAGCGCGCAAGGGCTGGGCGAGAAAAGAAGATGTCATTAATACTTATCCCTTGGGAGAAATGTTAAAATTATTAAAATAATTAAGATATGAATCAAAAAGAATATTCAGCCGGAGCGGTTATTTTTAGAAAAGCCAATAGTCGGAGAAAATATCTGCTTTTGTATTCCACGAATGGCTATTGGAGTTTGCCACGTGGGCATATAGAAAAAGGGGAAACGGACGTGGTGGCGGCGAAAAGAGAAATTCAGGAAGAGACAGGTTTAAAAAATCTAAAATTCATTTCCGGGTTTAAAGTTCGCGGCGGCTTTGTTAATAAGCAGAAAAATATTAATAAAGACATTGTATATTTTTTAGCCGAGACCAAAGAAAAAAATATTACGGTTTCTCCGCCGGAACACAAGGGGTATATTTGGGTTGATTATAAAGAGGCGATGAGAAGAGCCGGGTATTCTAATACTAAAAATTTATTAAGGCAGGCGGAAGATTTTTTGAATAATCGCCGCGGCCAAATGAAACTCGTGATTATGGCCGGCGGCGGCGGCACGCGCTTATGGCCCATTTCCCGCATAAATTCTCCCAAACAAATCCATCCTCTAATCGGCAAAGACACCTTGCTTCAGGCGACCTGGAAGCGCGTGGCTGGTGATTTTAAAAAAGAAGATATTTTTGTTTCTTCCAATATAAAATACAGAGAATATATAAAAAGGCAGCTGCCGAATTTACATCTGGTCAACCTGATTTTGGATCCGGAGAGAAAAGACACGGCCGCGGCTATTGGGCTGGCCGCTTTGAAGCTTTATCATGATAATCCGCGCAATATTTTAGTGACAGTTAATTCCGACGCCCATATTAAAAACTCCAAAGAGTATGTCAGAATTTTAAAGTTGACTGAACGGGTGGCAAGCGAGAATCCGGAACGAGCTGTTCTCGTTGGCATTAATCCGAGTTATCCCGAGACGGGTTATGGTTATATCAAGCTCGGTCGGCAGTGGAGAAAAATCGGTCAGGATGCGGTTTTTTACGGAGAGAAATTTGTGGAAAAGCCGGATCTGGAAACGGCTAAAAAATATTTTAAAAGATGGGATTATCTTTGGAACCCGGCAATTTTTGTTTTCAGGGTTGACCATCTATTGGACCTTTATGAAAAGCATTTGCCGGAAATGTATAATATATTGATGAATATCTATAAGGCCCTGGGCGGTCAAGATGAAGAAAAAATTATCAGAGAAGAGTTTCGGAAAATTAAACCGATTTCCTTTGATTACGGCATTATGGAAAAAATCGGTCAAGAAATGCTGGTGATACCGGCGGATTTCGGTTGGTCGGACGTGGGTCATTGGCGGACAATCAGAGATATTTTAGCCAAAAAAGAGGGGGAAAATGTCGCGAACGGAGAATATATCGGGATTGACAGCGGCGGGAATCTCGTTTTAAGTTTTAGCAAAAAATTAATTGCCACAGTGGGAGTTAAAAATCATATTATCGTGGAAACCGGCGACGCCATTTTAATCTGTCCGCAAGAACGGGCGCAGGAGGTGAAAAAGGTGGTGGCAGAACTAAAAAAACAAAAACTTAAAAAATATTTATAAAATTTTTATGAAGTTTTTAGCCAAGCTTGGGCGGATTATTTTTATCTTCGCGGTTCTTTCCATCATTTACGGACTCATTTTAATTTATGCGCCGTCACGTCCCGGGGAGGAGGCAAGTTTTATGATTAAGGAAGGCAGCGGAGTTAACAAAATTAGCCAAGATTTAAGTAACGCTGGGCTTGTCAGAAGCAAGCTTGTTTTTGAATTTTTTATTTGGGCGAAGGGGTTGGAAACAAATATCCAGGCCGGCGAGCATCGCTTAAACAAGGGATTAAGCATAAAAGAATTGACCAGCAAATTGGTTTCAGGGAGTTCTTTAAGCAATGAGCGTGTCATCACTTTAATTGAGGGCTGGACTTTGCGTGATATCGGAGAATATCTTGAAAAAGAAGGAATTTCCAGGGCAGAGGATTTTTATAAATCCGCAGAAGCTGATTTGAGCGGCGAGTATGATTTTTTATCAAGCAAACCCACGGGCGTGGGTCTGGAAGGATATGTTTTTCCGGATACTTACAGAATTTATAAAAATTCCTCCGCGGAAGAGGTTATTAAAAAAGCGCTTAATAATTTGGGGCAAAAATTAACTACGGAACTTCAGGGGCAAATAAAGAATCAAGGCAAAACCGTTCACGAAATTATGACGCTGGCGAGTATTATTGAAAAAGAAGTTAAAAGCGACGCGGATAAAAAAATGGTCGCTTATCTTTTTGGTCGGCGGTTAAAAATCGGTATGCCGTTGCAATCCGATGCCACCGTCAATTACATCACTCATAAAAATACGGAGAGGCCGACATACGATGATATTAATATCGCCTCTCCTTACAATACCTATCGTTATCGCGGTTTACCCCCGGGGCCGATTTGCAACCCGGGTTTAGCGGCCATTGAAGCTGCGATTAACCCGACGCCGAATGACTATTGGTATTTTTTAACGACGCCCGATGACAAAGTTATTTACAGCGTCACTTACGAAGAGCACTTGGCTAATAAAAGTAGATATTTAAAATAAGGAGCTAGAATTAAAAAAGACCGCCGAATATTCGGAGGTCTTTTGTTTTTTGAAGTTAAAAAGCGAAAAATGCCATTAGACGGAATTCTTTGGGCTGGAATTGATTTAAAAAATCAAGTCCTAGTGCCGCTTCAAGCATGGGCAAGTTTTTGGATATCTTGAAAAGCAATCTTGGCCCTAGTGTTCCGCTTATACCCCTGTCTTTTTCTTGGGCGAAAGGTGTCCAGTTGTTGCAGATGCCAAATCCGGCGGCAATTGGTGTGGTGAAAAAGTAGTGAAGAGCAAATTCTTGTGAGAGGGCGTGTTGTGCTTTTTCCTTAAAATTCAGAAAATATTTGTTGATAGACCAGATATTCACCCCCTCTTTCTCTCCGATTATTTTAAATCCGGCTACTCCCGTATTAAGCGAGAGCTTTTCTTCTGTGCTGATTTTTCCGCCAATCTCCGGTTTAAACGAGAAACCGTTAACGGTAAATCGCGGTCCACCTAGCAAGTTTATTGAGTTTCCTGTGAGTTGAAAGGCGGCGTTAGTTTGCCATGATTTCTCGGAGTGCTCATATTGGAAAGACATGGCATTGCCATTGCCACTACCAGAAAACACGGTGGTGATTACATCGTCGGCATAGGCGAAGATGGGAGATAAAAGTGTTGAGAAAAGGGAAGTGACGGTTATTGCTGTACGGGCTTGAGTTTTTGCTAATTCGGGTACTTTAGTTGCTTCTTCAACAACTTTGTCAATTCTTTCTAATGGGACCCTTGCGATTTCTTCCGCTAACAAAACTTCTTCTTTGGAGCATCCCCACGGCAATTTGTCAGGGAACATTTTGCTTAATAAGGAGTTTATCTTTTTCTCTAAAGTCGGAGTTCCATCCGGGTAGAACGATAGCCCAAGTATCCAGACGATTGAAGCTAGCATAATCTTCTGCGGAGCCAGTATTAGTTCTTCTTTCAGGGAATAGCGTTCAGAATAAAAAAGTCGGCAACAAAGTATCAGAAAAGCGAAAGGAATAAAACATAAATACCACCAGCCTATAGTTTTAAGTATGCCGTCGCTAACCCTCGGTACGATCTCTAGTTTTTCCCTTGCTATGGCAATGTCATTATACATTTTCCACCAGTTATTGCCATTCTCCATAGAAGCCTCGTAATTTTTTTTAAGTCGGTCAAGGGAAGTATCCGCAAGATAATTTACATATGCTATAGATTTTTTGTAGTAGAGATTTCCCTGCGGTAGCGTCATGTAGCCCTCGAGGTATTTCAACTCACTTTCCGTTTTTCTCAGGTCGTAAATATCTTGAGCAAAAATTTCGGCAGTGTAACTTTCTTTTTTGACGTTATTTTGAACGCGCTCAAAAAGTTTTTCTGCCTGGATAATGGTTTCGCCGGCCTCGGCGATTTTTTCTTCGCGGATTTTTTGGTTTTCCTTTATACGATTCGAAATTTCACCCCAAGGAATCATAATTATAAGAAATATTCCAAACAAAATCCAGGAAACAATTTTTTCTTTTTGGTTCATTTCTCACCTCTTTATGTTGGTTGTTAAAGTTCAAGTTTCATTATATTTTGGCATAATAGTGAAATTTTGTCAACACCTTCTTGACATTTTTTCGGTTTTGGTATAAATTGTAGAGATTTCTTTGAAAATTGAATAACAATCAAAATAAGGAGGGTTAAGAATGGAAATAGTCGTTAGAACTGCTTACGGTGAAAAGAAATTTGACGCTGTGTCTTTGGAAAATACCAACATTTTTGCTGTTATTAAGCCCCGGGCGATTAAAAACGGGGGAGAGACGATTGAGATAGGGCGGGGGACTATTTTAATACCAAATTTGGGTAATTATCAATTTTTTCCTTACGGAGCTTATGAGGCCTTACGCAGTAAGAGGACGGCGGTGATTGGTTATGGTAAGACAAAACTGAGCGGCGGAGAGAAGAAAGAATTGGGAGATATTATAAATGATTTACGCGAAGCGGTTGCGGATATTTTGCGATTTTCCTCGCTATCCGATGAAGAAAAAGAAAAAATCAATAAATCCATAGAGAATCTCTACCTCCGTCTGTCAAAATCCCGCAATCTTTTAAAGAATGAGGCGAGGGATTATATAGAAAAGAGCTTTGACGTAATTGACAGCTTAGGGAGAATTAATCCTTCGGCGACTAGCGCTAAACTTTCGGCGGCCCGGGCGCGTCTTGAAGCGAGAATCAAGGAAGTTTACCGAATCTCCGAAAAACTTCATTTTTGGGAGACAATTCTTCTCCAAACCATTAAAGAGTCAGTCGGGGTTTTTGACGAAACCGAACAGTTTACTTCCCGCATCTTAAATTCCAAAGAAGCAGAATTTTTTTCCGGACAGAAAGAAATAATTGAGGATTTGAGAAAATTTAAAGCCCAGCTTGATAATATAAAAGTAGCGCCTTTTTCCGCTACTGCTTATTATTGCGAACTGGATTTATCGGGGGCTTTATCAGCTTTTCTCAATGAAGATTACGAAGGATTCCGCCAGAAAATTTCTCTGACCCGCAATGGCGCGCTATGCAAATTGCGCCAGCGCGATTTAGAACGGATAATCTGGTGGTTTAAGGGCGAGAATTTAAAGGGCATTGAAAACCGCAAAGAATTTTTTCTCCAAGCGAAAGAGAAAGTGAAAGAATTTGAAAAAGGAATCAAGGGCAAGATAAGCGACGAAGGATTTATAAAGAAAGTTTTTACAGTTTCTTTCTGGAACAGGTTTGATTCCGTTTATGAATTTTTAAGCCAGCACGATTTTGAAACTGCTTACGGCTATCTCAAATCAATTTCCCACGACCTTTAAAAAACGCTAACCCCGTTGCCGAATAAATTCGGAACGGGGTTTTATTGACTTTTTTTTGAAGCCGGGTTAAGATGAACAGAAGTTTTTATTTATAAGCGAATATCTTTATGTATTTAAAAACAGCGGAAAGCGTGACGGAAGGCCATCCCGACAAGGTTTGCGACCAGATATCCGACGCCATTTTAGACGCCTGTTTGAGGCAGGACCCGAACTCGCGCGTGGCGGTGGAAACTTTTGGCGCCCACGGTCTTTTGGTAATCGGCGGGGAAGTGACGAGTGAGGCGAATTTTAATCCAGAACAGATTGCTCGGGAGGTTTATAAAAAAATCGGTTATAACGATGAGCTGGAAGTTATTTCTCATATTGTTCAGCAGTCGCCGGAGATTGGTCGGGGGGTTGATTTTGGCGGAGCGGGGGACCAGGGGATTATGTATGGTTATGCGACCATGGAGACGGGGGAGTATTTGCCAAAGTCGATAATTTTAGCTCATAATTTAGCTCGCCGTTTGGCTTATTTGCGAAGAAATGACCCGGAGTTTTTTTGGTTACGGCCGGACGGGAAAACTCAAGCCACTTTTGCCGACGGGAAAATTAAAACAGTTTTGGTTTCCACCCAGCATGAAGATAATATGAGTCAGGGTGATATTAGAGAAAAACTAATCAAGGGTTTGATAGAGCCGTTAGTTGGCGATTTGTCCGAGATTGAAATTTTGATAAACCCCAGCGGCAGTTTTGTCACCGGAGGTTTTATGGCTGATACCGGACTCACTGGCAGAAAAATAATGGTAGATACTTACGGTGGGCTTTTGCCTCACGGTGGCGGGGCTTTTTCCGGCAAAGACCCCTCCAAGGTTGACAGAAGCGCCGCTTATATGTGCCGCTTTGCCGCTAAAAATATAGTGGCCAGTGGGTTGGCCAAAAGTTGTCTTGTTTCAGTAGCCTATGCTATCGGCAAAGAAGACCCTTTGATGCTTGTGGCTAAAACTTCCGGCGGCCAAGATTTGACGGAAGTTCTTAAGAAAAATTTTGACTTTAGGCCAAGAGCAATTATTGAAAGGTTAGGGTTAAGAAGACCAATCTATCAACCCACAGCCGCTTATGGCCACTTTACCAATGCGGCCTATCCCTGGGAAGAAATAGTGGGATTAAAATAAGATATTACTAAAAAAATCTCCCCCGTTAAACGGGGGAGATTTTTTATATTTTACCCTTGAACCCTTGATGCTGAAAGTGTTCAGGGTCTTGACCCGTCAGTCGCGACTGACGGGTCTTGACAAATCCTTCAAAACATGCTATGATATAACGTTATAGTGCCTGGAAAATTTAGTTGGCTAAGATTAGCGGAAAGCACTCTTTTGGGATGAAAATTTGGCTATAAATAGAGAAAATATAGCTAAGTTTCCATCCCGAGAGGGATGCCCCTTCGGGGGTCAAAGCTTATGTTTTGTCTTTTCTGCTATTCAGCCTTTTCCGGCTCTATAACGGATTTGCACATTACTTAAGCCCACAAAATTTTCCCCCCGAGAAGGAGGGTCAAAATTTAGAAAAGAACGTAGAAAGAGAGTAAAAAAACAATATAGAAATTTAAAGGAAACATTTTTTCATGAGAGTTTTCTCTCACAAAAAAATATTTTAAGCTTTTTAAGCTTAATAGTTTCCCCTCCAAATTTCTCTTACTCTCCTTTTCCTCTACGTTCTTTTTCTTTTTATTTTATTTCTAAACCAGCCACCATGTCTTCAAAAACTTTTTTATATCCCCGGTCGTCGCTGTCCAAAGCGCCTTCCATTATTTTGTCGGCCATTTTAAAGAAGTAGTGCGCGAAGATTTGGCCGTTTTTATTTTTATAAAATGCTTCCAGCCCGTCGAAACCATTAATAGTAATTTTTTCGCTGGAAGAAAGTTTCCAGTCCTTATTTTCGGTTAACAAGCTTTTTTCTGCCGCCTCCTCTAAACTTTTCTCCGGGCTGATAGTAAATTTTATTGTCCCCTCGCCCCCGATTTTTAATTTTGGATAAAATTCAGCGATAGTCTCCGGGTCAAAAGTGGAACTCGCGTAAGTCCAATTTTTTGGATATTGGACGGTGAATTTATAAATGTCATTGGTGTAAATTTGCGGAGCATTTGAAGCGGAGTTATTAGTTGTCGGCTCTGCCAGTGTTCCGAGTTTTTTATTCTGTGAGTTAATATCTTTTTGCTGTTCGGAGTAGCGGGAGTAGTATTGCTCCGCAGTTTCGGCAAAATAATTAGAAACGATGTGAAGTTGTCTGGTGAGGAGCGCCATCCAAAAAAGCAGACCGATATTAAGCGCGATTAGAATGATAATTGCTCCGCTGGTCAGAGAGATTTTTTTATTATTTTTTCCGGAGTTTAATTTTATTTTTTTGAAGATTTTCTTTCCGCCGCCTAGTTTCAACATAGGTTTAATTTTATTTTTTAAAACGCAGGGTAATTATACCATATTTTATTATTTCTCCCAATAATACTGTGGATTATTTTATAATTGCTCCGCCGGCCGATAAATGATATTATAACTAAATACTTTTTATGTACGATTTGATACAAAAAGCCGTGAAAATTGCGGTGATGGCGCATGGCAATCAAAAAAGGAAAGACAACAAAAAGTTGCCATTTATTTTCCATCCGATTTCGGTGGGAATGATTTTATTAAAAGAAGGATTTAATGATAAAGTTGTGGCCGCGGGGATTCTGCACGATGTTTTTGAGGATACTAATTTTAGCAAAGAGGAAATGATAAAAGAAGTAGGGGAAGACGTTGTAGAAATAGTAGAATATGCTACCCATAACAATCGACTGTTTTGGGAGGAAAAAATGGAAGAATACATAAAAAAATTAAGGTTTGCTCCCAGCGGAGCCAAGGCGGTCGTGGCTGCCGACAAAATTCATAATTTAAGCTGTTTTTGCGAGACTTACAAAAAATCCGGTCAAAATTTATGGAAAAAATTTCACGGCGGGCGAAGTGCACAGATTAAATTTCATGAGAATGTTTATTTGTCTTTAAGCAATGAGTGGGGCCATCGTTTGCTCAGGGAGTATAAAAAGTTGATTCAGAAGTTTAAAAAGTTAAAATAATTATGTCTATAAAGAAAAAGAAAAAATGGCTGTCGCATAGCGGACTTTCCGGCAAGGAACGTTGTCCTAGGTGTTTTTGGCTGCAATATAACAAAGGAATTTACCAGCCCGAAGGAATAGTTTCCCGTTTGGCTAACAGATTTGACAATGTTATTAAGAATTATTTTGACCTTTATCGGCCTTTAGGAGAATTGCCGCCGATGATTGAGGGGAAAGTGAAAGGTAAATTAGAAAATCCTTTTCAGGAGATATATTTTTATGATTATGATAATGATTATGGTTTTTACGGCAAGCTGGACGAATGTTTAGTCGGTAAGGACGGTAAATATACGCCGGTGGACCACAAAACTTCCAGTTCCGACCCGCGCGAAAAAGAAACCTTGCCGGCTTATCAGGAGCAATTGGACGCCTACGCTTTTCTCTTGGAAAAAAACGGGAAACCGGCGAGCGGCATCGGTCATCTTATTTATTTCTATCCCGACCATAGTGAAAAACTGCACAATGGTTTCCCGATGATTATCCACGTGGAAACACTAAAAACCAATACCAAAAATACTTTAAAGAGAATAGAGGAGGGGATTAAAATTTTACGCGGCCAGATTCCGGAGCCGTCTGCCGCTTGCCCCTTTTGTTCGTGGTACGATGCCTTGTCCAAAGAATTAAAAAATAAATTATAGTTTATGAAATTATTTTTGCGCTGGATGATTTACGCCGCCGCCCTTATTTTAGCGGCTTATTTGATTCCCGGCGTGGCAGTAGCCAGCTTTTATTCGGCTTTGATAGCCGCCCTGATTCTCGGACTGATTAACGCGCTCATCCGGCCGCTGGTTATTATTCTGACTTTGCCCATAAATATCTTGAGTCTGGGGATTTTTACTTTTATTATCAATGCCCTGATGTTGTGGTTAGCCAGCACTATGGTTAAAGGTTTTTATATAGCGGATTTTGGTTCAGCTCTGTGGGCGGCCTTGCTTTTGTGGATTATTTCTTTAGCTGTTAATTGGATTTTTAAAGAAGATTAAAATTATTTGCCGTTGATTATGAAAAACCATTCGCGCCGAAATTTAAACAAAAAAGAGGTCGCTTATCGGATGCCGTCGCGTTTTTTGGCCAATAAGCCCCAAAAAGCGAGTTTGCCGGTTGAAGAAACACCGCACAAAGGGAGCAGAGAAAAGAAAGAGAGAATAAAATATGCCATCTAAAAAAGTAGTTATTTCCCTGGGCGGTTCTTTGGTGTATACCAAGTCGGGGATTGATGACAATTTTTTGAGAAAATTCAGAAATTTTATAGTTGCGCAAACTAAGAGAAACGTGAAATTCATTATTGTCGTCGGTGGCGGAGTTTTAGCGCGAAACTATCAGGAGGTTGTCAGAAAGATAAAAACCGCCAGCGATGTTGACCTTGATTGGGCGGGGATAATGGCGACGCGAGCCAATGCTTCGTTAGTGAAAATCGCCCTCGGTAATTTATGCGAAGACCAAATAGCCATTAATCTTAATGGCACGATAAAATGGTCTAAAAAAGTTTTGGTAGCCGCCGGCTGGAAACCGGGGTGGTCAACAGATTATGATGCCGTATATTTAGCAGACAAATTTAAAATTAAAACCGTTGTTAATTTATCCAATGTTGATTTTATTTACGATAAAAATCCCCTGAAATATAAAACCGCCCGCCCCCAAAAAGAGTTGTCATGGAGAGAATATCTGAAAATAGTCGGGAATAAATGGGTGCCGGGGTCCAATCTGCCGTTTGACCCCATTGCCAGCCAGTTGGGGAAAAAGAAAAAAATAAGAGCGGTGTTTTTAAATGGCCGGAATTTTGTTAATTTAGAAAGATGTTTGGGCGGGAAAAGTTTCAAGGGGTCGGTAATTAAATAGATGACTGGTCGGGCGAAATTTAAGCCGGGGGTTGATTATAGCGTCTAAAATGACGCTTTTTTAAATCGCTTGACCCGTTGGTCGCGACCGATGGGTCTTGACCAGTCAGTCGCGACTGACTGGTCTTGACAGATTTTTAGGGTTTGTTATAATAAGTTAAAAGTTAATAATTTAGTTAATTTTTAACCACAGACAGCGGGGTCCCGAGCGTTCGGGATTAAACCCAAACCCTGCCGAGGTTAGCAGAAGATATTCTTAGTATCTGTGGTTTTTCCGCAGATTTTTTATTTTTAATCCATAAAAATATGCCCAAAACTAAACAAAAAAAACAGGAAATTTTAAAAAGTTTTAAAGATAAATTAGCCACCGCTAAAGCGGTTGTTTTTGCCAAATTTACCGGTTTAACCGTTAAGGACATAACTGATTTACGCAATAAATGCCGCAAGGAGGGGGTTTTTTACGGCGTAGCCAAAAAGACCTTGTTAAAGAAAGCTTTAGATGAGGCCGGCTTTAATCTTCCCTTAGACGGTGAAATTGCCGTGGCTTTTTCCGAAAAAGACGAAGTAGCCGCTGCTAAGATTTTAGACATTTTTGCCAAAGACCACGAGCAGGTTAAATTTTTATCCGGTATTTTAGAAAATAAGATTTTGACCGCCGAAGAAGTCAAAGGTCTTGCCAAGTTGCCTTCAAAGAAAGAATTATTGGCTAAAATGGTAGGCAGTATTCAGGCTCCGGTGAGCGGGTTTGTCAATGTTCTCGCGGGTAATTTACGCGGTTTAGCGAACGTGCTCAACGCTATTAAAAATCAAAAAACTAATTAATCATATAATTAACTAACAAAAAACATATGAGCGAAGAAAAAAAAGAAGTTATTGTTCCCGAAAAGTTTAAATCTTTAGTTGGGGAAATCGAAAAAATGTCCGTTTTGGATTTAGCTGAGCTGGTTAAAATTTTAGAAGACAAGTTCGGCGTTTCCGCCGCCGCTCCGGTGGCGATGGTCGGCGCTATGCCGGGAGCCGCCGCTCCGGCCGTGGAAGAAAAAGATTCCTTTAATGTGGAATTAACTGAATCTGGCGCCAATAAGATTGCCGTTATCAAGGCGGTTCGTGAAGTTACTGGTCTTGGTCTAAAAGATGCTAAAGATATGGTTGATGGAGCCCCGAAGGTTGTTAAAGAAGGAGTCGCTAAAGCCGATGCTGAAACAATGAAGAAGAAATTGGAAGAAGCCGGCGCCAAAGTGGCCCTGAAATAAGATTGTTAATAAAGTTTACAATTCAAAAACTCTCCCGAATACTCGGGAGAGTTTTTGAATTGGTTATTTTAAGTGAGTAGCATTAATACTGTAAATTTGCGTTCCGTTTAGCAGGTAGATTTTTTTTAATGTTTCATCAACGGTAAAATCTTTCAGGTCGTTAAATTTGTCGGAATAATATTGAACCGTCAGCTTTCCGTTTTTATCAAAAACAAGCAATCTTTTCTCTGGGGGTTCAAGAACATAGAGGTAGCTTGACTTTGCGGAAGTCCATAATTTAGAAGGATTGGCCCAAGCGGGGTCAGGCAGAGTTGGTTCAAATTTTTGTTTATAGCCGCTTAGAAATTTTAATATTTCGCCGTTATTTTTGAGTACATAGGCGCCGCCGTCTACCGCGAAAGAAACGAGGCCGTCAAGGTTTACCGTTTCATCTTTTATCCAGGCATTGCCGCGGGCGTATCCGTCCAAAGCTTCATTGTGGCGGAAAATCTGGCGATTAAAAGTATCCAATAAGTAAAGTCTATTATTATAGAGAGACATTTCTTTAATATCCGCGCTGCTGTTATTTAGGTTAATAGCTACATCTTTGAGGGTATTATCTTTGATGTTTAATTCTACGAGGCTGCGGTTACTGCGGTAAAAAAGGATTGTGTTTTCATTTTTATTTATAGCTAAATTAAGATGCCCGAGTGAAGTAGAGCTTTCTTTTAAAATATCAATCGTATTTTCCGCTCCGAGATTGAGCCGATAGATCACGTTATTAAAGGGGTTAAAAGTGAAAAGTTTATTGCCGCTGGCAATAATTTTAAATAATTGAATCGTCGGGTCAACGGTTTTAAAATCAGCTACTACTATTGGGGCAGAGATGTTTTCCACCTTTCTCAATTTTTCCAATAAGACATTTAGCTCATCAAGAAGATTAGATTTTGTTTCCCTTTGTTTTTTTTGCCCAGCAGGGAGGGTTTCAACCAATTTTTTCGCTTCCCAAAGCAAGCCCCGACCCTTATTTTCGTCGTTATAGATGATACTTGCTTCGGCGGCGTTTTTCTTATTTTCTATTTCTTGCAATTGGTCATTGTAGGCGATTGCAGATTCTTCACTTTTTTGTTTTAAAGAAAGAACGGCGATACTGCTAATAAAGAGTATCCCCAAGACAATAGTTATGATAAGCAAAATTTGGCTGGTGCGCGGCAATTGTTTAAATTTAAATTTCAGGTAATACAGTAATCTTGCGAATTTTTCCCCAAATTCTTTAGTTTTCGTTTTTAATTTTTCATTGTCAATAATATGGGCCGGAGAGAATTTTCTGATTTTTTCCGCATCAGCTGTTTTTTTAACGGTTTTTTCCATCCACAGCCAGCCATTAAAGAAAGAAATTTTTAAAAAGCCGGCCAGCTTAAATAATCGGCCGTAGACGTTCCCACATAAAAGGGCAATTTTTCCGGGTTTATTCGGGAGAATTTCAGTCAGCTCGGGAATTATTTCCGTCGCTACCGCATCCGCAGTTATTTTTTGCTCCTCCCCGTCAATAGTGATTTTTTGACTTTGCTCTAAAATCAACATTTTCTTTTCTTCTTCAATTTTTCTTTGTTCCAAGAGCCATTGCTGTTTTCGCAGTTGTCTGGTTTTTAATTTTTTTTGTCGGGCGGTGTGATATTCTTTTTTATATTCCTTGATTTTTTCCAGGAGTTTTTTCACGAAAATTTTGCTCCGCATATTTAAAATTCCAGATGTTCTAGATAAATTCCTCCGGATGTTCAACAATAGAGAGGGAGAGAGGAATTCTTTGGTTTTTTCTTCGGTGCCAAGGAGTTGGGCGATAGATGTCTGGGAGGTCAGTTTAGATGGCTGGTTTGAAGGTTTTTCCCTTTGGTCGCTTAATTTGGCCACAATCGCCGCCACGCTTACATTGGGGTTTGCCTCGTTAAGCAGATTTTTCAATTGTTGAAGAGCCGAAGTGACAGTTAGGGTGGTGAGCGTAGTTTTAAGTTTTTCCAAAGAGAAATAATCCAGTAAAGCGGAAGTGCAAAACAGTAAAGAATCTTCAGAATTGATTTTCCCGCTGATTATATTGGAAAAAATTCGTATAAGGTTTAATCTTTCGCTTTCACTCGGCGCGCCTTCCAGGACATTAAGCATGATGTAATCGTCATTTTTCTTTTTATGAATTAAAAAAGCATTGGTTTGGCCAATGTTTGTAAAATAAAGATATTTATTTTTAATAACCCCGATAAGAGCATTTAATTTTTCCGGAACTAAATCGAGATTCTGCTCTTTTATCAAATGAGTTAATTTTTGATTTATCTTTTGCAGGGATTCTTCAAAAATTGTTTCTATATTTTCCAGCCCGTCCAAATAAAGTTGGGTCGCTCCTGCCGGTTGATTAAGCATCAATTTATTAAAGGTTCCATAATAAGCATTTTCCATTTCAGCGATTATAGTATTGATTATCTTTTGGCTGTCTTTGCTCTGATAATTGATTTCGATGATACCAAAAAGATTCCCGAGAGAATTTTTTTCATCGGGAGTGATATTGGAAGTAAAAGCATAGCAAGTCGAACGACTTCGCGGGGAGGTGATAATTAAACGGTCAATTTGGACAGCGGGTCTAATCATTTTTGGGGTGGTATTTGTTATTCACATTTATTTATATTATAATATAAATAGCTAAAAAGTAAAAGAATCTTTGTTAATATCTTATTTTATGCTTGAACACTTATTTGGTTCAAAAGCCAGGGTGAAATTATTGCGCCTGTTTTTGAATAATCCGGATAAACCATTTTTTGTTCGGGAGCTTAGCCGTTATTTGAAATTACAGATTAATTCCATCAGAAGAGAATTGCAAAACCTAGAAACCATTGGCATCATTATGGTGGATAGGGGAGCGGCGGAAGAGTCGGCTCCGGGCAAGGGTAAAGGAAAGAAGGGAGGTAAAATAAAAAAGAGCCGCGCTAGCCAGAAGAAATTTTTTAAGGCGGACAGAAGTTTTATCCTTTACAAAGATTTAAAAAATCTTTTGGTCAAAGCACAGGTTCTTTTAGAGAATGATTTTATTAAAAAGTTAAAAAAATTCGGTAGCCTAAGTTATTTGGCTTTATCCGGAGTTTTTGTCGGGCAGGACAATTCCTCGACCGATATTTTGATTGTTGGCAAAATGGATAGAAGAAAATTGAAAAGATTAGTGCGAACATTTGAGAAGGAGCTGGGAATGGAATTGCGGGTGACACTGATGGCGGTGAAAGAATTTGAATATCGCCGTAATATAACGGATAGATTTTTATATGGTATTCTGGACGGCAAGAAGATAGTTTTAGTAGATAAGTGGGGCAAATAAAAAGCTATGTTTTTATTTATTAATACAGCCGAAGAAGAGAGATTACTGGCGGGGCTGATTTCCGCTACTGGAACAATTTTGAAAGCCGCGGAAATTAAGGAAGGTGCGGAGAGAAGGGAATCGTTGTTAGGGTTGGTTGATAAATTATTATTGGCCAGCAAATTTTTTTCCGAAAAAATAAAAGGAATTATCGTAGTGACCGGTCCGGGAAGATTTAGCCGTTTGCGGTCAGCTGTTGTTTTAGCCAATACTTTATCTTTCGCTTTGGGTATCCCCGTGGCTGGAATGAATTTGGAGGAAGTGAAAAATCAAAGCGGTCTTATTAAAAAGGGCATAGCCAAGATTAAAAAAGGAGGGGATACGGTAGTCGCCCCTTTCTACGGCAAAGAGCCAAACATCACCCGCCGGAAATCTTGACACGTCGGTCGCGACTGACGTGTCTTGACAAATTCAGCTTTTTATGCTATATTATTTATATAAATAATAAGTTAAAATTATGAGTTTTGAATTTATGCCAAATAATAGTCAACAATCTTCAGGGTCAAGATCTGAAAGGCCAAGAATTGTAGAAGCCAAGCTTGAGCAATTATTACCTACGGCACAGGAGATGCTAGATGACCCCGATAAAATTGACACTTATATTAATATGAAGGTTGCTCAGTTAGACCCTGTGACCAAGGGGTTACTTAGCGAGGAAACAGGTAAAACCGGCATAAAAAAAGAAGATAGGTTTAGAGAAGCTATACGACGCGCTCTGCCCACTCATTTAGAGTCCGTGGAGAACTATGGACAAACTAACGAGGCTTTCGAAAAAGCAGTAAACAACGTGATAAGGAAAACCATAGAGGGTTTCAAGATGTAAGATTTATTAGATAAAATAAAAAACACTCAAACTATTTTTACAGTTTGGGTGTTTTATTTTTTGCATTCCAGTCGAATGTTTTTCAAAATGACACCCATATATTCCCGGGATTTTTCCTGGTCTTTTGTGGCAGTGATTTCTATTGTCAGGGCAATGCCAATGGAAATGGCCAAATCCTTGTTTATCTTTCCCCACTTTTCAAGTTCTCTCAGAAATTCCCTATAGAGATTTTTACCTTGGTTTTCTTTGTTGACCCGTTTACTCGTTTCTGGGGTTATGATAAGTTCGGTCGTTAAAATCCTTTGATTTTTGATTTGTTCAAGGATTTTTAATAAACACAGCATCACTTCTGGTTTATTAACAAAACCTTTATCTAACAGCGCTTGGCTAAGGATTTCAAAGATTACCGGATTTTCTACTTTGTACTTAGCCATTTCTTCCGCCACGTACTCGGTATTTCCCAATTCTTTCTCACCTCCTTTGTTGTCAAAAAGCTTGATTTTTAACCCCTGATGGGGCTGGTTGGGTTATCCAACGCCTTAACTTATCATAAAAAATAGGACTTGTCAAGAGCTTTGATTTTTGTTACATTTATTAGTGTTATGGCATTGACTGACAGGCAAAAATATCGTCTTTTAGAAATTTTCCCGGGAGCTCTGCTTTGGGGAGTTTTTATTTTATCAATCATCTTATCTTTTGTCAGGCCGATTTGGGTGGTTTACTTTATTATCGTTTTTACCGTTTACTGGCTTTTCCGCGTGACCTATTTTGTTTTTTACATGGTTTATTCTTGGCGGAGATATAAGTGCGAGGTGAATACCGATTGGATGGCCAAACTAAACGAACTTTCCAATTGGCGCGATTATTATCATATGATTTTTATTCCTACCGCCGGCGAGCCGCTGGAAGTTCTTCGGACCACCCTAAACAGTATCACCGCCAACGAGATGCCGCTTGATAAATTTATTCTTGTTTTGGCGGGCGAAGGTAGGAAGGCGGACGATTTTTTGCCCAAAGCCGAAATTTTAGAAAAAGAATACGGCCGCAAATTTTTTAAATTTATAGTGACGGTTCATCCCGACGGAGTGATTGGAGAAATCAAAGGCAAGGGTTCAAACGCCAATTATGCCGGCCGGGAATCTAAAAAAATTATTGACGGGTTGGGCATACCCTATGAAAAAATCATTGTTTCTTATTTTGATTGTGACACCTGCGTCCATCCGAAATATTTTTCTTGTCTGACTTATAAATACGCCACCCACCCCAATCCCACCCGCACTTCTTTTCAACCGGTAGCTCTCTATAATAACAATATCTGGAATGCTTTGTTTTTCACTCGTATCACCGCTTTCGGCACTACTTTTTGGCTGATGACGGAGCTGGCTCGCCCCGACCGATTATTTACTTTTTCTTCCCATTCCATGAGTTACAAGGCGTTGGTGGATGTTGGGTTCTGGCAGAAAGACATAGTTTCCGACGATTCCAGAATCTTTCTGCAATGTCTTATACATTACGATGGAGAATATTCAGTCGCGCCGATGCACATTCCTATTTCCATGGATACGGTGATGGCGGGGAATATTTGGGAGAGCGTTAAGAATCTCTACAAGCAACAGAGAAGATGGGCTTGGGGTATAGAGAATTTTCCTTTCATGGTTTATCATTTTCTGCGTAATAAAAAAATCCCGTTGTTTAAAAAGATAAAATATACCTGGAATCAAACCGAGGGGATGTTTTCGTGGGCCAGCGCTCCGATTTTACTTTTTGTTTTAGGACGATTACCCTTGCTGGTGGCGTCAGAAACAATTAAAACCGAGGCAATTATTCAGAATGCTCCTTTGGTCTTGGAAAAATTAATGGTCGCGGCTATGCTTGGTATTTTGGTTTCGGCGATTTTTGGGCTTTTGCTGATGCCGCCACCGCCGGCAGGAAAAGGCAGATATACTTATCTTATTCTGGCCCTGCAGTGGATTTTTTTACCGGTGACTTTGATAATATTCGGGTCTTTGCCGGCAATAGACGCGCAAACCCGCCTGATGTTTGGCAAGTATTTGGGATTTTGGGTGACGGAAAAAATACGAAAATAAAACGCGTCTTTTTAAGGCGCGTTAGTTATTTTTTTGATGGTTGAGAAAATAATGGATATACCGCCGATGGTTAGACCCAAAAAGATAAATCCTATGGGTATAACTATTAGGGGGTCGGTATTGCCAGGTAGAATTTCCCCTAGGCCAGTCGTAATCATTACCGTTCCCATGCCAGTCGTAATCATTAAAGACCCTATTAGTATTTTAAGTAAATCCTTCATAATCCCTCCTTTGTAAAGGTGCGATAATTAGATTGTAGGAAAATCTTAAATATATGTCAATTAGTCCAAAAATATTAATAAGTTTAGTAACCTGGAATAGTAAAAAATTTCTACCCTTTTGTTTACCCGCTATTTATAGCCAGACGTATAATAATTTTCAGTTAGTTGTTTTAGACAACGATTCTTCTGACGGGACAGCGGATTTTGTTTTGAAAAATTATCCAGAGGCGGAATTAATCAGGAACGGTAGAAACGAAGGATATGTGGCGCATAATAGAAATATAGAATATGGGCTAAGAAATATGGGAGAAGGATTTGAATATGTTTTAGTGATGAATCCTGATATTGTGATGGAGCTAGATTGTTTGGGTAAATTGGTGGAGGCGATGGAGGGAGGAGAGAAGTTGGGTAGTGTTGGCCCGAAGTTGAAGCGCTTTGAATTTGGCGAGGACTTGAAAAATATAGTTAAAACCGATATAATTGATTCTACTGGTTTAAAAATGTTCCGTTCTCGCCGAACCGTTGACCGTGGGGCCGGAGAAATTGATAATAGCCAATTTGATGGTCAAAAAGAGGTTTTTGGAATTTCCGGAGCCTTAGCGCTTTACCGTCTAAACGCCCTACAAGGGGTTAGGTTGGCTGAAGGAGAGTATTTTGATAAAGATTATTTTATGTATAAAGAAGATGTTGATTTGGCTTGGCGGTTGAAGAATAGGGGTTGGGGGGCGGAGTTGGTACCAAAAGCAGTTGCTTATCACTATCGCGGTGCCGCGGGTGGTGAAAAAGTTGGCGCAATTAATATTATTAAAAATAGAAAAGAAAAGTCAAAATTAGTTAATTATTATTCTTACAAAAATCACCTTTTGACTTTAGTAAAAAATGAGCGGTGGGGCGACTTTTTGAAAAATTTTCCTTTTATATTTTGGTACGAATTAAAAAAGTTTTTATATATTTTATTTTTTGAATGGCCGACTCTCAAAGCGATTCCCGAATTCTTTAGGCAATTGCCAAACTCTTTAGAAAAGAGAAGATTAATATTTTCGAAATATGCTAAAAATAAGTAAGATATTTTTTCCCCTGGCAGTGCTATTTCTAATTGGGTCATTTTTTTGGTATGTGATGGCACCATTTTTTTATTTTATTTATAGAATTGATAAGTTTATATTTATATTAACAATTTTACTGGTGATAGTTTTTATTTTTTTATTTATTAATAAGAATTGCAAACGATATGTGAGAGAAAACTTGGCCATATCAATATTGACAATATCATCAGTTATTTTGATATTTTTAACTTATTCTTTTAGTAGCTACAATTATTTTACACGAGAAGTGGGCATCATAAGAAATGTCTTTCAGTATAATTTGTCAATTGCAAATTATATTCTTAATAATCAGACAAAATTGTTATATAATAATTATTTTCATACCGACATATTATTTAATAATTCTAGTCGTATTACCGATAATATGTCAGATAAATGTCAGTACAAGTTTTTGGTTACTCTTTCTAAAATGGAGGGGGCTAATAAAATTAATGATTCCATCCATTTTATATACAATTTATTAATGGGGTCGGGGTGGAATACTAATCAAAAAAAGAATGCTGACCTCGCCTCAGACCAATATTATGAAAGTTTTTTTAATGATATAAAAGAGATACAGAGTAATATATTGTATTTAACCGAAAATTGTCATTAAATTATGGACCTCTCCATAGTAATTCTAAATTATAAAACCAGAGGATTTTTAAAGACCTGTATCCGCGGGATAGAGATGTTTAACCATGGGCTAAATTATGAGATAATAGTAGTGGATAACGCCTCGGGCGACGGTTCGGCGGAAATGATTAAGGAAAATTTTCCCAATGTTAAGTTGATTGAAGCGCCGGTGAATTTAGGCCACGCCAAAGGAAATAATTTAGGAATAAAAGAAGCGCAAGGCAAATACATTTTACTTTTAAATACCGACATTGCTCCGCTTGAAGGAGGGGTAAAGAATCTGTATGACTTTTTGGAAAAGACGCCGGATATTGGTTTGGCCGGGGCTAAATTATTAAATCCCGACAAAACGCCGCAACAGTCCTGTTTGCGTTTTCCCTCAAAACTCACGCCGCTTTTCCGCCGCACTTTTTTGGGACGTTGGTCTTTTGCTAAAGCGGATATAAGTCGTTATGTTATGGCAGACTTTTGCCATGATCGCAGCTGCCCCGTAGAATGGGTGATGAGCAGCGCCATTATGGTGAGGCGAGAGGCGATGAAGAAAGTTGGTTTGATGGATGAAAGGTTCTTTGTCTATTTTGCTGACGTTGACTGGTGCCGCCGGTTTTGGGAAAACGGTTATAAGGTTTATTACGTGGCGGAAGCGCCGATGGTTCATTATCATCGCCGCGAGTCGGCGGAAAACAAGGGTTTGGCCTCTGTGTTTAACCCCCTTACCCGCATTCATATTAAAGATTGGATTAAGTATTTGAGAAAATATAAAAATAGCGATACTCCCCAAATCTATGGAAATTAAAGGAGATTTTTTAAGACGCCATTTGATTTTTCCTTGGCAGCGCCGGCGCAGAAAGTTTTTTCAAATTGTTAAAGCGTTTTTTTTAGCAGTCGTGATTATAATCATCGCCGGAGGATTTTTTATTTACCCCTTTATCGGCACGGCGCGGGATATCTATGCTTTAGCCAAAGAGGGGAGAAATAATTTGGAGCAGGCCGAGGATTACGCCGGGAGATTAGATTTGGAAAATGCCGAAATTTTTTTAATAAAAGCGGAAAGCGACTTATCTGCGGCCCGGGAAAAATTTGCAAAGTTTTATCTTTTTAAAAAATTGCCGATTATCGGGAAACAAGTTTCCGCCCTGGACAATCTTCTGCTCACCGGCATAGAAACCACCTCGGCCGTTAAGGAAATCGTTTTGGTTGCGAAGGATATTTTTAAAACCGTTGAGATGGCTTCAATATTGAGCGGGCAGACTGATTTTGGCGAGGGCGATTTGTCTTTTGACAAAATTTCCAAAGAACAGAAAAAAAGAATTTTAAAAACTTTATTTGAGTCCTCACCGCAGCTTCAGGGCGCCAAAGCCAAGATAGACTTGGCGATGCTTTCCTTTAACCAGATACCGGAAGATGAAATTTTTTATCCGTTTAAAAAAGCGATTGAACCGTTGCGCGATAAACTTCCGGCGTTGCAGGAAACAATCAGTAAAGCCATTCCGGCTTCGGAAATTTTACCGCAGGTTTTGGGATATCCATATCCCAAGACATATTTATTTCTTCTGCAAAATAACCACGAAATTCGTCCCACCGGCGGATTTATCGGAACTTTTGGCATTGTCAAATTAGACAGCGGGGATTTGGTCACTTTTGCCACGGACAATATTTATAAATTGGATTTTTCGGTAATCAATACTTTGAAAGTTAATCCGCCCGAACCGCTTAAAAAATATTTATTGGGCCAGAACGGCTGGTTCTTGCGCGATTCCAATTGGTCGCCGGATTTTCCCACCAGCGCCCGTCAGGCAGAGTGGTTTTATAATCAAGAAATTCAGTCGCATCTTAATAAGGGAGAAGATGATATCTGGAAAGCGACGGTGGAGCCGAAAATTGACGGAGTGATTGCCATTACGCCCAATCTTATTCGAGACCTTTTAAAGTTGGTTGGACAGATTAAAATTGACGGGCAAATTTTTGACGCTGAAAATTTAGTGGAGGCCCTGGAATATCAGGTAGAAAAGGGTTATTACGAGCAGGGGGTACCGGATATCCAACGCAAGGAAATCGTAGGCAAACTGGCGGTGGAACTCAAAAAACGTTTATTTGAATTACCATCCTCGCGGTGGCCTGAGGCCCTGGATATCCTGAAAAAGAATTTAAACGAAAAGCAGGTTTTGGTTTATGATAATAGCGCGGATTTGCAGATGCTTGTTGATGAGAACAATTGGGGCGGGGCGTTGGTAAAATATGACGGAGATTATCTCTCGGTCATTGATTCCAATATGGCCAGCTTAAAAACCGACCAGGTGATGGCTCGAAAAATAAATTATACCGTCAGCGTAGAAGGAGACGATTTGATTGCCGAAGCGGGAATCACTTATACCAATAATGGCAATTTTAGCTGGAAGACAACTCGTTATCGCACGTATACTCGTTTTTATGTGCCGCAGGGGAGTGAGCTCATTGAAGTTAGGGGCGCAATGGAGAATGATAAAGTTAAAGATCCCGAAAGAAAACCAGGGCAAGCCGATGTTGGCGAAGAGTTAGGGAAAACTTATTTCGGAGCATTTGTTGCCGTAGAACCCGGAGAGACAAGGAGTTTAAGCGTGAAGTATCGTTTGCCCAAATGGGTAAAAACCAAATACGACCTGGGGCTGTATAAACTTTTTGTTCAAAAACAATCTGGCACGGAAGGACACAGTTTGACAATAGACCTTAATTTTGATAAAAAGATTAAGTCCTGGCTGCCGCTCGGATATTCTTCCCGCCAGCAAAGCGATAAGCAGATAAAGTTTATTTATACCCTGCGGCAAGACAGAGAATCCCTAGTGCAGTTTTAACATCAATTTCTAATTAATATGTTTATCAAAAAAATCGGAATAGATTTAGGGACAACCAATGTTTTAGTCTATATTCCTAAAAAAGGCATCATTATTAATGAGCCATCGGTGGTGGCTATTTCTGTTGTTGATAAAAAGATATTAGCTGTCGGCAGTGAAGCCAAAGAAATGCTTGGCCGTACTCCCGATACTATTATCGCTTCTCGGCCGTTGAAAGACGGAGTTATTGCAGATTACAAAACTACGGAAGCCATGCTCCGATATTTTATTAATAAGGCGCTTGGCGGAGTTCATCTTTTTCGGCCGGAAGTAATGGTTTCCGTTCCGGCGGGCATCACTTCCACCGAAAGACGCGCGGTGATTGACGCGACTATCGCCGCCGGAGCCAAAGCCGCTTATATTATTAAAGAGCCGATTGTGGCCGCTATTGGAGCGGATATTCCGATTGGCAGTGCTTCCGGGCATATGATTATAGATATCGGCGGAGGAACGGCGGAGATGGCGGTGATTTCTTTGGGCGGGATTGTCGCTTCTGATTCCGTGCGCATCGGCGGCAACAAACTTGACCAAGCCATTTTGGAGTATGTGCGCCGCAAATTCGGCTTGGCTATCGGTGAACGCACGGCCGAAGATATAAAAATAAAAATCGGTTCAGCCACACCCTTGGAAAATAAATTATCCATGGAAGTCAAGGGGAGAGATATGGTCTCTGGCCTTCCCAAAACAATTATTATCAACTCTGACCATGTCACCGAAGCCATTCAAGACGAGTTAAACGGAATAATTTCCGCTTGCCGGGAAGTTCTTCATAAAACACCCCCCGAACTATCTGCTGATGTTATGGAAAAGGGGATGGTTTTGACCGGTGGAACAGCTCTGCTCCGTAATATAGATATTTTATTGTCGCAGGCGACCGGAGTGCCGGCCTATGTGGCTGATGATGCCTTGCTTTGCGTAGCCAAGGGTACAGGCGTTGCTTTAGAAAATTTGGAATCATATAAAAGGTCAATATTAGCGACAAGATAATGCTCATCGGCATTGACGCTTCGCGCGCCAACAAAAAAGAAAAAACCGGGACCGAATGGTATTCTTACTATCTGATTCAAGAATTTAAGAAACTGAACTCCGAAGGGGATCAGTTTATTTTATATTCTAAAGAAGCTCTGTGTGACGGTTTAGAAAATTTGCCGCCTAATTGGCGTTCTAAAATTTTAACATCTTCTTTGCGCCGATTTTGGACGCAGTGGCGCCTGTCGTGGGAAATGATAAAAGACAAGCCGGATATTTTATTCGTTCCTGCGCACACCATACCGTTGATTCATCCTAAAAGAACCGTTACTACTTTACATGACATTGGTTTTGAGAGATTTCCTGAAATTTATAATTTTCAGGAATTAGCTTACCATCGTTTTTCCGCCCGTTTTGCCATTAAACACGCCAAGCGCGTTATTACTGTTTCCAATTTTTCGAAACAAGAGATGATTGATATTTACGGCGCCGACCCGGAGAAAATTTCCGTTGTTTATAATGGATATAATTCTGATTTATATAAAAAATTGCCGAAAGAGGAAGCTAGTTCCATATTAGAGAAATACAATATCAGTCAACCATACTTTTTGTTTTTAGGCAGATTGGAAGAAAAGAAAAATGTGGCGGGACTGATAAGGGCTTTTAATCTTTTGATGCGAGATGAGAGGTTTGGCGATTATAAATTAGTATTGGTCGGTCGGTCCGGATATTTTGGTTATCAAAAAATAAAAGATGAAATTTTTCATTCTCCGGTTAAAGATAAAATTTTAGAGCTCGGTTGGGTGGAGGAGCAGGATTTGCCAGCTTTTTATAATGGCGCTACAGCTTTTATTTTTCCCAGTTTTTACGAAGGTTTTGGAATCCCGATTACAGAGGCCATGGCTTGTGGCACGCCGGTAGTTTGTTCTAACCGCGCGGCTTTGCCGGAGATTGCGGGCGGGGCAGGAATTTTAATAGAACCGGAAAATTTTGAGGAATTTGGCCGGAAGATGGGGGAAGTTGTAAATGATGAAAATTTAAGAAGAACGCTTATTGAAAAGGGCCTGGAAAGGGCGAAATTATTTTCTTGGAAAAAATGCGCGGAGGAAACGATGAAAATTTTAAAGCAATAATTATTTTATGGCAGGAGGGGATAAAAAGTTTAATCGCCAGTCGATTCGTTTAAAAAATTATGATTATAGTGAATCGGGATATTATTTCGTAACGATTTGCGTACAAGGTAGTAAATGTTTATTTGGCGAGGTGGTTAATGGTGAGGTGATATTAAATAGTATTGGCGAAATGATTAAAAAATGGTGGCTGGAATTAGAAAATAAATTTTTCCGCGTTGAATTAGATAAATTTATTGTAATGCCGAACCATTTTCATGGAATAATAAATATAACCATAGGGATTGTAGGGGCAGACCTGCGTGTCTGCTCTAATCTTAAAAAGGGCGAACACGTAGGTTCGCCCCTACACAATCGCGAACACGTAGGTTCGCCCCTACACAATCGCGAACACGTAGGTTCGCCCCTACACAATCGCGAACACGTAGGTTCGCCCCTACATGATATTGTAAAATGGTTTAAAACAATGACGACGAATGAATATATTAAAAATGTTAAACAAGGCGGTTGGCCGCCATTCGATCGGAGATTATGGCAGCGCAATTATTGGGAGCACGTAATCCGTACCGAAAAATCATTAAATAATATTCGTGAATATATACTGAGCAATCCCGAAAATTGGAGTGGCGAAGCGGAGGATTTTAATGTATTTGTGGGTAAATTTATTGTTAAATCCGCCGCTTTATGATAGAATTCTCTATATGATACAGAAGGGGATACAATGGAACTGGAGGGTGATTGGCAATCGTAATATTGCCGATTTTTTACAAAATAACATTGCCAAAAACAATTTAGCTCACGCCTACCTTTTTGCCGGTCCGGAAAAAGTTGGCCGCAAGATTCTGGCCTATGAATTTATCTCTTCGTTATTTTGCGAGGATAAAAACGTGAAACCCTGTGGCAAGTGCCGGCAATGTCAGCAAATCGCCAAGGGAATCCATCCGGACGTTTATCATCTTTCTAAATTGGAAGAAAAAAAAGACATCATCATTGAGCAGGTGAGAGAGTTACAAAATAAATTAAGTTTAGGCTCCTTTTCTAACGGTTATAAAGTGGCGGTAATTGATGGCGCGGACTTATTGAATGAATCTTCGGCCAACAGTTTTTTAAAGACGCTGGAAGAGCCGACAGCCAAGACGATTATTATTTTGATAGCCGAGAAAGTTGATTTTTTGCCGGCAACAATTCTGTCGCGTTGTCAGATTTTAAAATTTTTACCAGTTAAAGAAAAAGAAATTTTTGATTATCTTTTATCCTTGGGCGCTCAACGCGCGGAGGCGGAAAATTTGGCGCACTTGTCCTTTGGCCGGCCGGGCCTAGCTCTTGATTTATTCCGCCAACGGGATTTGCTGGAAGAACATAATAAGAGAGTGAATGACTTTTTTCTCTTGTCTCAAGGCGAAATTTATGAAAGGTTTGAAATCATAAATAATTTGGCCAATAGCAAGATAGAGAGAAATGTTTTGGTTAAAAATTTGGACAGTTCGCTCGGGATTTGGGCGTCGCTTTTAAGGGACATGGCCTATATCAAGAATGATTCTCTCGATTTTATCGCCAATTTGAATGTCAAGGAAAAATTACAAAAACTAGCGCAAAGATACTCTTTGGAGAAAATTGTGGAACTAATGGAAGAGCTTAACAAAACCAGGGATTATTTGGAAAGGAACGTGAATATCCGTTTGGCCCTGGAAAACTTTGTTTTAAATCTATAAATTTTAAACATTATCCGTATGTCCAGTAAAAAATTTTTTTTACTTTTCTCGGTTTTAACTATCTTTGTTTTATCCGGCGCCGGTTGCATCAGTTTTAAAAAATCCGGGAATGATTTGGGCGTTTTTAGAAGCGGTGACAAGGGCGATAATTGGCAGCAGAAAGTGTCGGTGGCGCACGTGGGCGTGGCAGATGTTTCCATTGCCGGAGTGAATATCAAAGATTTTGAAATTGATCCGTCGGACAGCAACGCTCTTTACGCTCTAAGCGAAGGTCAGGGTATTATCTATACTTACGACAATGGAGACAGTTGGCAGTTGGTGAAATTTTTTTCCGGGAAAACAATTAATTCAATTGCCGTAGACAATAAAGATAAATGTAATCTTTATGCCGCGGTAGATAATAAGATTTTCAAATCCGATGATTGTAATCGCACCTGGAAGCTTATTTACGATGACCCGCGCGCGGACAATAAAATCAACGCCTTGGATTTGGATTCTTTCAATACGCAGATTGTTTATGCCGGCTCATCGCAAGGGGATGTTCTTAAAAGTTTGGACGGAGGCAAAAGCTGGAAAGCGATTAATCGGCTAAAAAGCTCGGTGGAAAAAATTTTGATAAATCAAGCCAATGATACGCGCGTGGTCTTTGTGGCTACCCAGAAGAATGGTGTTTATAAAACCGCCAATGCCGGAGAGAGCTGGGAGGAATCGCAGGATATTTTAAGGACCTACGGCGGCGGTTTGGAATTTCGCGACATGGTTTATCAAAAGAATAGTTTAATTTTAGCCACCAAATACGGCCTATTAAAAACTACGCTGGGCAATGAATGGCAGGCCTGGCAACCCATTAACTTGATTACTGCTCCGGGGACGGCTACTATTTATTCTTTGTCAGTTAACCCGCAGAATTCCGCGGAAATTTATTATGTGGCCGATAAAACATTTTATCGCACTGCGGACGGCGGGAAGACCTGGACAACCAAGGCGTTGCCGACCACCGGCGCGGGGACGGCGTTACTTGTTAATTACGCCAACCCTAATATGTTGTATCTCGGAATTACCAAAATAAAGAAATAAGTTTTAAATACTATGCATCAATTAATCCAAAAACACGAGGGGGAATTCGCCCAAGCCCTTGAATTTATAAAAAAGGAAGTTTCCACTATCCAAACCGGCCGGGCCAACGCCGCGCTGGTGGAGGATATTTCGGTTGAGGCCTATGGGGTCAGGACACCCTTGAAACAATTGGCCAGCATTGGCGTGCCGGAAGCGAGAACGATTACCATTGAACCCTGGGATAAAAATATTGGCAAAGATATTGAAAAAGCCATTAGGGACTCCGGTCGCGGGCTGAATCCGATAAATGAAGGGGGGGTGGTCAGAATAAATATCCCGCAGATGACGGAGGAAACGAGAAAGGATTTATTGAAATTGCTTAATAAAAAAATAGAAGAGGGGAAGATAAAGCTAAGGGCGGTTCGCGAGAAAATTCGCGAAGAAATTATTGCCGCCGAAAAGAGCAAAGAAATTACCGAGGACGATAAATACGCTTTGCAGAAGGAGCTAGATGAGGTGACCGGGGATTATAATAAAAAAGTGGAAGAAATTACCAAAAAGAAAGAAGAAGAAATCACCACGATTTAAATTATGGCAAAAAATAAAAAAGAAGAAGCTCCCGTTTCCGCTCAAAACGGAAAGATGGAAAAGATTGTGTCTCTTTGCAAGAGGCGCGGTTTTGTTTTCCCGGGCTCGGAGATTTACGGCGGATTGGCCAATTCGTGGGATTACGGCCCTTATGGCGTGGAGATGAAAAATAATATCAAGCAAAAATGGTGGAAATTTTTTGTGCAGGAACGCGAAGATATGGTGGGGATTGACGCCGCTCTGATTATGAATCCTAAGGTTTGGGAAGCGAGTGGGCATTTGAAAGAGTTTTCTGACCCATTGGTGGAATGTAAAAATCAGAAATGTCATAAACGTTTTCGTTGGGATCAGATAAAAGTTATGTACGAAGGGCCTCGAGCAGAATTAGATGAGCTTGGTCCAGATGAAGATATACTCGGTGCTTTTTGGATTTGTGAAAATTGTGGAACTAAAAACCTTGGCATTGAAACAAAAGGTAGAGAAGGTGATTTAAGAGGAAAATTTGATGTTAAACAATTTAATCTGATGTTTAAGACTTTTATCGGTCCGTCAGAGGAACAAGCGAATGTCGCTTATTTGCGGCCGGAAAACGCGCAAGGGATGTTCGTTAATTTTAAAAATGTTTTGAATACCACTCGTCGGCGTTTGCCTTTCGGCATTGCTCAAATCGGCAGGAATTTTCGCAACGAAATTACGCCCGGCAATTTTATTTTCCGCACGCGCGAATTTGAAATCGCGGAGCTGGAATATTTTATCAGACCGGAAGGTTGGGAAAAGAAATTTGAAATGTGGTTAGAGGACATCAAAATTTGGTGGCGAGATGTCATGCGGATTAATATGAATAATTTAATCTGGCACGAAATCCCCGATGGAGAACGGGCGCATTATTCTAAACGCACAGTTGATATTGAGTATAAATATCCTTTTGGTGTAAAGGAACTGCATGGTATCGCTTATCGCACAGATTTTGATTTGCGCCGGCACGAGGAAGTTTCCGGGGAAGATTTAAAATATACCGACCCGGAAACGGGGGAAAAGATATTGCCGCACGTGATTGAGCCGACGTTTGGCGTGGACCGCATGTTGCTGGTTTCTTTGCTGGAAGCTTATCAGGAAGAAAGCGCGCCAACGGGCGAAGGGGAAGAGGATACGCGCGTGGTAATGAAATTTCCCTCGTGGCTTGCGCCCATTAAAATCGCCATTTTACCTTTATCTAAAAAAGAGGATTTATCAAAACTATCGCACGAGATTTATAACGAACTGCGTAAAAATTATACGTGCGAATATGATGAGACCCAGTCCATCGGCAAGCGCTACCGCCGGCAGGACGAAATTGGCACGCCGTATTGCGTGACGGTTGATTTTGAAAGTTTAGAAGATAAAAAGGTGACCATCCGTGAGCGCGACAGTATGAAACAAGAGAGAGTTGATATTGCCGACTTGGTAAATATTTTTCAAGATAAGTTAAAATAGATGTACGAGAAAAAAGTTTTACCCAATGGAGCAAAATTGATTTTTATCCCTCAAAAAGAAACCAAAGCAGTCACCGCTCTGGTTCTTTTTCGTGTTGGCTCAAGATACGAATCCGGAGAGTTGAACGGCGTTTCCCATTTCATAGAGCATCTGATGTTTAAGGGCACCAAGAAGCGTCCGACGACGTTGGCCATTTCCCGCGACCTCGATTCCATCGGCGCGGATTATAACGCTTTTACCGCTAAAGACCATACGGGCTATTATATCAAAGCTAATAAAGAAAAAGTCGGCGTGGCCTTGGACGTTCTTTCTGACATACTCTGGCAGTCAAAATTCAGCGCCGGGGAATTGGAAAAAGAACGGGGCGTGATTATTGAAGAAATTAATATGTATGAAGATACGCCGATGATATATCTGGACGATCTATTTGAAAAGAATTTATACGCCGGAAACAAACTTGGCCAGCTGATTTCGGGCCCCAAAGAAAATATCCAGCGGCTGAAGAGGGAGGAAATACTGGGCTATAAAAATAAATTTTATTCTCCGGAAAATATGGTGGTGGCGCTGGCCGGCAATATCGGCGGGGGAGACAGAAAGTTAGCGGAAAAATATTTTGGCAAAATTAAGGCCGGCGGTGAAGTCACGCCCACTTTTGAGAATTTTAAAATTTCACCAAAAAATTTCGCGGGTCCGGATGTGGCCATTTTTTACAAAGAGACTGAGCAGATTCATCTGGCTTTAGGGTGGCCGGCTTTATCGCATGATGACCCGAGAATTTACGCCCTGAATTTACTTGGAATTATTTTGGGTGGGACAATGAGCTCGCGCTTGTTCATTAATATCCGCGAAAAGAAAGGCCTCTGTTATTATATCAGCGCCGGCGCGGAGACCTATGAAGATACGGGTCATTTCAAAATCCAGGCCGGGCTTGATAAATCCAGAATCAAAGAGGCGATTCCGTTGATTCTGGCGGAGGTGCGGAAAGTTCTCAACGCCGGAGTGACGGCCGCGGAACTTGTTCGCGCTAGAGATTATCTTAAAGGACGGACGATTTTGGCGTTGGAGGATTCCAGCGCGCTGGCGAGCTGGTTTGGCCGGCAGGAGCTTTTGTGTAAAGAAGTTTTAACGCCGGAAGAAAAATTTGCTAAGATAGACGAAGTGGGGAGTAATGATATTTCGGCTGTGGCGCGCGAGGTTTTTCAGCCGGATTTTTTGCGGGGCGCGCTGATTGGGCCGTTTAAAGATTTTGGAGAATTTCGCCCCTTGCTAAAATTTTAATCCTTAATTAATTTGGTTATGAAAATTTTTTTTACTATCGCCAATTGGAAAATGAATTTAGGGTTAAAAGATTCGGTCAAGCTTGCCCGCGCTGTCATTAAAATTAAAAATAATCATAAAAAGAATAAAATAGTGCTTTGCCCGTCGTTCACCAGTTTGGAAAGGGTCGGAAGTTTGATTAAGCGCACGCCCCTAGAACTAGGCGCGCAGGATATGTTTTGGGAAGAAAGGGGAGCGTTTACCGGAGAAATTTCCCCGGCGATGCTCAAGGAGGCGGGGGTTAAATACGTAATTTTGGGGCATTCGGAAAGGCGGAATTATTTGAAGGAAACCGATAAAATAGTGGGGCTGAAAACCCGCGCGGCTCTAAAAAATGGCCTGATTCCAATTGTTTGTATCGGCGAAACCGCCGAAGAAAGAAGGGCGGGAAATTATTGGAGAGTTCTAAGCGGGCAAATCGCCGAGATTTTCAGAGACCTTAAACTTTCTCCGGGAGTCAGGATATTTGTGGCCTATGAACCAATTTGGGCAATAGGTACTGGGAAATTTTTAGATGCCGCCGCAGCCGCTGAAGCGCATCTGTTTATCAGAAAGAAAATTTCGGAAATTTTTTCATCCACTGTGGCGCGGAGTAATTTTACTATTATCTACGGCGGCAGTGTTGACAGTAAAAGCATTTTAGGGTTTACTAAAGAACAAGAAATACAAGGAGTGTTGGTAGGCGGGGCGGCGCAGAAGCTTGCCAGTTTTAAAGAATTAATAAAGAAATCGCAATGCTTATAAACATAAGTTTGATAATTTTGGGGGGTTGTCTTTTAATTTTAATTGTGATTGCCGTGAGAAAATTTCCCAACTTGGCGGCTATTGACGTCAAATCAATACCCGAGGAACAACAAGCGGAAAAGAAGGAGCAAATTTTGACCAGTCGATTTAAGGGATTACTCGGTAAAATTAAATCTTGGGGTAAAGAGCTTTTTGGGCCT
Organism: Patescibacteria group bacterium; assembly: GCA_028716045.1. Lineage (NCBI taxonomy): Bacteria > Patescibacteria group bacterium. The sequence continues at coordinate 237,725 of JAQUQO010000001.1, forward strand.
ACCAGCGATATTTTAAGGGAAAGTTTTTGGAGACTGCATAACAAGCTTTTAGATTTGGAAAAAAGATACAAAAAATCCTCTATGGTAACTGCGGAAAATGGAGAAAACATTGAGCAAAAAATCACTCATCTTTTACGCGAAGCGGAAGAATTAATTAAAGAAAAAAAGTTCATGGAAGCGGAGCAGAAATATATCACGATTATTAGTTTGGATATAAAAAATACCGAGGCCTACGAGGGGCTGGTAGGGATTTATATTGAGGGAAAGGAATACGAGCAAGCTCTTCAGACGCTTGATTATTTGATTAAAATCAATCCGCAAAATTTTGTTTATTATATTGAACTGGGAGAAATTTTTAAGATTCTGGGCGATAAGGAAAAATTATTGGCCAATGCCAAATTAGCGGTTAAATCTTCGCCCCATAACCCTCGCACGCTTGATTTCCTTTTAGAATCTGCTATAATAGGAGAAAATAAAAAATTAGCCGAGGATACTTTGAAAAAATTAGAAGAGGTAAATCCAGAAAACGAAAAATTATCGGAATTTAAAGAAAGGATTAAGGAAATAAAATAATGCCGTTGTAGCCCGCCCGGCACGCCTACGGCGAAGCCGTGGCGGACGGGTTCAGTTGGTAGGGCGGGGCGAGCAGTTGGCTGACCAGCCTTTGGCTGGGACTAATATTTATTCGTTTATATGCCGTTGTAGCTCAGTTGGTAGAGCAACTCCATGGTAAGGAGTAGGTCCGCGGTTCAAGCCCGCGCAACGGCTCAGAGGCCTTTTTAAAAAATATTTTGTAGGTGCGATACCGCTGTCGCACCTCTGTTTTAAGATAAAAGAGCGACAGTTTTGCCTGCCCGCCAGTCGCTAAGTGCCGAGGTAGCTCAGCTGGTAGAGCAGCAGTTTTGTAAACTGCGGGTCGCAGGTTCGAATCCTGTCCTCGGCTCTGGTTCAGTAAGTAAATCAATTGCTCCTTTTCGGTTTCCGCCAAAGGCGGACCCGGTCGGATGACCGGGCGAATCCGACGGGTGGCTTCAGATTATTAATTAATTTTATTTTTATGTCACAAGACAATCTCATTAAATTAGAATGCTCGGAATGCAAAAGGGTTACCCATTTTTCTAAGAAAAATAAAAAAACACTTAGAGAGCGTTTAGCGATGAAAAAATATTGCCGACATTGCAAAAAACACACACCGCATAAGGAAACAAAATAGTCGATGACTATAAGCCGATAGCTTATAGTTCTCGGGGGGTTCGTATAATGGTAGTACAGGGGTCTCACCCGTCAGTCGCGACTGACGGGTGTCTCCAAAACTTTTATGTATTATATTTATATTCTACATATAGAAGGGATTAAGGGTAAAAATTTTTATATTGGTTATACTGCGGATTTGAAAAATAGACTTAAGGAACATTTACTAGGGAGAGTTAGAACAACCAGAGGTAGAAACCCAAAATTAATTTATTTTGAAGCTTATGGTGGTAAATATCTAGCTTTAAAAAGAGAAAAAGGTTTAAAAAATAGTGGTTCCGTTTATAATGCCTTGTTGAGACGTTTAAGTTTAAAATAAAAACTCGGGGGGTTCGTATAATGGTAGTACAGGGGTCTCCAAAACCTCTAGCGTGGGTTCGATTCCTACACCCCCTGCCAGAATTAATTAAAAGTATGAATCGAGAAAATATTAATTCAAGCCCAGAACAAAAGAAAGAGTTAAGGAGGTATGTTTACACGGACCATAAGATTGAAAAGGTTATTTTTGAATGTGAAGCCGGGGATATTCTAGAAGCCGATGAGTTGTATAAAAAAGCCACTGGCAATGATTCAAGTAAGCAAGCTTACGTTGGCATTCAGATTTTGGAAATAAAGAAAGAATAAGAATTCGTTTTCCGGGCGTTTTTTAATATAGTTGAGTAAATTTTTTAAATATGTTCAAATCAACATTTGAAAAGCCCGCCAAGGGGGAGAAGCGACAGGAAAAATTTGCGGAGTTGATTAAGAATATCGCGGCGGAGACAAATGAATATCTCAATCGCTTTATTGAAGACGAAAGGGGTAAAAATATCGTCGGGGAAGACGGGCATATTGAGATGCGTTCTTTTTGGACAAAAAAGGGCGGACCGTTTGCTAAAACCGGAGAGGGGAGCGTAAGCGAAGACGAAGATTTTGTCTTAGAGCGCCGAAAAATTTTCAGCGGAATTTGGAATGATGACGGTAAGGAAGATAAAAACATTAAAGATTATTACCGCGATACTTTTAATTGTGGCACCGAAGAGGAAATGGTGAAACAGTGGAGCAAGAATCAGGAAAAAAGCTACGGGGCGTTGTTGGAAAAGGCGCTTTTGAGTATTTTATATAAGGCCCTGCGCAAGGATTTCATTGTGGTTCATTCCTCGGTTTACGACGATTATGCCAACGGCGTGGATTACGTGATTGTCAATAAAGAAACGGGCGATGTGGCTTGCGCTTTTGACGGGGTTAATGACGATAAGGGAGGGGAGAGATTTGAGAAAAAAATAAAAAAAATCAGGGATAAATCAAAAAAAGACGGAGCGGTATTGAAATACGGAATTACTTTTGAAAAATCTGATGGTGGGAAGAAGCTGGTTAAAAAGGAACTAAGCGGCATTCCGGTTTTTTGTCTGTCAATTTCCCGCGACGAACTGGATAAATTATTGGGCAAGATGAATTATGATTTATCCGGCGGTTTATCAGATGAGGAGGCAGAAGTTTTCGGTAATTTGATTGAATTGTTAAAATCGCAGACGGCGGATTTGGAACATGCCGGTTTATCGGAAAAAGTAAAAGATAATCTGGCGAAGTTTAAAATTTCTTTGGCTAAAATGGAGGAGTCAGCTGCGAAAAAGAGAAATTAATTTTAGTATTATGAAAATAATTTTTTATTTAAATAGCGTTTTTTGAATATTAATAATCTAACCAACAGAGGGCAAAACAATGAGTGATGAAAGAGAAAAGAAAGGGCAAAATGGCTAGGAAAAACCGCCGGTAAGCGGAATCGTGATTGTGTATGGTTCCGATAGCAACGGCAATCCGCTTGGCAGCGATGAAGCCAAAAAGATACAAGGAATTCTTAATATACCAGAGGTGGCAGCAAAGATATTTGTTTCCGATGAAGAGTACGAAAAAGAGTTGGATAAAAAATTTCGTAGGAAATTTCTGCCAAAAAATAACCAAACGGAATAAATCCATTGCCCAAAACGGGGAGCATAACATTGCTTTCCGTTTTTTATTTTCCAGAAGATATTTTAGATGGCGAGAAACACCCTTGACTTATTATCCTTTTGGAGCTATTGTTAGATTATATGAAATCATTTTTAAGATTAAAAAAATTAATAACAATAATAATCCCGCCGGCGGATGGTAGTTTTGATTTGTCTTTTACCACCCGCCATTAAACCGGCGGGTTTTTTGTTTATATTCTGGGGTAGTTTAACGGTAAAACGCTGCACTGTTAATGCAGTTAGTGGAGGTTCGACTCCTCCCCCCAGAGCCAGTTTATTTGGTGTTGTGGATAACTTTTTTTATTGACATATTAGCTTGACAACTTTACAATTAAGTCATAAACTATGATTTAAAAATCATAGAGTTCTTTTTAACTTTCAACTTAGTAAAGGAGGGTGAAATGGCAAAAGAACACCGCGTCAGCAGTGCCGTGCCGTCGTTTGTCTATCTTGCCACAGTTCAGGTTTGTGATGTTGGTCAAATCATAAACAAAGATAATTTGCGGAAGTTTGTCGATAAGCTTTGCGAAGCGATTGAGATGAGAAAGATGCGCCAGAATCCGATCGTGGACGAGCTTCCCTCGGAAATTTTCGGGGTGAAGTCATATTCGGTCAGCCAACCGCTTATGACATCAATTCTAAGCTTGGACACTTGGCCGGAGGAAGACAGTTTTGTTTTACTCATTCATTCCTGCAAAGAGTTTGACCCGCAAATTGTGGCGAATACAATCACCGAATTTTTCAAGGGCGCGAAGATTTTCAAAGAATCTTTCATTGACCGCACCCTTAGAAAGAGCGGGTCGCAATGAGACGTAAATTTAAAAAAGACAATGAAGGTTATGGCACTCTTCCGACCCCTGCATAAAAGCTCAACGTAGCATAGCAGGGGTCTTTTATTTTTTTAAAGAATATGGTAAAATAGGTTAATGAGTTCTTTAAACAAAAGGAGGTAAAATGTTTACATTTTTAATCGTTGTTTATCTGACAATCGGTTTGGCTGTCGGGTGGGGCTGGTTCCGAAAAAATAAACAGGGATTTGAAAATAATCCCTTGGAAGCAAAAATTTTCATCCCGGTCCTCGTTGGTCTTATTTGGCCCTTGCCTATGGTAATATGGATTTTCGAATATGGTGATAATTTATTGGCAAAGAAGAATATAACCCCGCCGTAGTGGGGTTATTTTAAATTATGGGAAATGAAACTAAAAAATTTAAAGATATTTTAGAAGAATATGGCTCTGCGGATTTTAGTCAAGAAAAGGAGTTGGGAGAACTGGAATATAGAAAGAATCCGCGTCATTCTTTACATCCACCAATCGGAGCGGAGCTTGACCTCCACGGCCAGCGCGTTCGCGACGCCATTTTGAATCTAAAAATTTTTATTAAAGATTGCCAAAAGAGGGGAGTATCCAGAGTTTTAATTATCACTGGCAGAGGCGAGGGTATATTGCGGGAGGTTGTCGGAGAAAATTTGGCGGGGTTAAAAGATGACGGAGAGATTAGGTTATATAAAGCAGTAGTGGATAAATCGGGGGAGGCGGGCCCTTTTGATGTTAAACTTTGAATTTGCTATAATTAGTTAAAGTTTAAAAATAATTATTTATATGAGTAATACCTTGAAGCCGTCGAAAGATAAGCGAGAAATTCTTGAAGAAATAAAAAGATTTCAGGCGCCGATGGAGCCGTTCACCAGCCAGGCCAGCTGGAAGATTTTTAAAATTATGGCCGAGTTTATTGAGGGGTTTGAATTTTTATCAAAACTAAAAAAAGAGGTGACGTTCTTCGGTTCGGCCAGAGTGACGGAATTTGATGAGGATTACAAAGACGCCCGCCAGCTGGCCTATAAATTAGGCAAGGCGGGATTCGCGATAATTACTGGCGGCGGGCCGGGCGTGATGGAAGCGGCTAACAGAGGGGCTTCCGAAGCCGGCGCCAATTCCATAGGCCTGAATATCCAGTTGCCGACAGAGCAGAGAATTAATAAATACGTGAAAAGAGGAACAGGTTTTTATTATTTTTTTACCCGCAAAGTAATGCTTTCAATGTCCGCTCGCGCTTACATCTATTTTCCTGGCGGTTTTGGCACTTTGGATGAATTTTTGGAAATCATCACTTTAATTCAAACAAGAAAAGCGCCGCCGTTGCCAGTGGTGCTGATGGGCAAAGAATATTGGGAACCGTTTACAAAATTTATTAATGATACGGTTTATAGAAAATTTGGCGCCATAGAGAAAGCGGATATGGACATTTTTTATCTGGCGAAAAATGTTGATGACGCCTATCATTATATTTTGAAAAATTCCAAACCAAGAAAGTTTTTTACGACTAGAGATTAATTTCTTAAAATCGTTTTGTAAAAAGTGGGCGAGAATCCGAATTCTCGCCCACGTGTTTTTAAAAAAGAAAGCGCCATTTATTGGCGCTATTTAGATACGTTTACTTGGTTTTATGTTTTTGATATTTTTTTATTTGTCATTCTGAGCGTAATCCCGATTATTCGGGATGAAGCGAAGAATCTATATGCTTATTTTTAGAGATCCTTCGTCGCTCCGCTCCTCAGGATGACAAAGTGGGTTTTTAAAAAAAGAAAGCGCCGTTTTACTGGCGCTTTTTAGATTGGGTTACTTGGCTTTATTTTTTTTGACTTTGGGCGGTAAAACTTTGGGGCAACCCATTTCTTCCTGGGTCCATAATTTGTCCCAGGTATTCATAATTGCGTCCCCGTCGGCTTGGTCGGCTTTCGCCATTTCTTCATAAAGCTCCTCGCCTTCTTTTTTGAGCTCTTTGAGCTCTTTAGAAGTAAACCTTTTCTTTTTTAATTTCTCTGTCATGGTATTCTCCTTTGTTAAAAATCATCTTTTTAAACCATGGAGAGAAGTATAAAACCGCAAAAACCAAGTATATTTCACAATATCACAAACTTAGAAATTTGTCAAGGCCAGTCAGTCGCGACTAACGGGTCAAGCCCTTGTATGAAGGCGAGAATTCGAATTCTCGCCTTCATATTTTGGAACGTTTCCAACCCCAGCCCCTTGTCAGGGGGCCAAAAAGGTCTATCTTACCTTGTTTCTTTCAAAATTTTTTCCAGTTCTTTTAATGTGGATATTTTAACCAATTTTTCTCTTAATTTTTTTGCGCCCAGGACGCCTTTAAAATATTGTACCAAGTGCTTGCGGAAGGTGAGAATTTTGTCTTGGCCGTAAAATTTTAAGTGGAGTTTGGCGTGTTCTAAAACTATTTTTTTAATTTCTACAGCGGTTATTTTTTGGGGAACGATATTTTTATTCAGCAAATTTTTGGTTTGCCGGAAAATCCAAGGATTGCCAATGGCGCCGCGGGCAATCATAATGCCGTCACAGCGGGTTTGTTCAAGTGCCCGTTGGGCGTCTTCAGCGGAGAAGATGTCGCCGTTTAAAATCACGGGGATTGCCAATTGTTTTTTTACTTCACCGATTATTTGCCAATTGGCTTTTCCACTATACCCCTGTTTTTTTGTCCGGCCATGGATAGTAATTAAATCCCCGCCGGCTTTTTCAATTATTTTTGAAAATTCCAAAATTTCTTTTTCGTCGCTCCAGCCGGTTCTCGTCTTTACTGATACTGGAACACTCACCGTTTTTTTTACTTCCCGAATAATTTCAGCGGCCAGCTTTGGGTCGCGCATGAGCGAAGCGCCGTTAAAATCAGCAATGATTTTTTTAGCGGGACAGCCCATATTAATGTCAATGCCGTCCGGTCTAAATTTTTTTGCGATGATTTTAGCGGCTCGCGCCATCACTTGCGGGTCTTTGCCAAAAATTTGCTGGATAATCGGGCGTTCGGATTTTTTGAATTCGCACATTTTTAAAGTTTTTGCCGAGCCGCGGACAATTGCTTCGGCCGAAACCATTTCGCGAAAAATCACTTCCGCCCCCATTTTTTTACAAATCAAAGAGAATGGCTCGTCGGTAATGTCAGCCATGGGAGCCAGAGCGATAATTGGTTTTTTTATTTTTCGCCAATCTAAAATCATAGTTTTTATATTATAGTATATTTTTATGTTTATACACAGTTGAGTGCCTGCTAAAAAACTAAAAAAATGGTATAATATAAGGGATTTTTAAGAGCGGGCGAATAGGGAAAATTGAGAAAAAACATTTTATGTTTGATAATCTTGGAATTTTTGCTTTAATAGCCGTTTTATTTTATCTTTTGGGCCGGTCGGCTGATTTAGTCGTGATTAATTTAAGGCGCGTGGGAAAGGGATTAAACGTTTCTTTATTTTTTTTGGGAATTTTTCTCGGAGTATTTACTACCTTGCCGGAATTTGTTTTGGGTATCAACGCTTTGATAAGCGGGGTGGGGGAAATTTCTTTCGGCAACTTGGTGGGTGGGATTGTTGTTTTACTTGGTTTAATTTTAGGGGGTAGCGCGATTTTAAACAGGAAGATAGCCGCCAGCGGAGAGCTATCATCTTTTTTGTCAGCTTTAGCGATTCTTTTTATACCTCTGCTTTTGGGTCTAGATGGCAAAGTGGATTGGGCTGATGGTGTTTTTATGATATTGGCTTATTCCGCGGCAGTATTTTATTTATATTTGAGAAACAAAAAAAAGGAACCAACATTCCCGTCCGTTGAGATAACCAATACCCGAAAGATAATAAAAAATATTTTTGGCGTCATTATCGGAGTGGCTTTGGTAGCGATTATCGCCAATTTAATCATGAGATATACTTTTATTGTTTTGGAACGTTTGGATTTGCCGGCATTTTTTGTGGGCCTGTTGGTTTTTTCTTTGGGAACAAATTTGCCGGAGATTATCGTTTCTTTAAGGGCTTGGCGGCGACACGTGGAGGAATTGTCGTTAAGTAATATTTTAGGTTCGGCAATCGCCAATGTTCTTATCATTGGAATTTTATCCGTATTTAAGAATATCGGGGTGTCAGTGAATAGCTCTTATTATTTATTGTTTATAATTTTTGGAGTGTTATTTCTTCTTTTGGCGATTTTTTACAGAACCGGACGGCAATTGACAAACAGAGAGGGCGCGGTGTTAGTTTTGATTTACGCGGTTTTCGTGATTGCCCAGTCATTTATCTTAGCAAGATAGAAAGTATGTTTAGAGAGAAGTTTTACGTAATCGCCCACAACATCAGGAGTTTGTATAATGTCGGGACTATTTTTAGGACGGCTGATGCTCTCGGAATTTCTAAAATTTTTCTCACCGGCTATACCGGCCAGCCGCCGAGAAAAGAAATCAGCAAGGTGGCTTTGGGAGCGGAAAAAACGGTTGCTTGGGAGCAACAAAAGAGAGTTGGGGTGGTTATAAATAAATTAAAAAAGGAGGGGGTGAAGATAATCGCGCTGGAAACCGGAAGCAAGGCGACGGATTATAAAAAATTTAAGCCGAAATTTCCCCTAGCCCTTATTCTCGGTAATGAAGTGGCTGGCATTTCCGGTGGTCTTTTGCAAAAAACTGATAAAGTAATATCTTTGCCCATGGCCGGAGAGAAAGAATCATTAAATGTCGGAGTGGCCATGGGCGCCGCTGGCTATTATCTGAATAATTTTAGAAAATAATTTAAATATATGCCGGAAAAAATTTTAACAAACATCAACTGGGGGCGTTGGCTGATTTCTTCCCTCGTTTTTGCCGTTTTGGCGCAGATTGTTCACACGGTTGGCGCTATGGTCAGTATGAAGTATTATTTAGACCCGCAGTACTTTGCGGTGTGGAGCAAATTGATGATGCCGGAAGCCGGTCCGCCGCCGACTTCTTTCATGTATTACTCTTTTATTTTTTCTTTTATCGGGGCGTTGATATTCACCGGGCTTTATATTTTTTTAAGAAATAAAATTTTCGGAGAAGTTTCCAAAACCAAGAGCGGATTATTTTATGGCGCAATGTATTTTTTGGCGGCAGTTATTCCTTATTCCCTGACAATGGTTCTTCTGATAAATCTGCCAGCGGGTTTACTTATTTGTTGGGCGGCGGAGTCCGTTATTGTTTATCTTTTAGGCGGGATGTTGGCGGCTGTTATTAATAAATAATTCATATGCTTTGGCTGTGGACCTCTTTTGTCGGGTATTTTTTTAATGCCGTTTCGTCTGTTATAAATAAGATACTATTGGGCAGGTCAATGCCTAACCCCCGGATTTACGCTTTTCTAGTGGGCGTTTTAGGGCTCTCGGGGTTTATTTTAGCTCCCTGGGGTTGGTCTTTGATTTCTGGGTATTGGATGCTTATTTCTTTAGTCACTGGCGCTTGTTTTATAATTGCTTTGTTGCTTTTTTTCACGGCTTTAAGAAAAGACGAGGCCTCGCAAATGGTGACTTTGGTCGGGGCGACGCAGGCAATAATTATTTTTGTTCTGGCTTTTATCTTTTTAGGGGAGCGCCTTTCAGGATGGCAGATTGCCGCTTTTTTGTTATTAGTGCTCGGAGGAATTTTTATAAGCATTGACCCTACTGGTCGGGGGAAAAGCGGTCAAAGTGGCGGAGTTATTTTAGCTTTGTCCGCCGGCATATTTTTCGCCCTGTTTTATATTTTGACTAAATATATATTTAACAATTTGAGTTTTGTGGATGGGTTTATCTGGCCACGCCTCGGCTCTTTTATCGCCGCTCTGTTTTTATTGTTTGACGTTGAAACGAGAAAGAATCTTTTTAGCGGCGGCCAGGAGATGACTGCCAAGGTTTATCTGATTTTTTTAGGCGGGCAAATTTTAGGCGCTTTAAGTTTTGTTTTTATAAATTACGCCATTTCTTTGGCCAGCGTCACTTTGGTTAATGCTTTGCAGGGGGCGCAATATGCCTTTGTCTTTATTTTGGCGTTGTTGCTGATGTCTCGCTTTACCAATCTTTTGAAAGAGCAAATGGCCCCCCGGGTTATCTTACAGAGAGTCATTGCCATTGTTATAATAGGCGTAGGAATTGCCATAATAAATTTTTAAAAAATGAACAGATTAAAAAATATAATTTTTGGCGTAATTTTCATAATTCTAGCGGGAGCGGTGGCGGTTTTAGTTTTTCTCTACGCCGTTAGTTTGCCGCTGGAAAAACAACCACTGGAATGGGGAGTTTCTTTTTCTTGGGACTATGCCAAGTATCTTGGGCTTAATTGGCAGGAGGCCTATTTAGCCGTTTTAGATGATTTAAAAGTAAAGTGGGTAAGGATACCGGTTTATTGGGACGATTTAGAATTGAAAGAAGAGAATTTTAATTTTTCCAAGATTGATTGGCAGGTAAGCGAGGCCTCCAAACGGGGAGTGAATATCCAATTGGCTATAGGATTGCGTTTGCCGCGCTGGCCGGAATGCCGCGCGCCCGGCTGGTGGTGGGGGTTGGGAGAGAAAGAGAGGCAGGATAAAATACTTACAATGTTGAGAGAAATCGTAGAGAGATATAAAAGGGAGCCGGCTTTAAAATATTGGCAAGTGGAGAACGAGCCATTTTTAGACGTTTTTGGCGAGTGTCCGCGGCTGGATAAAAAGTTTTTTGAAGAAGAAGTAAAGTTAGTTAAATCTTTGGATGGAACGAGACCGGTAGTGGTTACTGACAGCGGGGAGTTGTCCAGTTGGCGTAGAATTGCTAAAATATCCGATATCTTGGGGGTGAGTATGTATCGGGTGGTTTGGAACAAGAGATTTGGTTATTTTGAGTGGTTTGTGCCCCCTTCTTTTTACCGTATTAAGGCCTATTTAGTGAGAAATCACGTGCAAAAGGTAATAAACACGGAGTTGCAGTTAGAACCTTGGTTACCTTCGGGTTCGGCGTTAAATACGCCCTTAAGCGAACAAAAAAAATCAATGAATCTTGAGCAAATGAGGAAGAATGTCCGCTTTGCCGAAGAGGTTGGTTTTTCCCCGACTTTTATTTGGGGGGCGGAATGGTGGTACTGGATGAAAAATATAAAAGAAGATGCTTCTTTTTGGGAAGAAGGGCGCCGCCTTTGGCAATAATTTCAAATTAAATTATAAAAATATGTTTAAAAATCAGGAAGGTAAAACTTCTTTTAGTAGTTTGATATTAGGATTTTTAGTTATTGTTCTTTTGGGGATAGTGGTCTTACAGGTAAAAGAGAACATTGATTTGAAAGTTTCTTTAAAGAATAATGAAGAGCAGGCGTCAACCAGTGAAAAGATTACTCCTTTGGCGCTTAATTTGTCCTGGCAGCAGGGTAAGGTTTTTGTTGAAGAACCGGGGGCGGATTTTACCACCGTGGAAACGGGCGTGCTATTGAAAGAGGGTTGGGCGATAAAATTAGATAAGAACGCGCGGGCGATTTTGGAGTTTGCCAGCGGCGGGGTTTTGAGATTGGACGGCGGGGCAGAGATTGTCTTAACTAAATTAAGTAAGGAAGAAATTGTTTTGACTCAAATCAGCGGTTCTTCTTATCATCGGGTTATTGTAGACGAAAATGGTGTATACAAAATTGATTCACTCGGCCAGACGATTGTCGCCTTAGGAACGGCGTTTAACGTCGCTTGCGATAAAGACGGAGGCGCTCTTAAAGTGGATGTGATAGAGAATAAGGTTAAGGTGGAAATCAAAAAAGAGGGGAAAGTTAAAGAAGAGAAAACCGTGGAGGCCGGTCAGGGGGCCAAAGTGGACAGCGCCAAAGAATTAGCCGAAGTGGCCAAGTTGACGGAAGCTGACTTAAAAACGGATTGGTATTTATGGAACAAGGAAGAAGATAGTAAAAAATCTTATGAGTTAGGAGTGTTAAAGGATATTAAGAAAGATGAGGAGTTAAAAGAAGAAGAAAATGAGGAAGATGAGGGGGCGGGGAGCAGTGCGGAGGAAAATAAAAAAAGCGAATATCTTACTCTTTGGGGTACGGCGCAAGATGACGGTATTCATCTTTCCTGGACGCCTTATGCCGGCGATAATTTTTCTTATTATAAAATCGTGCGTTCGGAAAATAATCCCGATTTAAAATATCCCGCTGACGGATATATTAAAGTTTCTTCGGATAAAAGTTTTTCTTCTTCTATTGACTCCACCGCTAAAAAGGGGGCGGAGTATTATTATCGCATTTGCGCTAAGATCGGAGAGGAAATAAAATGCGGAAACGTGATTCAAAGAACGGCTGTCAACGAGAGTAAAGAAGAGGAAACGGAGAAAAAAGACGAGGCAAAGAACACTTTCACATTGGTTGAAAATGCCCTGAATTTGAGCGTTGAAGCCAAGACCGACGGCATTCACCTTTCCTGGACGCCTTATGCCGGTACGGATTTTTCTTATGGTAAAGTCGTGCGTTCGGAAACCAACGCTAATTTATATTATCCGAATGACGGTTATATTAAGGTTTTAAATGATAAGGAATCGGTCGCTTACCTTGATTCTTCGGCTAAGGGCGGTACGGATTATTATTATCGCATTTGCGTTAAAACAAGTTCGGGTGAAGTTAAGTGCGGCAATGTCATGAAAATAAAAGCTGCCACGGCCGGCGGAGAGGAAACATCCCAGACTGAAGGGTTTAAGGCTATCACGGGTGAACTTCAGCTTTCTGTTTCCAAGGCCAGCGACGGCGTGCATCTTTCCTGGACGCCGCGCGCCGGAGAAGGTTTTATGTATTATAAAGTCGTGCGTTCGGAAACCAATCCGGACCTGTATTATCCCAACGATGGTTATATTAAATATTCAACGAAAAGAACTTTTAATTCTTATCTTGATGCTGACATAGCCGCTGGAAAAACCTACTATTACCGAGTTTGCAGTAAAGAGGAAAGCGGGGAGGTGTGGTGCGGCAATGTCGTGACGGTTAATAATTAAATATGAACAAAAAGCAGATAATTTTTTTAGCCATTTTTGTTCTCTTGGTAATTTCGGGCATTTTTTTCCTGGCGATTTTTGAGAAAGCAAACGTTAAAGAACAAAAATCAGAAGAAAAAAAATTACGAGTGGTGACGACCGTTTTACCGCTCTATGCTTTTACAAAGAATATAGTCGGTGACAAAGCGGAGGTGGAAAATCTTCTGCCGGCGGGCGCCGGTTGCGCTCACGATTATTCTTTTACTCCCGCTGACGTAATTAAAATTTTTAAAGCCGATGTGGTGATAAAGAACGGCGCTCATCTTGACGATTGGGTGGATGAAATTATAGAAAGTGCCGGCAGGGGAAATTTAAAAGTTATTGACGCGAGCGAAGGGATAGAACTTTTAGGCGTGGTCGAATCAGCTAAAAAACCAGAGGAAGATGAGCACGCTCATAGCGAGGAGGGGAACCCGCACGTTTGGCTTGACCCTCTTTTAGCCGTTAAGGAAGTGGAAAAAATCGGCGGGGGGCTGATGGAGGCCGACCCGGGAAACAAAAGCGTTTATTTGGAAAATTCCATAGCTTACATAAGAAAATTGCGGGATTTGGATAAAGAATTAGAATTGGGACTTCAAGATTTAAAAACAAAAAATTTTATCTCTTTCCACGCGGCCTTTGATTATTTTGCCAAACGGTATGGTTTGAATCAGGTAGCGGTGCTTGAAGAGTCCCCCGGCAAAGAGCCTGGAGCGCAATACATTGCCAATCTAATAAATTTAATAAAAAAATATAAAGTACCGGCCTTGTTTACCGAACCGCAATACTCTCCCAAACTTATGGAAACTTTGGCGGCTGATTTGAAATTGCCGGTTTTTGAGCTTGACCCTCTGGTCACCGGCGAGTTTACTTTGGATTTTTACGAAAAAGGCATGAGAAAGAACACGGAAATTTTAAAAGAGGCCTTGGGAGTGAAAAACGAAGAGAATAATACTGAAAAATAATTGTATGTGCGGAATAATCGCTTACATCGGAGATAAGGAGGCCTTGCCGATTTTAATTAATGGGCTTAGGCGTTTGGAATATCGCGGTTATGATTCCGCCGGCGTGGCTTTATTTTTTAACGGCGAGATGAAAAGGGTCCGGGCGGTCGGCAAAATTGATAATCTAGCCGAGAAAATTAAGGGCGAAAATCTGGCGGGTTCGGTCGGTATTGCTCATACTCGCTGGGCGACTCACGGCGGAGTGAGTGAAGCCAACGCGCATCCGCACAGCGCCTGCGCCGACGATATCATGATTGCCCACAATGGCATCATTGAAAATTATCGCGAACTCAAAAGACAGTTTTTATCCGAACATCAAATAAAATCCGAAACCGATACGGAAATTTTAGCTCATCTAATAGAAGTTTTTTATGACGGCGATTTGTTAAAAGCCGTACGCCGGGCTTTAGCCGAAGTGCGGGGCACTTACGGCTTGGTGGCCATGCACGTTGCCGAACCGGATAAAATTGTGGCGGCGAGAATGGGAAGCCCCTTGGTGATCGGCGTGGGGGAGGGGGAATATTATATTGCTTCAGACACCTCGCCGATGCTGGCCTACACTAAGAAAGTTATTTTTCTGGATGATGGCGAGCTGGCGGTCATCGAGAAAAGCGATATGCGGATTTATAATATTAATGCCGAGACGATTGAAAAACACGTGGAACAAATAGACTGGGATGAAGCGCAGGCGCAGAAACAGGGTTTCCCGCATTTTATGCTCAAAGAAATTTTTGACCAGCCGAAAGTGATACAGGATGCCCTGCGCGGTCGCTATAATTTAGAAGAAGGTACGGCGCATTTGGGAGGTCTGAATATGAGCGAGGAAGAAATGCATCGGGTAAAAAAAGTGGTATTTCTGGCGTGCGGTACGGCTTATTACGCCGCTCTGGTCGGCAAATATGCCTTTGAAAGATTGGCCGGATTACCCGCGGAGGCGGATGTGGCGAGCGAATTCAGATATCGGGACCCAATTATAGACAAAGAGACGTTGGTATTTGGGATTTCGCAATCCGGGGAGACAGCCGACACCCTGGCCGCTTTAAGGGAGGCCAAGCGCAAGGGCGCTTATGTGCGCGGTATTGTCAATGTGGTGGGTTCTACGATTGCTCGTGAGACAGATGGCGGCACTTATATCCACGCCGGTCCGGAATTAGCCGTGGCATCCACCAAGGCCTATACCAACATGGTGGCGGTTCTAATCCTCTATGCTTTGCAATTCGGACGTCTGAATCGCGTGTCTTTGGCTACTGGCCAGCGCTTGCTTAACGCTCTGACGGAAATCCCTCAAAAGATGGAAGGGTTTTTAAAAAATAACAACGAGGGGATAGCGGCCCTGGCGGAGAAATATCAAAATTTTAAGAATCTTCTTTTTTTGGGGCGAGGTATTAATTATCCGGTGGCGCTGGAGGGGTCGCTGAAGCTGAAAGAAATCACTTATATTCATAGCGAGGCCTATCCGGGCGGGGAGATGAAACACGGGCCAATCGCGCTTTTGTCGGAAGATTTTCCGGTGGTGGCGATTATGGCCAAGGACCAGCTTTACGACAAAATGAGAAGTAATGTTGAGGAAATTCGCGCCCGAAAAGCGCCGCTGATTTTAATCGCGACTGA
The DNA here is from genome assembly GCA_028716045.1 of Patescibacteria group bacterium. Classification (NCBI taxonomy): domain Bacteria; species Patescibacteria group bacterium. The sequence goes on from JAQUQO010000001.1 coordinate 253,350, forward strand.
AGGCGATGCCAAAGCCGCAGAGCTGGCCGAAGAAGTGATTTATGTTCCGGAAACAATGGAGCTTCTACAACCCCTGCTTAATGTTTTACCTTTGCAATTATTGGCTTATCATATAGCCGCGGGATTGGGGCGGGACGTTGACCGGCCGAGAAATTTGGCCAAGAGCGTCACGGTGGAATAAAGAAATATTTTTAAGATATTATGCCGTTTTTTGAGGCAAAAAATTTAACTGTCAGATATGGAGACGCCGTTATTTTAGACAAACTTTCTTTTTCTATTGATGACGGTGATATCGTCGCTATCATCGGTCCGAATGGTTCCGGCAAGACGACTTTGGTTAAGGCCATCCTTGGTCTGATAAAATATGACGGAGAGATAAAATGGGCCCGCGATGTGAGTTTTGGTTATGTCCCGCAGAAACTGGAATTTGACCGCAGTTTTCCCATCACCGTCAGGGAATTATTTTTTTTAAGATTGCCAAACGTGTTTTTCGGTTCCGGCAAGAAGCGGACTACGGAGAAAGTAAGATTTCTTCTTTCCCGCGTCGGCGCCGAAAAATTATTGGAAAAACAAATTGGCAGTTTGTCGGGAGGGGAGTTGCAAAGGGTGCTGGTGGCTTACGCTCTGGTCGGCCGTCCGCAAGTTTTATTTTTTGACGAGCCGTCGGCCGGCATTGATATCGGCGGAGAAGAAACTATCTATAATCTCATTCACCAGGTCTGCCACGAGGAACGATTGACTGCCTTCTTCGTTTCCCATGATTTGGATGTGGTTTTTGACCATGCTGACAAAGTGGTTTGCTTAAATAGGAAGCTCATTTGCCAGGGGATTCCGCAGAAAGTTTTAACCGGCAGAAAATTAGAAGAGATTTACGGCCACGGGGTGGCGACCTACGAACATCATCACGAATAATTTTTTTACCCATGTTTGAATTTCTCGCCTATTCTTTCATTCAGAGAGCCCTGATTGCGGGCGTTATTATCGGCATTATCACTGCCGTGCTTGGCGTTTTCGTTATTCTGCGCAAGATGTCTTTTTTTTCCGACGCCATTGCCCATTCCAGCTTGACCGGCATCGCTCTCGGCGCGCTCCTGAATTTTGACCCGCTTTTAGGCGCGGTGGTTTTTTGTATTTTGGTCGCTCTGGGCATTGCTTTTTTAAATAAAAAAAGCGTCCTTTCCATAGACGCCATCATCGGCGTATTTTTTTCCGCTTCCGTCGCTTTGGGCGTGGTAGTCATCGGATTTCTGCGCGGTTATCGGGTGGATTTATTTAAATTTTTGTTCGGCGATATTTTAGGGGTGACCAGCTGGGATATTATTATTATTTCCGTTTTGGGAATCGCCGTGCTGGCTTTAGTGGCTTTTTTATTTAAAGATTTTGCCAAAATCGCTTTTCATCGGGACTTGGCCGAAGTTGAGGGACTGGCCGTTGATTTTTACGATTATCTTTTTATGTTTATTCTGGCGCTCACGGTGGCGGTAGGATTAAAAATTGCCGGCGCCATTCTTATCGGCCCTTTGCTTATTATTCCCCCGGCCACGGCGAAAAATATGGCTATTAATCTGAAAGAGATGCTGGTGTTTTCGGTGATTGTCGGCGTTTTGTCAGCTCTTATCGGCATTGTCGCCTCTTATTATCTAAATACCGCCTCCGGCCCGACCATTGTTTTGGCCAGCTCGGTTATTTTTATCTTTAGTTTATTTTACAGAAGATTTGTTTTGGGCAGTTCTTTGTGATAAAGCGGAAATTTTTGTAAGGATAGCGGGGCTTGAAGAAAATTTAATAATATATTAGTATAAAACTATATAATTGTTGTTTAACATTTAACAAGGAGGATACAATGGATGGAGAAAACATGGGAGAAAGCGCAGGAAGGGCATCGGAAGCCCCAAAAAAGAAAAGGAGAAAACTGACACCAGAGGAGAAAGAGGAAATTATGAAAGCATATCTTAGAGATAAAGATATTGAAGCGTGGCAATCCGCAAGCGATCAACTATTAAAACCTAAACAAAAAGATTAGCATGTTCTTTCGCCAAAATAATTAGGGTAGAGTATAATCTCTACCTTTTTTATTTGTTCTAAGTATTTTCAATTTCCACACTTGATTGGAAATAATTAAAGGGACGGACGGTGGATTTCACTATTCGTCCTTTTGGTTGGTTAGCGGCGATTGGGCCCTGCAGAAGTAGAGGAACGCTCAAGAGAGGGAAAAGACCCGGAATTTCTGGCTTTTGAGAGAAAGACACGTTGGAATCTTCTTTCCGTCTTAAAGAAGAAAAAGTGAGGGCTATGTTTATTCAAAATCCACCGCTATTAAGCAGTGGATTTTTTATTTTTATTAATTCTCCCCTTAAGATAAGGGGAGGGGAGGAGGGGTTAGGATTTTAAGAGGGGGGTTTCTACTACCACCATTATTTTCTGCCCGGTGTAGATATTTTCTTTTGTGCCGTTCCAATCGTGAACGGCATTCAAAAGATTATCATATTTATATTTAAACCCCTCGCCACGCTTGGTGCCCGGGTCATTGGTGATAAACTCGTTGCGGTCATAGCCGCGGATGACAAGCATATGATAAGCCGGTCCTTCGCCGGAGAAATAGGGATTGTCCAAAAGCCGCCCGGCAGTGGGGACGATGATTAAATTGCCCTTGTTTAATTCCTCCTTGATTTTATCCGCGGATACTTCTTTTGAGGTCCGCGCTTTGACATTATAATATTTATCCAAAATTTCCACGACATTCTCGGCCGTGGAATCTTCCCAAAAGCCGAAATAATTTTTTTCCCATTCCACTAATTTTAATATCTCGTCATTCATTATATTTTTATCCAGCGGTTCGTCCTTGAAGTATTTGGCCGCCATAATAATACTGGCTTCTTCGCAGGCCTCCTGATAAGGCATCCCCCAGTCGGCGAATGGCGCTTGGGGGGCGAAGGGGACGGGGATGTCTAAAGTTGTTTTGATTTGGATAATTTCTTCCGGAGCGGCCGGCGGGGTTTCTATTGGTGGTTGGTCTTCCGGCTGGGCTTCGGCAGGCGGAAGCTCCTCTTCGGAAAAATTCCCCGAGTCCGTCTTTTGCTCGGGTTGATTAAGATTTTGTTCCGGCTCGGAAGGTTTTGTGAAATCACAGCCGCCCAGAAACAAGGTTATTATTACAATAAGAGGTAAAAGTCCGCGCATAAAATTGGCAATTTAGTTTTTAGCTCGTAAACAATTTAATTATAAGACCATGGTTTAATAAAGGCAACGGTTGGTGGCGTGGTTTTTCAAATATGATATAATAGAAACATCTAATAAAAAAAACTATGAATAAAAAATTATTAAAGAAGAAGCTGGCGGGATTTACCCTGATTGAACTTTTGGTAGTTATCGCCATTATCGTTATTCTTTTCGCGGTGATTTTGGTGGCCGTGGACCCGGCTAAGCGCATTGGTCAGGCGCAGGACGCGGTCCGGCGCCAGGATGTGCGCGATATTTCAGAAGCGATTCAGGAATACATCGTGGACAATAATGGTTCTTTCCCGTCCGGTTTAATTGCCGATGGCAGTTATAAAATGCTTGGCGCTTGTTCAAGCGGAGCCAGTTGCGTCGCTCAAACAGTGCCCGAGGCCTGTCTGGATTTAAGCGGATTTTTAGTTGATAAATATCTGGCGGAGATGCCGATGGACCCCGAGAATGGTTCCGCCGCCCAAACCGGCTACTACATCTATCGCGCTACCGACAGCAATCGCATTGAAGTCGGCGCCTGCGACACCAATTCCGGAGTGATAAAAGTGAAGAGGTAAAATATATGGAAAATACAATTACTACAATACAAGCAGCGCCTAATCAATATGAGATAATGTTAAATAATTATGCGGCAATTGTTGAAAAAACTAATCAACAAATGAGTTATTGGTTTGACCCTTATATTCTTATAATTGCTTCATTAACTGCTTTATTTACAGTAGGAACGATAGTAGCCGCCGTTGTTATATATTGGAATAGCAGAGAAGGTAAAAGAAAATTAGACGATATTATTCGAAGTCAAAAAAAAGAGATAGAAGATAGAAATGAACGAGAAGATCAGCTCTCTAAAGAGAGAGAAAAAAAAGCGAAAAAATATGAGGAATCTACCAATGATTTAATACAAGAATATCAGAAGAAGTTAAAAAATTTAGACTCGCTAAAAGATAAAAAAGAAAGAAAAGGAATTGAAAAAATTATTGACGAATTAAATAAAAGTAAGGCATCCCTTGGTTCTTATGCAATTCCGCAAGCGAGAGAGCAGGGTATTTTCGATCGCGTCCGTACTTGTTCCAGTTGTGGTAAGCCATTTCAATATATAGATTGGTTTTTAACAACCCAAATAGGTCTTGTTAATAAAACCGTTGATTGCCCGCATTGTGGTGCTACGAACCTTGTTTAAATTAAGTATTAATTTTGGGGGATACTTATTTCTTTGACTATTATATTAGTTTGACAGGGGGCAGTATAGATTTACCTTAACCCTTACCCTCCCTCCCCAAATTCCATATAATATAAATAAGTTATTGAGTTTATAGTTCTTTTAACCAGAAAATGAGAAAGGAGAATAGATAAAATGGCAACGGATACAAAGGAAAAAGGCAAGGTTCATTTGGACTACAATCTTTCCCAACCACCTTCGCCGGAAGAGTTAGATTATGGCCGCAAAGTGTTTGAAAGCGAAGAAGGAGAGCCCCTTCCTCCGAGTCCCAAATTCCGAAAATTAAAAGAGGAGGCGGAAAAGCGGAAGCAGCGATAAACTGAAGTTTAGCAGCGCACTAAACAAACGACTCTAAAGTAAGGGTCGTTTTTTGTTTTAGTTAGAGAGGATATTGACAGGTGCTTTTTGTTGCTAAAATATTTTTCTTGGGGTAAAATAAGTGAATGTCTTTTGCGAGCGAGAAAGGTATTTTGCGACTCTTTTTATCCACAGTTCGGGGCTTGACCCGAATCTGGGGAGACACAATATCTTGTGGTATAATAATTAAACTCACTCCTACATATAGTGTATGCCAAATATCAATGTCACCAATCGTGACACCCTAAAATTTAACTTGGGCGGAGAAGAAAGGGTTTTGGAATTCACCCCGAGCGCCTGGACGGTTTTGGAGAAGCGTTATTTAAGGAAAGACGAAAACGGCAATGTGATTGAGACCCCGCTGGATATGTTCAGGCGGGTGGCCAATAATATCGCCATGGCGGATAAGTTTTACGGCGCCACGGACGAAGAAGTGGCCAAAACCGAAGAGGAATTTTTCAAAATGATGGTTAATTTAGAGTTTTTATCAGGCATGGCCTTGAGAAATGCGGGGCGAAAACTCCAACAATTGTCGGCTTGTTATGTTTTGCCCATAGAGGACTCCATGGAATCCATTTATACCACCCTGAAAAACGCCGCTTTTTTGCATAAAACCGGCGCGGGCATCGGTTATGACTTTTCCAAACTTCGCCCGCGCGATGATGTGGTCAAAAGCACCGGCGGGCGTTCCTGCGGACCAGTCGGGTTTATGAAACTTTTTGAATATTCCTGCGCTACCATTGTTTATAACGCCGCCACCCGCCGGCCGGGCAATATGGGTATTTTGAGAGTGGACCATCCGGATATTGAAGAGTTTATCACTACCAAAAGGGATAACTCCGAGCTTCCTAATTTTAATCTTTCCGTGGCCGTGACCGATAAATTCATGGAGGCCGTCAAAAATAACGACACCTATGATTTAATAGCTCCTCATAACGGTAAAGTCGTCAAAACCCTGAAAGCCCGGCAGGTTTTTGACCAGCTGGTGGACAGCGCCTGGGCTTCGGCCGAGCCGGGGATAGTTTTCATTGATGAAATCAATCGCCATAACCCCACGCCTCACGTAGCAAGAATTGACGCGACCAATCAATGCGGCGAACAGCCCCTGCTTGCTTATGAGGCCTGTAATTTGGGGTCTATTATATTATCCAGATTCGTCACTAGCGGTAAAGATGGCAAGAAAGAAGTGGATTGGGAGCGTTTGGCCGGCGTTGTCCGGGCGGCGGTCCATTTTTTGGATAATACTATTGATGTTAATAATTATCCTTTGCCGCAGATTACGGAAATGGTTAAAAACAACCGCAAAATCGGGCTGGGAGTAATGGGTTTTGCGGACCTCTTGATTGAACTCGGTATTTCCTACAATTCCGAGGAGGCCCTGCAGGTTTCCGAAAAGGTGATGCGTTTTATCAATGAAGTCGGGCATCAGGCGTCGGCCGATTTAGCCAAGGGCCGGGGTTCTTTCCCTAATTTTAAGGGAAGTATTTGGGAAAAAGAGGGCTATAAAATGATGCGCAACGCCACGGTGACGACTATCGCGCCCAACGGCACCACCAGTATTTTCGCCAATTGTTCGTCGGGCATTGAGCCGTTATTTTCTTTGGTGTATATCAGAAAAAATATTTTAGATAAGGACCAGGAATTTTTGGAGATTAATCCGGTTTTTGAAAAAGTTGCCAAAGACAATTGGTTTTATTCCAAAGAGCTGATGGAGGAAATAGCCGTCAAGGGGAGTATCCAGGATATCGAGGGCATTCCCGAGGAAATTAAAAAAGTTTTCGTCACCGCGCACGATATTCCTCCTGAACAGCATATCCGCGTTCAGGCGACTTTTCAGAAATATACGGATAACGCGGTTTCTAAGACGGTGAACTTGCCCAATAAAGCCGAGCGGCAGGAAGTGGAGAACATTTTTAGATTGGCTTATGAGCTTGGCTGTAAAGGTGCGACTATTTATCGCGACGGCAGCCGTGAAGCGCAAGTTTTGAATTTGAAAAAGGCCTAAATTATAATTTTATTTATATATTTTTATGACCAAAGAAGAGCTGCTTTCAAAAAAGCCCGAATTTTCTCCGAGTGCTTTGGAAGTGATAAAAAAACGCTATTTAAGGCAGGATGAAAATGGCGAGCCGATAGAAACTCCGGAAGAAATGTTTTATCGGGTGGCTGCTTTTATCGCCAGCGCCGATAAAAATTACGCCGGAGAAAATTCCGAGAGGTCAATTGAGCAGTTTTACGAGATTTTGGTCAATTTAGAATTCCTTCCGGGAGGCAGGGTTCTTTTTGAAGCCGGAAATAATCATACCGGGCAAATGTCTTCTTGTTTCGTGATTCCGGTGGAAGACAGCATGGAAGCTATTTTTGACAGTTTGAAAGCGGCCGCTTTAGTCCAGCAGAATAACGGCGGAACGGGTTTTAATTTTTCCCGCATCCGACCCAAGGGGGATACGGTCAAAGGCGTGCCGGGCATTGCCGCCGGTCCGGTTCATTATTTACGCACTTATGATACGGCTTTAAGCCGCGTGCTTCAGGGCAGCAAGAGGCACGGAGCCAATATGGGCATTCTGAATGTCACTCATCCGGACATTGAAGAATTTATTGAGCTTAAAGACAATGGCTCTACTATTAAAAATTTCAATATCTCCGTGGGCGTCACCAATGGTTTTATGGAGCGGGTGCGCAACGACGAAGAATATGAACTGATTAATCCGCGGACCGGCAAAACGGTGAAAAATTTGCGGGCGCGGGATATTTTCAACAAAATAACCAAGCGGGCTTGGGAATGCGCCGACCCCGGGATTATTTTTTTGGATAGAATGGAAGAAGGGAATAACAATCCGCATCTCGGAAAAATTGAAGCGACCAATCCCTGCGGTGAACAGCCGCTCCTGCCTTACGAATCCTGTAATCTCGGTTCGGTGGTGCTTCCCAATCATTCTGCCAACGGGGACGTTGACTGGATAAAAATGGAACGCACTATCAGGCGGGCGGTTCATTTTATGGACAATATGATTGATTTGAATAAATTTCCGCTTCCGGTCATCAGGGAAAATGTTTCCAAAACCAGAAAAATCGGTTTGGGAGCCATGGGTTTTGCCCAGTTGCTTTTTAAGCTCGGCATTCCTTATAACTCCGAAGAATCCGTGGCGCTGATTGAAAAGATAATGAAGTTTATTTATGAAATCGCCAAAGACGAATCCATCAAAATGGCGGAAACGCGCGGAGTTTTTCCGGCTTGGCGGGGCAGCAAATGGGAAAAGATGGGAATTAAAATCCGCAACAGCCATTTAACCAGCATCGCTCCCAACGGAACAATCAGTTTGGTGGCCAGCACTTCCTCGGGGATTGAGCCGGTATTTTCTTTGGCCACCGTGCGTCGCATGTTTTATGAAGACAATAGTGACGGCGGCGGGCGGGTAGTGAATATTATTGACCCGGTTTTTGAGCGCGTCGCCAAAGAACGGGGATTTTACTCTGATAAATTATTGGAAAAAATTGCCGAAGAAGGAACGCTTAAAGACATTCCGGAAATCCCCGCGGATGTCAAGAAAATTTTTACCACGGCCCACGATGTTACCTTTGACTGGCATATTAAAATTCAGGCGGCGGCGCAAAAATATACCGACGCGGCTGTTTCCAAAACCATTAATTTCCCGCGTTATGCCAGCGTTGACGATGTTCGCCGCGCCTACATTTTAGCTTATGAACTTGGCTGTAAGGGCGTGACTATTTATCGCGATGGCAGTAAAGAGTTTCAGGTTTTAAATCTAAAAGAAAAAGCGGAGGTTGAAGAAGCTAAGCCAGAGCCGGTGCCGACCAATGATGACTGCATAGAGCTTGAGCCGGTCAGCAAAAAAGCCGTGGAAGAAATTCATGTGCCTACTAAAATCCCCCTGACTCCCAACGCCCTGACTGTTTTAGAAAAAAGAGCTTTGATAAAAAATAAGGACGGGCAGGTGATTGAAACCCCCGAAGAACTTTTTCGGCGGGTGTCCAAGTGGGTGGCGAGCGCGGAAAAGACTTATGGCGCCACGCCGGAAGAAATTTTTAATTTGGAAGAAAAGTTTTACGAAATTCAGTCGCAATTACGGTTTTTGTCCGGTCAAGCCCTGCGTAACAGCGGCCACGGACGCTATACGCTTTCCGCCTGTTTTGTTTTGCCGATTTACGATTCCATAGAAAGTATTACTGATGCTATCAAGGAAAATGTCATTATTCATAAATCCACCGGCGGGACGGGTTTTAATTATTCGCGTTTACGAGCCAAAGGTTCGCAAGTGGGAGAGGCGGGACCGGTGGCCGCCGGTCCGGTCACTTTTATGAAAGCGGTTAATCTCACGCAGGGGACCATTCAGACCAAAGGCGGGCGTCAGCAGGGGAGCATGGCTATTTTAAATGTTAATCATCCGGATATTGAGGAATTTATAAAAGTTAAAGACGAGCAGGGGGAGCTGGAACATATGAATATCTCCGTAGGGATTACCAAGGAGTTTATGGAGGCGGTTAAGGAAGACAAGGATTTTAATCTTACCAATCCGGCTGACGGCCGGACGGTTAAAACGGTGAGAGCTAAGAAAATTTTTGACAGTATCGTGGAGCACGCCTGGAGGAGTGGCGACCCGGGTTTGATTCTGCTTGACAGAATAGAAGAGGATAATCCCACGCCTACATTGGGGAAACTTGATACTACTAATCCTTGCGGAGAGCAACCGCTTCTGCCGTATGAAACCTGTAATTTGGGTTCAATTATTTTATCCAATCATATTACCGACGAGGGACTGATTGATTGGGAAAAACTGCGCGAAACCGTGCGCTATGCCGTTCATTTTCTGGACAACACTATTGATATTAATGTTTTCCCTTTGAAAAAAATAGAAGAAGCCACCCGGGCCAATAGAAAAATCGGCTTGGGAGTGATGGGCTTTGCCGATATGCTTATAAAATTGGGGATTCCTTATAATTCCGATGAAGCGGTAGCCAAAGCGGAAGAAATAATGTCTTTTATCAATAAAGAAGCGCATGGTTATTCCGAAGAATTGGGGAGTAAGAAGGGTTCTTTCCCGAATTTTGATATTAGTTCCTGGAAAAACAAAAAGGGATATCTGGCGATGCGCAACGCCACGGTCACGACTATCGCTCCGACCGGTTATACGAGTATTGTGGCCAGTTGTTCCTCGGGCATTGAGCCGGTTTTTGCCTTAGCTTTCAAACGGCAGAATTCCATGGGCGGAGTGGACCAATTTGAAGTTCATTCGCTTTTTGAAGAGGTTGCCAAAAAACGGGGGTTCTACTCGGAAAGCTTGATGGAGAGAATTATGGAAGAAGGCGGTGTAAAGAATTTGAAAGAGGTCCCGGAAGACATTAAAAAAGTTTTTGTTTGCGCTCACGATATTTCTCCGGAATGGGATTTGCGCATTCAGGCGGCTTTTCAAAAATATACGGATAACGCGGTTTCTAAAACCATTAATTTTCCGGCCAACGCCGCTACCGAGGATATCGCGCGGGTTTATCTTTTGGCGTATGAAAAGGGCTGCAAGGGAATTACGATTTACCGCGATGGCAGTCGCAGTCAGGTTTTGACGACCGGCAAAAAAGGCGAGCCAAAAGAAGAAAGGGGAATCAGTATTTCCAATGTCAGCGTGCCGGGGTTTTCTCCGGCTCCGCGTCCGCGACCCGAATGTGTGCAGGGATTTACTTATAAAATCAAGACCGGTTATGGGACTTTGTTTGTAACCGTTAATAACGATGAAGAAGGCAAACCATTTGAAGTATTTGCCAACATCGGCAAAACCGGCGGATTTTTTTCCGCCAAATCAGAATCCATTTGCCGGTTAATTTCTTTGGCCTTGCGTTCGCAGATTGACGTTAAAATAGTAATTGAACAATTAAAGGGTATCCGCGGACCGATGCCTAGTTGGTCTAACGGCAAAATGATTCTTTCCATCCCCGACGCCATCTCGCAAGTTTTAGAAGAACATGTTTCCAAATCCCAGCAAAAACTTGATTTGAAGTTTAGCCAGGAGAGTAAAGAAAAAACCCCAATGGCGGATTACAGCGTGGAGGACAAAATTGAAGAAGTGAAAGAATCAATAAGAGAGAACATTAAAACAACGGAAGAGAAAAAGGAGATGGCCAGCGAGTCGCCGTCTGAACCGTTAAATCAGGCAACTTTGGTTAAGGAAACAAAGGAAACCGTGATAATAGAATCCGAACCGATAACTCCCGTCACTCTTCATGGTTCTGGCCATGGAATTGTGGCGCAGACGGAAGTGAAAACCAAAACTCGCGTGGCTATCGCCGATTTTGGCGTGGCTCCGCAATGTCCGGATTGCGGCAATATCTTGGAGCTGGGGGAAGGATGTATGATGTGCCGCGTCTGCGGTTATTCCAAATGCGGATAATTATAAGGGCGGGCGCGAGCCCGCCTCTTTTAAACTATGGCAACAGGCAAAGGATACATTCAAGTTTATACCGGCAAGGGCAAGGGGAAGACCACAGCTTCTCTGGGCCTGCTTATTCGCGCTTTAGGCAGGGGCCGAAAGGTGGCAGTGGTCTATTTTGACAAGGGCGGGGAGAATTACGGTGAGCGCGAAATTTTGCGGAAATTGGGCGTGGAATATTTTGCTACCGGTCTGGACCGCGTTAATCCCCGGACGCGGGAATTTCGTTTTGGAGTTTTGCCGGAAGACATTAAAGAAGCGGAACGCGGTTTGAAAATCGCCGAAGATTTATTTACTAAAAATTACAACCTGATAATTCTAGACGAGCTTGGTTTAGCGGCAAATTTAAAAATGCTGCCAGTCGCGGATATTATAAAATTGTTAGATAAAAAACCGGAGCATCTGGAACTGGTTATCACCGGCCGTGATTGCCCGCAAGAAATTTTAGATAGCGCGGATTTGATTACCGAGATGAAATTAATTAAACATTATTTTTATCAGGGCGTGCCGGCGAGAGAGGGGATAGAATATTAAATAAATGTAAACCCCTCGTGGCGGGTTTTTTATTATTATATATTCGCAGAGACAATTCATGAATTGTCTCTGCGAGTTCGGGGTCTTGACAATATCGTTAAAATATGATAGAGTATATTCATATAAAGAAAGTCGCCTAGCGGACTTTCAATAATTGGCAAACAGCTAGGCTCCGCTTAAGACGATTCCCGGTCTGGCGGAGAAAACAGGGATATCCCTAATAAAGTGAAAAATGTTCCGCTGTTAGGGAGAAAAAACGGACATTCCCCGGGCGCATCTGCCGCTCGGGGTTTTTATTTAATTTAAAATGTAGAGACGCGCCATGGCGGGGTCTCTGTAGACAATAGAAGAATAGCTAATTAAAGCCATTTTTACGTTAAGCCCTTGACAAAACCGTCAGAATGTGCTATAATAGTTTGTTACAATAAAACATAGAGAGAGATAGAAAACAGGCATTTTGTTGTCTTGGACTATAGCAATAATTCTCTCAAAGATAGCAAAATGTCTGTTTTATTAAGTAAAGCAAGGTTAGTGAATAGAGTTGTTTGAAAATTAAATAACATAAAAATAAAGGAGGAGTTGGAATGAAAAAGGTAGTAAAAATAATTGGTGTTTTCGTTTTTATTTCCGCTGTAATAGGAGCAATGTTTACATTCAATTTTATAAAAGAAGAAAATGTTGTCTGTAGCTTCGAACTGGAAATTTGCGATGATTGCGACGGTGGTATTAATAAAAATATAAACTGTGTTTATTACAACACGGCAAAAAATCCGGCGGAGTATTATCCTATTTGGCTCTATAAGCCAGATTGTTTTGTGAAGATAGGAGTTGACGACGATGGTAATCTCTACACAGAATACACTTCATGTCCGGAATAATGTTTTAGGTTATATTTTACAGAGTAATTTTACCCCGCAGAGCTAATCGTAGCTTTACGGGGTTTTTTATTTTAAAAACTTCTTTTTATGTTGAGCCCTTGACCCTTTGACGCTTAAAGCGCCCGGGGTCTTGACAAAACCATCAGAATGTGCTATAATGTATTATTACGATAAAAAGTCGTTTTAGATAGTGATTTTATAGGCGTTTGTGCCTATATTATTCATAAAATCGTAATAATCTTAAAAAGGAGGAAAAGATGAGGCACTTTTACCCATCTTCGGAAGTTCACTGGAACAGTGAACATTGAACAGATTCGCACCTGTCCCCATAGGAGTCACCTGCCTTAAGTGGTGAGCCTTAGGAAAGCAGATTCCGGGCGAGAGTTTAAAAAAACTCTCGCTTTTTTAATTAAATTTTTCAAAATGAATGTCCTTGGTTTCTACGCCGTTTTCTTTGAGAATGGCCACACAATCATTGACCATATCGGGTTGGCCGCAGATGTAAAATTTTTTATTTTTATAATTTTTCAACTTTGCCAAATGTTCCGTCACTCGGCCCGTGGCTCCCGGCCAAGCGGAAGTCGGTCGGGTGAGGGTAGGGGTATAGGAAAAATTGGGATATTTTTTCTTTAATTCTTCAAGCTCATCCGTAAGAAAAATATCTTCTTCATAGCGTCGCCCTAAAAAAAGATGAATAGGTTTTTTACTCCCGTTTTGTAAGAGTTCTTTAATCATGCACCGCAGTGGAGAAAGTCCGGCGCCGGTGGCCGCGAAAATATATTCCGGCGCTTCTTCTAAAATAAAAGAACCGAAGGGTCCTTTAAATTCCAGCTCCTCACCCTCTTTAATGGCGGCGAAATATCCCGAGGCCTTGCCGTTGGGGATAAGTTGAATGCAGAGGCGGATTTGATTTTCTTCGGGCGTGGAAAATAAAGAGTAGGCGCGATAAATGTCATGTTGGGGAATTTTCACGAGAATATATTGGCCGGCCTGGAAATTTATTTTTTCTTGCGGTTGCAAATATAAAGAGAGAACTTGCGGCGCCAGTTTTTCTATTTTGGTAATTTTAGCTTTATAATCCGGCATAATTTTTGATTTGACAGTTATTTTAAGCTATGATATATTTATATCATACTAAATTAGTATGAATTAGTCAAGTTTTATGTTTACGATAAATAGACAATCTGATTATGGCCTGCGGTTAATGGTGGAATTGGCTAAAAATAAAGATAAAAAGCCGGTTTCTTTGCGGAAATTTGCGGAGAAATACGGTATTTCTTTTCTTTTTCTTCAGCGGCTCGCCGGAAAGCTCCGTCAGGCAAAATTAATCCGGTCAATGCGCGGCTCCGGCGGCGGTTATATTTTAACAAAAAAACCGGCTCAAATAAAGCTCGGGGATATTTTTCGGGCGTTGGAGGGCAAGGTGGCGGTGATGCGCTGTCTGAAGGGCGGCAAGTCCTGCCCGGCAATTTCCGCTTGTTCAACCAAAAAAATTTTATTCCGTCTGAATTGCGATATTAACAAAGCTTTAAATAAAATAAAATTAAGCGATTTTAAATAATATGAAAACAAAAAAAGAGATTTATTTGGACCATGCGGCCACCACCTATCTTTTGCCGGAAGTGGAAAAGGCGATGGCGCCGTATTGGCAAAAAAATTACGGCAATCCTTCCAGCTTGCATTCCAAGGGCAGGGGAGCACTCGTCGCTCTTGATGGAGCGCGCGAAAAAATTGCCAAAATTTTTAATTGCCGCGGCTCGGAAATAATTTTCACGGGTGGGGGGACGGAGAGCGATAATTTGGCAATTTTTGGCGTGGCGCGCGAGCATCAGAAAAAAGGCAAACATATTATCACCTCCAAAATAGAACATCATGCTGTTTTGCATAGCGTGGAAGCATTAAGAAAAGAGGGCTGGGAAATTACTTACATTGGAGTTGATAAAGATGGCTTGGTTAATCCCGAAGATGTTTATAGGGCGATTCGCCCGGAAACGGTTCTTGTTTCCATAATGTATGCCAACAATGAAATCGGAACCATTGAGACGATTGCCGATATTGGTCGGGCAATTTTAAAATACCGTAAAGAGCATAATACGGTTTACCCGTATTTTCACACTGACGCCTGCCAAGCGGCTGGCGCTTTGGATTTGGATGTGGGAAAACTTCATGTTGATTTAATGACTATCAACGGCAGTAAGATTTATGGGCCCAAGGGCGTGGGAGTTTTGTATAAGAAAAAAATAGTTAAGATTAAGCCCTTGATTTACGGCGGAGCGCAGGAATTCGGATTGCGCGCCGGCACGGAAAATATCCCGGGGATTGTCGGAGTGGCTATCGCTTTGGAATTGGCGCAAAAAAATAAAGACAAGGAAAATGAGCGTCTGATAAAATTGCGCGATGAGTTGATTGCCGGAATTGAAAAATCTATTCCCAATGTCAAATTAAACGGCCATCGCGAGCAGCGCTTGCCCAATAACGCCAATATAACTATTTTAGGCATTGAAGGCGAGGCCTTGCTTTTATATCTTGATAATGAAGGAATTTATGTTTCCACTGGTTCGGCTTGCACTTCCACAAATTTGGACCCTTCGCACGTGATTGTGGCCTTGGGATTGCCATATGAATACGCCCATGGCAGTGTGCGTTTTACTTTGGGCAAGAGGACGACGGAGGAGGATATTGAAGATGTTTTGAGAATTTTGCCCGGGTTGGTGGAGAAAGTCCGCGCTATGTCGCCGATAAAAGCGTGTAGTTTAGTTAAGGGCAAGCTGGCGCAGATTAAAAAATAGAAATTATAAATTATGAAAAAATTATCAAAAAAATCATATAAATTACCAAAGTCCTGCGATGGAGTGGAGCGCACTGGCGAAGAATGGCTTTATTCGCCCAAAGTTAAGGACCACTTTTTTAATCCGCGCAATATCTTGAGGCCTGAAGAAGAAAAAAAATACAAGGCCGATGGCGTGGGCTATGTCGGCAGTCCGGCTTGCGGAGACGTGATGAAAGTTTTAATTCAAGTTGACCCCAAAAAAGACACCATCACTGATTGCCGTTGGCAGACCTTTGGTTGCGGCAGCGCTATTGCTTCCACTTCCATGATGTCGCAAATAGTGAAGGGGATGAAATTGGATAAAGCCTTAAAACTTACGCCCAATGATATAATTGACGCTTTAGGCGGTTTGCCGGCGCGAAAAATTCACTGTTCGGTTTTGGGGGACAAAGCGTTGCGGCAGGCGATTAACGATTATTTCCGTAAGAGCGGACAATTGGCGCGTGTGGAAGTCGGCAATTATCGGGTTTTGGACAAGGTTTTAAAAATCACTGACCGTGATATAGAAGAAGCGGTGCTGGAAGGGGCTGATACTTTGGAAAAAGTACAGGCCAAAACCAAAGTTGGCACTGGCGACCCAGGTTCTCTGCCGGAAGTGGAGAAACTCGTCAGTTTTTACGTGCAGAAGTATTACGGATAATTTTTTGACTAATAAGAACGCATTTGCTATAATAATTTTGCGAAGTCCGAGCGAGACAGTACTCTGGCCTTATGTTGAAAAGTATTCTTTCGGTTTTAAATAAAAATTTCGCCGGACTTACGTAATTCCCCTCCCAAGTGGCCTCCCTAAACGTAGGGAGGCCTTTCTTTTTATCCATTTTTATGGTATTTTTAAATAATCCTTATTTATGGGAACTTTATACATAGTCGCCACGCCAATCGGAAATTTGGAGGATATCACGCATCGCGCTGTCAGGATTTTGGGCGAGGCGGATTTGATTTTGTGCGAGGATACTAGACAGACAAAAAAGCTTTTGGACCATTACAATATCAGAACAAAAACGCAGAGTTATCATCAGCATAGCAAGCTTTCCAAGCTGGATTTTATCGTTGAAGAATTAAGGCGCGGCAAAAATATCGCGTTGGTGAGCGATGCTGGCACGCCGGGGATTTCCGACCCGGGGAATAAATTGGTTGAATATGTCGTGGAGAAATTGCCAGACACGAAAATTGTTCCCATTCCCGGGGGTTCGGCAGTCATCGCGGCGCTATCTATTTCCGGTTTTCCGACAGATAGATTCAAGTTTTTGGGATTTTTGCCGCACAAGAAGGGGAGAGAGACATTGTTTAAAGAAATTGCTGTGGCGAAAGAGACGGTGGCTTTTTACGAATCAACCCACCGGATTTTAAAAACATTGGAGCAATTGAAAAATTTTTTAGATAAAAATAGACAAATCGTTGTTTGCCGCGAGCTTACCAAAATGTTTGAGAGTATTTATCGCGGCGATATTGAAAAAGTTTTAGCGGAACTTTTAAAAGATTCAATCAAGGGAGAATTCACAGTCGTGGTGCGGGGAAAATAAAAATCCCCGCAAACGTGGTGCGGGGATTTTGTTTTTTAGCTTTGGGATTTTTTCTTATGGTCCGTTCCTGACGACGGTTGCCAGAGAAGGCTCTTCTTCGGTATTTTCCTTTTTTTGTACTTTCGTTTTTTCCTCTTCTTTTGGCGGGGGAAACAGAGAATTGAGATTGTTTAACAGGTTATCGCGTTCCGTTTCGTTTAGCCCCTTTGTGGATATTTCCACATAGGATAGGTCGGATTGATCCGGTATGGGCTGTATTAAAGTAGTTACGCCCCCTTTTAGCAATCGAAGAGGAGCCAGAAGTTGTTCAATCTTACGTAGTATTTCTGCGGGTACGTTGGATTTTATCCATTTTTCTTCCATTTTTTCTCCTTTTTATTTATTTGATTAATTTGTTAAAATCCATATTGTCTTTAATTTATACCATATTTTATAATATTTGTCAAGACCAGTCGGTCGCGACCGACTGGTCAAGTCCCGTCAGTTTACAACTGACTGGTCAAGCCCCCCAAAAAAATATCAAAGAAAAAAGCGCGAAAATTAAGCTTTAGAAGTATAGGTCTACCGGTGTGTTAATAAATTCAGCTTAATTTCCGCGCGAAGAACTATCGTTTACAATAATACAGCAATTGATTTATGTCAAATAAAAAAGGAAAATTTTATATCACCACGCCGATTTATTATGTCAACGCCAATCCGCACATTGGCCATACTTATACCACGGTCGCGGCTGATGTTTTGGCGCGTTATCATCGGTTGATTGGCGATAAGACCTTCTTTTTGACAGGCACCGATGAGCATGGCACGAAAATTGAAGAGAAAGCCAAGGAAGCGGGATTGTCGCCGCAAAAATTTGTTGACGGCGTGGCGGCGCAATTTGAACTGGCTTGGGATAATCTTAATATCTCCCACGACCGATTTATCCGCACTACCGAAGCGGAGCATATGGCGGCCGTGCAAAACGCGCTTCAATATATGTACGACAAAGGAGATATTTATCCTGGAAAATATGAGGGGCTATATTGCCGCGGTTGCGAGCAGTTTAAAAATGAGAAGGATTTAATTGATGGCAAATGTCCTGACCATAAAACGAAACCAGAATGGATGAGCGAGGAGTGCTATATGTTCAAGCTCTCTAAATATCAGAAAGAGCTTTTGAAAAAGATAGAAAGCGACGAATTTAAAATTTCACCCAAAGAAAGAAAAAATGAAGTTATAAGTTTTTATAAAAACGAGGGGCTTAAAGACGTGGCTTTTTCCCGCAAGAACGTTAAATGGGGTATACCGCTTCCATGGGATAAAAGCCAGACGACCTATGTTTGGGCTGACGCGTTTTTGAATTATTTGACAGGGTTAGATTGGGAGGGTTCGGGTAAAAAATCACCGGAATTTTGGCCCCCAGATGTCCAACTGATGAGCAAGGATATTTTGAGGGTACACGCCACAATTTGGCCGGCGATGCTTTTATCTCTTGGTTTGGAATTGCCAAAAGAACTTTTTATTCACGGCTTTTTCTTGGTTGATGGGCAAAAGATGTCCAAATCGCTCGGCAACGTGATTGCGCCGGAAGATTTGGTTAAAAAATACGGCGTGGATGCCACGCGCTATCTCTTGATGAGCGCTACTTCTTTTGGCAGTGACGGGGATATTGGTTGGGAATTTTTTGATGAGAAATACACGGCGGATTTGGCAAACGGGTTGGGAAATTTGGTGGCAAGGGCGACGGCGTTATTTGAGAAAATGGAAGAGGCGGGGATGAGATTAAAAAATAACAATCAATTACCTGAAGTATGGGGTGATTTTACGTGTATATTTGATATAGATAATACTTGGGAATCTTATAAAAGAAAGATGGGGGAGATAGCCCTAGACAGAGCCCCCCTTTATCTAATTTCAGGTAAAATTAATGATAAAGAAGTTCAGAGTATGATTGCTTTTTTGGATAATTATATTTCCACAACCAAACCTTGGGAGTTGATAAAAAATAAAGACGAACGAACTGAAGTTGTGATGTATAATGTTTTAGAAAGGACCCGTCATATCGCTCTCATGATTTACCCCTTTATGCCCGAGACGGCGGATAAAATTTTGGAGCAGTTGGGACAGTCGAAAGTTGAGGAAATCAAAGATTTTAAAAGGGCGATGGAGTGGGGCGGTCTTAAAGAAAACGCCAAAATCAAAAAAGGCGAAATTCTTTTTCCAAGATTAGATAAATAAGAAATAGAAATTAGGAATCATAATTCCTAATTCATAACTCATAATTCATAATTTAAATTTTTATGATTTTATTTGACCTCGTTCTCCTTATCATTTTAGGTGGGTTTATATTATTCGGCCTTTGGTTTGGGTTAATTCATACACTCGGCGCGTTAGTCGGAGTCATCGCCGGTTCGTGGGTGGCGACTCATTATTATGAAGTTGTTGCCAATCAGCTTGGCTGGCTTGTCGGCTCAAGTAATTGGGCAAAAATCATAATTTTTATAATGATTTTTATTATAGTAACCCGCCTCGTCGGTTTAGCTTTTTATTTATTGGAAAAAGTTTTTAACATTATTTCCATCATTCCATTTTTAAAAACCATCAATCGTTTGGCTGGAGGGATATTTGGAGCGCTGGAAGGGATGCTGGTTTTGGGAACCATTCTTTATGTGGCCAGTAAGTATAATCTTGGCGTTTTAACAGAGCAGATGGCTCGGTCGGAAATCGCCCCGTATCTTTTATTGGTCACAACAATCTTGTGGCCGCTTTTTCCGGAATTGTTAAAAAAGATAAAATCCGTCATCTAATTTTATCTATTAGTCATTCGCCGTATGTTAATTGATACCCATTGCCACGTTAATTTCAACGCTTACAAAAATGACGCTGATGAAGTGATTAAGCGCAGTTTGGCTAATGACACTTGGTTGATAAATGTCGGTTCGCAAAGCACGACCAGCGGGCGGGCGGTTGAATATGCCCAAGAGTTTAAAGAGGGAGTTTACGCGGCAGTAGCGCTGCATCCCATTCATCTTTTTAGGACCGAGATTGATGAAGCGGAAATTAGTTTTAAATTTTCTGTCCGCGGCGAAGCGTTTGATTATAATTTTTATAAAAAATTAGCGGAAGATAAAAAGACCGTGGCCATAGGGGAAACGGGGCTTGATTATTACCATTGGCCAGAAGGTTACAGTAAGGAGGAAGTCAGAAAAAATCAGCGGGAAGTTTTTGAAAAACATTTGGATTTGGCAGAAGAAATGGAGTTACCGGCGATTATCCATTGCCGCGAAGCGCATGATGATATTATGGAAATTTTAAAACGTAGATACGAGAGGGAGAAGTTAAAAGAAAGGGGAGTACTCCATTGTTTTTCGGGCGACTTGAAGCTGGCTCGCGAATATATTGAATTAGGATTTTTAATTAGCTTTACGGGGCTTATCACTTTTGTAAAAGATTGGGACAAAGTTATTGCCGGATTGCCCTTGGAAAAATTGATGGTGGAAACCGACGCGCCTTATTTGACGCCGGAGCCGTTTCGCGGAAAACGTAACGAACCGCTTTACGTAAAATACGTGGCGGAAAAAATCGCCAAACTGAAAGGATTGGAATTTGAAGAAGTGGCGGAGGCGACTTGGCAAAACGCTTTGAGGTTGTTTTCTAAAATAAAAACCGCCTGACTATTTTTTGTCAGACGGGCTTTCTTTGCAGATTTTTACGTAGATTTCTGTGACTTTTTCGGGATTTATCACTCCGGTTGTTTTGCGGATAGGGAATTCAAAACTGGCCGTTCCAATGTCTTCTTCAAATCCGGCCAGTTTCATCTTTTCATCCGTTCCCGGAGGACATTTGGTTGGGATGACCACTATTCGCGGTCCGCTCGCACAGGAAGCGATAAATAAACCGATACTAATAAAGAGTAACACCAGTCGGGTCATTAGGGGTCTCCTTTTTGCAAATAATACTGCCGGCATCGGTAAAACTTTCCGACTTGAATCCAATGGGACAAAAGAATGTGCAAATAAGTTCATTTTTCCCCGCAGATTCCCTTACGGCACACACATTTTCATTACCGCCGTTATAAGTGTAAGTAATAGTTTTTGGGGCTGCGCAGGCCGAGAAAAACGTCATCATTAACATCAGAAAGAACAAGTTTTTCATTTTACCTCCTTTGTTTTAAAATGAAGAGTAGTGTATAATATAACAGATTTAATCATTTGTCAAGTTTTATGGAAATAGTGTTGGTAATAATCGGCGTTTTTGTGTTAGTTGCCATTGGCTGGCTGATTTTGGAGTTTAAAAAGAAAGAGGCCAAAGATAATGGTCAGGATAATGCCATGGAAACCTTAAATAAGGAATTGCAAAATATCAGGAGTGAGTTTCGCGGGTCTTTGGAAAAAAATTTGGAATTTATCCAGCGCCAGACCGGCCAGAGCCATCGGATAATTTCCGAGGTTACGGAAAAATTAACCAAAATTGACGAGACTAATAGGCAGGTCGTGGGGTTCGCTGAACAATTGCAAAGTTTAGAGGATATTTTAAAAAATCCCAAACAGCGCGGTATTTTGGGCGAATATTTTTTAGAAACGATTTTGAAAAACGTGTTACCCCCGCAATCTTATGAAATGCAGTATAAATTTAAAGATGGCGTGATTGTGGACGCGGTTATTTTCGTTCAAAATAAAATCATTCCCATTGATTCCAAGTTTTCCTTGGAAAATTACAATAAAATTTTGGCCGAAAAAGACGCCGCGCGAAAAGAAGGATACGAAAAGGTGTTTAAGGAGGATTTGAAAAAAAGAATTGATGAAACTTCAAAATACATTCGTCCAAACGAAAAAACCATGGACTTCGCTTTTATGTTTATTCCCTCGGAAGGGGTCTATTACGATTTATTGATTAATCAGGTCGGGGCGGTCAAAGTCAATACGCGGGATTTAATTGAGTATGCTTTTAAAGAAAAGCACGTGATTATTGTTTCGCCCACCAGTTTTTTTGCTTATCTCCAAACCGTGCTTCAGGGTTTGCGCGCACTCCAGATTGAAGAGTCGGCCAAAGAAATCCGTGAGCACGTGGAAGACCTGCAAAAACATTTATTGAGTTATGAAAGCTATCTACAAAAGCTTGGCAATAATTTGGGGACGACAGTGAATATGTACAACTCGGCGTATAAAGAATTTAAAAAGGTTGACAAAGACGTGACGAAAATAACCGGCAAGAATTCAAAAATAGAGCCGATAGAATTGGATAAGCCAAATATATAAAATAAAAAAGAGCGCTGACGTTCCAGAGCTCTTTTTTGTTTGAGGAAATTTTTTATTGTTTTTTGTGAAGTCACTTGTGGAAAATAGCAGATATTTTACGGGAAATTACATATATTACACCAACAATTCCTCCGATTATTCCACCGACAGTAGGTCCCAAAGAAATAGAGAGAAATAATCCATCTAAAAATACAGATTTGAAAATAAACCCGTCGTCAGTTAGGTGGTCCGCTAATCCCACTCCTGCCCAGAGAAAGCAAAGCATGCTTCCCAAGAAAGCTCCGCATATAGCAAAGAAAAATATTTTTCCGAGCTTTTTAGCTCTCCTTGTTAAAGTTCATTTTAAGCATTATAACTGTTTTAAATATATTAATAATTAGTGTTTTTGTCAAGAGCGTCTCGGGTTTTATGTTTCTTCCAAATTTAGCTTTAAAAAATTTGCCACCGTTGACGAATTTGATAAAAGGGGCTAACATTATATAAATACTTTGTACCTGTGGACAACTAATAGGGAAGTATCGCAAGTATTTCCGAGAGAGTAAAGAGAGAGGGGGGCGTTTTGTTTTATTCAAAATTTTTATGAGCCAATTGGAAAATAAAAAACCAGTTAATGAAACCGCTTGGTGGCAACCGCATTTAGTTCTTTTTTTTGAACTTTCCGGCTGGATTGTTGTTCCTATAATCGCGGCAGTGTATCTTGGGCGCTGGCTAGATGTCAGATATAATTCCGAACCATGGTTATTTTTGGTTTCCGTTGGCGTGGCTTTCGTGATTTCCATGTTCGGCATTGTTTCTAAGACCATCAAATCGATGAATAAAATAACTGAAGAAAATAAAAAAGATGAGCATCCAGACGGAACAAAAAAGCCATAGTGGAGATTTAGCCGGTGACCATGCGGTTGGTTCGTCCGATTTGAGTGGAGGAGGGGAGCCGGTAGAAACTCAGGGAGAAGTAAAGCATGAAACGACTCTTTTCGCCGAGCCCATTTTTAACGTCGGCGGTTTCACCGTCACCAATTCTCTGCTAAATAGCTGGTTTGTGGTGGCGCTCATTGTAATTTTGGCGGTTTTAATCAGGCGAAAAATTTCTCTCGTGCCGCACGGACTTCAAAATATTATGGAAATAATAATTGAAGAAGCGCTAAAGCTTTTCGATTCCGTCACAGGAGATAGAAAAAAATCTTTGTTATTCGCGCCCATCGTTTTTTGTTTGTTTGTTTTCATTCTTTTAAATAATTGGCTCGGTCTTTTGCCGGGCATCGGGTCTTTGGGTTTTGTAGAAACTCACGGCGGAGAAAATATTTTTATTCCCTTGTTTCGCGGCGCCACGGCCGATTTAAATACTACTCTGGCCCTGGCTTTGGCGGCGGTTATTGGTTCGCACATCGTGGGAATAATTTTTATCGGCGTTTGGAATTATTTTAATAAGTTCATTAATTTGAAAGGTCTGGCGGAAATTCCCAAAAAGATTTTTAAGGACCCGACCATTATTATAGTGAATCCGATTAAGTTTTTTGTCGGGGTAGTGGAAATAATTTCCGAAATTGCCAAAGTGGCTTCGTTGTCCTTTCGTCTTTTTGGTAATATTTTCGCGGGGGAAGTGCTTCTGGCTTCCATGGCTGTGCTGTTTGCTTATATTCTTCCGATTCCTTTTATGTTTTTGGAAATAATCGTGGGAATTATCCAGGCCCTGATTTTTGCCATGCTGACACTGGTATATTTTACGATTGCCACTTCTGCTCACGAGGAACACTAATTAAGTTTTTAAATAATAACAGTTACGCCGAGGTTAAATAAAATTCCTCCCTCGATTGCACGACTGTTAAAAAAGGAAAAAATATGGATTTAACAATGGTTGCCAAGGCTCTAGCCATCGGCATTGGCTCTATCGGCCCGGCCTTAGCCATCGGTAAAATCGGTGCTAAGGCCATGGAATCAATCGGCCGCAATCCGGAAGCCGCCGGCAAAATTTTAGTGCCGATGCTTTTGGCCGCCGCTTTCGCCGAAGCTGTCGCTATTTACGCTTTGGTTATCGCTTTTAGTATTAAGTAGTAGGTTCGCGAACAGGGGGAAATTTCCCCCTGTGGCGAGTTTATTATTTAATGGTTAAATTATATGGACGAACTTATCAAAAATTTTCACATCAATTGGCAGCTGCTGGCAGCGCAGATTGTTAATTTTGCCATAGTAGTCGGAGTTTTGTGGTTTTTCGCTTTAAAGCCGCTTATCAAGAAGATGAATGAGCGCACATCTTACATTGAAAAAAGTCTGGAGGACGCCAAGCAGGTTGAGGCCAATTTAGCCAAAGCCGAGGAACTTAAAAAAGAGCGACTGGCTGATGCCACGAGGGAGGCTGAAAGAATTATCAAGGAAGCGAAAAAAGTGATTGAGCGCGAAAAGCAAGAGGCCTTGGGAAAAACAAAAAACGAGGCGGAGAAAGTGGTGGCCGAGGCCAAAGAGCAAATTGTCGTTGAAAAAGAAAAAGCCGAAAAAGAAATCAGGGGCAAAGTTTCCGAACTGGTGATTTTAGCCGTAGAGAAAATTTTAAAGGAAAATGTCAGTAAAAGTATGGACGAGAAAAAGATTGCCGAAACAATAGAATCTTTGGAAAAATAAAAATATGAGATATTCACCAAAACAATACGCTGCCGTTTTTTATGACTTAACCAAAGATAAAAAAGGCAAGGAGTTGGGGGAAAATATCCGTAATTTTTTAATGTTTTTATCCAAGCACAATGATTTTAAAAAACTCCCCGCGATAATTGCCGAGTTTACGAAGTTGAGCGATAAAAGAAACGGCCTTGTAAGAGCTGAAGTTGCGACAGCGAGAGCGCTTTCCGCAAAAAATAGGGCCGGTATTATTAAGGGTATTAAAAAAACGACCGGCAACCGCGAAGTTTTACTTCAAGAAAAAAGGGATGATTTACTTCTTGGCGGAGTCAGGATTTTGGCGGGAGACAAACTTTTAGACGGAAGTTTTAAAAATAAGATTCTATCTTTAAGAAAAAAATTGAGTTAAATAGTTAAAATTTAAATAAAATATATGTCCAATAACACAGACGCGATAATTAACAGTTTAAAGAAACAAATTGCCGATTTTAAATTTGAAGAAAGGGTTCAGAATGTCGGCAAGGTGTTGAAAGTCGCCGATGGCGTGGCGACGGTTTCCGGCCTTAGCGAAGCGATGTCCGGGGAACTTTTGGAATTTTCGGGAGACATTTTTGGCGTGGCTCTAAATTTGGAGGAGGACCAAATCGGCGCTATTATTCTCGGCGATTATTTAAAAATTAAAGAAGGCGACCTGGTGAAGAATACCGGAAGAATTCTGGAGGTACCAGTGGGGGAGAAGCTCGTCGGCCGCGTGGTCAATGTTTTGGGCCAGCCGATTGATGGTAAGGGAGACATAAAAGAAAGCGCTTTTTATCCGGTGGAGAAAATCGCTCCGCGTGTTATCACCAGAAAATCAGTGGACACGCCCCTGCACACCGGTCTTAAAGTCATTGATTCAATGTTCCCGATAGGTCGCGGCCAGCGCGAGCTCATTATCGGGGACCGTCAAACCGGTAAGACCGCCATTGTCATAGATACAATTATTGCTCAATTAAATGAACCAAAGGAAAAACGTCCCGTTTGCATTTATGTGGCCATCGGTCAAAAAGAGTCAAAAGTCGCTAAAATCGTGGCGGAACTTCAGGCGCGAGGAGCGATGGAACACACAATCGTGGTGGTGGCCGGCGCTTCGAAATCGGCTTCCTTATCTTATCTCGCTCCTTACGCCGGTTGCGCTATGGGCGAATATTTTATGGACAAGGGCAAGGATGCTCTTATTATTTACGATGATTTATCTAAACACGCTTGGGCTTACCGCCAAGTTTCACTTTTGCTCCGCCGTCCGCCGGGACGCGAGGCCTACCCGGGAGATGTTTTTTATCTTCATTCCCGTTTGTTGGAGCGCGCGGCGAGAATGTCGGAAGCGGAGGGTGGCGGTTCTTTGACCGCTCTGCCGATTATTGAAACCCAATCCGGCGATGTCTCGGCTTATATTCCCACTAATGTAATTTCCATTACCGATGGCCAGATTTATCTGGAAGCGGATTTGTTTTATCAGGGCATTCGTCCGGCCGTGAACGTCGGTTTGTCCGTGTCGCGCGTGGGTTCAGCAGCGCAAACCAAGGCCATGAAAAAAGTGGCTGGCAAATTAAAATTGGCTGCGGCCCAATATCGCGAGCTGGCGGCTTTTGCGCAATTTAGTTCCGACTTGGACGCAGAGACTAAATCCCGTATTGAGAGAGGCAAAAGAATTGAAGAAATTTTAAAGCAAGGTCAGTATTTGCCGATGCCATTTTATAAACAAGTTTGCATGCTTTACGCGGCTAATAATGGTTATGTAGATGATGTTGCGGTGGAATCTTTAAAAGATTTTGAGGAGAAATTTTTGTCTTTTATGGAAAATCAGAGAGCCAGTATTCTTAAAACTATAAAAGAAGGGAAAGTTTTAGATGAAAAAATTGAAACGGAGTTAAAAAAGGCTCTGGTTGATTTTAAAAATAGCTACAAATAAAATTTTACCATCATGGCGCAGTCAGGCAAAGAAATAAAACGCCGGATAAAATCGGTTAAAAATACCAAGCAAATAACTAAAGCCATGGAGATGGTTTCGGCTGTCAAAATGCGCCGGAGCCAGGAGGTGGCGCTGGCGGCCAGGCCTTACGCTTTGAAGGCCCTGGAAATTTTAACGCACTTGAGCGGCAAGATAGACCGGTCAGAACATCCGCTTTTGGAAGAACGAGCGGAGGGCGAGACATATCTAGCGGTTATTTCCACCGATAAAGGTTTATGCGGAGGATTGAATGCCAATCTTTTCCGTCGCCTGGCCGAATTTTTAAAACAGCAAAAGGAGAAAGTAAAAATTATCGCCGTGGGCAGAAAAGCGCGCGAATGGGCGGGACGGTTGAGCTTGGATATCATTGCCGACTTTACCGGTTTTGGCGATAAAACCGACGTGATAGAAGTTCTGCCGTTAGCGCGAATGTTGATGCGCGATTATTACGATAAAAAATACGGCCAGGCAGTTTTCGCTTATACTAATTTTATTTCCACTTTAAAACAAGAGACGGTTCTTCGCCATGTCTTGCCGATTAAAAAGGAAATGTTGGAAGCAGTGGTACAAGAAATTACGCCGGCTAGGGGCAAATATGCCGACGCGGGCAAATTTACGAAAGAAGAATCCGGCGGGGAATACATTTTCGAACCGTCACCAGACGAAGTTTTAAAAGTGATACTGCCTAAGCTTATAGAAATTCAGGTATATAGCATAATTTTGGAAGCTAACGCTTCGGAACATAGCGCCAGAATGGTGGCTATGAAAAACGCTTCCGAAGCCGCCAAAGATATGATTGAAGAATTGAGTTTAAGTTATAATAAATTCCGCCAGGCGAGCATTACCAGAGAGATTGCCGAAGTCAGCGCCGGAGCGGCCGCTTTGGAAAAATAATTTAATAAAATAATTTATATCATATGAATAAAACAATCGCGGAAACGCAAAAAGGTAAAGTCAGCCAAATCATCGGCGGGGTGGTGGATGTGGAATTTCCCGACGCTTCTAATCTTCCGGCGCTTTATAACGCCTTGGAAATAAAAGTCGGCGATAAAAAATTAACTTTGGAAGTGGCTCAACATATCGGCGCTGGCAGGGTTCGGGCGGTGGCCATGGATTCTACGGACGGTTTACAGAGAGGCGTGGAGGTGGAGGACACTGGTTCACCGATTAAGGTGCCGGTGGGGGACATTTGCCTCGGTAGAATGTTTGACGTTTTGGGTAATCCTCTGGACGGCAAAGAAGCGGTGAAAGCCGTAAAAAAGTTGGCGATTCATCGTCAGCCGCCGGAATTCACGGAGCAATCCACCAAAACGGAAATTTTTGAAACCGGCATTAAGGTTATTGATTTAATCGCTCCTTTTACTAAGGGTGGTAAGGTCGGACTTTTTGGCGGCGCTGGCGTGGGTAAGACGGTCGTGGTAATGGAATTGATTCGCAACATCGCCAAGGAGCATGGTGGTTATTCGGTGTTTGCCGGAGTGGGGGAGAGAACCCGCGAAGGCAATGACCTTTATAATGACATGAAGGGTTCGGGTGTTTTGGATAAAACCGCGCTGGTTTTCGGCCAGATGAATGAGGTGCCGGGCGCGCGCCAACGCGTGGCTCTTTCCGGGTTAACGATGGCCGAGTATTTCCGTGATGAGCAGAATAAAGATGTGCTTTTATTTATTGATAATGTCTTTCGTTTTACTCAAGCTGGTTCGGAGGTGTCCGCTCTCTTGGGACGCATGCCTTCAGCCGTGGGTTATCAGCCAACATTAGCGGAAGAAATGGGCCAGCTTCAGGAACGCATTACTTCCACCAAGAAAGGTTCTATTACTTCGGTACAGGCGGTGTATGTTCCGGCTGACGATTTGACCGACCCGGCCCCGGCCACGACCTTTGGGCATCTCGATTCCACTATTGTTCTTTCCCGCGCTTTGACCGAGCTCGGCATTTATCCGGCCGTAGACCCGCTGGATTCCTCTTCCGGCTCTTTAGACCCCAATATAGTGGGGAAGGAACATTATGAGGTTGCCCGCGAAGTGCAGAAGGTTTTACAGCGCTACAAATCGCTTCAGGATATTATTGCCATTTTAGGTATGGAAGAATTGTCGGAAGAGGATAAAAAAATCGTCGCCCGCGCCCGCCGCATTCAAAGATTTTTATCCCAGCCATTTTTCGTGGCCGAGGTTTTCACCGGCACGCCGGGGCGCTATGTATCACTTAAAGAAACTATCCGCGGATTTAAAGAAATTTTGGCCGGCAAACACGATGATAAAAATGAGGATGCTTTCTATATGAAGGGCGGAATCGATGAAGTTAAATAGCGTAGCAGATGGCTTATGACTAATAGTCGAGAGAAGAGAATATCTATGGCAAAGAAAATATTTTTAGAAATTACAACTTTAGAAAAGACACTTTACTCCGGCGAAGTGGACCAGGTTAGCATTCCCACAAAAATGGGAGAAATTACGATTTTACCCGGACATATCGCCCTCGTGAGCGCTCTTTCTTCAGGAGAGCTTAAAGCGCTGGCCGGTAATGACGTTGTATCTTTCGCTGTTGTCGGCGGTTTTGCCGAAATAACCAGAGAAAGAGTTATTATTATGGCTGATACCGCCGATTTGCCGGAAGATTTAGAGGAAGAAAAAATCACCGCCGCTAGGGGAAAAGTTGAGGAATTGATTAAAAAATATCCCAAGGAGAGTCAGGAATATTCGGTGCTTTCCGAAAGATTGGAAAATGAATTGGCGAAATTAAAACTCATTGAGCAATTAAAGGGTAAAAAGAGAAAGAAAGTTTAACAAATGTAAATTATAATATGTCTCACTCGATTGAAAACCTATTGATTGTTTGTATGGATTTTCGTTTGCCAAAAATTCATGTTGATTGGGCGGAAAAAATATTGGGAAACAAAAATTACGATTTAGTTGCTTTGGCCGGTTCGCAAAAAGCGATTTTAGACGAAGATACAAGAGCGGCAGTTTTTAAGCAGATTGAAACCTCTGTTAATCTCCACGGAATAAAAACGATAAATATTATTGCCCACGAAGATTGCGGTGCTTACGGCGGCAGCAAGGCCTTTTCGAGCTGGGGAGAGGAAAGGCAAAAATATGTTGAGGATTTGGCCAAAGCAGAAAAATTGGTAAAAGAAAAATTTGAGGTTGAAGTTAAAAAATATATTCTTCTTTTGAATGGTAAAGTAGAGTTAGTTTAAAATAGTATTTTAATAAAATAAAAAACCGGCCTTAATTTAGGTCGGTTTTTTCAATTCTTTTCTGACGCCACTATCCCTTAGGGATTTTATAGCTGGTTTTGGTTTTTTTGATTTTAACGATTTCGAGCATAATCACACTATTTTTCTCTTCGATTTTTAAGGATAATCCTCCATGCAACGATTTCCTTAAAATTTCGTCTCTGATGGCAGTAAGTTTTACAATACCCAGTCCATCGCAGGTACAGAGTATTTCTTTTTCGATTTCATCTTTGTCATTTAGGCTAAAGTGTAAATCTTTTTTACTCTTGCCCCCTTCTTCTCTCCATAAGGGCCGAGATAAAATCTTGACCCTTTTTATTTTTCTGGAAAATCTTTGTCTTTTCTGCTAAAATAAACCCAATATGGAAGATATTTTAGCTAGATTAAATAAAGAGCAAAAAGAGGCGGTTACCTATGATGGTGGGCCGCTTTTGATTGTGGCGGGCGCGGGAACGGGCAAAACCACAGTGATTACAAGCCGTATTGCTTGGCTTATCAATGAGGCTAAAGCCAAACCGGAAGAAATCTTGGCTTTGACTTTTACTGATAAAGCGGCGGGGGAAATGGAGGAACGGGTAGACCGGCTGTTGCCCTATGGCTACGTAGATTTATGGATTTCCACTTTTCATAGTTTTGCCGAGAGGATTTTAAAACAGCACGCCATTGATATTGGGTTACCGAACGATTTTAAATTGTTAAACAAAACGGAACAATGGCTGTTGGTGCGGCAGAATTTGGACAAATTTGATTTGGATTATTATCGCCCTTTGGGTAATCCCACAAAATTTATTCACGCTCTTTTAAAGCATTTCTCCCGCGCCAAGGACGAAGTGGTCAGCCCGGTGGATTATTTGAAATACGCTGAGAACATTGAGCTCGATAAAGACAGTAAAGACCAGGGTGAAGAGCGCAGCCGTCTTTTAGAAATCGCCAATGCTTATCATATTTACGAACGCCTGCTTTTGGAAAATAACGCTTTGGATTTTGGCGATTTGATTAATTATACTTTAAAATTATTCAGGGAGCGCAAAGCTATTTTAGAAAAATACCAAAAGCAGTTTAAATATATTTTGGTTGATGAATTTCAGGACACGAATTGGGCGCAGTATGAACTGGTTAAACTTCTGGCGCGAGAAAATCTGGCGGTGGTGGGAGATGACGATCAGTCTATTTATAAATTCCGCGGAGCCTCGGTAAGTAATATTATGCAGTTCAAAAGCGATTTCCCTGCCGCCAAAGAAGTTGTTTTGACGAATAATTATCGTTCCGCGCAGAATATCTTGGATTTGTCTTATGGTTTTATCAAACAAAACAATCCCAATCGTCTGGAGGCGAGTTTGGGTATTGATAAAAAGTTAAAAGCCAACATTAAAGAGAGTGGTTTAATAGAACATTATCACGGGCGGGATTTGGATGAGGAGGTGAAATGGATTATTAAAAAAATCGTGGAATTAAAAAATAACAATAAACATTTGTCGTGGAGCGATTTCGCCGTTTTAGTCCGCGCCAATGACAGCGCCAATATTTTTATCAGGGAAATGATAAAAACCAGAATTCCTTACCAATTCGTGGCGATGCGCGGTCTTTACGGCAAGCCGATTATTCTGGATTGCCTCGCTTATTTTAAATTATTGGATAATTATCACGAAAGTCCGGCGCTGTGGAGGATTTTAAATTTGCCGTTTTTTGACATAGATGCCGCCGATCTCGTGGAACTTAATTTTGAAGCCCAAAAGAAATCCGAGTCGCTTTTTGAAGTTCTAAAAAGAGCATCCGGTATCAATTCTCTCCAACCGGCCACCGCGGGGAAATTATCCAAAGTTTTGAATTTAATTGCCAAACATTCGTCGTTAGTCAAAGAGAAAAGAGTCAGCGAGATGTTCATTTTATTTTTAAAAGAAAGCGGTTATTTGGAATATCTGAACCACAGCGGCCAGACGGCGGGGGAGGAAGAGCGCAGCCGCGAAGCGCTTGGTTATCTTCAGCAATTTTATAAAAAAATTACCGTCTTTGAAGCGGATTTTCCCGACCCGAAATTGAAAGATTTTGAAAAATTTTTAGAATTAGAAATGGAGAGTGGGGAAGAGGGCGAACTCAACTTTGACCCGGATGCCGGTCCGGAGATGGTAAAAATTATGACCGTGCATAGCGCTAAAGGTTTGGAATTTGAATATGTTTTTATTCCTAATCTTGTTGACAGAAAATTTCCAACCACGGAACGCCAAGACCCGATTGAATTGCCGGACGCACTGGTTAAAGAGAAAATACCGGAAGGGGATATGCATTTGGAAGAGGAGCGTCGTCTTTTTTATGTGGCGATGACCAGGGCTAAAAAGGGGTTATATTTTACTTCCGCGTTGGATTATGGCGGAGCAAGAAAAAAGAAGTTATCGCGGTTTCTGATAGAACTCAGGTACAAGGAAAAAGAGGTGAGGGAAAAAGAAGCCGACAATTTTGCGGAAGACGAAAAAACCGCCGGTGATGTAAAAAAGCACAAATATATTTTACCCGGCAAATTCAGTTTTACCCAGTTGGCGGCTTTTCAGAATTGCCCTTTGCAGTATAAATTTGCTCATATTTTACGGATTCCGGTTTTAGGCAAAGCGCAATTTAGTTTTGGCAAAACTATGCACGCGACCTTGGAAAAATTTTTGAAATTATTTATGGAAAGGAGCGGCGCGAAACAGAAGGATTTGTTTAGCGATAGCAAAGCCAGCGGTGCTAAATCCTTGCCCGACAAAGAAGAATTATTAAAAATATACCAAGAAGAATGGGACGACTCTTGGTATAATGGCAAAGCCGAAAAAGAAAAATATCGTAAAATAGGCGAAGAGATACTAACCGACTTTCATCGCATTTTAACGGAGAAAAATCCCAGGATAAAATTTTTAGAACAACCTTTTAATATAAAGTTTGGGGATTTCACATTAAAGGGGCAAATTGACAGGATTGACGAGGTTGAAGGCGGAGTGGAAATTATTGATTATAAAACCGGCCAGCCCAAAGAAAAACTGGAAGCAAACGATAAAAGGCAGTTGCTAATTTATCAGATAGCCGCGGAAGAAGTTTTAAAATTAAAACCCCAGAAACTCACTTATTATTATTTAAACGCCAACAAGGAGATGTCATTCGTCGGCACTGAAAAAGATTTAATAAAAACCCGCGAAGAAATAATTTCCGAGATTGAAAAAATCAAGAAGAGCGATTTTTCTCCGACTCCGGAATTGCATACTTGTAAGTATTGCGATTTTAAAGATATTTGCGAATTTAAAGCCAATGGAGCGTAATTCTTATAATTTGGAACTTGTAACTTATAACTTATGTCTTTCGAATCCCTGGGAAACATTTTGAGGGGGTCAGCAAAAAAATCGAGCTTTCGCAAAGGCGTTGAGGCGGCTTTGGTTATTGAGAAATTTCATCAGATTATAAAAGATATTTGGGGAGATAAAATAGTGGGGGAGGCGAAAGCCTTGCATTTGAAAAATAAAAAATTAACCGTGGCCTGTATGAGTTCGGTGGCGGCGCAGGAAATAAGGTTAAGGGAGAAAGAAATTTTAGCGGCAATCAATAATAAGTTGGGTTATCAAGCGGTGGAAAGGATGAGGTATCGGTTGTAAATTTAATAGTAATAATTCTACGCCGCCATGCCTGTCCGTTCAATTGGAGGAGGCGGCGTAGAAGTATTTTCTACCCTGCCCGTGGCAGGGGTTCTAGAAAATAAAAAAGCCCCCGTATTTCGCGGAAGCTTTTAAGAATTTTATTTAGCCAGCATAAATTTTTTAATTCGCGACCAACATTTTAGTGAGGCTATGATTTTGCCCGGGTAGTCCTCGTATTTAGAATACAGCTCTACTGATATAAGGGAGAGGATTCCTACAAAAATTCCCACCGTCGCACCGATTATAGCCGTGATTGAAAAAAATAGTCCCGTTAATACCCCGGATATTAATCCGGCCACGCTTCCCAACATTAGGATGTAGGGTAAAGCAAAAAAGAGAAAAAATGTTTTTATGGTTTTGGTAGAAATAGGTTTTTTTTCAATCCCCGTAGACACAGCGAAACAAAAAGCAGCTATTAAGAGAGATACAGTAAAAATATAAGTAATGGCGCCTTTACTCAAGATGAAACCCACTACGCAACCTATAATCGTCGCAAGAAACACCGAAAGCATAAACATATCCCCATCCTTATATTTTTCTACTTTATAAGCTAGGTGGGCCATAAAGATAAAGGTAGCGGGGCAAAGAATCCCGATAAGAAGATCTGCGATTCTTGGTATCCCAAAGGGAAATTTGTAGTAAGTATGGTCTTCTGTAAGTCGTATATCATCAGCAACCGGCATTGCCCCTGTCCACAGATAATAAATAGCCCAAAAGGCGAGAATTAAACCAGTAAATAGTAGCGACCACCTCACCATCAGTTTTTTTGTGCGAATAATATCCATTTTTTTTATCCTTTCTTATGCGGAGTAGTTAATTGTCAAAGAAATTAAACTGATTTTAGTATATTAGTTTTTTGTGGTTTAGTCAATTATTTAAGATTCTTGTGGTTTGACTAATCTTGCCGTTTTGCTATTATAAAAGCATAATTTATTTATCTTCTTTAACATGACTCTTAATAAATACCTTATTTTAATGGCTTTGGCCACTTTAGTTTGTTGGGGAGCGTGGATTGTGGTTATTAATAATATAGACCCGACGGAAACGGGATTTTTGGGCTTCTTCTTTTTCTATTTCAGCTTATTTTTGGCAATTACCGGAACCCTGTCAGTCGTCGGATTTTTTATTCGCAAATTGATTCTTAAAGAAGAATTGGCTTTTCGCCACGTGGCCGTGGCTTTCCGCCAGGCGGTATTATTTGCCATTTTGATTATCGGTTCACTTATTCTTCAGAACCATAACCTTTTAACTTGGTGGAATATAATTTTGTTTATTCTGGCATTGACGGTTTTAGAATTCTTCTTTATATCTTTTAAAAAGGCAAATTAATTTTTATGAGACAGTCCCAGCTTTTTACTAAAACAATAAAAAACATACCAGCCGAAGAAAAGAGCGTCAACGCTCAATTTTTAATCAAAGGAGGTTTTATAGACAAGGTCATGAGCGGTGTTTATACTTTTCTTCCTTTGGGCTGGAGAGTGATAAATAAAATAGAGAACATTGTGCGCGAGGAAATAAATTTTATCGGCGGACAGGAAGTTTCTATGCCCGCGCTTCAACCAAAAGAAAATTGGGAGCTTACCAATCGTTGGGACAATTTTGACGCTCTAATTAAAGTGGAGATAGGGGAGGATAGTAAATTTTCCTTAGGTCCGACTCACGAAGAAATTGTTACGCCCTTGGTTAAAAAATTCGCTTCTTCATATAAAGATTTGCCGGTTTATGTTTATCAGATACAGACGAAATTCAGGAATGAAGCCAGGCCGAAATCGGGGCTTTTACGCGGGCGGGAATTCATAATGAAGGATTTATATTCTTTCCATACTTCAGAAGAAGATTTGGATAAATATTATACCAGAGCTGAAGCCGCTTATGAAAAAATTTACAAACGTTTGAACCTCGGCGGTATCACTTATAAAACATTTGCTTCCGGCGGAGCTTTTTCTAAATACTCTCATGAATATCAGACGGTCTCGCCGAATGGGGAAGACACTATTTATATTTGTGATAAGTGTCGCATCGCAGTTAATAAGGAACTTATAGAGAGCGAAGAGGGGGGCGGTTCGAAATGCCCCGAATGCGGCAATAAAGATTTAAAAGAAGAAAAAGCCATTGAGGTTGGCAACATTTTTAAATTAAAAACCAAATTTACCGAATGTTTTAATTATAAATACGCGGATGAAGATGGAAAGTTAAAACCCGTGATTATGGGTTGCTACGGTATCGGCATTTCACGTCTCATGGGGGCTTTAGTAGAAGTTTTTCATGATGATAAAGGTATAATTTGGCCGGAAGCAGTCGCCCCCTTCAGGGCCCATCTTCTGATTTTAGGCGACGATAAAGCGGTTGCCAAAAAAGCGGAAGTATTGTATAATAAGCTACTTGATAATGGGATAGAAGTTTTATTTGACGACCGAGAGGAATCAGCCGGAGTCAAATTCGCCGATGCGGATTTAATCGGTATTCCTTATCGTTTAGTAATAAGTCCCAAAACTTTAGATAAGGGAAGTGTAGAATTAAAAAAGAGAGATCAAGAAAGAATGGAATTAGTTAAAATTAGTGAAATATTGAAGTTGATAAAATAAGGGAAAAATATGATTATGAAGAATCTATTTTTAGGAGTATTGATTATTGGTGTGGTTATTTTTTTAGGTGCCGGATGCATTAAAGTAGACAGACAAGATTCTATTGGAGAGATTTCCGGACAGCGAGAGGAAGTTAATTTAGATATTGCACAAGTACCCATAGGATTTAATAAATATGTTAACGAGACACTGGGGGTAAGTTTTTTGTATCCCGAAGAGTTCAACAAAATAGAAGTAGATTTTTCAGAACAAGACGCCATGGATTTTATTATTTATTTGACTAAGCCAGGATTAATAGAGGATTATCCGGGGGGTATGTTGGAAATTAGTGTTGATAACAAACCATATTTTTCTTCGCTTGACGAAGACCTAAAAGTCGAGGGAGCTGAAAAAGTAAATTATGGTGGCAGAGAAGGCGTTTTGGTGTCTATACTCGGAGAAGTTGGCGGTTGGGGATTTTCCACTGAAATTAAAGAGAGAATTGTCACATTTGCTGATGTAGCCGATTTAGATAAAAATACATATGAAGTTATCATTTCTTCGTTCAAAATAAGAAATTTAGAGTAGGATTTATTTAATGAATTATGAGAATTTTAGATAAAATTTTAGGGAGGTTTTCCAAGGATTTGGGCATTGATTTAGGGACAGCTAATACTTTGGTGTATGTGAAAGACAAGGGGATTGTTATTAACGAGCCGTCGGTTGTAGCTGTCAATATAAAGAATGACCAAATTTTAGCCGTGGGTAATGAGGCTAAAAAAATGGTCGGCAAAACGCCGGCGCATATTATGGCTTGCCGTCCGCTGGTGGAAGGAGTTATTTCTGATTTTGAAGTGACGGAAAAAATGCTTAAATATTTTTTTCAGCGTGTTCACGAAGAAACTTCGGCTTTTTTACCGCGCCCGCGGGTTGTTATTGCTATTCCTTTAGATATTACTGAAGTGGAAAGAAAGGCGGTTGAAGATGCCACTATTTCCGCCGGAGCCAGAGAGGTGTTTTTAATTGAGCAAGCCATGGCGGCTTCTATTGGCGCCCGTTTGCCCATTGAAGAGGCTACTGGCAATATGGTTGTTGATATGGGCGGCGGGACAACGCAAATTTCCGTTATTTCCCTAGGTGGTATTGTGACCTGGAAAACCATAAAAATTGCCGGAGATGTGATGAACAAAGATATTGTTCAGTATGCGAGAGATAATTTTAATTTGCTTTTAGGGGAAAGAGTGGCTGAAGAAATAAAAATAAAGGTGGGGTCAGCTGCGCCCTTAGACGAGCCGTTGGAGGCCAAAATGCGCGGGCGGGATTTAATTACCGGATTACCCAGAGAAGTCATTGTTACCGATGAGCAGATTAGGAATGCTTTAAAACGTTCCGTAAATCAAATAGTGGAAAATGTTAAGGCAACGCTGGAGGTCACCCCGCCGGAACTGGTGGCGGATATTTATGAGAAAGGGATGTTGCTTACCGGCGGTGGAGCTTTGCTTAAAAATTTAGACAAAGTGCTTTCGGAACGCACCGAGGTTCCAGTGAGGGTAGCCGATGACCCACTTACTTGCGTGGTCCGCGGTACCGGGATACTTTTGGAAAATTTTGAATTATTAAAAGAGGTGATGGTGCCATCGTCACAGGATTCATCTCGCCCAAGATAAATATTATAAACAATGCAACGTTCTCGGTCTAAATATTATTTTATTTTTGTAGCAGTATTATTACTGCTCGTTTTTTTGTATTACATCGGCGGATTGCATTTTATCGGAGGAGCAATTACTAAAACTTTGAATCCGTTGCTAGGGGAATTTTATTCCGGAGGTAATTGGTTAGAGAATTTTTATTCAGATAAAACCGGAAATAGGGCCGAAATCAGCTCTTTATTGGCAAAAAATAAGGAATTAGGAGAAAATTATAGTAAGCTTTTAAAAGAAAATGCCGAACTTAAAGTTTTGGTTAATGAAAACGAATCGCTAAAAAAAGAATTAAAATTTTCCGAAGAGAGAAAATATCGCATTATTCCCGGTCGAGTGATTAGCCGTAATCTATTTTTACCTAATACTCTGATAATAGACAAGGGCGAAGAGGATGGTCTTCGCAAGGGATTGGCGGTGGTGGCTGACGAGGGAGTTATTATCGGCAAAATAATAAAAATCGAAAAAAGCATTTCAACTATTTTGCTTTTAACGGATGTTCAGAGTAAATTGGCGGTTATGAGTTTAGACGACCAAGGAATCAATGGAATGGTTAGCGGAGAGTATGGCCTTAGTTTAAAAATGGAGCTGATACCTAAAGACAAAGAATTGCGTTCCGAGGGGATTGTGGTGACTTCGGGGATAGAAACCGATATTCCCCCAGGACTTTTAGTGGGGCGTATTAGTCAAATTACTAATTTAAGCGGAGAACTTTTCCAGAGTGCTGTTCTTTCTCCATTGACTAACTATCATAATATAAAATTTGTCTTAGTGTTATTGCCCTAGTTTATGAAAAAATTTCTTTTACTTTTTTTAGGGGCGATTTTTTCAGTAATTTTGCAAAGTGGTTTTTTAAATTCTTTAGGCGCGCCGCTCAACAATATTAATTTAGTTTTATGTTTAGTCATTTTTTTGGTAATAATTTTTGATTATCGCGTCGGTTTACTTTTTGGGGTTCTCGCCGGAATTTTTTTAGACATTTATTCTCCTTTATTTTTCGGTTTATCCACGGTCATTTTTTTACTCATCGCTCTCGGTGTCAATTTTCTTTTTAGCAATTTTTTTACCAATAAATCCCTTTATTCCTTGATCGTTTTGGGCGGGGTTTCCATCTTGTTTTACGAGTTTTTTCTTTATTTATTAGTTTTTCTGGCGTTTTATTTTGGTGTTTTAGAGTTTCGCATTTTTTTGGATTATTTTTGGTTTAAAAAGTTAATCAGTGAGATTTTACTGAATATTTTGGTTTTAATTCTGATGTTTTTTATTGTGAAGAGCGGGAGCAAAAGATTAAGAGCAGTTTTTATTTTTAATGATTGATTTAAGTTGATTTTTAAATATGTTTATAAGGGATAATAATCCTTTTACTTTCGGCGATAATGAGAAGAGTTTGGCGGTAAGAAGACGAGAATGGACGCCGGATTCTTTTTTAAATTTGGCTAAAACTGGCAAAGGAGAAGATTTTTTAGGCAAATCAATCGACGACAAGATATTGGGAAAAATTTTTTTAGTTATCGCCCTGTTTCTTTTTTTATTATTTTCAAGAGCTTTTTATTTACAGATTATAAGGGGCGGGGAATATCGTGATTTTGCCGAAGGCAACAGGATTCGCATTAAAGTAACTCCGCCTCCGCGGGGTTTGATTTATGACAGGGGAGGGGAGGCCTTTGTAAAAAACGTCGGGAGTTTTAATCTAGTAGTAGTACCTTCCGATTTACCCAAGAAAGAAGAAGATAAGGAAGCATTATTTGATAATTTTTCCGAAGAGTATGGCATTGCTAAAGAGCAAATTAAAAGTTTGCTTGAAGGGGTGCCCAGTTTTTCTTATCAGCCGATTCTATTAAAAGAAAATATCAGCCGGGAAGAGGCCCTGAAGATTCTAATTCAAAGTGAAAATTTGCCGGGGTTTAGCGTTGACGTTGGCATTCGTCGCGAATATATTATAAACGGCGAGGAAAGTTCTAAAAATTCTCTGGCTCATATCATCGGGTATGAAGGTAAAATAACCAGGGATGAACTGGCTCTTTATGGCGACGATTATTATTTAAATGACCGTTTGGGTAAATCGGGGTTAGAGCTTTCTTATGAAAATTTACTCCGCGGCCAGCATGGGGAAAAAAAGGTGGAAGTTGACGTCCGCGGCAGGGAAATAAAAGTTTTGGCGGAGGTTAAACCGGAATTTGGGAGGAATATCAAACTTTCCATAGACAAAGAATTACAGAAAAAAACAGAAGAATTATTAGCTCGTTATTTAAAGAGCAACAATAAGAAAAGGGGCGCGGTTATAATTGAAGACCCAAATAGCGGAGAAATTTTATCAATGGTGAGTTTGCCGACTTTTAATAATAATGATTTTTCCGAAGGCATTAGTCAGGAAATTTATACGGGCCTTATTAATGACGAATCTCAGCCCCTATTTAATCGGGCTATAAAAGGGGAATATCCTTCGGGGTCAATTTTTAAGCCCATTGTGGCTTTGGCCGCCCTGGAAGAGGGGATAATCAATCAACGCACAAGTTTTCTCTCCGTCGGAGGTATTAATGTTTATCAATGGTTTTTCCCGGATTGGAAAGCCGGCGGACATGGATGGACTAATGTGACGCGCGCTTTAGCTGAATCAATTAATACCTTTTTTTATATTATCGGCGGGGGCTATAAAGATTTTGAGGGCTTGGGTATTTATAAAATAGTTGAATATGCTAAAAAATTTAATCTAGGCGAGGGGTTAGGGGTTGATTTACCCGGTGAGGCCTTTGGATTTTTACCGACTCCGGAATGGAAAGAAAAAGCCAAGGGTGAAGAGTGGTACATAGGCGACACTTATCATTTAGCTATCGGGCAGGGAGATATTTTAGTGACCCCTCTGCAGGCGGTTTCTTGGATTTCGGTTTTTGCCAATGGCGGCACGTTATATCGCCCGTATTTAGTTAAAGAAATTTTAAATGAAAAAAATGAAGTCGTAGAAGAGGTTAAACCGGAAATTATCAATAGCAATTTCGCTTTTCCGCAAAATATAGATATTATCAGGTCTGGTCTTCGACAAGCAGTCGTTTCCGGCAGCGCTAAGGGTTTACTTGATTTACCCATCACCTCTGCCGGGAAAACGGGAACGGCGCAATGGCATAGTAAAAAGCAACCGCATTCTTGGTTCGTGGGGTTCGCTCCATATAATAATCCCAAAGTTGCCATTGTGGTTTTAATTGAGGAGGGCGGTGAGGGGAGTGGCGTGGCCTTAGCTGTGGCCCACGATATCTTGGGATGGTATTTTGGAAACAAAGAAAAGGAGCTGTGAATAAAATAGACTTGACAGCATGTTTTTAAACTTGTATCTTTATACCTATGTTTAGTAATTTTGTATAATAAAACAGAATATGAGAATTAATAAAGTGAATTATGTGACCAGAGAGGGGCTGGAGAAGTTAAAAGAAGAATTAACTCATCGAAAGACGGTTTTACGCCGGCAAATAGCCGACCGTATTGACAGGGCCAAAGAACTCGGAGATTTATCGGAAAACGCAGAATATGCGGAAGCCAAGGATGAGCAGGCTTTTAATGAAGGCCGAATAATAGAATTAGAAGAAATGGTGATGACCGCCTCTTTAATTACTGAAGGAGAGAGGGGCATGGTAAATGTTGGCTCTACTATAGTAGTGGAAAGTCCATTGGGTAAAAAAGAATTTACCATTACCGGAGCATCTGAAGCCGACCCTTTGAAAGGTTTAATTTCTAATGAGTCGCCCCTGGGCAGGGCTTTTTTGGGTAGAAAAAAGGATGAGGAAGTGGAAATTAAGGTTCCGGCCGGAGTAGTAAAATATAAAATTTTAAAAATCAAATAGGCATCTGATTTTTAAGGATATTTAAATTGAGTGAAAATTTCAAAATAAGAACGGCCGAACTTTATAGTTCGGCCGTTTGAGATAGGATAGCTAAAATAAGCATAAAAAATTTGATTTAAGGGAAAAGAGACCTCGAGATTTATGCTTATTTTAGGGGCGGGACGATCAAAAGACCATTAAATAATTTTAGTATAATTCGTTTAATTTATCAAGAGAGCGCGGATAAAGAAAGGCGCTCCTTAGATAAGAAGCGCCTTCTGCGGACACAGTTTGAGCCGAAATTAAATTTTATCACTTAATTCACTCTTAAATTAAAAGGTAGTCAGTCGGCTCATTTTTGAACTATGTCCGCTAGACCTTGACCCCCGAGAATATCGGGGCGGTCCGAAATAAATTTAAGGGGGGAATGTAGTATTAATATATCTTTACTATGATTATTTGTCAATGCCCCATATGCGCCCACAAATATCTTCCGCCAACTGGGAGTTGAAGGCGGGGTTTTTTGTTTTGACTTTTTCCTAAAAGTGTTTTAAAATAAATACAAGCTTTTTAATACAAAAGTTATTATTTATGCCTAAAAATAGCCAAGAAAAAGACTTTGATATTATTGAAGAAGAGCGCGATAGAAGAAGCAGATTAGCGGGGGTAATAAAGAGTGGTGTAGACCCTTATCCGAGCAAAGTCGGCAGAGATTTTACGTGCGGTAAGGCAAAAGAGGATTTTAATAAATTAGTTAAAAATAAAAAACCGATTACAGTTGTCGGGCGTCTTAAAATTATTAGAAAACATGGCGGTTCAAGTTTTGGGGTGATGGGCGATGAGAGCGCTGACCTTCAAATTTTTTTAAGGAAAGATGTTTTGGGCAAGCAATATGATATTTGGAATAATCTAGTTGATATTGGAGATTTTTTAGAACTCAAGGGGATAATGTTTGCCACTAAAACCGGAGAAAAAACATTGGAGGTGCAACATTTACGGATTATAACCAAAAGCCTTTTACCCTTGCCGGAGAAATTTCACGGTCTTACCGATACGGAGAAGCGTTATCGGCGGAGATATTTGGATTTAATTGCCAATGAGAATGTCAAAAATATTTTTAGATTACGCAGTTTGATAGTCAAAGAAATTAGGAATTTCTTTGATAAGGAAGGATTTATGGAGGTGGAAACGCCAATTCTACAGCCCATCGCCGGCGGTGCCGTTGCCCGACCATTTGTCACACATCATAACGCCTTAGACACGGATTTATATTTGCGTATAGCGCCAGAACTGTATTTAAAAAGATTGATTGTGGGGGGGTATGAAAAAATTTACGAGATAGCCCGGTGTTTTCGCAACGAAGGCATTGACCACGCCCATAATCCGGAATTCACGCAGATTGAGTTTTACGAGGCCTATGCCGATTATAATGATTTAATGGAATTAACCGAAAAATTATTTAAATATCTAATACCGAAAGCCGTCGGCGGGGGAATGACCTTGGAATTTGAGGGCAGTAAGATTGATTTTACTCCTTCTTATCCAAGATTATCATTCCGTCAAGCCGTTAAAGATTGCGCTGGCGTGGATATTGAGGAATATCCCGAAACGACGGCTTTGGCTAAAGAGGCAAAAAAGCTAGGAGCAGAAATAGAACAATATTTTGACCGTGGCAAAATTTTAGACGAGCTTTTTAAGACCTTCGTCCGCCCCAAAATAATTCAGCCGACTTTTATTACCGACCATCCGGTGGAATTATCCCCTTTGGCCAAAAAAATTTATGATAACCCCAGTTATACGGAGAGATTTCAGCTTTTGGCCGGTAATGTTGAACTGGCCAATGGGTACTCCGAGTTAAATGACCCACTTGACCAAGAAGAAAGATTTAAACGGCAAGTTGAGATGAAGACTGCTGGTGATGAAGAAGCCCATCCTTTTGATGAAGATTTTATTAATGCCTTAAAACATGGTTTGCCCCCAACCGCCGGTTTTGGCATGGGCATAGACCGCCTCACAGCTTTACTGACTGACTCACATAATCTAAAAGAGGTTATACTTTTCCCCACTCTAAGGCCGGAGAAAAAATAAAATTTTTATTAATTTTTTTAATATCTTCTTATGGAGGGTTTAATAAATTTTTCTTTTCTAAACGCTATCTACTACGGCAATAGTGTGAGGCAATACTTGATATTTTTGTTAGTATTTCTTATTGTTGTTCTCATCTCGCGGATAGTTTATTATTTATTGCGCTATCCTCTCGGTAGATTTGTGGAAAGGACTAAAAATTTAACCGACGATCAAATTTTAGAGATTATTAAGTGGCCTTTTGTTTTTTTTATCATTATTATTGGATTAAAAATTTCGTTTGATTTCCTGTATTTGCCGGATTATTTTAGGGATTACGTGGATAGCGTTATTTTGACCTTGGTAATTCTTAATATAATTTGGTTGGGGTTGAAATTTTTTGATTTATTGGTTATTTGGTATCTTTATCCTTTGATAAAATCAAGCCCCAATAGGCTTGATGACCAATTAGTCAGTCTGATTCAGCG
This sequence comes from Patescibacteria group bacterium, assembly GCA_028716045.1. Taxonomy (NCBI): domain Bacteria; species Patescibacteria group bacterium. The sequence goes on from JAQUQO010000001.1 coordinate 297,721, forward strand.
TTTTATTAAAATAATTGTTGTTGTTTTGGGGCTATTCTTTGCCCTTGAAAATTTTGGAATTAACGCGCGGTCTCTTCTTACCGGACTGGGTATTGGCGGTTTGGCCGTAGCTTTGGCGGCCAAGGATACTTTGTCAAATTTATTTGGCTCTTTAGCCGTTTTAAGCGATAAGCCCTTTAAGGTCGGCGACATTGTAAAATTTAAAAATTACGAAGGAGTGGTCAAGGAAGTCGGTTTGCGCAGTTCCAGAATAATCACTTTTGATACCACGGAAATAGTTATTCCCAATTCTTTATTGGCCAACGAGATTATAGAAAACATTTCCAAGCGCCGGGCGGTAAAGAAAGAAATAATATTACATTTTGATAAGGGAACAAAATGGAAAAAATTAGAAATAGCTAAAAAGGTGGTTGATAATATTTTATTGAATGAAGAGGGCGTGCTTGATGAATATCACACCGCTTTGGTCAGTTTTCCCTTAAGCGGTCCGGAAATGAAAGTTGTTTACTGGGTAAAATATAATGGCGATTATGAAAAGTATTTGGAGATAAGGCATCGATTGCATTCTAAAATTAAGCAGGCGTTGGAGGATGGAAAAATTGAGTTAGCCGGTTAATTTTAAATAATTTTCAATATGCTGGAAATTAAATTTATCAGGGAGAATACAGAAAAAATCAGGGAGGCGATAAAAAATAAGGGGGTGGATTTAGAAATAGAAGAGTTATTAGAGATGGATGATAAAAGAAAAGAGATTGTAAAGCGTCTTGATGTCTTGCGTTCTAAGAGGAATGAACTCGCTCACGCCGGAAAAAACGGCAAACCTTCAGAGGAATTGATTAAAGAGGGGAGAACAGTGAAGGGGGAAATAGGGGAGTTAGAGAAGGAATTGGAAATTATAGAAAAACAGTATTTAGATCTGATGGCCAAAGTGCCGATGGTGCCCTCGTCCGATACCCCTATCGGTAAAGATGAAAGTGAAAATGTAGAGTGTGGCAGGTGGGGGAAAATAAAAGAATTTAAATTTAAGCCCAAAACCCATATTGAGTTGGGGCGTGATTTAGATATTTTGGATTTAGAAAGAGGAGTAAAAGTGGCGGGTTATAGGGGTTATTATCTAAAGAACGAGGGAGCATTATTAGTTATGGCTTTAATGTTTTACGCTTTTAAAAAAATGGCTGGCAAGGGTTATCTTTCAATGATTCCGCCGACACTTATAAAAGAATTTGCCTTGTTCGGCAGCGGTTATTTTAAGGGCCGGCAATATAACAGCGAAACGGATGAAATATACGAGGTGGCTACTCCGGACAAAGAAGAAAGCGGAGTAATCAGCAAGGAAAGAAAATTTTTAGTCGGGACTTCCGAGCCGTCGCTTTTAGCTTATTATTCCAATGAAGTTTTAAAGGAAACTGATTTACCTAAGAAATTTTGCGGATTCAGCCAGTGTTATCGCAGTGAAATAGGGAGTTATGGCAGAGATAATAAAGGTATTTATCGTGTCCATGAGTTTATGAAAGTGGAACAGGTGGTTATTTGTAGGGCGGATATTGCCGAAGCGGAAAAATTTCAGCAGGAAATGCTGGCTCTTACCAAAGAGATGCACGAAGAATTGGGCCTTCCTTATCGGCAGGTCCAAATTTGCACCGGGGATATGGGCGCGGGTAAGTACAAAATGTTTGACCTTGAGGCCTGGATGCCGGGGTTAGAGCGCTACGGCGAGACGGGATCAGCCAGTAATTTTCTTGATTGGCAAGCCCGAAGGTTGAATGTAAAATATATTGATAAAAACGGAGAAAAAAAGTTTGTCTATATGCTTAATAATACAGCCCTTCCCAGTCCGAGAATTTTTATTTCTATTCTTGAAAATTATCAGCAAAAAGATGGCTCAGTAAAAATTCCTAAAGTGTTAAGGCCATATCTCGGGTTTAAAGTTATCAAGAAAAAATAATTATGGATGCCAAGATAGCTAAATGTAAAACTTGGGTAGAGGTGGACGGGCTGACTTTAAAAAATAATATAAAGGAGTTGAGTAGAATCTTAACCCCCGCTACTCAGATGATGGCAGTAGTTAAAGCTAATGCTTACGGTCATGGTCTTACGGAGGTGAGTAAAATTTGTGTTCAGTCGGGTGTGCAATGGCTGGGGGTGGATTCAATAGAGGAGGGGATTATCCTGCGGAAAGAGGGCATCAAGTCCTTTATTTTAATTTTAGGCTATACCGTGCTTGAATGTTTATCGGAAATTTTTGAAAATGACCTTGATTTAGTTGTCTATAATAAAGAAACCGTGGAAGAATTGGGTAGGTTGAGTGAGATATGCGATAAAACGGCCAACCTCCACATTAAGTTAGAAACAGGGACTAATCGCCAAGGCGTGGGTTTGGAAAATCTTTTAGATTTTGTGAATTTAATAAAAAAATATCCTAAACTTAATATTAGAGGGATTTACACTCATTTTGCCAACATTGAGGACACCACTAATCACAGTTACGCCGAAGAGCAACTAAAAAAATTTAAGCAAGCCATAAATTTTTTAGAAGATTTAAACATAATTATTCCCTTAAAGCATACGGCCTGCAGCGCCGCGGCCATACTTTTTCCGGATACCCATTTTAATTTAGCGCGATTTGGTGTTAGTTTATATGGTTTTTGGCCTTCTCGGGAGACGATTGTTTCTGCCCAAGAGAATGGTCGGGATATTAAATTAAAACCTTGTCTGTGCTGGAAAACCAGAATTGCCCAAATTAAAGCTCTAAAATCCGGAACTCCGGTGGGGTATGGCTTAACGGAAAAAATCTTAAGAGATGGTAAGGTAGCAGTTTTGCCGGTGGGTTATTCGGATGGTTTAGACCGCGGATTATCAAGTGTCGGGAATGTTCTTGTCAGGGGCGAGCGTTGTAAAATTTTAGGCAGAATATGTATGAATATGTGTGTTGTGGATATAACTCATGTCACCGGCGCTGAAGTTGAGGACGAAGTCGTGTTATTAGGGTCGCAGGGCAGGGAAGTTATTACGGCGGAAGAAGTAGCTGGAAAATTAAACACGATTCATTATGAGATTCTATCCAGAATCAATCCAATGATACCGCGTTTTTATTCGGATATTTAAGCTTAAGATATGTTTAGCTGGAAAAAAAAGTTTTCTCCACGTCGGCATTACAACAAGGGCTATAATTTTTATAGGCACCGGTCTTTTTTGCCCTCGGGCGGAATTGTCAGAAGAAAGACGGGGGGACACGTTAGATTATATTTTAGCAGGGTTGTTTTGATGGTTTTTTTAGCCGTTTTAGTGTATGTGATGTATTATTTTTTCTATTCGCCGAATTTTAAACTAACAGAAATTGAAATCAGGGGGCGGGAAAATATCTCCGAATTTGCTTTAAAAAATATCGTCGAGGAACAATTTGACCATTCTCGATTTTTGATATTTAGGCAGGATAATATTTTTATGTTTAGCAAGGGGTTGGCCCGTAAAAACATTAAAAATAGTTACGTTTTGGATGAATTAATTATAGATAAGCAGTATCCGCACAAAATATCCATAAGCATTAAAGAGAAGGTTTCAACCGTGGTCTGGGTAACTAAAAAAGAAAACGTTGATAGATATTATTATTTAGATTTAAACGGCGTGGTGCTTGGCGAAATGCCAATATTGGAGGTGGAAAAAATATATACTGATAAAAAAATAGTGGCAGATGAAAAGGAAAAAGCGATAGAAGTGGAAAATGACAGCGGAGGGGTAGCTTCTCAAGAGCAGGGGAGTATTATTTTACCCCTGATATATGATTTAAGTAATAGCGAAGTTAAAATTAAAGAGCAGGTTTTGGATGGCAAGGCCATCACTTTTATTATAGAATTGTCTCAAAAATTTGCCGCAGCTTTTCCCAATATAAAAGTTAAACATTTTGCGACACCAGAATTAATGACTACCAGGGTGCACATAATAACAGAAAAGGGGTGGGCTGTGTATTTTGAGTCCGCTAAAAATCTTGACGCGCAATTGCAAAATTTAAAATTGGTATTAGAGGGTAAAATAAAAGACCCTTCAAAGATTCAATATATTGATTTACGTTTTGACGATAGGGTCTATTATAAATAATCCCGCCAAGGCGGGATTATTTTTCGGCATCTAATTTGAATTTTTCGAGGAATTCGCTTTTTTTAAAACGATGTTCTACGCTTCGTACTGTTACTCCTACTATTTGGCAAAATACCATTTCTTCATTAGCATCCAGAATTTTTACCCTTTGCCCATGTTTATCTATCCAGATTTGCTTCTTTTCAATTTTAATAGCGGATTCCGTTTTTTCTTTCCTATTTAGTGATTTTTCAAATATATTCATATTTGGATGATTATTTATATTTAGAGATTAATTAAGCATATCTTAAAAATGCGCTTTTGTCAATGTTTAGGATATAAGCGTCGTATAAGATATATTGTGCGACGCAACATATTATTTAAAATAGAGCTTCCCTGCTTATTTATAGATACCCTATAATAAAAAGACCCGTAAATTATAATACGGGTCTTTGTTGTTACTCAATGTTTACTTCCTGGGTTTAGGGATATAAAGTTTAACTACGCCATCGTCAATTAAACTTTCGTTTACATCAATCCATTCCCCTTTTTCGTTTTTTACATATAATCTTCCTACCCATCTTCCATATTTGTCTTTGGTTGGCAGTTTTACCATTCGCACTTCTTTGGCCGTATCTACAAGATACCATTTTAGTCGTTTTTGCGCTTTGAGGGCGGCTTCTTTGTCTTTTTTGATTTCCGGCGCGTCAATTCCGTGTAGGCGTACTCTTTGATTTTGAAGAATAATGTCAAAACCCGGTTCAATATCGGCCCGGATTGTGTCGCCATCAATGACATATGTTACTTTAATCGTTACTGAACCTATTAATTCTTTTGGGTCTTTGATTTTCTGTGGTTTGGCGTCCCCTACTAAAGGTAGAGAGATAAAGATAATTAAGACGATAAAAAGAGCAAGTTTTTTCATTTTAACCTCCTTTGTATGTGTTTGAGATGTTTATTTTAGCACATTTTTTATCGTTGTCAAATTGAAAGTATTTTTATATAAAAAACACGATCCGATGAATCGTGTTTTAAATTTTTTTATTTCCGCGCCGAGATGATTGTTTTACCCCCACTCCCCTCTTCACCTGCCGAACAATCGCTCGGAAATCTGTTTTGTTTCTGGCGATAATTTTTTTGGCGTGACATAAGGAGATATCGGAGGGCAAAAGCCGTCGGGGGATAAATTCTTGCTAAAGTTAAGACTCTCTTTCGCGCTTTTTTCGAGTTCTTCCAATTTATCAACTATTTCTTGTGCGTTCATTTTTTAACCCCCTTTATCTTTTGGGTTTTTAAATTTTCAAAAAACGTTTTATTTATTAAAATTATTTTTCTATATCTTTATATTTATCTTTCTTGCTTTCTTTTGCTCTTTCTATGATTTTTAAAATTATCGCCGCAACCAGGGAAACCAAAAAAATACCGTAAACAGCGATTATAGCAATGGCGAGTATTTTTAATACCATATTAGCTTAATTTTACAGCTGTGCCGTAAACAAGAATTTCCACTGTGCCGGCCGTAACGCCCGAGGTGTTAAAACGGACGTTGACAATGGCGTTAGCCCCGAGTTTTTGCGCTTCCTCAATCATTCTGTCAATTGCCTGTTCCCTGCTTTGGCTCAAAAGAGCGGTATATTCAGTCACTTCTCCGCCGACGATATTTTTAGCCAAGGCCATAATATCGCGGCCGATATTACGGGCGCGAACAGTATTTCCTCTGACCAGCCCCAGGTTTTGGATAATTGTTTTTCCAGTAATTTGTTCTGTTGTTGAAATAAGCATATTTTGTTGTTATTTGTTTGTATTTTAGCATAATATAAAAAATAAAAAAAGGCGCGTTTTGGCGCCTTTTTAGTTTAGCAGGTTCCAGTGAATAACCCCCCGCCGGCCTTTTTTATCGGTAATGATGGTATTTTGTGATTCCACTCAACATATACCATTAACTCTGCACTAGCTTTTTCTTTTTCTTCCGTTGCTTTAGCAATAAAATAATCAAGAACATTGGTGCGATTTTCGGGTGGTAGAGCTTCGTAAAATCTTAATATCCAGTAAGCGGCTATATACTTTCGTGCCGCGTTTTCTCCGTTAAGCCATTTCAGCCATTTGAGATATTTTTTGGGAGGCTTTTTATCGGATTTAGAGAAGTAATATTTTCTAAGATCCGACAGGGTTTTTGTAATATTTTTGACACAGACTGATTCGCGGCGAGCCATCTCTTTCAAAAGCTTAGAATCTTTAAATTCGCGCTTTTCGGTATTGTTTAATGAATTGTAGTGCCCTTTTAGTATATCAATTATTTCAAGCACGAAACAATCCGTGAGTCGCCCATCCTTAAATTTCCAGAAAGAGAAAGGCACAATACGAAGAGCGTCTTTTATTTCTTCTCCGTTGTAGGCAGCGTTCAGGATATGGAGAGTGAAATAACCGTGTTTTAAACTCCTCGTTTCTTTTATTTTTCTTTTCTTTTTTCCCATTTCTACTCCTTTTTTTGGTTGTTAAATAACAAATAAGATATCATGTATTCTTATCATTTTCTCGTATTTTTGTCAAGAGCCCCCTTTTGGGACGGAATAAAAAAAGGCGCGTTTTGGCGCCTTTTTGGAGCTGATTTTAAGAAGGGAATAAATCCCCTCCCGCTTCTCCTGTCGGCAGGGGGTCGCGATGTCTTCTATCCCCGTAAACGTCGATTGTTGTACTATAATCTTCCTCGGCATTGACATTACGAAGTGATTTTTCCCGCTGCTCTCTTACTTTCGTAATAAAAAATTCAAGATTGTTGGGCCGGTTTTCCGGCGGGAGAGCTTCAAAATGCCTTAATATCCAGTAAGCGGCTATATACTTTCGCGAGGGATTTTTTCTGTTAAGCCAACGAAGCCATTTAAGATATTTTTTTGGCGGTCGTACGTTGGCTTCAAGCAAATAGTATTTTCGGATTTCTGATAACGTTTTTAGAATACCTTGAATGCAGATTGGTTGGCGGCGGGCCATTTCTTTCAAAAGTTTAGAATCTTTAAATTGGCACTTTTCGGCGCTATTTAACGAATTGTAGTATTTCGCTAGCTCACTGATTGCCTCTAACGTGAAACAATCCGCAAGTGGTCCGTCAAATTCCCAAAAACGCCAATCGGAAACGCGGGAGTCGCCCCCTTTTCCATTGTAAGCATCTTCTACGAGATGAAAAATAAGATAACTTCTCTTTACACCTCTTGAACCTCCCCTAACCCTTGTTTTTTTATTCTCTTTCTCCATTTCTTATTCTCCAATTAGTTGTTAAATAACAAATATACTGTTCATATATTTTTATCATTTTCTCGTATTTTTGTCAAGAGCGATGTCTCCCTATTGACTAATTTTAGTAAAAAAAGTAAAGTGAGGGCAAAATGAACCGGTTCTTTTATATTAGGAGGGTTAAATATGAGGAAAGATTTAAAAACCAAGGTAACGCTCGTGAAACACGGCTCTTATTCGTCAGAAAGCAAGTATGACATTACGCAACATAAGTATGGATGCGCTGATTGTGAAGAGGTTCCGCAAGGGTATGCGGAACTATTGGAAATTAAGAATCCGCCGGCCGGCAGAGAAGGAGCCGTTATTCATATCTGTATAGATGGAGCCGGCAGCAGAATTTTTGCTTTTCGGACAATAGCTGAAGCCAGGGCGGCATGGGAGCTGAAATGTCACGAACTTCTTAAAAAAGATATTAATTTTAAGGGAGTCAAGGGGTTTGCGAAAAGCATTAAATACACCCGTAAAGAGCCGTGGTTTTATCAGAATTAGCTAAACTATAAAATAGGGATGGATTTATCCCTATTTTTTATTAGCATTAAGTACGAAATAAAAAAGACGTCAGCTGACGTCTTTTGGCGGAGTTATTGAGTTTTGAGTTTTTTCTCTATGGACTCCTTTTTCTCTTCGGCCGCTTTTATAAATTTTTCGATTCCTCCGCAAACTGGTTTTTTGGTTTCATAATAGTGAAGCAGGGCGTTTATGCATACCAATCTTTTCTTACTCTCACCATTTCTCCAGAAATAATATTCTACGGGGATATCACAGACGATTTCTTTTTCAAGCTCTTTGTCTAAGGGCATTTTGTGGTCCACGAAAAATGCCCGCAAGACGCAGAAGAATTTAACCTTAATATCTATTTTGTTCATTTTACCCTCCAACTAATTGTTAAAGTTCTTTTTAAAAGAGACGCTTTTCGGCGCCTCCTATTATTTAAAAATTTATCAAATAATCCATGGGATTAACCGGTATCCCATCCAATCTTACCTCAAAATGTAAATGCGGTCCAGTGGTCAGCCGCCCGGCACCTAAGGTTCCCGGAGCGCCGCCCGTGTAAGCAACGATTTGGCCGCGCGTCACATATTCGTCCTCGGTGACGGCAAAAGCCGAAACGTGCCCGTAAACCGTGGAAATTCCGCCGGAATGGATAATCATCAGATAATTATAACCAAAACCGTTTTCCCTGACTCTGGCGATATATCCGGGCGCCGGTGCGCGTATTGCTGTGCCCTGTGAGGCCCTTAAATCAACCGCCGGATGCTCAAAAATATAGCGGAAGGGGTAGTCGGGGTCGTGGAAGGTGGCGGTGATGCCGTTAAAAGGTATCGGCCAGGAAAGTATCGCCTGCTCCCCTTCTTTGAAATTTATGTCGCTGGCTTCTAATTTTTGTCTAATGGTTTTTTCAAGTGAAGCGATGTCGGAACTTACGGCCTGTTGTTCGCGGCGTAATTGGGATAATAATTCTTGAAATTTCGCTTCGGACTTTTTAGTGTTTTCCAAAACTAATTCTTTACTTAAGATTTCTCCCTGCAGACGGCTCTGCTCCTCGCTTAAAGCGAGTTTTAATTTTTCCAGGTCCTTTTGTTGTGATTCCAGACGGATTTTTTTCTCATCCAACTCCTTTTTTAGCGTTACGACCTTACCTAAAACATCGCGCAGGTTTGTCTGCATATTTTCCAGATATTTTAGCTGGTCAAAAAAATCAGAAAAAGAATCATTCAGCAAGAAAACTCGCAGATAACCGATATCGTCATTTTTTCTGATAAGTTGAAGGTAGTCAGTTAGAGTTTTTTTGCGATTGGCGATATCTTTTTCTTTATCCCCTATCTCTAAATTGGTGCCAGCTATTTCCAGCTTAACCTGGTCCATCTCCGCTTCCGTTGTTTCTATGTCAATTTTCGTTTTGGCGATTTGATTTTCCACTAAATTTATCTGATTGGCTAAGTTTATCGCCTCTGACCTCTTTTGAGAGATGAGTTTTTCGTATTGTTTGGATTGGTCTTTCAATTTGTCTATTTCGTCCTTTTTGGATTGTATTTGGTCGTTGATATTTAAAACTTCATCCCTGATGTCGTCTTTTGCTGTTTCCGCCAAGATATTTTTTATAAAACCCGGCGAGAGAAAAAAAATACTAACTATAAAAAAAATAGTTAGCAGGCGGAAAGTATTTGTTTTTTGTGTTTTTGTCTTCATTAATTTATTTTAACACGGTTTAGCTGAAATAACCAAATTTTTGCCAATATTTATAAGTTATGGGACTATCCTTTTTTAAATTTTGAGCGATATTTGCGGGAGTTAAATCTTTAAATCTACCAAAGTAGTATTTCCATATTTTATTTTAAAGTATTTATTGCGTCATTTATTCTTTTTAACGTTTTTTCTTTTCCTAAAATAGCGGCAATGTCAAAGGGCCCGGGCGAGGCCTTACGGCCGCAAAGGGCGACGCGCAGTGGCCAAAGCACCGCCCCCCTATCCTCCCCGCAAATTCCCAGCAGTATTTTTTCCAACTTTTTCGGCTCAAAATCTTTTTCTTTTAGTTCAGAAAGGATTTTATAAACATTTTTCAGATTAGCGCTGGTAGCTTCTTTATCGCTTTTCTTCCAGATTAGTATTTCCGGTTCGTATTTAATGGAATCAAAAAAGAAATAATTGGTAGCTTCGTCAATGTCTTTTAATTTTTTAATTCTCCCTTGCTCCAGCGCCACGATTTTTTCCAGATATTCAGAGTCAATCAGTTCTTTGGTGTCAGTTATTTCAAATTTTGAACCAGCTCTTTGAATCAGGCGGCCCTCCGCAAGAAAAGGGACGCAGAGTTTAGTGAGTTCTTTGATTGATTTTTGTTTAATATAATAACTATTAAACCAATCCAATTTTTCAACATTAAAAATCGCGCCGGTTTTATGCGTTTTTTCTATGGAAAATTCTTTTATCAAATCTTTGAGCGAAAAAATTTCCCGTTCATCCCCCGGATTCCAGCCCAAGAAAGCCATAAAATTCACCAAGGCCTCTGGCAGATAACCATTTTCCCGATATTCTAAAATTGAAGTGGCACCGTGCCTTTTAGACATTTTAGATTTATCGGACCCTAGAATCAGGGGCAGATGGCCGTAAACAGGCGGCGTGAGTCCGAGCGCTTCAAAAATCAAAAGCTGTTTGGGTGTGTTGGAAATATGGTCTTCCCCGCGGATGACGTGGCTGATTTCCATAGTATAATCATCAATCACCACGGCAAAATTATAGAGCGGGGTGTTGAGGTCTTTGGCAATTGTTATATCCCCAATTAAGTCAGTATCAAATTCTATTTCGCCGCGGATAAGGTCGTTAAATTTTATTTTTTTTGATTCAACTTTAAAACGGATAATCGGTTTGCGCCCTTCGCTTTCAAATTTTCTCTTTTGTTCTTCTGTCAGATGGCGGCATCGTCCGGAATATCTCGGAGCAATCCCCTGTTTCTCCATCTCGGCGCGTTCTTTATCCAATTCTTCCTCGGTACAATAGCAATAATAAGCCGTGCCATTATCCAAAAGTTTTTTTAGATAGTCAGAGTAAATTTCTGTTCGTTGACTTTGAAAATATGGTCCGTATTTACCGCTTTTTTCCGGCCCCTCGTCCCATTCTATTTCCAGCCACCTTAATCCTTCTATTATATTTTTAGTATATTGTTCGCCAGACCTTTCCAAGTCGGTATCTTCAATACGCACGATAAAATCACCCTTATTTTTTTTAGCGAATAAATAATTAAACAAAGCGGAGCGGGCTGTTCCAATATGCAGATTGCCGGTCGGCGACGGGGCGATTCTCACTCGTATTTTAGGCTTTGACATTAAAGTGGAGTTAAGTTATAATTACCTAAATTATATAAAAATTAGCGATTTTAGTCAAAAGTATGGATAAAAATGGATGGGAATCATCGTTAGACCCTAAAAAAGAAGAGGAAAAGAAGGCGTATATTGATACTATTCGGCAGAGGTCCAAAGAATTATTATCTCAAATTCCCGATGAACAGTTAGAATTTATTTTAAATATATTACAGGGCGGCAAAACTATTAAAGAGATTGAAAAAGACAAAGATATTGAGGCGGAATTCATGACGCGGTTTAATTTAAGGGATGATAAAAATTTTAGGCAAATTGCCAATATCATTTCTACTTTAAAATTTGCCAATCGCGAAGACGAGAGATTAAATAAAATATAAATAAAACAAAAATCCCGAACCCATTTTGGCGGAGCGGGATTTTTTATTTTATCTTTTTGTCAAAACCAGCCAGCTAAATTTTATCACCGCGTTATAAATCCTCTTCCAGCGCCAAGGTTCTAAAATTAAACGCCACAGCCATTCCAATCCGATTATTCTTAAAAATTTCGGTGCGCGCTTTATTTGCCCGGAAATAAAGTCAAAACTACCCCCTACTCCCATAGCAAACTTGACGCTTGGCAGTTTAGCCAAATTTTTATCAATCCATTTTTCCTGTTTAACTTGTCCCAGGGCTACCAACAGGACATCCGGCCCAAAGTTGTTTATTTTTTCTAGTTCCAAATTCTTAATTTCCAATTCCTGATTTTCAACAATTATCTCACTATCCCCTATTATTTTTAGATTCGGGCATTTATTTTTTAAAATTTCCGCTGTTTTTTCTGCCGCCCTATCTTTCCCGCCCAAAAGATAGATTGAACAATTATTTTGTTCACATAGCGTTGCAATATCCCAAATCAAATCTACCCCGGGGATTCTTTCGGGCAGAGGTCGTTTTAGAAATTTAAAGGCGAGAATTAAACCAAAACCATCAGGAATAGAGAGGGCGCATTTATTTAGAAGATTTTTAAATTTCTCATCTTTTTGCGCCGCTACAATAAATTCCGGATTTACCGTGACAATTTGGTGCTGTTCCGGCAAATGTAAAAAAATTTCCAGTTTTTCCAGAACTTGTTTTTTATCTAAGTTATCTATGGTAACTCCCAAAATATCTATTTTCATATTTCTATAAAGTATCATTTTTAATCCAAAAAATCAAATAAAAAATCCCGTTTGGATTTTGTCCAAAAACGGGATTAAGTTTTAAAATTACTGTTCGAATGTCATGTTGTTGATGTGGCTTACCGATTCGCCGGTGTTTACAGCCCTGATCGTTTCGGCCAGGATTTGGTCAACACTGATTTTTTTAAATTTTTTTAGCATTTTTTCTTCGGGAAGAACGAGAGTGTCGGTAAAAACTATTTCTTTGATGGCGGAGTTTTCAATGCGTTCCACCGCTTTACCGGAAAGCAGGGCGTGAGTAGCGCAGGCGTAAATTTCCTTGGCCCCTCTTGCTTTTATCGCTGCCGCGCCTTGAGTTATCGTGCCAGCCGTGTCAATCATATCGTCAGCAATAATGCAGATTTTGCCGTCAACTTCGCCAATAATATTCATCACTTCGGACTCATTTTCCTCGATGCGCCTTTTATCAATAATAATCAGTCGGCACTTGAAATAGGTGGCAAAATCATCTCGAGCGCGTCGCGTTGCCCCTGTGTCGGGAGCCACAATAACAAGATCTTCTTGCAGGTTGTGTCCTTTTGCCAGAAGTTTTTTTTCAAAGTAATTAATCAGTATGTTTTTAGCGTAGACGTGATTGACCGGGATAGGGAAGTAGCCCTCAATGGCGCTGTTATGCAGGTCAATCGTAATAACTTGTTCCACCTTGAGGCTGGCGCTTTTGATAAGCATGGCCACCAAACTTGCTGAAATCGGCGTGCGAGGTTCTATTTTACGATCTTGCCTGGCATAGCCGAAGTAAGGAATTACCGGGATAATCCTTCCGGCCCCGGCGCGGGAAACAGTATCAATCATAAAAAGTAGTTCCAGGATATTTTCTGCCGGCGGGTTGGTGCTTTGGATAATAAAAACATCATTATCGCGAACATTGTTTCGAACATTTTTAATCTTTATTTCCCCGTCAGAAAATCTGCCAACTTCCATTTCACCCAATTTTTCGCCTAATCTCGCCGCTACCCTTTCGGCCAGTGGACGATTGGAATTGCCGGTAAAAATTATTCTCTTTCTCATTTTTATACCTCCTTTTAAGGTTATCAAGGTTCAGATTTAGTTCATTTAAACATTTTCTAAATAAATTGTCAACTATTGAGGGTGAATTTTATCCCGCCTTATTGACAATATAACAAAATATGCTATTATTAAATAATAAATAACCCAATTATTATGGATTCAAAATTTTTTGGAGGGGTGTCAAAATTTGAGAAAGGAATAAAAGAGAAAGAAGCGAAAGAAGCCGAAAGACAGAAAAGAATAGAAGAATTTCAGGAAGAAGCCAAAAAAAGTATATTACAGTGGTTAACTTCAAATGTACCTGATTGGCCAAAAAAATTTCAAGAAAGTTTAGATTTTAGGATTGACCACAATCCTTTGTTTAAAGAACTATTATCCGAATTTAATGAGTGGTATAATGATAAGTGGGCAGATGACCCTATGGGTTTCAAAAAAACCTTTTTGGAAGCGACATTTTTAGAAAATATCATCAAGGGATTTAAGAAAGAAGTGGAAAAAAAACGGGAAGCTGAAGAGGAGCAAGAAATAAAAAAAAGAAAGAACAATATCGGGGGAAATGTGATTATGAAGATTGGAAAAATAAGGATTGAATAATAGTTACATCTCAAAAAGAAGGGCACTATTCCCTTCTTTTTGATTTCCGGTTTTATTTAATTTTTATAACGTTTGACAGATTTTTAGAAGTTAATTATACTGGAATTAGCACTCAAAGTAAGAGAGTGCTAATATAATTCTTTAATTACTTGATATGTTACCTTTTAATAATTTTACCGTCAAAGCCCAAGAGGCCCTGCAACGCGCTTCCCAGATTGCCGTGGAAAGCGGGCAACAGCAAATTAGCGACCTTCACCTGCTTCTTTCTCTGGCGGGGCAAGATGGCGGAGTTATTGTTTCTATTTTAGAAAAATTAAATGTCAATCAGAAAACCCTGGAAGAGCGGGCTTGGAGGGAGTTGGAGTCGCTTCTTCAACCGCGGCTGCCCATGGGCGGAATTGCCCAGCTTTACATTACTCCGGAATTTCGAGATGTTTTGGAAAAGGCTTCAAAAGAAGCGGAGAAAATGAAGGACGAATATATTTCCACCGAGCATTTGCTTTTAGCCATGCTTTCCGTTAAATCAAAATCACGTTTGCTTTTAGAACAATTCGGGCTTACTTATGATAGTGTTTTGCGGATTTTGAAAGAAGTTCGCGGCAGTCAGCGCATTACTGACCCGGAACCGGAAAGCAAGTATCAGGCGCTGGAAAAATACAGTGTTAATCTGACTGACCTCGCCCGCAAGGAAAAGCTTGACCCGGTAATCGGGCGTGATAAAGAAATCCGCCGTTTAATGCAGGTTCTTTCCCGCCGCACCAAAAACAACCCGGTGCTTATCGGTGAACCCGGGACCGGTAAAACGGCGATTGTGGAAGGTCTGGCCCAGCGCATTGTTGACGGAGATGTGCCGGAAAGCATCAAGGATAAAGAATTGATTTCTCTGGATATTGGTTCTTTAGTTGCCGGAACTAAATTTCGCGGAGAATTTGAAGACCGCTTGAAAGCCGTGCTTAAAGAGATTAAAGCGGCGGCCGGTAAAACAATTCTTTTTATTGATGAACTTCACACGATTGTCGGGGCGGGCGGCGCGGAAGGAGCGATTGACGCTTCTAATATGTTGAAGCCGGCTTTGGCGCGCGGTGAATTGCGGGCCATTGGCGCGACAACAATCAAAGAATATCAAAGGCATATCGAAAAAGACGCGGCTTTGGAAAGGCGCTTCCAGCCGGTTTTGGTAAGCGAACCAACCCCCGAAGACACTATCAGTATTTTGCGCGGCATTAAAGAAAAATATGAAGTCCATCACGGAGTTAAGATTACTGACAACGCCCTTTTGGCAGCCGTGGAACTTTCCAAAAGATATATTACCGAAAGATTTCTGCCGGATAAAGCCATTGACCTTGTTGATGAAGCAACTTCTGCTTTGCGCATGGAGATAGATTCCATGCCCGAAGAATTGGATAAATTTAAAAGACGGCAACGGCAGTTGGAAATTGAACGGGAGGCCTTGCGTAAAGAAAAAGATGACCCGGACGCCAAAGAACGATTAAAAAAATTAAATAAGGAAATATCTAAAATTAAAGAAGAGTCCAGCGAGTTGGAAATCCATTGGAAAGCGGAAAAAGAAGCGCTTACCAAAATGCACGAATCCAAAGCAGAGATAGATAAATTAAAAAGTCAGTCGGAAAAATTGGAACGCGAGGGGCATTTGCAGGAAGTGGCGGAAATTCGCTATGGCCGCATACCTAATTTGGAAAAGGAAATAAAAAAACAAGAAAACAGATTGACGGAGATTCAGAAAACTAATCGTATGCTCAAAGAAGAGGTTGATGAAGAAGATATTGCCGAAGTGGTGGCGCGGTGGACGGGCATTCCCGTGGCCAAGATTTTAGAGTCGGAAAGCGGAAAATTGGCCAAAATGGAGGAGGGGCTGCAAAAGCGCGTAATAGGCCAAGAAGAGGCAATTGAGGCCGTAGCGAACGCTGTGAGGCGTTCCAGGGCCGGTATTGCGGAGGAATCACGTCCCATCGGGTCGTTTATCTTTATGGGGCCTACGGGGGTGGGTAAAACCGAGCTGGCGCGGGCTTTGGCCGAATTTATGTTTAACGATGAAAATGCCTTAGTGCGGCTGGATATGTCCGAGTATATGGAAAAACATTCTACCGCCAAGATGATTGGTTCTCCCCCGGGATATGTTGGCTATGAAGAGGGCGGACAGCTTACGGAAATTATCCGCCGCCGGCCCTACGCCGTTATCTTATTTGATGAAATAGAGAAAGCCCATCCGGATGTTTTTAATATGCTACTCCAGATTTTAGACGATGGCCGGATTACTGACAGCAAGGGGCGCGTGGTGAATTTCAAAAACACGGTTATCATCATGACTTCCAATATCGGGAGCGAACTGATTTTGGAAACCGGCCGCGGCGGGGTTATTGGTTTTGGTGATAAGGCGGAAAG
This sequence comes from Patescibacteria group bacterium, assembly GCA_028716045.1. Classification (NCBI taxonomy): domain Bacteria; species Patescibacteria group bacterium. The sequence continues at coordinate 314,120 of JAQUQO010000001.1, forward strand.
AAAAAGCCCCGAGAAAATAATGCGCGACAAAATAATGAAGATGTTGCAGGAAAGATTCAAACCGGAATTTTTAAACAGAGTTGATGAAATCATTATATTTCATTCTCTGAAACCGAAGGAGCTGGCGCGTATTGTTGAATTGCAGGTTAAAAAAGTACATGACAGATTATTGGAAAAGAAAATTAAGTTAAAAATTTCCGATAAAGTCAAAGACCTGCTGGCCAAAAAGGGCTATGATCCCCTCTTCGGCGCCCGACCGTTAAAACGCATTATCCAGCAGTTGATTTTAGACCCCTTAGCGCTTAAAATTATCAACAAAGAATTTAAAGAAGGAGAAACGGTGAGCGTTGACGCTCGCGACGGCAAGATAGTGTTTAAGTAATCTTGTAACTTATAACTCAAAACTTGTAGCTTAAATAAAAAAAGAACGTTGTAATAAGCGTTCTTTCTGTTAAAAAGAAGGGTTATTTGTCTGTAGCTTTTATCCCTTCATACATCATTTCCCTGATTCGTTTTAATTCTTGTTGCGCTTTCTTTTCTCTTTGCCGGCATTTATGGGCCATATAAAAAAATATGCCTATTTGCAAAAGAGCAAGCGCTTGTACTATAGTGCTGTGTTTCATTCCGCACCTCCTAAACTTATTTATGTCAATTCAATTTTAAAAGTTCAATTTAAATTTTTTCTTTTATCATCATTCTAGCTTTGCGGGTTTTAATTGATTTCAACCAGGCGGGGTCGGGTTTTTTTCGGCTTCTTTCTATGATTATTTCCACCTTGTCTCCGGACAATAATTTATAATCGTCAGACACTAATTCATCATTTACTTTAGCCCGCGCGTATTTATGCCCCAATTCAGTGTGTATGGCATAGGCAAAATCCACGGGCGTGGCGTTTTCTGGCAGATTAATAATGTCGCCCTTTGGCGTAAAAACAAAAATTCTTTTTTGAAAGATGTCGGTTTTTAAGGAATCTATATTTTCAAAGAATTTTGTTTTTTCTTTAATCTCCTTTTGAATTTTAGAAAATTCCCTTAGCCAGGCAATGTGTTTTTTCTTATTTTCCTGACCCTCCCCCTGCTCTCTATAAAACCAATGCGAAGCCAGACCATATTCATCTTCTTCGTGCATTGTTTTGGTGCGGATTTGAAACTCAACCGTTTTTCCGTCTTCGCAAAAAACCGTGGTATGAAGAGATTGATAGCCATTCGGCTTGGGTTGAGAAATATAATCTTTAATCCTTCCTTTTACCGGTTTCCAGCGATGGTGTAGTATACCGAGAGCTGAATAACAGTCACTTTCCGATTCCACGATGATACGCGAAGCAAAGATGTCGTAGATATTATTAGGATTCCAATTTCTGGCGGCTAACTTTTTATAAACCCCGTAAAGACCTTTTTTGCGGCTGTGAATTTCTGCCACTCTGATGCCGCCCTTGACCAAATCTTTGCTAACTATTTTTCTTATTTTCTCCAGATAACCTTCTTTGGTCGCGTAAACATTTTTTACCAAGTTCAATGTTTTTTCGTAATCCTCGGGATAAACATACTTAAACGATAAATCTTCCAATTGCTGGCGAATTACATCCATCCCGAGACGATTGGCAATCGGGGCATAAATTTCCAGACTTTCTATCGCCAGGCGTTTTTGTTTATTTTCCGGCAGAAAGCTTAGTGATTTTAAGTTGTCAATTCTATCAGCAAATTTAATAAAAATAATCCGCACGTCATCCGCTACGGAAATAAACATCTGGCGCAAGTTTTCCGCGTATTTTTTTTCTCCGCGATACCTCAAACTGTCCAGCTTCATCTCCCCCTCAACCATCTTGGCTACATCTCGGCTAAAATTTGTTTCTATGTCAGCGATAGTGTATTTAGTGTATTCCGGGACATCATGAAGTAGCCCAGCGACGACAAAATTAATAGGCAATTTCCATTCGGCAAGATGAAGAGCGGTATTTACGGAATGGTTTATTTGGGGTTCTCCGGAAAAGCGTTTATTATCTTGATGGGCCATTTCCGCAAAATTGTAGGCCCTTTCCACTAACTCAACATTTACCTTGGGATAATTTTGAGATAACAGTTGTCTAATTTTTTCAATATTTTTAAACATGTATGTAAAATAAAAAACGTCCTTTTAGTAAAAGTTTATAACTTTTACTAAAAGGACGCAAGTTCGGCAGATGAAGGGGGCGCGGGTTTAAATTTCTTGTTTCTCTCCTCAAATCGTTGCTTGATGTAACTGAATATTTGTTCTTGCACCTTTTTTTTATTCCAGTTTATACCAAACAATTCTTTGGGAAAAAGCTGGGAGAAGAGACCATTTTTAGCAGCATACCACCGCGCATGATAGAGAGTGTGATTTTCCGGGGCAATAGAATTGCAAATGTTGTAGAGATGTTCTACGGGCAGATGTTGAATCTCGCGGTATTTACCGTCAATAAAGGCAAATTGGCTTTCAATTATCAAATTTTTAGCAGAAAACTTGTTTAAGCTGGGGACGTTTTTAACTCCTTCGGTAATTTCCCATAGTTTTTTTTGGACAAATTCCTCACCTCTTTTCATATCTTCCAGGGAAAAGTAAGCAAGGCGTATGCCGTAACGATCTGGGAGAAATTCGGGGTTTAGTTCTTTGTTTCGCAACATCCTGCCTATAGTTGACATATAACCTTTTTTTCTGCTGGCCAACAATGCCTTAACCTTTTTCTCAGATGAATCATCTATGTTTAGGGTGACTATCTCAACGTCTTCTGCTTCGTAGCACATATTTGCTGGGATATTCTTGCCATTTAGAAAATCTTCAGAAGAAATCATGGAAACGCATTTCCATTGATTTAGCGGGTCATAGAAAATAAACCACTTCTCTTTTTTGATATTAGAAAAAATCCCCTTACTCACTAAATAAGTTTTAATAGCTTCTTCCTGCTCTTCATCTTGTTTTTGCCATTCTCGAAGCGGTGTTTTCCAGTCCTTGTATTTAGCGCCTATAAGGAAGTATTTTCTGACTAATTCTATGGTCCGTAAAATTTCAAATTCTTCCCTTGAAAATATTTCCTTATTCTCATTGGCAAGTTCTATTTCTTTCCACTGCTTAAAGAGTTCCAGCATTCCAATAATAACCGTTGACCCCAGAAGCGGTTTTAGAGAATCTTGTATAGAGGGTGGTAGATATTCAGTCATCAATTCAGAAACGTCTTTTTTAACCTTACTTAGCACATACCCTATACCCAGAATAAATTCGTTTAGTTCGGCTGTTTCGCCTGACGAAGAAATACCTTCCCTTAAAATGTCAGCTAGTCGTTGATTGGGGGCGGTTCCCGTATCCACACTCCCGTCGCTTTTTTTGCCGGTAGAAATATAATCTTTATTTCTACGCCATTTTTCCAGTTTTTGAACAAAAATATTGTCTTTTTTGAGATTCTGCAGCGCTTTGGCACTGCAGAATGCTTTCTTCTGCTGTGCCATGTTTTTACTCCTTAAGTTGTTAAAGACCTTTATATTAAACCCTTTTGGGTATATTGTATATTAAATAAATACTACCGTTTTGTCAAGAAGTTTATTTATTTTTTTAGCCTTGCGATATTAACGTTTTTTTTATATAATAAAAAGGCAATTAATAAAATCAAAATTATGGCTAAGGCAACAAAAAATATATTTATAATTACGGTGATTTTTAGCATGTTCTTCCTGCCCTTATCCCCTATTCTTGCCGTTACCTTTAACCCCGATTATATTTTATCCGATTATGAGTTTACTGACAAAGATGCTTATAGCGGGCCGCAGGCGATTGAGTTTTTCATCAAATCCAAAGGCGGAGCAGTGGCTGATTACAAAATGCTTGTTGATGGCCAGTTAAAAACCACCTCGGAGTTGATTTATGAGTCCGCGCAGGTAAATAACATTAGTCCTAAATTTTTATTAACTTTACTTCAGAAAGAATCAGGTTTAGTCACCGCTTCTACATTCACGAGTGATGATTTAGATTGGGCCATGGGAGCGGGCATTTGTGATAGTTGCTCCAAAGACGACCCGGAAATTATTTTAAAATATAAAGGTTTTGATAAACAGATACGTTGGGCGGCGGAGCTTAATCGTTGGTATTTAGATGAAATCGCTAAAAACGGAAAAACTTTTACCGGTTGGGGTCCGGGGGTGACTAAAAAAACTTTAGATGGGATAAAGGTTGTCCCTGCCAATTCCGCCACCGCCGCTCTTTATACCTATAACCCTTGGGTTGGAAAGTATGGCGGCGGGACTTCAAAATATGGAGCCAATTCCCTTCTCTGGAAAAGATGGACCGAATGGTTTACTAAATTTTATCCCGACGGCTCATTACTAAAAGATAAAGAGGAAGCCGGAGTTTGGCTGATACAAAATGGCTTAAGGCGGCCTTTTTTCTCAAAGTCCGCCCTGCTTTCTCGCTATAGTTTAGAGAAAGTGATTGAAGTCGCCAAAAATGATTTACTAAAATACGAAATCGGCAAACCAATAAAATTTTCTAATTATTCTCTTTTGCGTTCTCCCCGCGGAACGGTTTATTTGTTGGTTGACGATATTTTACGCGGCATTGCCTCGCGCGAGGCGTTTAGGGCAATCGGTTTTAACTCCGAAGAAATTATTGACGTAGAACAGGAAGAATTGGCGCAATACATCGAAGGTGCGCCCATAACCGCAGAAAGCGTCTACCCCACAGGGGCTTTATTACAAAATAAAAAAACCGGAGGAGTTTATTATGTGGAAAACGGGGTTAAGCATCCTATTTGGGCCAAAGAAATTTTAAAAAGTAATTTTAAAAACAAAAAAATTGTCGCCGTCTCGGCTGAAGAGTTAGGAAAATACCCCGATAGCGAACCTCTGAAATTTAAAGAAGGAGAGCTAGTGAAATCCGCCGTTTCCCCGTCGGTTTATGTTATTTCTAATGGTTTGAAACGTCCCATTCCTTCAGCTGAAATTTTTGAAGGGCTTGGGTATAAATGGGGGCAGGTAATAATTACGAATGAGAAAGCCTTGGAAGCGCATTCTTTTGGCGAACCAGTACGTTTGACTTCCGGAGAAGTTGAAATAGCCATTAATAAATAACCCTATGTTGGTATTTGCCGCTTTTACTCCCCATACTCCCCTTTTGATTCCTAATATCGGCAAGGAGAATTTAGCTCATTTAGGAAAGACAATTAAGGCGATGGAGAGTTTGAATAAAGAATTGATTGAGGCCAAGCCAGAAACGATTATTGTTTTTTCCGGACACCATTCGTTTCTTTCGGACCATTTTATAATTAATTTAAACACTAAGTATCGCGGAGATTTTCAAGAATTCAGTGATTTGACCACAGCAGTTTGCTTTAATGGTGACGTTGTTTTAATTAATGAAGTAAGGGATAAAATCGAAGACGAGGTTCCCTTGGTGCTTAAAACAGAAAATAATTTGGAATACGGGACTATTGCCCCGCTTTTTTATCTAACAAAAAATTTACCCGGGATAAAAGTAGTTCCATTTTCTTATTCCTTAGCCGACAAAGAAACGCATTTCAAGCTGGGGAAATTATTAAAAGAGGTTATTTGGGAAAGTGAAAAACGCATTGCGGTGATAGCGGCGGGCGATTTATCTCATACTTTGACCAAGAATTCGCCGGGCAGTTATTCTAAAAAAGGCTCTCTCTATGACCAGTTACTTATAGATTTTTTGAAAAGCAAAGACATAAAAGGGCTTTTAGATATTGATAACGAAATTATTGAAGAAGCGAAAGAATGTTCCTTTCGTTCATTATTAATGCTTCTCGGGATTATTCACGAGATGAACTATGAAGTTAATATTATTTCTTACGAACATCCGTTTGGCGTAGGATATTTAACGGTAAAATTTAAAATCTAATGAGAATATTATTTATAGGTCCAAAAGCTATCCCCTTGGCCGGGATAAGCGGGGGCGTAGAAAAACACATTGAAGAATTGGGCGCTCGTTTGGCGGAGAGGGGGCATGAAGTTATCGCTTATGTGCGCCCTCGTTTTTATGTTAAAAAAATCAGTGAATATCGCGGCATAAAGTTGGTTTATATTCCATCTATATCCACAAAAAATTTAGATACGATTACTTACAGTTTTTTGGCCACCATTCGGGCTTTATTTCAAAAAGCGGACGTAATTCATTACCACGGCGTGGGGCCGTCCACGCTGGCGTTTATCCCGCGTATTTTTAAACCAAAGACAAAAGTGATTATTACTTTCCATAGTCAGGATAAATTCCACAAGAAATGGGGCTGGTTTGCCCGTCTGTATCTTTCCTGGGGAGAATTTACCGCTTGCGCTTTTCCCCACCAAACCATTGCCGTTTCTCATGTCATACAGAAATATTGCCAGAAAAAATTTAAAAAATATCCCGTTTATATTCCTAATGGAGTAATTCCCCAGCCGCCGCCGAATAGTGACAAAATAAAAAAATGGGGGTTAGAAAAAGATAGTTATATTTTGACGGTGGCTCGTTTGATAGAGCACAAGGGAATTCATCATCTTTTGAAAGCTTATAATGAATTAAATGTTGATAAAAAATTGGTTATAGTCGGCGCGGCAAGCTATACCGACGATTATTTTAAATATCTGCGGGAGCTCGCCGAAAATAACAGTAATATTATTTTTACCGGTTTTCAAAGCGGAGAAGATTTAGCACAGCTATTTGGTAATGCCTATATTTATGTTCATCCGTCAGAATTTGAAGGATTATCCCTTACTATTTTAGAGGCAATGAGTTACGGACGCTGTGTTTTAATGAGTGACATTCCGGAAAATTTGGAACTGATTGACCACAGTGGAGTGAGCTTTAAAAATAAAGACGTTGAAGATTTAAAGAATAAAATACAAGAGTTGGTTAATCACCCGGAAATAGTGGGAGAACGGGGAGAAAAAGGGAAAGAATTTATAGAAAAAAATTACAATTGGGATAAAATTGCCGAGGAAACTTTGGAAATATACAAAGGTTGAACAAGGCGAGTATTTTTAGTCAATTTTATAAATACGAATTGTTTAATATCTTGGCGCTTGACAGGTTTTTAGAATTATGCTATAGTATGGTCAGAGAAAGGGTGCGGTAAAAACCGCCCCAAAATAGCATCTCCCCCCGTTGTGCGTTTAACGCGCCGGCGGGAAAAAGGGAGTTTTGTTCTGCCAAAATATTGTATTGAGTTAATTTTAACTTGATACGTCGGGTTTTAGGAGGTATGTCTTTGGCCAAGCGTACCAGAGAGTTTAGGGGAACGGTTGTTCTCCCTCCCGATGAGTTAGTTCTGGCGACGGATAAAAAGCGCGCAAAAGCGTCACCGGAAAGTCCTCTAGGAAATTTTTCCTAAAAAACTCTAAAATTATTGCGCCGGGAACCCAGAGGGGGTCTCCGGCGCTTTTTTTTTCTTATCAGATAGGGTAAAATATAGCCATGATTGCCGAAATTATACCGGCAATAAAATTGCCGAGAAATTTTACCTACTTTGACTATTTGGTTCCCGAGGAGCTGAAGAGTAGTCTGCGCGTGGGGCAGATAGTTCAAATACCTTTCCGTGGCCAAAAAATTGAAGGGCTGGTTTATAATATAAAAAAAGGCAGTGAATCAAAATTTAAAAAATTGAAAGCCATAATAAAAATACCTATCAACCCGCCGGTTTTTGATAGAGAGGATATTGAGCTAATAAAATGGCTGGCTAATTATTATTTCATTTCTTGGGGGCTGTCCGCCAAACAATTTATCCCCGATTTTCCCAAAAGAAAATCCCAGTCCCAAGAAATAATCACTTCTAATCTTTCAATTAATTTTGAGGTCAAGCCACGGCCAAGGGGATTGGGTTATTTTCAATATAAAAATCAGGACGAAAAACACTCTTTTTATTTAGACACGGTTCGAAAAAATCAGGGGCAAAATAGGCAAACATTGTTTTTATCGCCAACTATCAGTGGGGCGATAGAATTGAATAATTTTTTTATTCAGCATTTTAAAGGACAAACATCTCTGTTATTAAATAATTTATCAAAAGGTTCTTTTTATACCGAGTGGCTCAATATCTTAAATAACAAAAAAAGTATCATTATTGGAACTCGCAGCGCTATCTTTTCTCCCTTGAAAAATATTGGGGCGATTGTTTTGGACGAAGAATTCAGTGATGATTTTAAACAAGAAGAGCCAAACCCGCGTTACGACGCTCGCAGTTTGGCTATACAAATAAACAAACTTAAAAATATTTCGGTTATTTTTTCCAGTCCCCTACCCCGGCTGGAAATGTACCCACAAATAAAATCCGGTAAGATAAAAATTTTAAGCAGTACGGAAATAAAATATGACAATTTAAAAATCATAGATTTAAACGAAGAAATTCGAGCCGGTAATTATTCGTTACTAAGCGATTTCCTGGAGGAAAAAATTGCCGGTGTTTTAAAAAATAAAAAACAGACACTACTATTTTTAAATCGCCGCGGTGGCGCCACGTACATTTATTGCGGTGATTGTTCCTATGTTTTTTCATGCGGAGAATGCCAATTACCCTTGGCAGAGTACGGAAAAATTCTACGTTGCCGGCATTGTAATAAAGAGTTTCCTTTTCCGCTTGCCTGCCCCGCCTGTTCCGGGACTAATCTAAAATTTTCCGGCAAAGGCACACAAAAAGTAGAATTTTTTATAAAAAATAAATTTCCCGACGCGATTTCTTTAAGATTGGATGCTGATGTTGATAAAAAGGATTTAGATCAAAAAATACTCGCCAAGGCCGATATTATTATTGGCACAAACTTTATTTGGCAACGTTTAGATTGGAGTAAAATCGGGCTTGTCGGTGTGCTTAATTTTGATAATTTTATAAACCATCAAGATTTCAGGACCAGAGAAAAGCAAGGCCATTTTTTAGCCAATTTAAAAACGCATTTTGATGGGCCACTTGTTATCCAGACACACTCCCTGGATAATCCAGTTTTTCAATATTTAAAGAATGGAGATTGGCAGGAATTTTTTAACAAAGAGCTGGAAATTAGGAACTCTTTTTCTTATCCCCCATATTCGCATCTGATTAAACTTATTTATCAAGATAGTAATGATAAAAAAGCCGAAAGAGAGTCAGCGAAAATTTATAAACTATTAGCAAGTAAAATCAAAGGATTAGCTGGAGTAGAATTAATTCCCCCGATCCAGTATTATGGTTTAAAAATACGCGGAAAATATCGCTGGAATTTAGTGCTTAAAGTCCGCCAGGATTCTTGGAATAAAATTTATGAAATTTTGAAAGTCGTGCCGGCAAACTGGTTAATTGATATAGACCCGAGTAATCTTCTTTAGAGTTGACTTTTTTATTGCCAAATACTATAATGTTTGGTCAATATAAAATATATGGCTAAAAAATTGCCCATAGAAAAGGGTGAAAAAAATAAAATATTGCGCAGAAAGTCGGTGGAGTTAGCCACCGAAAAAATTACCTCTTCAGAAATCAAGGAGTTGATTGGCGATATAATAAAGACGATGAAAGAAGAAAAAGGTGTTGGTTTAGCTGCTCCACAAATCGGAGAAAATATCCGTTTGTTTTGTGTTGATACCAAAGAAAAACCTTTGATTTTTATTAACCCTCGTATAACAAAAAAATCTCTCGGGAAAGAAATAGCCGACGAGGGATGTTTGTCATTGCCAGGAGTATGGGGTCCAGTAAAGAGAAGTAAAAGCGTAGAAGTGTCTTTTTATAACGAGCAGGGTATAAAAATAAAAATTAAAGCGAGCGGTCTGCTTGCCCGGGTGATTCAACATGAGTATGACCATTTAGACGGTATTTTATTTATTGACAGATTGAAAAAATAAAATGGGAGAGCTACACAATTATAGCTCTCCCCTCTGCCGGGTTGGAGTTGTCTCTTTTGGACAATCGGTTAAATAATATAATATTAAATATTTTTTGTCAATATTAATGTTCAAAAATAGTAAAAGAGTAATTTTTATGGGCACTTCCGAATTCGCAGTGCCTATTTTAGAAAAACTGATAAAAAATTATCAGATTATTGGCGTATTTACCCAGTCGGATAAACCACTTGGAAGAAATAAAGAATTGGCAAAATCCCCCGTTAAAGAATTGGCTTTGAAAAATAATCTAACTATTTTCCAACCGCAAAATTTGAAAGAACAGAATGCGTTAAACCAGATAAAAGAATTAAGCCCCGATTTAATCGTAGTGGTGGCTTATGGGAAAATTATCCCTCAAAATATTATAAAAATTCCTAAATATGGCGTGATTAATATCCACGGCTCTCTTTTGCCAGAATATCGAGGCGCCTCCCCTATTCAAACAGCAATATTGAATGGTGGGGAAAAAACAGGAGTAACTATAATGCTTATTGATGAAAAAATGGACCACGGCCCAGTATTGGCAAAGCAGGAATTAGGAATCACGAATAACGACACAACGGAAACGCTTAGCAAAAAATTGTCTGTTTTAGGAGCTGATTTACTTATTAAGATTTTACCCGATTATTTGTCGGGGAAAATGAAACCTACAGAACAAAATCACGAGCAGGCAACTTTTACAAAAATAACTACTCGCGAAGATGGCCAAATTGATTGGTTTAAATCAGCCGAAGAAATAGAGCGGCAATGGCGCGCTTTTACTCCCTGGCCGGGAATTTTTACTTTTTGGGACGGGAAACGATTAAAATTAAACGCTATTAGGATTTTAAATACGGATAATAACCCGGCGCAAGATATTGGAAAAGTTTTCTTAATCGATGACGATAACATGGGGATTTATTGCGGCAAAGGAAGTTTGATTTTAGAAAAACTACAACTTGAAGGCAAAAAGGAATTAACCGGACAAGAATTCAGGCGAGGATATAAAAATATAATTGGTGCGGAATTAGGATAAATTTTATAGAAAATAGAAAAACCACGGATGATTCCGTGGTTTTTGCGGTATAGTTACAATTCTTTTTGTTTTTGGAAAGCTATGCCTCGGGGCTATATCCTCGCTGAGTGAGGATAAAACGTAGGTGACGACGGACAGAGGGGACAGTGAGATAAAGCTGATTAAACTGGGTAGCGTTTATTTTATAAACAGTCACCCTGCTAATCGCTTTAATTGTGGCGGTTCTTTCTTTCTGTAGCTCAAGAGCTACAATTTCGCCCACAATATCTCGCGGGCCAAGAACCGCAATCTGCTCCCCTCCTTTTTCCACACTTACTTCGCCCTCAAAGATGACATAACAATCCTTTGAAGTTGTCCCTTCGTTGATGATAATCATTCCCTCGGGAAAGACCATTTTTTCAGCGAAAGAACTGATTTTCGCGAGCAGTTGAGCTGAAACCTCAGCGAAAATTTTCACCCGACGGAGAAAATCTCTTGTTTTCCACATAGTCTGAAGAGCTGAGATTGTTTCGGGATTATGACTTATAAACTCAGTAAAAATTTCTCCGGGAATAGAGAATATTTTCACTGGCGAAACGGCTCTAACGGTTGCATTTCGCGGTTTTCGTTGGACAAAAGCCATTTCCCCAAAAATATCCCCGGCTTGCAGTAGGGCAATTTTCTTTTGAGAAGAATTGGAGCCGACCAATACTTCAAATATGCCACTTAAAACCACATAGACATTGTCCGCTTTACTTCCCTCTTCTATTACTACTGTTCCAGTCGGTTTATTTTGGATTGTTCCGCTTTGTAGAAAAGCAGAAAGCCAGGATCGGTCAACCCCGAGTTGATTAAGAGCATCTTGGATGCTTATTACATCAAATAGGTCGCTGTTACCTGGTACCAGATTAAAATGCTGGGTAGGTCGGAGAAGATGATTTTTGATTTCAGGGGGAAGCTTAGAAGAGTTACTGTGGGTTAAGAAAATCTTTTCTCTCACTTCCGGGTTACTTTCGATGTAAGAAGCGAAGTCTACGGGTTTCCCATGAAGGGGCGCCCCGCCGGCGTCATAAACGGCCATTACTATGTCCTCCCGTTTAGTGGCATTGAGTATTTCCAAGAGGCGATCTCGGCGATTATCCGAAATAACCCCCTTTTGGTGAAGCTCCTCTATGCCGGTCCAGGAAAGATTATCTCCGCCGATAAGAAGACTTTTCTTTTCTCCGTTACTATCCACTATTGAAAAAGTGAAGCCGATAGTAGGAATACTATGCGCGTTGTAATGAGCGGTAATACAACCGCCAGGGATTTTTACCGGTTTAGTCGGAGTAAGGAGGACAAAGTCAAAGTACCCCCTTACCTCGTTTTCGTCGATATCCCAGATAGCCGAGATTTTCAGACAGAGTGAGCCGAAAATTTCCGGAGTAGTAATCACTTTTAGCTTTTTGTCCTTGCGGTGAATTGATGATGCGGCCCAGTGGTCGTCATGGACATGAGTCGGACAGACGGCTTCTATCTGAAGTAAGCTCAATCCCATTCTTTCTACCACTTCGGCTACGTACGGCATAGAATCAATAAGATAGAAAAGTCCCCTCGCTCCAGCTATAAGACCGCTGCAAGCGTTCTCGGGGTCAAAACCGTTTGACGCACTTAGCACCTCTAAGCCGAGACTTGACGGCTCAACAGCTTTGTAGAAAACTGGCAAGGGAAACGGAGGAATTTGTTCTCCTTCAAAATTGAGATTAATAACATCGAGGTCGTTGACCAAAAAGATGTTTTTGTCGAGTTTAGCGATTTTAACACCTCTAGCCCCTTCTTGAATTACCACTTCTCCCAACTCGTTAAAATAGTGAAAATCCACTAAATCACGAATTTGGAGAATTTTACCATCTCTTTTGAGGGCAAAGTGGTCCATTTCGCGGCGGAGCATCTCTGCTACTCCCTTAGAAGTTCCCCAACGTTTCATCTCTTCGTCAGTCGGTCCTAAAAGAGTAATACGTAAAATCGTCTCAATCTGTTGGCACTGTTTTTTTGTGCCGACGATTATCAATTTTTCTCCTCTAGAAAATCCGCCGGAATTGAAAAGATGATAATAGAGAATAAATTCAAAGGAGAATTGAGAGTTGCCGCCGACATAAGGGACGGAGGGGGCAACGACAATTCTCACCCTAGGAGAATCGGGTGTTTGCAATATTTTTTTTACCACCTCGGGTGGCGCGCCAAACAGCACTCCTCCTATTTCCGTTTTAACCAAATAACACCCTTCACAAAGTTTTATTGTTTGCTCGTTCATTGTAAAAACCTCCTAATTATGGGCACATGGCCCGGGTTAAGAAAAGAGGCCGTCATTTGAGTTCAACCCTTAAAACACTACTAAATATTTCATGTTTCTTGGTGGTTTGGTCCTACTAAATATTTCGGACCCGACCCAAATGCGTTAATGACGACGTACAAACACTGTTTGTCAAAGAACCGTAACTTACCGCTAACACAGCTAATATACCCCAAGGGTTTAAAAAAGTCAATATTAAAAAACCGCGATTTATTATCGCGGTTAGTGAACACTTTTGGCGATTTTCCAAAGAAATCTTGCTATAAAAAACAGCAGCAAAAGTGTAAAAAGAACAAAAGTAAGGGTGGGCAAAATTTTTGGTAAAAATTCGGGGTGTTTCCAGTACACATCCGCAATTTTAAGCGGAATATAGAGGGTATAAACAGTAATTAAGCCTATGCCCACCTGACAGCACAGAAAAAAAGTTTTTAAGAAAGCAAGTATTTTTCTCTCCATTTCTCCTCCTTTTACAGATTCCGTATTATAGCGCAAAAAATTTATTTGTCAAGACCCGCCGATCGCGACTGAGATGTTAAGTACTTGACATAATCGCCGATTCAAATAAAGAGCTGCAAAGAATAAGGTATCCGATTCCCAGCGGATGGTTGAGATAAGGGCTGAAAAAATTAGTTCCGATAATAGCGATTAAGCCCAAAATTGTTCCCAAAATCAAATAACCAGCGCTCTCATTTTTTAAACCTTTCCACTTCACGAATCCTTGTTTAGATATTTTGTAAAGAAGCAGAAGATAAATTGCGAGACCAAAAAAACCCAATTTTAACCAAATATCTAAGTATCCCCATTCAAAAGCAGAGGTTGTATAAAGTCCATCAGCAGTGGTTTCTAAAATTCGCGGGTCAGAGGTTTTATAAGTTACAGCAGCGCCAAATCCTTCACCGGCAATAGGATTTTTCTTGATTTCTTTCCAAAGTTCCGGAAGAAGTTGCCAACGGCTGGAGGCTCCGGCCTCGCTCAAATTAGTGAATCTGTCGCCAAACAAGGAAGCCGAAAATCCGCCTAATACTTTGGGGTAAGGGAAATTCGCCATGGTATAAACCAAACCAAAACTTATTATTAACAATAAAATAAAATAGAGACAACTTTTTAAAACAGAAACTAGTTGTTTATTGCTTAGCCAAAATAATAAAGGTAAAAATAAAATTCCCGCCGCCGCCCCGCCCAGCCAAAAGCTTCGGGAAAAACTGATGATAATAACCGCGCCATACGAGATAAAAAGTAAAATCAAAGGTAAAAAATTTTTATCCTCCAGCCAGACTTTTATTCCCCCACTCTTTTTTATAATCATCGCAATAAAAACAGCGGTGATAAAAATTCCCACCAAAACAAAAATTTGCGACTGGATAAATATCCGATAAAAATTTCCCCCCGCAAAAGTAATCTCCCCCACTCCGGAATTTCTTACCCAATGATAAAGAGGAATGCTCACTTCCCATAAATTATGAGAAAAAATATAAAGCAGAGTGAATGTTTTTAAGGACAGAACGATAGTTGCGGCAAAGAAAATCTGAAGCAGGTTATAAAATTGACTTTTGTTTTTCAAAATTTCATAAAATGGAAAAATTAAAGCAAAATAAACCCAGGCATTAGCGTCAAAAAAAGCGGCGCTGAACTCATTTCTTAGTAAACCATTTACTATCCCCCACCCAATAGCCAGAAAAATTAAAATGTATGGCCAAAACAGTTTTGATTCTCTAAAAAGTATTTTTTTTGTTTTTAGTAATTGCCAAAACCAAACAGACATTACCACTAAGAACAAAGCTATTCTCAATGAAATAATTATCCCGTTATACTCAAAGAAAAAAAGATAACCCTTGGACCCGACAAATAATTCCCCTAAAAGTATAAAAATTCCATATTCTGGTTTTCTAAGGGACAGAATAAGGGTAATTATTATAATCAAAAAGAAAAAGAGATGGTTTAGGGGCGTAAATAAATACCCCAAAAAAGAAAGTAATTCAATAAAAAGAAGTGTGAGGGTAGTAATTTTAAAATATTTTCCGAAGAAGTTCATAAGTTATTTAGAATCCATTTTTTATAAAATAATACCAGGCGCTGCGAAAAAACAGCCATTGTTTTTTAATTACTTTTTGCTGGGCAAAACTTTGTCCGCCATAATGGATAATTTTGCCCAACGGTGCAAAATAAACTTTATAACCATTTTTTTGAGCTCGTTTGCATAAATCAACCTCTTCAAACCAGATAAAAAATTTTTCGTCAAATAACCCAACTTTTTCAAACAACTCTCTTTTTATAAGTATAAAAGCGCCCATCACCTGCTCAACCTCCGCCATGGATTGGTAATTAAAATCAGTTGCTAAATACCTGCTGACAGTGCTTAGATTTGAAAAAAGTTTTGGCAGTTTTAAAAAAATTAAAAATATCGGCCAGAATGAGGGGAATCTGCGAACCGACGGCTGAATTGTTTTATCTGCATTTAAAATTTGGCAACCGACGATTCCGGCGTCTTTTTTTGATTTAATAAAATCCAGCGTTTTTTCTATGGCCCCATCTAAAATTTCCGTATCCGGATTTAAAATTAAAATGAAATCGCCATGGCTTTCTTTAATCCCCTGATTATTCCCTTTAGCAAACCCTTCATTTTTTTTATTCACTATTAATTTAACTTGCGGAAAATTATTTCTGACCATTTCTGCGCTTCCGTCAGTTGAGGCATTATCAATTACAAAAATTTCAAAAGAGATATTTTTTGTTTCACGATAAATTGATTCCAGACATTTTTGAAGCAAGTTTTTGACGTTCCAGCTGACGATGATTATAGATAAGTCCATATTTCTAGTTATAATCCATGTTTCTTTTTAATAATTTCCCTGGCTGCTTCGTATTTTTTTACAACCTTCGGTTTCCAGCCGATTTTATTCCAGGGAATTTTATATATAAAACTTGGCAACCAATTGCTCATTGTTCCTCCGGCTTGAGCTCTAAAAAGAAATTCTGGTATCCATTTGCCGACATAACCGCGCTCCAGCATGGTCAGCCACAAATCCCAATCTTGAAATTTTTTTAACGATTCATCGAATTCGGGAAAATGTTCGCGGCGAATCAGCGCGGTGGTATGAATGTAAGGATATTGTTTTAATTTTTCGCCGTCAAACTCGTGAAGTTTAAATTTTTTCCAGCCAAAATAAAACGAGGAATAAACATAAGAAATTTCCGGATTAGCCTCTAAAACTCCTATCATTTTTTGCAGGGCGTCGGGTTTTAAAATTATATCCGCATCGCAAAATAAAATATATCGCCCGCGTGACTCTTGAAATCCCCTGTTTCTCGCCTTCGGCGCCCCTCCATTCTGTTGGTTGATTATTTTAATACGAGTTTGATATTTTTCCAATTTTTGAAGAGTGTCATCAATAGAGCCATCATTAACCACAATAACTTCAAAATCCTGGAAAGTTTGGCTAAAAATACTTTCCAGACAACGGGAAATTGTTTTTCCCGCCTGATAGGCCGGAATAAGTATACTTATTTTGGGAGGTGTTGACATATTTAGATAAAAATGCTAATTTGATATATAAACCAATAAGAACTTTAACAATTTAATAATCAAAGGAGGAATACGCTATGGAACTTTATGTTAAAGAAAAACACGGAGGAAATACAGTGGAAGTATTAATAGGGTTGGTAACAGAAAAAGTGGAAAAAGTAAAATATCGGGGAGTGACTGTGAAAGTACCTTCTGAAGGCAAAGCCTATGTTAAAAAGAACAACAAAGTTCTTTCTTCTATCTTTTTCAGTTTTAAAAAAATGTTTATAGAAAAAATCAAGGTTGAAAGAATTGCCCCGAAAGAAGTAAAAGTAACCATATTTTTTAAGGAGGTGAAGAAGTGAAAAAAACCGAGAACCCTGCTTTAATTAAATTTAAAAAAACGGCGCGGTTTTTAGAAAAGGCAAATAACCGGAATCTGGAAAATACTTTCTTTTTCAATTTCCCCTTTGATATTAAACCGGGGCAAAAAAACATCTTACTTTCGGAAATCCTCAGCCATCCGGCAATTAATGATTTGGGTGTTGTTGCTGTAGAAGTTAATGAACTTGATGATGAAAAAGACAAGGTAATGACTATCCCTAATATCGGAGATGAAAAAATTTGGAATTCCAAGACTGATTATCTGCTCTTAGAGCTTCTATCTAAAGGATTATCTAAAAGCCGATGTTTTTCGGCAATCAAACAAGAGGGTGAAGTTAAAATTTTGGTTTTTCAAAGATTGAGTTCCGCGGAACTCACAGTATTATTTTTTGGCTATTTCTATGAAAAAATCAGGGATATTGAAATTGAAATAGTTGAAGTAGTTGAAGAGTAACTGCCTTTTACCAACAAGTAAGAGGCAGTTTTATTTTAAGAAATTATTAAAATTCTGACAAATAAATTTCTCCCTTACCCCCCTTTCCCCTTGCTCCGCCAGTTGATTATACAATTCTTGATTTAAGAATAACTTAATAATTGCCCCCGTTATTTCTTCCACATTTTCCGGATTTACTAAAAGCCCATTAACACCATTTTTTACTGCATCGGGAACTCCGCCGCTGCGACCGGCAATAACCGGTTTACCAAATAAATTAGCTTCTAGATAAACTATGCCAAATCCCTCTACATCGCCATTGGCTAATTGTCGCGAGGGCATTATAAACACATCAGCTAAACTATGGTATAAACCCAAATCTTTCGGCTTTATTCCGCCGATAAAAATCACCTTATCTTCTAAATTGTTTTTCTCAACTAAACCCCCTAGCCGTTCTTCATCCGCTCCATCGCCAACAATCACATAAATTAAATCGGGAATTTTTAATAAAACTTCGGGCAATGCTTTGATTACCATATCTATCCCCTTTCTCTCAACCAACCGGCCAATTGTTAAAAGAATTTTTTTATTTTTTAATCCATACGCATTTTTCAATTTTTCTATATCCTCACTTGTTGGTTTTTGATATTGGGATAAATCAAGACAGGGATTGATGATTTTAATTTTTTCTTTCTGAACACCTAATTTATTCACCTCATTGGCAGTAAAAGAACTGTTGGCAACCACCAGCTCGGCATTTTGAAGAATTTTTACAAGCCAGATTTTTTTTCGCGGATGACTTTGCGGATGAAGTATGTCTAATCCATGCGTGTAAACAACGTAAGGAATCCGGAAAGTTTTTTTAAAAAGA
This sequence comes from Patescibacteria group bacterium, assembly GCA_028716045.1. Classification (NCBI taxonomy): domain Bacteria; species Patescibacteria group bacterium. The sequence continues at coordinate 332,482 of JAQUQO010000001.1, forward strand.
TACGCCACATATCCCATCGGCAAGACGTGGCTGATATGAAGCACTTCTATCTTTTCTTTTCTGACAATTTTCAGCGCGGGCAAAAAAGCCCTTAACCATTTTGGCCTGAAAATTTTATAAAGTAATTTTTTCCTATAGATTTTATAATTCTGCCTTTTATCAAACTCCTTGTCGCCGGAAATTTTATTCGCTAAAACACAAATCCTGTCTTCCGGCAAATGAGAAAAGATATTGTAAAGATAGTTGGCTATCCCTCCAATTTGCGGTGGAAATTCAAGAGTAATAAGAAGAATTTTTTTCATAAAATCTTAAGTGCTATCCTCTTTTTTGAAAAGTGTTCTAAAAATTTTAGTCACATCTTCTTTGGTTAAACCCCTAACCAACATCAAAAAACCAAAAAAAGAGATAATCCCCGCGGGAACCCCTAAAATCCAGTTTATATACGTTTTAGTATAAAATACCATAAAACCCATAAAGACCCCAGAAATCGTCGTTTTAAGGGCAAATTTGAGCAAATTTAGGCCTGTTCCAGGCACAATTCGAAAAACCCAGAACAAATCCAGTACTAAAAATAAACTATGGCCAGATAGGGCGGAAATTACGGCCCCCAAAAGTCCCAATCGCGGAATAAGTATTATATTTAAAATTATATTTATTAACGAGGCAATCCCCATATTGGTTGTATGTGTAGTTTGTTTATCACAAGCATTCATTAAGGAACCGACGGGGTATGTTAAAAATATTGGGATAATGGAAAAAATTAAAATCTGTAAAAGCGGGATGGAAGTCAGATAGTTATTACCGTAAACCGTTTTGATAAGCTCGGGTGCCAAGACCGCCGTGCCGATGGCGGTTGGGATGGAAATTATCATTAAGTAAAACATTGATTTTTCAAAAATCCCCGACAATTTTTCTTTGGCAGAAACATAACAGGAGCTCATCGCCGGAAAAATAGAAGCGGCAAAAGCCATGGGAATAAATTGTAAAGCGAAGGTAATTTTATAAGGTACGCTATACCAGCCAACATGCGTTTCGGAAAGCATTTTGGAAATCAAAACTGAATCCACGGAATTTATTTTTACAAAAATTCCCGCTAAAGCAAAAGGTATGGCTATTTTAAAAAGAAATTTAATTATTTCTTTGTTATACGAAAGGGTTGGCCAAAATTGGAATTTTTTAACCAGTAAAAGCAGGGAATAGATAAAATTAAATAAGCTATTGCTTAGAACGGCGATAATCAACCAATGTATCGGCCAATGAAACGCTAGGGCGGAGCCACCGATAATCAAGGTAAGTGTCTGACCGATTATTACGCCCAAAGCTTCGTATTTTAGATTTTGATGAGCGCGAAAAATACCGTAAAAACTTAAATGAAAAGAATCTAAAAGCATGATAACGCAGGCAATATAAACAAGCTGTCTGGTAATCTCGCTATAACCCAATAAATTAATAAAAATAATTACGGCGGCGGAAGCGAGAAAAGAGAGAATCAATTTAACGCCCAAAATATTGTTTAGATATTCAATGGTTTTCCCCTTAAATTTCGCGACCTCGCGAACCAATACGGACGAAAGGCCTAAATCAACAAAAATAGAAAAAACTGTGGTAAAAGAAAGGGCGAAGAAATATTTACCGGTATCCTCTACTCCGGCTAAACGGGCAATTAAAGTAAAAAAAATAAAGGACAAAATTTTTTGCCCTATAAACGCTCCAGTCAGATAAGCCGTATTTCTGGTTATTTGCGCCCCTTCTTGCATATAGTTCTTATATTTTAGCTGATTTTGCAGTAAAAGACAATATTTCTTAAAAATGGTAAAATAACAAAATAAATTTATGGAAACAAACTCTTATAACAATAAAGACGCCACGAGATATTATATTAAAGACCGGCAACGATTTGGCTGGAGAAATAGGGGCGAAAGAGTTGTAAAATTTACACCCATAAAAGAAGGGTGGACGGTTTTAGATTTATGTTGCGGACCCGGTTTTACGGCAAAAGTCATTCGCGAACAAATTGGCAAAGAAGGAGAAATAGTCGGCATTGATAATTCCAAACTCTTTATTAAATATGCTAGGAAATTTTGTAGTTTTAAAAATGCTAAATTTAAACACGGAGACGTTCAAAGTTTAAATAAACTAATAGGTATCCGAAAGTTTGATGTTGTGTTGCTTTTAGCTTCGTGGCTGTGGATAAAAAATAAAAAAGCATTGCTTAAAAAAATTGAGAGAGCCCTGGGACCCGATGGGAGATTTGTATTAAGTTTAACTAGTGATAATTTACTTCATAAAAAAACAAGAAAATTTTATTGGCAATTCAGAAAGAATCTTAAGGAAGCTATTGAAAACCAATATCCAGATATAAATCATAGATATTTAGATGATTTGCCAAATTTAAACGCAAAGTATTTAAAAGAAGCTATTTCACTAATAAAAAAGGCTGGCTTTAACCATTTGAATATTTATGAGGTTAAGAGAAATTTTACTAAAAACGATAAATTGTTTACTTATAAAAATTCCGCCCGAACAGAATGGTTAAGGGGATTACTACCTAAAGATAGGTTTAAAATTATTAAAAAGGCCCTAATAAAAACTTTTTCTGATTTAAAATTATCTGCAATACAAAGGCATACTTACTATATTGTTTTTAAAAAAATTAAAGCAAAAAAGGCCTAAGTGATTTTTAACAGGGGTCCTTTGATAAGTCTTGTAATTTTAATTTATATATGTTAGAATAAAAACGAGATAATCTTTTAATAATTTTCCATTTGAGGAGGGTTCAAGATGGACAGAAAGCTACTAAAAGAGTGGGATGAGTCACTCCCTGATAATTTTGATGAGGTTTTGGAAGGAAGATTATTGGCGGAATCAGAAAGGTGGCTTCAAACATGTCATCTTTCTGCGGAAGCAAAAAGTAACATTCATCAAAGGTTGATGCAAAAACGCCAGGAACTCATGAAAGCCGCTTAAAAAAGTGGCTTTTTAAATTTGGCAAATACAGCTTATATTAGATAATTAACATCCCATCGCCGAAAGAAAAGAATTTACAATTTTTTTTGATAGCTTTTTTGTATACTGATAAAAGTTTTTCTCTGCCTATCAGCGCGGCAACGAGCATCAGTAAACTGGATTGTGGTACATGAAAATTGGTGATTAGCCCGTCTATAGATTTAAATTTATAGCCTTCACTGATAAATAAATCTGTGGTTCCGGACAATTTTTTGATTTTCCCTTGTTTGCCAACCGCCGATTCCAAGGTTCTAACCACGGTAGTCCCTACTCCAATAACCGGTCGCCCCGACTTTTTTACTTTAGTCAAAAAATTTGCGGTGTTCCTGTCTATTTTATAATACTCTTTGTGCAGTCGTCCGGATAAGATGTTCTCTTCGGTAAGCGGGGCAAAAGTCCCGAGATTAACGTGTAAAGTAATAAAGACAGTTTTAATCCCTTGTTTTTTGAGTTTTGTCAAAAGCCGTTTGGTAAAATGCAAAGAAGCTGTAGGCGCCGCGACTGAACCCGGTTCGCGGGCAAAAATTGTTTGATATTGTTTTTTGATTTCCCTTGGTGTAAGCGGCGAGTTCTTAATATACGGTGGTATAGGGGCCTCACCTTTTTCATTCAATACCGCAAAAAATTTTTTAAACAAGAATGACGGCTTCAAGAAATAATATTTACCTTTTTGTTTAATTACCCTTAAGGGCATACTTTTATCTAAATACAAAACGGAAGGGATATTTATTTTGCGGTCAGCCATAACTTTCAAAACATTTTTCTCTTTACTTAAATATAAAATACGCACCTTACCGCCAGTATCTTTTTTTAAAGTAAGTCGCGCTGGGATAACTTTTGTTTCATTAAAAACCAAAACCGCCCGGGGCGGGAGATATTTTGGCAGATTAGAAAAAGTGTCCCAAAAAATTGCGCCGTCCTTTCTTCTATAAATCAAAAGTTTGGCTTTATCACGAGGAGAAGCCGGTTTTTGAGCGATTAATTTTTTCGGAAGTTTATAATCGTATCTTTTTAAAAACGCTTCAAGATTTTGTGTAGGCATATCTTGTATTATACCAGATTGAGAGGAAGAATTAGTTTAAAAACCGTCCGATAAAATCAGGCGGTTTTTGTATTAAATTAGATTAATTTTAATTCCCGTAAGTTAATTTTTATCCGCATTTTTAACGTTTGGCCCATTGCGGCGCGCGGCGAGCTCTCTTTAGGCCGGGTTTCTTTCTTTCTTTAACTCTTGGGTCTCTGGTTAAAAATCCTTCCGCTCGCAATACGGCCTTAAATTCCTCTGGTTTTAATGCTATTAAAGCCCTGGAAATACCATGTCTTACAGCTTCAGATTGACCGTGGACTCCACCGCCGTTAATTATAACGGAAACATCAACCTTCTTATCAAGGCCGACCAGTTTGAGTGGGGCCAATACATTGCGTTGCTGTTCAACTCTCGGAAAATGTTGTGTGTAATCCTTCCCGTTTATTTTAATCTCACCTTTGCCTTTCTCATATAAACGAACTCGCGCCGTAGCGCTTTTCCTCCGCCCCACTCCGTAAAAATATTTGCGCGCGTCTTTAATTGTTTCCGTAGTTTTTATCGCCATAACTATTTAATAATTAAACGTTTAATCATTTCGTTTCTTAAGGTATTCTTCGGCAACATTCCCCAAACTGCTTTTTTCAGGGCCTCGGCCATGGAGATATCTTTTAACTTTTTAGCTTTTAATCCGCCCAAATAAAGCGAAGTGTGATAATATGTTTTTTGAGTTAATTTTTTACCAGTGACTTTTATTTTGTCAGAGTTGCTAACTTCAACAAAATCCCCGCCGTCAACATTGGGGACAAAACTCGCTTTATTTTTTCCGCGTAAAATCATAGCGATTGTGCTTGCCAATCGTCCGAGGATTTTACCGGTAGCGTCTAGTTTGTAAATTTTTCGTGCTATCTTTTTTACCATAATATTATACAAATTCTATTTTTGCCATTCTGGCTCCATCGCCCTTGCGGGGAATTATTTTAGTAATTCTTGTATATCCACCCTTTCTGTCTTTATAACGAGGAGCTAAATCTTCAAGTATCTTTTTAACCGCGCTTTCCGTATAAAGAATGCTTAAAAGCTCGCGGCGAACCGTTAGATTGTTTCTTTTTCCTTTGGTGATAAGTTTTTCCACGAAAGGTCTTAAGGCTTTAGCTTTGGCTTCGGTCGTTTTTATCTTTTCATACAAAATAAAACTAGTCGCCAAGGAACGTAATAGCGCTCCCCGCGCCGCTTTCGCTCTATCCAAAATTTTGCCCCGCTTTAGATGTCGCATAAATATTATTTTTTCGCTTTAGCAGTTTTTTTTACAGCTTTCTTTTTTGTTTCTTTTTTCTCATTTTTTTCTTCTTCCCCTTTATCATCACTATTTTCTTCTTTAATTTCTCCCTTATCAGCAGATGCCTTTTTCTTTGATTTATTCTCATTTACCAAATCCATCAAAAGATTAAAATGGTTAAGTAAAATTTGAACGGACTGTTTAAAGGCCTCCTCCGGAGAGATGGTTCCATCAGTAACCACCTCTAAAATCAATTTATCGTAGTTTGTAATCTGACCAACGCGGACATTCTCCGTTTTAAACCCCACATTTTTAGCCGGAGAAAATATGGAATCAATGGCGATTTCCCCTATTTCTAAATTTTTTCTGTCTCTCATTTCAGTAGTGATATAACCACGGCCTTGGCTAACGGTAATTTCCATATCTAATTCGGCATCTTTATCGGTCAAGGTGGCAATATGAAGGTTTTTATTGATAATTTCCACGTCGGACGATTTTGAGATATCATCAGCAGTAACCTCTTTCTCACCCTTTACTTTTAAATTTAATTTAACCGGTTCTTCGCTAAAAACTTTTAAACGCAATTGTTTTAGGTTTAAAATTATTTCAATCACATCTTCTAAAACGTGAGGAATCGCCGAAAATTCATGGTCAACACCCTTAACTTTAAAACTGGTCACCGCCGCTCCCGGCAAAGAAGACAGTAAAACTCTTCGTAAGGCGTTTCCTAAAGTCAAACCATAACCAAAATAACAAGGGGAGATTGTAAAAATCGCTTTATTTTCCTCCTTGCTTTTAGTTATTTCAACTTGCGAAGGCAAAATTATATTTTCCATAAGTTGAAAATTATTTTTTGATTATCGAGAATAAAACTCAATAATCATTTTAGTATTAATAATTCCCCTTAATTTATCATCTACCGGATCTTTGACAACTTTGGCGGACGCTTCTTTGTCATCCCAACTTAACCAGTCAGGAATATTTTCCGGTTTAATATTTTTAATTGTCTCGGCAAAGATATTTTTCTTTTTTGAATTTTCTTTTACTTTGATAACATCGCCGGTCCTGACGCTGAAAGAAGGTATATCCGCTCTTTTGTTGTTGACGGTAAAATGCGCGTGAGCGACTAATTGTCTGGCGAGGTTGCGCGATTTAGCCAGCCCCAAACGATAAATAACATTGTCCAGGCGCGTTTCCAATAAACGAAGCAGATTATCGCCGGTAACGCCTTTAGTCGTGACAGCTTTCTTACAATAATTACGAAATTGTCTTTCTAAAAGACCGTACATGCGTTTAGCCTGCTGTTTTTCCCTAAGCTGAATACCATAGCCGGTCAATCTCGGCTGACCTTTAACTCCATGCATTCCCGGCGGGTAATTACGCTTAATCAGGGGACATTTAGAAGAAGAACACTTGTCTCCTTTTAGAAAAAGTTTTTTCCCTTCTCGGCGGCATTGTTTGCATTTTTCGTTTAAATTTCTGGCCATACTTTATACTCTCCTCGCTCTTCTGGGACGGCAACCGTTATGAGGTATCGGAGTTGTATCCTTAATTAATAAAAGATTAAAACCATTGGCATTAAGAGCGCGAATAGCCGCTTCTCTTCCGGCGCCGACTCCTTTGACAAAAACATTCAAATCCTTTAAGCCATAGGGTCTGACTTTTTCTGAAACACTGGCTACTATGATTCCCGCGGCGTAAGGAGTCGCTTTCTTGGGCCCCCTAAATCCGCAAATGCCAGCGCTGGACCAACCCAAAACATTTCCGTTTTGGTCGGTAATCGTGACAATAGTATTATTATATGTTGATTGGATGTAAGCCCTGCCTTGAGTAACTTGCTTAACCGGTTTTTTTGCTTTCTTCACTTTTTTTTCTTTACCATCTGCTTCCGACTTTTCTTTGGCTACCGGAGCTACCGCAGCGGCGGCAGCGGCTTCAGAAGAAAAAAAATCTTTTTCCTCATCAACTTTAATTGTATTTTTAGAAACTTCTTCCATAAAAAATAAATTATGTTTTCTGGCCAGCCGGTTTTTTACCGCTGCCCATAGTTCTTCTGGTGTTACCTCTCACGGTTCTGGAATTAGTTTTAGTTCTCTGTCCGCGAACCGGCAAACCTTTATGATGGCGGGAACCGCGGTAAGAGCCAATCTCTTTCAACCTTTTTATATTACTCATAATATCACGGCGTAATTCTCCTTCAACGCGATATTCTTTTTCTATAATACTGCGTAATTTATTAACTTCATCATCAGTCAAGTTTTTAACTCGGGTATCCGGATTCACTTTAGTCCTTTTTAAAATATCCCGCGCGTTATTTATACCAATTCCATAAATATAGCTAAGCGCTACTTCTACTCTTTTATTGATTGGAATGTTGACTCCGGCTATTCTTGCCATATGGTTTATCCTTGTCTTTGTTTATGTTTAGGAATTTTACAAATAACACAAACGCGCCCCTTGCGGCGGACGATTTTGCAATCTTTACAAATTTTTTTAACAGAAGCGCGAACTTTCATAATTAAAATCTATAAGTAATTCGTCCCTTAGTTAAATCATACGGCGTCATTTCCACTCTTACTTTATCACCCATCAACAGCCTGATTTTATTCATTCTCATTTTTCCGGAAAGATGCCCTAAAATTTCATGGCCGTTATCCAATTTAACTTTAAAGGAAGCGGCAGGTAATAATTCTATTACCTCCCCCTCCATTTCTAACAAATCTTGATTATTTTTTGAAACCATTTTTAAGTAAAAAAAATAGGGCTATCTTTTTATCAGTTATCCACAGTTATGCGGATTTATTCTAATCTTACAGTAATTTTGGAATACCGTCAAGATATTTAGCCCGCTTTTTAAAAGTAAGCTTATTATATATTTTTCTCTAATTAGTGTCAAGGGCGAATTTTACGGCTAAAATTAGCTAAAAAATTATTCTAAGATTGCTTTTATCCTGCGGATTCCGGCGCTGGAGGCCTCTTCTTTGATAATCTTAAAATGTCCAAGTTCACCGGTGTTACTGACGTGCGGACCGCCGCAAATTTCCCGACTAAAAGGGGGTTCCGAACAAACAGAGGAATTATCCCCCACAGTATAGACTTTCACCTTGTCTCCATATTTATATTCAAACAAACCAATGGCGCCCTCCTTCTTTGCTTCTTCAACTGTTTTAATATCACAATTAATCGGCAGTTTCTTTTTTATCTGTTCGTTAACTAAATTTTCCACTTCCATAATTTCCTGCGGAGTCATTTTTTGCGGATGGACAAAATCAAATCTCAAACGTTCCTCGGTGATATTACTGCCGCGCTGTTCCACGTGGTCGCCCAAAACTTGACGCAGGGCGGCATGTAAAAGATGTGTGGCGGTGTGAAGTTTTTTAACTTGCTCCGACGCATCTGCCAACCCGCCCTTAAATTGCCCGACGGAAGCCGTGCGGGAAAGTTCTTGGTGCTTTTTAAATTCTTCGTTAAATTCCGCTTCCTCAATCTTTAACCCCTTTTCTCTAGCTAATTCTTTTGTAAGTTCCAGGGGAAAACCGTAAGTAGAAAAAAGATTAAAAGCATCCTTGCCGGAAATTTTTTCTAATTTTTTGAATTCTTTCAATCCCTTTTCTAAGGTTTTAGCAAATTTCTCCTCTTCCTTTTGCAATTCATGCAAAATCCTTTTTTTATTTTTTTCTAATTCCGAATAGATGTCTTTCATTTGGTTTATTACCACCTCAGCGACTTTAGAAGTAAAAAATTCTTCAATGCCAATCTGTTTACCATAACGCACAGTGCGTCGAATCAAACGACGTAATACATACCCTTGCCCAAGATTTGATGGTTCAATACCTCGTTCATCACTAAGAAGAAATGTCGCAGCACGAACGTGATCAGCGACGATACGAAACGATCTTACAATCTCTGTGGAATTATGAACACCATCATTTCCCCAAACTAAAGGTTGTGTTTTACTCTTTGATTTTACAATTGCATTATGATTATCGTAATCTACACCAGAAAGACGCCTTATTTCATTAAAGATCTCCTTAAATTCATCTATCTCGTAAACACTTTTTTTATCGTTCAAAATCGCCACGGTTCGTTCCAGCCCCATTCCCGTATCAATATTTTTCTGTTTTAATTCTTCATATTTACCGTCTGCAGTTTTATTGTACTGCATAAAAACATCGTTCCAAATTTCTACCCAATCATTTGGATTTTCTCCGGGATTGCCGTGCGGCTCGCCTTCTCCAACCCAATAAAACATTTCCGTATCAGGACCGCACGGACCGGTTTTTCCCGCCGGCCCCCACCAATTGTCCTTTTTGCCCAATCTAGCTATCCGCTCTTCGGATAAGCCCAAACTTTTCCAAATATCATAGGCCTCTTTATCAAAAACCACATCTTCATCGCCAACAAACACGGAAACGGCGATTTTATCTTTATCCAACCCTAACCATTTCTTTGCGGTCAAAAATTCCCAAGACATTTCTATCGCTTCTTTTTTAAAATAGTCGCCGAGAGACCAATTGCCAAGCATCTCAAAAAAAGTCAGATGCCAATCATCGCCTACTTCGTCAATATCGCCAGTGCGAACACATTTTTGAACATTAACCAATCGTTTACCGGCCGGATGTTCTTCACCAAGTAAAAACGGCACCAACGGGTGCATACCGGCAGTGGTAAAAAGCACTGTCGGGTCATTTTCCGGAATTAAAGAAGCCGAAGGGATAACTTTATGCCCCTTTTCTTCAAAAAATTTCAGATATTTTTTGCGTAGTTCGTCGGTAGTCATAATACTCAAATTGTACTATAAAAACCTATTTAAGGCAAGAAAAACTGCTGTTTTATAGTGATTTTTCCGACTTTTTAGGTCGCCTATTGACAGATTTTTAAGGATATGCTAAAGTAACACCACAAGATATTATTTTGTTCGTGCCTGTTGTGGTCCCCAGCGCTGTGGTCATTTTATAAAGCACGCTATTATTTAATGGCCGTTATAAGTGCTGCATAACCTATTACAGGCTTTGTGGGGGAACCCTTGCCCGCTACCTAGGTATCCTTCGCTATCGTGCAATGCGGAGAGACAAACTAGAGCGGGCTTTTTATTTTTTTAAAAAAACCAGAAGTAATTTCTCCTGGTTTTTTCTTGGTATTTTTCTGCTTATTCCTCTTAATTCTTTACTCCGCGCTTAAACTCCTTGTACTTTTCTAACACTGCCTGGTCAAATCTTTTATCAGCTTCTTCGCATTGAGTTGCGAGCTTTTGACTTTGAGGAACTGGTAAAAAAGTACTTTTCAGGGGTTTCCTTAATTCTTCAAACTTCTTTTTATCCATAATTCTACCCTCCTTCCTTATGTATAGTATACCATTTGTAAATTTATAAGCAAATTTTGTCCTTCTGAGTAAGACATGGCATTCACGAACGCCATGTTAAGAAAAAACCACCGTTTTACGGTGGTCTATTGGCTCGGTATCTTTCTCTAATTCTTCTCCGCCTTTCTCTTAGATATTCCTCATATCTTATTCTAATTTCGTCAATAAACGGTTTTAGTAATAGTTTAAAGGGAAATACAAGTAGAAAAGCTAGGCCCGCAAAAACTCCAGGCAAGGGACTTTTAATGCCCAAGTACTGGCAACCTTTTGAAAGGGCTATCAACATAAATACAATCGCGACGATCAAAACGGCGATTCTGTTATCAGCGGCAGTATTAGCCAATTGTAAATGTTCCAATTTTAAACCTCCTGTAAAATTAATAGTTCAATTTATTATAACAAACGTTGACGGTTTTGTCAATGCCATTCATAAAAGGACCCCTCAATGATTTTTCATTGAGGGGTTTACCCCATGCAGAGGCAACAAAGCCGATACGCTGTATTCTGGAGCTTGGCTATCGGTGAATTAAGTATAACATTACTACAAAGATAACCGTCGGTGATATTATTTTTCCCTTTTTTCGATTTCTAACCAGTACCGCTTGCTACTCTTCTTATGAATTCCGGTTGTTTCTTTTTCTGCTCTGATCGCCTGTTTTCGAGCCCATTTTTCAACTTCTTCAGAAGTACGAGTATGGCTTAGCTTTTCATTTCTTCGACTCATTGTTGCTCCTTCTCAGTCTTTTCATCCAATTTTGGGCAGGAAAAATGCCCGTTATCGGGTGGTTAATAATTTATGAACGAACTCTTATTTACGTACACCAATCTGGAAATCTCCCTTCATGGTTGTGAGCTTCATAGTAGCTAACTGCCTTGAGTACTGCCTCCCTTTCTTGTTTTGGCAGGGCGATAAGGCGGTCAAAAAGCTCGGTCCTTTCTTTTATCCCCCCTTTTGTAAATCTTAGTTTAGATTTACAGAAAAATTCCTTTAAGTCAACCCTTTTTTCATTTTTTATCATTATAGCATATCCTTCATAATTTGTCAAGTATTTCAAGGAGTTAAGCCGCTTTTCTTTCATTTTTAGCCAAAAATCAGCTGATATTAAAAATAAAAAAGCCCGCTGTTCTCGAACTGAGATTTCAACGGGCTTTATTGTATTCAACTTAATCATTCTGCTGGACTGAATTTTCTTGAATTCCCAGCCCAGCCGCTATTTGCGGGGTGGGTATTTCATTTATTTTGGTCGCACAACCTCCTTTTTGCGACCTGTATGTGCAAGAGCCAGTATTTATTGACTTTTTATCACTCCCCCGCCCAAACATTCGCCATTTTTATAAATCACCAGCGACTGGCCGGGAGTTAAAGCTCTTTGCGGACGAGCGAATATAACTTTAAAATCTTTTTTATCTTTTTTTAAAATCGCTTTCTCTAATCTTTGCCTATGCCTTGCTCGAGTTAATACTGACAATGGAATTTTAGGCATCGCGCCACTTATCCAATGCATTTCCTTTATTCTTGCTTGGCGGCTAAAAAGCAAAGTGTCCTTGGGATTACTGGTCACAATCAACTTTTTTGATTTAAAATTTTTACTTACCACAAAATATGGTCCACTGCCACCGATATTCAATCCCGCGCGCTGTCCGATGGTAAAATATTCTAAACCGTCGTGTTTGCCTAAAACCTTACCCTTAATGTCAACGATATCACCGCGAGTAAATTTTAAATACTTTTTCAAAAATTCCCGCATATTTACTTCACCGACAAAACAAATACCCACGCTGTCTTTTTTCTCCGCGGTAATAAACCCATAGCATCTTGCGATATTACGCACTTCCGGTTTGGTTAAATTCCCCAGCGGAAACAATGTCTTGCTTAAAATCTTTTGATTAAGAATGTGAATAAAATATGTTTGGTCTTTTTCTTTATCTTTGGGAATCATTAGGCGATACTGCAGCTCATTTACCATTTGCTGTTTGCCGACTTTAGCATAATGACCGGTGGCAATTAAATCCGCTCCATCTTTTATCGCTTTTTTTAAAAATAATTTAAACTTCACTTCCTTATTGCACATTATATCCGGATTGGGCGTTCGGCCATGTTTATATTCCCGAATAAGATACTTCAAAACCTTTTTTCTATACTCCCTCTCAAAATCGTAGGTCTTAAACGGTATGCCAAGTTTGGCCGCCACGCGCATCGCGTCCTGCCTCTCCGCCACCCAATTACATTCTCCACCTAATTTTTTAGTGTTGGACCAATTTTTCATAAAAACGCCGGTGACGTCATAACCTTGTTTTTTTAGCAATAACGCCGCCACCGAGGAATCCACCCCGCCAGATAAGCCGACGAAAACCTTTTTTCCTTTATTCGATTTGGATAATTTGGTAACCATATTTATCAACGTCCTCTTTGCTCCAAAAATTAACATCCTTAGTTCTTAAAACACAAGAAACTTTTTTCTTGATTTCTCTGCCGGTATATTCCCTTGTTTCCGGATTCCATTCACGAAGCAAAAGTTCGTCACCTTCATTAACCGTAAAATCGCCTAAACGAAGTTCAAATTTTTTACTGCCACTTACTACGTCTTCAAAATATCTCGGCCAAATCTTTTTTTCTATAACCATAATTTTATATCAGCAAGATAGCCATCACCAAAATCAATACCAGCAAAAACATCCAAATCATGGTATGGCCCAAATAAATAAATCCTTCCTTAACATCTTTTTTAAAAAATAAATACGCCGGAATGCCAAAAACCAGCACTCCGCACACAGAAACAGAAAAAACCAAGAGTCCTAATACCAAAACAATGTTAAGAATGGAATCGCCGGCAACATTTTTGCCCATCCAATTCATAAAAAAAGCCATTAACGCACAATATAAAAGGGTTACAATAGCCGAAAGTAACCCGCCCCACATGGGTTTTTGAACCAGTTTTGTGCACATAATTTTATTATTATTTATAATTTATCCCTCGCTTTTTTAAAAACGAAGGGTAGAAATATCTTAAATAATCTTATTGTTCACGCCGGTGACGCAGAGAATTCAGCGAAATTTCCTCTGCGTTATCATCAACTTTTAATATCGGCTCCACTTTGTAGGTTTTTTGGGCCGGTAAGGGTTTTTTGTCTTCGCGTTCCAAAGACGCCAGTTGTTCCCTTAATAATTGAGTTTTATCCCGCCGACTTCTGGCTTTAGCTAAACATTCCCGGCAATAAACCGGACGCACGCCGTCGGGCTTGAAATTTACCATTATCTCCGCCCCACATTCGGCACATTTTGCTGGATATTGGACAATGTCTTTTTTCTCTATTCTTCCGCCCTCTCCTCCTTCGCCCTCCTTTTCTCTTCTGATATTTTCTTTCGCTTCTTCACTAATACTCCAACGCATAATTTTTTCTTCCACTACCGACCGCGGTTTGGTATAACGTTCTCTGGAAACTTTAATAATCTTTTCCCTATTCTCCTGGCGCTTGGCAATCGGCGGCAAGGTGGTGGCGGAAAAAGGCATGGTAGCCACGCCGTCAACCATCAGTTTTAGATAAACATCGTATTTTGTCAGGTTAACCAAATCCTGTTCGGTGAATTGTGGAGCGAACTCTTTTTCCAAGACCTCGGCATCGGCGGCGCCGACGCGAAAACAGACCAGCGTGCCGACGTTGCCAAAAACCGCGGCCTGAACCTTTTCATCAAGCTGTTCAATATACTGATGACCGACTATTAAATTCAAATGATATTTGCGGGCTTCCGACAGAACATTGGCGAAAGATTCGGTGGAAAAATTCTGGAACTCGTCAATATAAAGATAAAAATCCGGCCGGTCCTCTTCCGGCATATCAATTCTTTCCATGGCCGCCAACTGAATTTTGGTAATCATCATCGCGCCGAGCAAAGAAGAATTATCCTCACCCATTCTGCCCTTGGAAACATTCAAAATTAAAATTTTCCGGTTATCCATAATATCGCGGATGTCAATGGTGGATTTCACCTGGCCGACGACATTGCGAATCAAAGGGCTAGATAAAAACTGCCCGACCTTATTTTGAATCGGAGAAATAACTTCCTGTAAAACCCTTTCATTCCATTTGGAATACTCATCAACCCAAAAAGACCTGACCACGGGGTCGGTAATATTATTGATGACTTTTTTGCGGAAAGATTTGTCGGTTAAAATTCTCATTACGCCGAGCAAAGTGCTTCCCGGATAATCCAGCAATGCCAAAATGGCATTTCTCAAAATATACTCCAAGCGTGGTCCCCAGGAATCAGCCCAAATCTTTTTGAAAATTCCGATAAGCCCCGAAGCGATTAAATGCTGTTGGGCCACGTCAACTTTCTCCAAAACATTAAAAGCAATCGGATATTCCATATCCGCCGGATTGAAATAAATCACATCGTTTATCCTGGTGGGCGGAATAAAATCCAAAATTTTTTCGGCCATATCACCATGCGGGTCAACAACCGCCACGCCTTGGCCACTCATTATGTCCTGCACCACCATATTTTCAATTAAAGTCGTTTTGCCCATGCCGGTTTTACCAATTACATACATATGCCGTCGGCGGTCGTCGGTTCTTATGCCAAATCTGACCTTTTTATTGCGAAAATTAGTTGTGGCAAAAAAATTTATCTTTTCGGCCATATTATTCAATCTCTATTGGTAAATTATCCGGCGTTTCCCCGGCTGACTCATCTCCCCCGCCTTTTTCTTTGAATAAATTTTCTTCTTCAAACGGCAAACCCGCCGGCGGTTCACCCTTCTTTGCTTCGGTCTTCTTTAAAAGCGGGGCCTTAACTCCCAACATCGGAAAATGATAAATAGAGGCCAGTTCTTCTATATTTAAAACGTAACCGGCGCTATAACCTCGCCAATTACTGCGCGCTTTATAAGCGAACATTAATTTCTTCTTTCGTTCTTTTAACCTGTACTTCCTGAAAAATATCAAACCACCGGTACCAGTTTTTTTGTAATCCGGCTTTAGAGCATTCATATCAATCGTGTTAAATTGTTTGACGGCTCCGACCATTGGATGGGCGGCGCGGGATTTTTCAAAAACTTCATGACGAGCCACATAAATTCCGCGAATCTTAACCGTGAAACCGATTTTGGAAATCTTACGCTCCACCCCCTCAATTACTCCTCTTTGCCCCGGGGTGAGATAAAGCATTAGGGAAGCATCTTTCCTCTCTTCTCTTTTTGGAACTGGTGTTTCACCGCCAAAACCCAATGAGACAGCTGTCCCCATTCCTTCAATCGCTTTAAGAGGAAGGTCCATAAGTATATCCGTGGTTCCTTTTTTGGAACCAGTTTTTATGCCGGCCAATCTTCGCACTTCCTTTTCTCCCTTTTCCCTCCACTCCTTTTGTTCAATCGGCGTCACGATAATCTGAAACCAGGCCTGCTCACCTTTACCCAAACGACTAAAATTCTCCAGCATCGCCGCCATCGGGTCCTTAAATTTATAATCCTTAGAGGTGGCGTCTTCAAAAAAAGTATAGGTGCGCAAAGGATAGCACTCTTTGTTTACTAAAATAAATTCAGCCCCCCACAAGTCATAGTCATCGTTGGGAAATTTACTCGGCAAATCAGTGGTGTAATCGGGAACTTCCGCTATTTCCGCGTCCGGATATTGGGCGTAGATAGCGGCCTCCACTAAATCACGAAATTTGGTAACTGTTCTGACTAAAAATTGAATATACCCATTTATACTTACGATTTCCAAACTAAACCAATCCTGCGTCTTCCCTTCAACATACCTGTCATACCAATTTAAACTTCCGTGAGCCCCGGCTAAATGGCTAAAAATATTTTCCACCGCCTTGGGGCCCTGCTCATTCTCTTTGGGCACACTAATGGACAAAAGGACCCACTTTCTATTATTATCAAATTTTGTCTGCAGATATTTTAACCACAGCACTTTGCTCATCCAAGCAAGAGCTATAACATAAATAATCCAACCCCCGTGTATAAAAATATAGCCCATTATATACAATGGGTGATGACCTCCTAATTGGGCCAGAGAGTTGATTATTCCGGAGATATCCACGCTAAACATATCTTTTTAGTATTATAGCACATTTTTACGCCTTAAACAACAAAAAACCGCGCTTTCTCAAAAGTATTACTTAAGCACGGTTTATTTTTTTAGCTACAATTTTAATTGTAGCACAAAACGGGGGTTTTGTCAAGAGAATAAGACTTTTTCTTAATGTTTTTTCATTCTTTCATCTACTATCTTTTCTATTTCTCCGTCAGAAAAAGAGAATCCGCTTTTACGAATCATCCGTTTAATGGCAGCCCTCAACATCTGTTCATCAAAATCCGAGCGTGATTCTACCCACTGTTGTATCTCTTTTAAAAGCTTCTTTTTCTTTTCTATTTTTTCCCTTTCCTCCGCCTCCCACTTTTTTAGCTCGGCCCTATACTCTTTTTTATCTTCATCGGAAAGGCCGGTATTATTATCAATCCATTTTTCCGAATCATCTAATACCCTCCCCACGAGAATCTCATCAATGTCTTCCGGCAAAGATTTTCCCCACTCTTTAACTACCTTCAGGTCCATTTTTCTCCTCCTAAATTTTATTTAATTGTTTAAGAACTTTTACCTAACCTATACCATTCAACCAGCAAAGGACTGGTGATAAAAATTGAAGAAAACATCCCGATAGCCACACCGATAATAAGCGCTAAAGAAAAATGTTTAATGCTCTCTCCGCCAAAAAGATAAATCGCCCCGAGAGTCAAAAGAACCGTGAGAGAGGTGTTAACCGAACGCGCTATACTTTGAAGGACGCTCTTATTAACAATTTCTTCAAAAGAACCTTCGAGTTTGTATAAATTTTCCCTCGTTCTGTCAAAAACAATAATGGTATTATTAACAGAAAAACCGAGAATGGTTAAAAGCGCGGCGACAAAAGTCAAATCAATCTCCACATTATAATAATGGCCAAGAAAAGCGAAAATACCGGCTACAATTAAAATATCATGAAGAAGCATTACGACAGAAATCACGCCATACTTCCATGACTGTACCGGTTTAGAAACCTGCCTAAAAGCATAAGCGATGTAAGCAATAATAGCTAATAGAACGAGGAGAATAGAATAAACAGCTTTGTTCCTTAATTCCTTGCCAATAAGCGACCCTACGGATTCAAAACGCACTTCGCTCACGCCTTCAAAATTTTTTATTAATTTATCAAATATCTGGCTGTGCAAATTTTCATTCAATTCCTTGGATTTAATAATAACTCCTTGGTCTCCCACCGGCTGAATAGTTAAAGTACCTAAATTAAATTCTTGCAAGGCATTCTCTATGGCAACATTATCAGGACGTTCAATAAATGACAATTCCCAAAGAGTGCCACCAGTAAAATCAATGCTCGGTTTCAACCCCCAAGTGATTAAAGCGAGGATACTCGCGAGCGCCAAAATACCGGCAATAGTAAACCAAATTTTCCTTGTTTTGATTATTTGCATATTATTCAATTTTATTTTTAACTCCATACCACCAATTTTTACTGAACCGGTTAGACCCTAACTTAAGGAATATTCTGCTAACGGTGATGGCGGAAAACATACTGACAATAACACCAACGCCAAGAGTAATGGCAAATCCTTTAACAATACTAGTGGTAAAGGTCGCCAAAATAACACAAGATATGAGGGTGGTGACGTTGCTATCGCGTATTGAAGGCCAGGCGCGCTTAAATCCATCGTCAATGGCTGACCCCAAGGATTTCCCGCTTTTTAATTCTTCTTTCAATCTTTCAAAAATAAGCACGTTAGCGTCAATGGCCATGCCAATAGAAAGAATAAAACCCGCAATACCGGAAAGTGTTAATGTCACGGGAATAATTTTAAACAGGGCTAAAACAATGGCGCCGTAAACAATCAATGCCAAAGAAGACCAAAATCCCGGCAAGCGATAGTAAATTATCATAAAAATCATAACCAAAAGAATACCAATAAGCCCCGCCGTCAAACTATCATTGACCGATTGGTTGCCAAGCGTGGCTCCGACTGTCTGTTGGCTGACTAATTTAATGGGTACCGGCAAAGCGCCCGCGTTCAAACGGCGAGAAAGAGTTTTGGCCTCGTCAATGTTAAAATCACCGGTAATAACCGCTTTGCCATCGCGGATAGGTTCATTAACCCTTGGGATACTTAGGGCTTCGCCGTCCAAAAAAATTGCCACCGGCTCTCCGACATTTCTTTCAGTAATTTCTCCAAAAAGCTTTTTACCCTCATCATTGAATTCCAACCCGACTTCCGCCGCGCCGGTATTTTGGTCAAACTGAACCATTGATTTTTTTAATTGAACACCGGTCAAACCGGTAACTTTCCAGGGGTCTTGCGGTCCCAAGATATCCTGCTCGGTTTGCTTTTTTAAAAAGATATTTTTTACCTGATATTCAACCAGCGACCGCTCGTCGGATTTATAAATAAGATGATAGCCAAAATCCGTTTCTACGGGTTCAGAAATTTCCCCCGTTGCCATAGCAAAAACTTTTTCCTCAAACGGTGGGACCATTTTGCCTTTCCCAAAAAATCCCAGCCCGCCGCCTTCAGAAGAAGTACCCGTGTCATTGGAATACGTTTTAGCAAGAACGGCAAAATTCTCCGGCGTGACCTGGCTCTTAACCTCGTTAATCTTCGCCAAGGCCTCGTCTTTGGTTAATTCCGTGGGACAATTGGACGCGCCCTTATAGCAAATCAAGATATGGCTGGCTTCCACTTCTTTTTCTTCTTCAATACGGTCAATGGGTTTAATAATGTAATAACCGCTGGTCATCTCAACCAATTTATTATAAACCGCGTTCAGCTCGGCTTTTTTAGCCGCTTCAAAAATCGGTGAGAACAAACGCTCACTCACCATCATCGGTAAAACCGTACCCTCGGTTTTTTCTTCAATTAATTTATCAAAACCGGCTTCATCGGCTCCAAGCGCTTGAATTAAAACCTCTTCCGCCTTAATTTTTACTTCCTTATTATTTTTTTCCAATTGACTTTTTTCTTCGGCGGTGAGCTCGCGCACATCTTTGTTTTGCTCCTTAAATTCCAGCATCGGAGTTTCGCCTATCATTTCAATGGCTTTGTGAACATCTTTGATTCCGGCTAATTCCACCACTACTCGCCAGCTGTCTCCGGTTTTGGTGGTCTGAATCACCGGCTCGGAAACGCCGAAAGCGTTAACGCGCCTTTCAATAACATCGCGCGCGCCGGCGACAGCGTCGCTTCTTTCGGCTGACGGGATATTTGCCATATCCGCTTCATAAACCAAGTGCGTACCGCCGAGTAAATCCAAACCTAAACGAAAAGGCAGATTATAAAAATGGGGAACATCTATTTTTAGACTATCCTCAACCCAATCGGCTCCTTTATCCCAATACATCGGCGCATCCAACGCCACGGCCAAAATAGCTAAAACTAAAATAAAAAATACCGCCCATCTGACTTTCCCCCGCGGGGTGGGCTTGAAAATCACGCTAAACAGTTTGGTAAAGAATTTCTTCATAGTTTAAAACTTAATTGTGGATAAAAGATAAACTTTCTATATTTTAGCTAAAACCGTTGCATTTGGCAAGTTTAACGGAAAATCACAAAACTGTCACTTCTTTGAGGGAAAAATCTACGATTTTGTCCATGTCTCGAAATAAAAATTTTCCTTTAAATCTTTTATTGTCTAAAAATAACGGAATCCAGTATTTATCATCCGGCCACATTTCTTCAAATGGAATTTCCTTAACCCTAAACCAGCGCGGTTTCATTTCCTCTGTTTCCAATGGCTCACCCTCAAAATTATCGGCTTTAAAAAAATGAACTTCTAAAATTTCGGGGTTATTCTTAAACTCAAAATTAATAATACCGACTTCTTCCAATTCTTTAGCAAAAATACCGGCCTCTTCCCGCAATTCCCGCCGCGCCGCTTCTTTTATATCTTCCTTATCTTCCACCTTCCCGCCGAATCCATTCCATCTCCCTTCGCCAAATCCGCGCTTCTTCATCCCGAGAAGAATTTTGTTATTTTTGTAAATAATGGAAAGGGTCAAAATCTTCTTTGCCATAATCGACCGCAGAACTTAACTAATAAAATTATAAATCAAAATAATTTCTTTTGGTTTTATAACTTTCTACTGCCAGTTTACACATCTCAAACAAGGGCTCCGGGGAATTATCAATCTCATACCAATCCCATTCCCCGATAGATTTTTCCGGTTCCATCACCTTCGGCTCACCATTTTCCCAATCCGCGATAACCCCAATATGCACATAATGTTTGGGGGCGTATTTTTTAACATTCGCCAGATATTGAAATTTGATATTTTTAATTTCTATCCCGCTTTCTTCCCTTGTTTCCCGTTTTGCACAATCCTTGAATGATTCCATATATTCAAGATGACCTCCGGGAAATGAGTACTCCCCTTCTCCATGCGAACCCTTTCTTTTATGAAGTAAAATTTTCCCATCCTTAAAAATCATAACCCCAACTCCGACCTTTGGTTTATCGTTTTCCATATTTATATTTTTTATTATTGCAGTTTACAAATCCTCCTCTGCTATTACCTTAACCCCACTCTTTTTTAATAAAGCGGCGGTTACTCCGTCGCCCTTGATGGTTTTACCGGAAAAAGTGCCATCGTAAATCTTACCGCAACCGCAGGAAGGGCTTTTTTGTTTCAAAATCGCTTCCTTCACGCCATAGAGTTTTGCTATCCTTAAAACCTCCTTTGCGCCCTTGGTAAAATTTTCTGAAATATTTTTCCCTGACTTTGTAAACACTTTCTTACCTTTTTGTTCTGCCGGTTCTCTGGGCGTTGTCAAACCGCCCAATTGTTCAGGACAAACGGGAATTAAAATTTCTTTTTTGAAAAGGTTAATAACTTTTTTGTTTCTTTTTCCTCTGCCGTCATAGCGGCATTTTATCCCCAATAAACAAGCGCTACAAATTTTTATATTTTTATTTTTCATAACATTTTCTTATTTGCAACCCCGGGTTGGCAAGGGAAAATAATCTTAAAATAAATTGTCATACAAATCTTTCCAATTAGGATTATCTTTTTCGATAAGTTCTATTTTCTTCTGTCTAGAACCGCCCTTAATTTGCTTCTCTCTTTTTATTGCTTCCTCTATACTATCAAATGGTTCAAAATATATTAATTTATTTATGTTATATCTTGCCGTAAACCCCTTTGTTATCTTTTCTTTATGCTCATAAATTCTACGCGGCAAATTACCAGTCACTCCCGTATATAAAGTAGTATTGGTCTTATTAGCCATTATATAAACAAAATAATACTCGTGTTGCATAATTGTGCTAAACTACTATTGTCTTTGCGACCCCGCCTTGGCGGGGGAAGCAATCTCTAATACAAGACTCCTGCTCAAAGCTAAATATCAGGGATTGCTTCGTCGTCGTCCCAAAAACTTGGGACTCCTCCTCGCAATGACAATGAGGGATTTTTGATTTTATTTCTATGTTCAGGGGCATTATTTACCAATATATTCAAATCTCGAAATTTTCTTTCCGTTAACCTCAGCTTCTTCGGTAAACATTTTCAACGGTCACGCCCATAAATCATGATTTCCATAAAGGGCATGATATACCACTAATTCCTCTAATGTTTCGCTGTGTTTGGCGACAACAATCACTTCGTATTCATTACCCTTGTAATGTCTATATTTTCCTAATTTGAGCATATTATTTACTACGGCACTTTTTAACACGCTTGCATATTTCCGTAATAATCGTTTTCTTTCCGGCGCCATATTTGGGATAATTGTCAGCATACTTACGATATAATTCTTTTTTCGCCGCACTATACAACTCTCTATCTTTTTTATTTTCCAATAAATAATCACGAAAGGCCAAGATATTTTTAATTTCTGGATGACCTTCGGGAAGAATATGGACGCTGGTTAATCTTTCGCCCTCCGCATCGTCTTCCGTAAAATATTCTTCGCCAATACCCGTATAATCGCCGCGAGGTATAAATCCCCAGTCTGCCATCTTAGTTGCTTTTTCATGTACTTTTCGCAAATCCTTAACCACTACTAAAATATCAATTTGCGGTTTGGCGACCATGCCCGGGATTGAAGTGCTGCCGATATGATGGATTGCTAACACCTCATTGCCAAGGACGTCTAAAATCAGTTTTTTCTTTTCCGCAAATTGCCGAGGCCAGATTGGGTCATATTTAACTAACCAATAGGGACGATGTTTTTTCATAAATTTTAGACCTCACAGTGACACTTATTTAATAGATAATTACTCCGTTAAACGAACCTATTCCCCTGCTATTTCATTAGTTACTTTTAAAATAACATTTTCGGCTTCCGAAGTGTCAATTTTAACACCTACTTTATTATTTTCTATGTTCTTAAAAAATTCCGTTATATTAATTGCTTTTAACCTTCTGTACTTTAAATCGTCATTCTCTCCTGACCCCATGGCCTCATTAATTTTAATAACATTACTAAAATCGTTGTACAAATCCATAAATGAATTAAAAGCCGGAATTTTATTATTTTCCTTAAAATTTTTAAACTCTGCTTCTAATTTATCTAAAATGTCGGGATAATACTTTTTAACTCTTCCCATGCCTCTAGTAAAAGCGTCTTTCTCTTTTTTTAAATTTTTTTCTGTCTCATTTTTTTCTCTTCTAATGTCTTTGTTAAACTCATCCTGTCGCAAATGCCCAAGTTCATGAATTATCACCGCCCAGGAATAAAACAAATCGCCCCGGGGGTATCTAATTTCGAAATTTCTGCTATCCTCTAAAATTCTTCCCGTTCCCTGTACTTCTAAGGGCCAATTCAAAGACCTTAATTTTTTAGAAAAATTTTGAGGCAAATCATCTAGAGCAATAATATTTTCCTTTTTTATCTCGTATTTATTTGTCTTGCGCTGTTCAAAATTCATATTATTTTTTATAACACTTTTTATACCTCTTGACTTTACCATACGACCTTGGTAGACTTGAGCTAGTGGTGAAGGGAGGGACCCGCCCCGATCTTCATTGTGGTAATCCCACAATGTGAAATATTCACTTAAATCGGGTTGCCGTCGTAATCGCGATACGACGGCTTTTTTCTTTTATCTGCCGTGACACTTCTTATATTTCTTCCCACTCCCGCCCCGTCATTCAATGGGACTCTACTCGGTTAAAATTATTAACTATTTTTCCCGCAACAATGTTTATACTTTTTCGGCGTGCCATCGGGTTTGGTCGCTCCGCACGGGCACGGGTCGTTGCGACCGACTTTTTTTACCTTTTCCACACCCTCTTCATTTTTTGTGGTTCTTTCGCTCGTCTTCGCCGGCGCGCTCATTATAAGGTTTTTAGTGAACGGACTCGCCGCTAACGCCGCCTGTGCCAAACCGACTTTATAAATACTGTAAACAACTTCTTTCTCAATCATCGCCACCAGTTCGTTGTACATTCTAAATGACTCCTTTTTATATTCTACCAAAGGGTCGCGCTGGCCATAACCACGCAAGCCGATGCCGGTGCGCATATAACTCATAGCGTCCAAATGTTCCACCCACAAAGAATCAATGGCGCGAAGCAAAATGTTCTTTTCTATCATTACGAATAACGCCGGGTCGGAAAAATTAGCGGCCATTTTTTTATAACTGGCGAGTGCCAAATCGTAAAGATAATTAATAATCACATCGCGCGCCTGCGCGTCCTGTTCTTTCCCGCCGGCCTTTTCTCTTAAATCATCAAGCTTCAAACGAACGTCATCCGGCAACGGGAAAATAGTACTCACCGCCTCTTTTATTTCTTCCAAGTCCCAATTTTTTTCTTCATCATGAGCGGTATGAAAAAGAACAATCTGTTCAATTTCCTTTTTAACCATCGCTAAGATTGTTTCCCTTTCTTTATCAGATTGTAAAACCTCCCGCCGGCGGCGGTAAATCGCTTCTCTTTGCTTATTTAAAACGTCGTCATATTCAACCAAGTGTTTGCGAATATCAAAATGATGGCCTTCAACTTTGGTTTGGGCTGATTCAATGGATTTAGAAACCAGTCCGTTTTGAATCGGCATGTCCTCCGGAACTTTTAAGGTCGTCATAATGGATTTTAGGCGGTCGGAACCAAAAATGCGCATCAAATCGTCTTCCAAAGAAAGATAAAATTGCGTCGCGCCCGGATCGCCCTGACGGCCGGCGCGACCGCGCAACTGATTATCTATGCGCCGCGACTCATGCCGTTCGGTGCCGATAACGCAAAGCCCACCCAGCTCGCAAACTTTTTTCGCTTCCTCGGCATTCGGCGGATTCCCACCCAAAACTATATCCACGCCGCGGCCGGCCATATTAGTGGCAATGGTCACCGCGCCCAATCTGCCGGCTTGCGCGATAATCTCCGCCTCTTTCTCGTGGTGCTTGGCGTTCAAAACCTGATGCGGCACGCCTTCCCTTTCCAAAATTTCACTTAGCATTTCATTTTTTTCTATGGAAATCGTGCCCACCAGCACCGGCTGACCCTTAGTATGACGCTCTTTAATTTCTTTGGCCACGGCCGTAAATTTTCCCATTTCCGTTTTATAAATCTTATCGGAATAATCGCGGCGAATCATGGGTTTATTGGTTGGGATGGCTGAAACTTCCAGTTTATAAATTTTTGAGAACTCTTCTGCTTCGGTGACGGCCGTGCCAGTCATGCCGGATAATTTTTTATACAAACGGAATAAATTTTGAAAAGTAATGGTGGCCATGGTCTGGCTCTCGCGTTTAATCTCCACGCCTTCTTTGGCTTCAATCGCCTGATGCAAGCCCTCGCTGTAACGCCGTCCGTACATCAAGCGTCCGGTGAATTCATCAACAATCAAAATCTCGCCGTCCTTAACCACGTAATCTCGGTCTATTTTAAATAAAGTATGGGCTTTCAACGCCTGCTCTATGTGATGGACGGTGGAAATCCCGCCGCTGGTGTAGATATTGTCCACGCCCAGCCATTTTTCCATTTTGGAAATACCCTCGGCGCTTAAAGTGGCGGTGCGCATTTTTTCGTCAATGTTATAATCCTCATTTTCTTTGAGCTGGCTTACCAAATTGGCAAATTGATAATACTGTTCCGTTGATTCTTCGGCCGGAGCAGAAATAATCAACGGCGTGCGCGCTTCATCAATCAAGATACTGTCAACTTCATCCACGATAGCGTAATTTAATTCCCGCTGGGAAACCTGCTCTAAATTAATCGCCATATTGTCGCGCAGATAATCAAAACCAAATTCATTATTGGTCCCGTAAAGGATATCGCAGGCGTAGGCCTCGCGGCGCGACACCGGCCGCAAAAAATCCTGGCGCACTTTAAATCCGCCTTCAATATCTCTCTTTTCATCTTCCTCCGCGCTGGCGAAAGAGGCGTCATAAACAAAAGAGCTTTCGTGCTGGATACAGCCGACTGAAAGCCCTAAAAAATTATGAACTTGCCCCATCCAAACGGCATCGCGACGCGACAAATAATCATTGACTGTCACCACGTGCACACCCGCGCCGGTTAAAGCGTTGAGATACGACGGCAGGGTTGCCACCAAAGTTTTTCCTTCACCGGTTTTCATTTCAGCAATCTGCCCCCAATGTAAAACTATGCCGCCAATAAGCTGAACATCATAATGCCGCTGACCGAGAGTACGGCGGGCGGCTTCACGGACCACCGCAAACGCTTCAGGTAAAATATCATCAAGTGTTTTCCCCTGCGCCAGCTCCGCTTTAAATCTCGCTGTTTGCGATTTTAATTCCTCATCAGACATTGGCCGGAATTTATTTTCCAAAAGGTTTATTTTTTCAATAATCGGCCTGACTTTTTTTAGAACTTTTTCATTCGGGTCGCCGAAAATCTTTGTTAAAAACGACATATTTTAAAATATTTTATACAATTAGATTGCTTTCATTGTATCTTAAATATGGATTTAAAGCAAGATATTGACAAAAATTTTAAAAAGGTTATTATTAAGCAATGAGTTCTTTCATAAACAAAAAACAGGGAGTTAAAAATGTCTGAAAAGAAATCAAACGGCTATATCGTCGTATTCCAGTACACAGAAAAAGCTGGTCTTTATGCCGGGAGGATTAGCTGGACAGAATACGCAAGCAAGAGGGAGTTTGACCAAAAATACAGAGAAAAAATTAAAAAGAAAGGACACAAAAAAATAATTGCCGAAGGAGTTATGTCAAAAAAAGCCGCGGAAATGCCTATGATAATACTAGAACCGATCTGTCTAAAACCACTTGAAATCAAAGCTAGAATTGTGACGATTAAAATGAAAAATGGGAAATAGCTCCAAAACATAAAATCCCCGCACATCTAAATGTGGCGAGGATTTTTTATTTTAAAATAATACTATCCCCTAATAAAACATTTCTCGCAGACGGATTTATAAGTATAGGTGCCATCTTCGGGAATAACCGGCGGCAGGCCGCTAAGCAACGGCTCCGAGTTTTTAAACACTTGCGTATATTCCGCTTCCAGATTGCCGCAATCTTCGCAAATCGCCTTTTTATAAAAAACATTTTTGGGGTTTAACTCCAATAAATTTTGAACCAGCCGAAACGTTTCTCCGCGATAATCTATATTAAGTCCGGCGGCCACCACTTCTATCCCCCGCTCTAAAATTTTCCTTATAATCTCCGCTTCTGATTCTTCAAACATATGCAGTTCATCAACCCCGATAATCGGAACATCGCTGTCCAGAACTTCGGTTAAATTTTCCACTTTTTTAGCGTCCAGTTCCAACCCTGCCCGCGACCAAATTTTTTCGTCGCGGACATTTTTTATTGAATGAAACATTAAAAATTTTGTTCCGTTATCTTTCAGGGAGTTAAAATGATTTATCAAATGCAAAGATTTGCCGCTTTTCATCGGCCCCAAAATAAGAGTCAGATTTGTTTGATTTTGAAATCCCATAACTAAAATCCTATAAATTGCACTTCCTCCTCTAATCTCAAACCAAACTTAGCAAAAACTTTTTCTTTAATCAAGTTGGTTAAATTTAAAATATCTTTAGCCGTGGCCTTATTCTGATTTAAAATAAAATTGGCGTGCTTTATGGAAACTCGCGCTCCGCCGATTATCTGTCCTTTTAATCCGCACTGCTCTATAAGCCAACCGGCGGGAATTATCCCTTTTAACGAAAATTCTTCCCGAACGATTGCGCTGACTCTTTCTTTTTCTTTCCCGTCTAATTTATCCAAATAAACATTTTTAAACATACAGCCGGCCGTTGGATGCGAAACGTCCTGACCTTGCGTCTTTTTTGTCAGATATTCCTGAATCTTCCGATTGCTGGCTTCCTTATCGCCCGGTTTTAGATTAAGCACGGCCCGCAAAATTATATCTCCATTATTTTTAAAATCGCTGTGTCGATAAGAAAAACCGCAACTTTTATTATCCAAAATAACTATTTCTCCGTTTCGTAAAACTTCCACGCTTTCCACTATGTCTTTAATTTCCCCGCCCCACGCGCCGGCATTGCCGCGAATCGCTCCGCCCAAAGTTCCGGGAATCCCCGCCGCCCATTCCAATCCGCTTAAATTATTATTCACTGAAAACATCAATAATTTATTTAAATTAACTCCCGCTCCGGCCGTGATTTTATCAGCGGATATTTTAAGTTCGTCAAAATCAATCTTAATAACCAAACCGGCAAATCCCTCATCCGCAACAAGGATATTGCTTCCCCCGCTCAAAACAAAAACGGGAAGATTGTCTTCCCCTGCCGCTCTTATCGCGCTTTTTAATTCCTCAATGTCTTTTACCTCCAGAAAATATCTGGCCGGTCCGCCGATTTTAAAAGTGGTGTATGGCGCTAAAGGTTCGTCTATTTTTATATTTTGTAATTTATTTAATTCTGACATACAACGAATTAACAAGTTGAGAGATACGAAGCAAAAATTATGAATTAGGAATTAGGAGTTAGGAGTTAGGAGTTACAAGTTATAAGTTACGAGTTGCGAGTTTTAATTTCTGAATTATCTTCACTGGCATATCCCCTGCCCCCAAAAGCAAAATCACGTCTGTTTGGTCAAGGACACGCGCGATTTCCCTTTCAGTATAATCTATATCCGGCGTATAAATCACCTCCCTCTCGCGATTATTTGATTTGTCATGCCTTTTTATGGCTTCCACCAGTTTTTGCGAATTTACATCCTCATCGTCTTTTTCCTCACGACCGGCCACATCGTATATTTCATTAATAATAACCAAATCGGCTTCGTCCAGAGATTTTACAAAATTTACAAATAAATTCTTGGTGCGATTATGCTGATGGGGCTGGAAAACCGCCACCACGCGCCGATGCGGATAAAAATCCTTAGCCGCTCTCAAAACCGCGCGCAAAGACGTGGGATGATGGGCATAATCGGAAATAAAAATCGCGCCATCTTTCTCGCCGATTTTTTCAAACCTCCGCCAAGCCCCCTGATAATTTTCTAACGCTTTTTTAATTCTCTTAACGCTGATTTTTAAGTGAAACCCCAAAGCAATGACTGCCAAAGCATTATAAACATTGTGCCGTCCCGGGATATTCAAAGAAAAAGTGTCAATTTTTTTACCGTTATGATAAACGTCAAAATATTGTTTGCCGTTCTCGCTGTAAATGTCTTTAGCCGTGACATTGGCTAAATTGTCTATTCCGTACGTAATCCGGCTTCTCATCGTTTTTATTTCCATGGAATTGGCGTCATCGGCATTGCAGATAAAAACTCCCTGCTCCGGCAATTTATCTATGAATGACTGGAAGGTTGATTTAATATGGTCTATGCCGGTATAAAAATCCAAATGGTCTTCTTCAATGTTAGTGAGCAGAATTATTTTAGGTTCAAGGTTCAGCATGTGAGCCCGATATTCGCAGGCCTCTACGACAAAATTTTCCCCCTTGCCAAATCTTAAATTACCATCCGTAAAATTTTCCACCTTACTGCCCACAACCACCAGCGGGTCAAACTTGCCGGCTTCCAAAAGCAAGCCAGCCATAGAAGTGGTAGTTGTTTTGCCGTTAGTTCCACAGATGGCGATAGTATCTTTTTCTTTACTGATTAATCCCAGTACTTCCGGATAACTTAATTGCGGGATGTCAAACTCCCGCGCTTTTTTTCTCTCCGGATTTTTCTCGGGCACGGCCGCGGAATAAACGACCAGCTCGGTCTTGGGGTCAAGATTGCCGCTTTTGTGTTTGCTAAAAAAATTTATCTGATATTTTTTTAAATCCTCGGTGATGGCCGTTTCTTCCAGGTCCGAACCGGAAACTTTTTTCCCCTGTTTGGCAAAAAGTTTAGCCAGAGCCGAAATGCCGATTCCGCCCACTCCGATAAAGTGAATTTTTTTAATTTTTCCTAACTCCACCATATAATGAAAATTATTGAGGTTATAAAGAGGCCCAAAATTATCCCCCAAAATACTTCTCTTAGATTATGACCAATGAGATTTTTCCATTCAATGCCCTCAAAACTGCCATGGAAAATTTTGGCAAAAATTTTGTTGACAATATCTTCCTGATGCTGGGCAAAAACGCGGTCGCCGATAACGTCGCGGATGACTATTAAAGAAAACACCAAAGAGGCTATAAACAAGGTGGTAATACCTTCGTAAAGAAAAATTCCCAAAGTCAGGGATGTAACCACCGCCGTATGTGTGGAAGGCATGCCGGCGGCCATCAAAAGGTAACGCCAATGGAACCCGGCATTTTTGCGGGAATAAATAATCGCCTTTATTGCCTGGGAAATGAGGTCAGAAAAAAGACAACTCAAAATGATTGGGTTGGTAATCAATTCTTTTAGCATATTATTACATATTAGCACCAAAAAGACGGGGGTTCAAGGGGGTGTATTTTGTAGAAAAACGATTAATCGCGTTTCTACGGGAGGAATGTTTCGGCGATAAAATAAAAAACAACCGCTAATTAACGGCTGTTTGCGGAAATTTGTTACTTAATCGTTTTTGGTCTTTTTCTGTTGTGCTATAAAAAATCACGATTTTCTTCATACACATCAACGCCCTTCTCTAAAAGTAACGAAAGACCGGTGATAATCGGATAAGTAATCACCCAAAAAATTAACGCAATGGTCAAAAGAAAAAATAAACCTGACATGATCGCCGCTCGCTTCATTCTCTTTTTAGACTCCTGCTTCATTTCGATGCCTCCTATTCAGTTTTCAAACTTCTATTTTTGTAAAATGCTTACTAAATTTTTACCAGTAAACCAATGACCTTTTGTTCCTTTTAAACTATAATAATTCTCTAAAATTGTCAAACCAGAAAGAACGGCTAATTTTTGAATTTCTTTTTTAGTAAAAGAATGATAATATCTCTTCACTTTTTCTTGACCAAAAGGAACTAAACAATCACCGAAATCCAGCGGAGATTTACCGATAAGCTTTAACAAGCTATACTTAATAATAAGCGGCCTGTATTTCTTTTGATATAGATTCCAATTAGTCATCAATAAATATCCATCGGGCTTTAAAACCCGCTTCACATTATTTAAAACTTGGAGTCGAAGCTCTTTTGATGGAAGATGATTTAATACTGCTACCATCATTACCGCGTCAAAATGGTTGTCGGGGAAATTTAAATCCAGCGCATCTCCGACTTGGAATTTATCGGCAATTTCCGGATATTTCTTTTTCGCTTCATTTATAAGGGCCTCCGAATTATCAACGCCAAAATAATTTATTGATTTATTTTTCAAAAAATCGTATAATCTGCCATTGCCACAGCCCAAATCCAAAACCTTATCCCCCGCTTTAATATATTTGCCAAAAATTTCCAAGTCCGGCCAAATATAACCGCGGGTAGCGGAAAAGTCCCCACTGATTATGTTATAACTTTCCTTAACTTTTTTTAATAATTTTTGCGCAATTTCTTCTTTCATTTGTATATTTGTAAATTATTCGTAATTCGTATTCCATGCAAGAACAGTTTATCAAAGAAATCATAAAATTAAAACCCCGGACTCCCAACCGGATGTCTAAAATAAAAAGGCGCCTAGCCAAGCGTTTTGGTATTCCTATTGTTCCCAATTCGGAAGTTTTAAAATATTATCATGAACTATTAGCTAAAAATAAGATTAAACCGGATAAACAATTTGAAGATTTAATCAAAAAACGCTCCATTCGCACCCTCTCCGGTGTAGCTCCCGTTACCTTGCTCACCAAGCCCTATCCTTGCCCAGGAACTTGCGCCTATTGCCCCTCGGAGCCCAATATGCCCAAAAGCTACCTTTCCAACGAACCAGCGGCCATGCGCGCGGTTTTAAACAAATTTGACCCCTATAAACAGGTCCATTACCGCATTAAAGCGCTGGAAGCCAACGGCCACGATACAGATAAAATTGAATTGATTGTCCTCGGCGGCACTTGGTCTTATTATCCCAAAAAATACCGTGAATCATTTATTAAATCCTCTTTTGCCGCCGCCAATGATTATCCCAAATTCAATAAATCTTCGGCCAAAAAAAGCTTAAAAGAATTGCAAAAGAAAAATGAAACGGCCAAACACCGCATCATCGGCCTGTCTTTGGAAACCCGCGCTGACTATGTAACGCCCAAAGAAATCGCTCACCTGCGCGAACTTGGTTGTACACGTATTCAGCTTGGCGTCCAATCAATCTATGACAGCATTTTAAAATTGAACAAACGCGGGCATGGAATCCAAGAAGTAATTAAAGCGACTAAACTTTTTAAAGATGCCGGTTTTAAAGTTGACTATCACCTGATGCCCAACCTACCGGGTTCTAATCCTAAAAAAGATTTGGAAATGTTTAGGCAACTGTTCTCCAATTCTGTCTTCCAACCGGACCAACTTAAAATTTATCCCTGTATTGTCAATAAATATTCTTTGCTTTATCAATGGTTTAAACAAGGGAAATTTAAGCCGTACAGCGATAAGGAACTTTCAGACCTGCTGATTAAAATCAAAGCGCTTATCCCCTACTATGTTCGTTTGAATCGCCTCGTGCGCGATATTCCCAAGGAAAGCATTGAAGCGGGAAATAAAATCACCAACCTGCGCGAGTATTTACAAAAAAGAATAAAAGAACGAGGCCTGCGTTGCAAATGTATCCGCTGTCGCGAAGCCCGCAATAAAACCGCCAACCTTAAACAAGCGAAATTATTTATAGAAAAATACCCCGCCTCCGGTGGAATAGAATACTTTTTGAGTTATGAAAATAAAGACCGCACCATTCTTTACGCTTTTGTCCGCCTGCGCTTGCCATCTTTTTATTATTCTAAGCCCGATTTGAAAAAAAATTCGGGTTCAGATTCTTCCCCCGCTAAGCGGGGTCAGAATGACATATTTAGATTTATTCCGGAAATAAAAGATTGCGCCCTGATTCGCGAATTGCACACTTATGGCCAGCTTATGCCCCTGCGTTCCGAAAAAAATCTAAAAACAAAAATTCAACATCAGGGTTTTGGCAAAATGCTGATGGCGCAAGCGGAAAAGATTGCTGTCAAAGAAGGGTTTAAAAAAATCGCCGTTATTGCCGGCGTGGGCGTGCGGGGTTATTACAAAAAACTGGGGTATAAATTAAAAGGAACTTATATGATTAAACACTTGACAAAAATCTGATATTCTGATAAAAAAACAATAGAAGCTCCTTAACAACAAGAAACCGGAGGGAAAATGAGTACTGAAGAATTAAATAAAATGCTAAAAAAATGCCCTGTAAATACCCTTTTATTTATCAAAATAAACTCGGAAGAAGTTGAAAAGGAAACTAATCGGGAATTATTTTCCAAATTAATTGAGGAAAAGCCCGATGATATTTTATGCTATTTTGAAAAAAAATTGAGCGATGAAAACCAAACAGGGGTTATTATAGTGGAGGAAATCAGCGAAAAAAGAGAAAAAATTACACTCCACGCCCGACATATCAGCGAAATCCATATTATTGAAAAAAGCGTGGCCAAAGCCATGCTCGCAAAAAATTTTTAAGTTTAATCCCGCCTTAGGCAATCTAAACCAAGGCGGGATTTTTATTTTTCTTATTCTCTTTTTGTCTTTGCGAGGAGGAGTCCCGAAAACTCGGGACGACGACGAAGCAATCTCTAATACAGCGCCCTTGCCCAAAGCTACGTATCAGAGATTGCTTCCCCCTCGACGGCTCGGCCAGAGCTCGCCGAAGTCAAGCTCGGGGTCGCAATGACATTAAAGTTTTATTTCTTGAAATTAATAATAAAAACTCGTATACTAAAAACAACTCATCAACTTATTTTAAAACTATGTCTTATCTATCAAAATTTGATTCGGAAATCGCCGGCGGGCTGGAAAATGAATTAAACCGCCAACGGCACGGCTTGGAAATGATTGCTTCGGAAAATATCGTCTCGCGGGCGGTACTGGAGGCCCTGGGTTCGGTTTTAACCAATAAATATTCGGAGGGGTATCCGAATAAAAGATACTACGGCGGAAACGAATTTATTGATGTTTGCGAAAATTTAGCCATACAAAGAGCCAAAGAACTTTTCGGCGCGGAACACGCCAATGTCCAGCCGCATGCCGGCTCGCAGGCCAATATGGCTGCTTACTTTGCCTTGCTTGCTCCGGGCGACAAACTAATGGCTATGAATCTGGCGCACGGCGGACATCTGACGCACGGCAATCCGGTAAATTTTTCCGGCCGGTATTATCAAATAATTGCCTACGGTGTCAGGCGCGATAACCAGTTAATTGATATGGAGGAAGTCCGCGAGATTGCCTTGAAAGAAAAACCAAAACTAATTCTCGCCGGAGCGACCGCTTATCCGAGAAAAATTGACTTTAAAAAATTCCGAGAAATTGCCGATGAAGTCGGAGCTTATTTTATGGTGGATATGGCGCATATTGCCGGTCTGGTAGCCGCTAAAATCCATCCAGACCCTATCCCCTATGCCGATGTGATTACCACCACCACTCACAAAACTTTGTGCGGCCCTCGCGGGGCGATGATTTTATGTAAAATTGAAGACCGCTTAAATCCCAAAGATAAAAAAAATCTGGCGCAAAAGATAGACAGCGCCGTTTTCCCCGGACTCCAGGGCGGACCCTTGGAGCACGCCATCGCCGCCAAGGCCGTGGCTTTTAAAGAAGCGTTGGAATCGGAATTTAAAATTTATCAAAAGCAAATAGTCAAAAACGCTCAAGCTCTCGGACAAGCGCTCCTCGGCCAAGGCATTGACCTTGTTTCCGGCGGAACCGATAACCATTTGCTTCTGCTTGACCTTACTAAAACCGGCGTCTCTGGAAAAGAAGCTGAAACCGCGCTGGACGCAGTAGGAATTTATACCAATAAAAATATGATACCTTATGACACCCGCAAACCCATGGACCCGTCGGGACTGCGAGTGGGAACAGCCGCCCTAACTACGCGGGGATTGAAAGAAAGTGAAATGGAAATAATCGGCGAAATGATGGCAAAAATTATTAAAAATCCCAATGACGAGGCGATTAAAACGGAAGTTAGAAACCAAGTCAAGGAGATTACGGAAAAATATCCGATTTATCCGGATTTAAGTTATTTATAAAAACCATGAACATAATTGACGGGAAAGAAATAGCCAAAAAAATAAGGGCTGATATAAAAAAAGAAGTAAAGAATCTTGGATTCACGCCAGGGCTCGCCACTATTTTAGTTGGCTCTGACCCGGCTTCCCATCTTTATGTCAAATTAAAACAAAAGGCCGCGGAAAAAGCGGGAATCAAAAACGAAGTTTATCTTTATTTCGCTTCTGTCCCCGAAAAAGAAATAATTGAAAAAATTAAAGAATTAAGCCAGCGCACTGACATTCACGGAATACTTGTCCAACTCCCCCTGCCGGAACATCTGGATACGAATAAAATAATCGGTTCAATAGACCCGCGAAAAGACGTTGATGGTTTTCATCCTGATAATTTGAAAAAATTGGCGGAGGGCCAGCCGTATATTTTGCCCGGATTAGCACTTGGTATTAGGAAATTGATAGAAGCTACCGAAGTGAATCTTGAAAATAAAAAAGCATTGATTGTTTGTAATAGTGGTGTCTTTGCCGAACCCATTGAACGAGTTTTGGCTGCAGACAAAATTATTGCCAGCCACGCCAACCCCGATGATATCCAACTTCAAGAAAAAACTAAAAAAGCGGATATTTTGGTCGTGGCCATAGGCCGTCCGAACTTTGTCGGCAAAGAAATGATAAAAACCGGCGCCATTATAATTGATGTCGGAACCAACCGTACGGAAGAAGGCGTAGTCGGCGATGTGGATTTTGCCAGCGTCAAAGATACCCCTGGCTTTATCACGCCCGTGCCGGGCGGAGTGGGGCCCGTAACGGTAGCTATGTTATTACAAAACACATTGAAAATAGCCAACAACTCAAAAAGAAAAACGAACGACGCCCTGAACTAAGTTGAAGGGCGGAGTGGGGCCCATGACCGTGGCCATGCTTTTATATAATACTTTGGAAATTGCCAAAAGGGTTGACAACTATTAGATAATTAATTAATATATAATTTGTATTCCTGGTGGTACTTTTGCTGAAATGGGCGCATTAAATTTATCTATCAATAAACAAAATACTTTGAAAACAAAAAATACTGGAAGGAGTAGAAAATGAAAGAAAACACAACGACAAAACCCCAATTTTATATCAAAGAAAAAGGCGAATTTAAATCAACGGAATTAACCCATAATGACCGAATTAGGGTCTTTACTTACCGTTCAGAAGAGATACATCTATTCAGAGGAAAGAAACGTATCTATATAAAAATAAACCCACAAAACAAAAAACCGAAAAAATGTATAATAAAAACTAGAATGCGCTTTTATTCTGTAAACGAAGAAGATATGGTACCGCTAATAATGGCCTGTATGTCTCTTTTACTACCAGTTGGGTTGGCTCTAGAGACAAATCCTAAATGCGAGAAAGAAATAATAATAAAAAAAACGAACTCCTAAATCTAAGATTGCAAAGCCGTGTAAATAACACGGCTTTTTTAATCTTTATAATTTTTTATATTTTAATAAAATCCCGTATCTATATCATCCATAATATCCTTGCCTTTTTCTCCCGAATCTACTTTCGGTTCTTGCTGAGCATCTTTAATCTCTGCTGGAGCCGGGGGAATTTCTTTTTTTATTTCTGGACTCGCTGCCGGTCTTGATAGTGGAACTTCCGGGGCTGGCGGGGCTGAAATCCCCATTCCTTCTGTTGATTTCTCTAAGGGCATATCCAGGGTAATCGCGCCGGCTTTTTCTTTGGCTAAATCAATCGGTGAAGATTTATATGATTTGTAATCCTCTCTTTCGGAAGTAAGATAATAAACGTTCGGGCCAACCAAGAACCCGTATCGGCCGGCGGAATCAGTAACTTGAGCCGCTAGTAATTTATTGAATTGAATATCAAAAATGCGAACCACGGCTTTGCCCAAAGGTTTTTTCGTCCCCTTATCATAAACAATACCCCAACCCTTTGGTTTTGAAGGATAAGCCAAGCGGCGGAACAAGAAATAAAGCATAAAATGAAGCGCCACCAAAATTCCCATCAGTAGTTTAGGCACAATGGCAAAGGTGACAATTGACAAGCCCAATCCGGAAAGCGAAATGCCATTTTGCACCCGACGACCGACGGCCAAAGCTAAAATCTTTCTGTTCGGCTTGTCTTCTTTCACCGGGTCAAGCGGGATATTGGCGGTAATAACAGCTCCGCTTGCTTCTACTTTTATGTTTTCCCCGTGGTATAAATCAAGGAACGCCATATCCTCTTTTTTCTCTCCCAACAATGACGTGGGATATTTAAATTCCACTTTTTTCACCTCTATCCGATAAGTCCCCGCTTCTTTAATTATCAGATTATAACGCCCTTGTTTGTCGGTAATTTGCGTCTGAACTAAAGTTCCGTTTTGGACATTAATCAAGCGGACAATAGCCAAATCAATCGGCTCCTTGGAAATAGAATTATACACCGTCCCCCAGCCCTTCCTCTTGCGACGCGATAATAATCTAAAAGGTTCGGTGAAAATAAACTGTAAATAAGGAATGAGATACACAAAAGAGATAGCCGTGGAAGCATTAACCGCCACCACCGCCACTAAAGTCGGGGCGACGTAATTTTGAGCGGCTTTTTCCACCTGCGGGTCATCAGCCAGCTCTCCCACGGTATTAACTATAACTTCAACTGTTCCCACAAGGGAATTGAGGAAATCCGCAACCGGTGATTCCACTATGTCCTCTTCGTTATTGTCATCAATACTCAAACACCCCGCGTCAGCCGGATAATCCGTCTGACCATCTCCATCATTATCCGCCCCGTCAAAACAAGCAGGGAGAGAAACGGTGAATTCTTCTACGTTGGAGATTATTTTGTATTCCTTGGCTATCTCATCATAAACTCTGACGTAAGATTTATGCGCTCCCGGAGGCAAAGAAATTTTTATATTTTCCGCCCATTCCTCGTTCTGCGGCGTAAATTCATACTTGTAAATCTCGCTCTCCACGACTAATTCATATGTTTTGCCAATTTCGGCATTATGCATAATAACGGTAATGCCAGCATCCATTAATTTGCTTTCCGCGGACACTTTGCCTTGCCGCACCTCACTAAGTTTAACTCCCTCCAAGCGAGCGGCTATTTCTTTGATATTTATTTCACCAATAGTCACTCTTATTATCGTATCTCTTATTTTCTCGCCGATTTCTTCTTCCTGCTCCTCTTTTATTTCTTCCGCTGTTTTCTCTGTTACTTTAAACTCAAACAAAGAAGAATAAACTTCTCCCACTTTCACTCTTAAAGTATGCGCCCCAAATAATAATTCATCCGTTAAAGTATAGCTGAAAAAACCTTCGCTGTTAGCTTTCGTGCTGTCCAGATATTCTCCGTCCAAATAAATATCCACTGCGCCGTTGCTGACATAAGCGTTACCCCTGATAGTCGGCGCTGTGTCAGTAATTTCGGAATTGTCCCCGGGATATGTGATAACCGGTGGTTTTTGTTCTGCTTTTTTATATAATCCAAAATACGCCGAACCCTTGCCGCCGCGTTCCAAATCCACGGTTACCATTTCCGAAGTAGTCAGAGTGTATCCGGAAGGCAAAACCAGAGAATATTTCCCTTTTTCTATCTTTCCGATTTTAACAAAATGTTTTCCCGCTCTTCTGCCATCCACCGTAGAATGCCCCCCTGCCACGGAACTCACGGAATACACATTAACTTCTGTTTCCTGCGGACCACTCAAAGCCCCGTCTCCATTCAAATCATAATAAACGAGCGTTCTGATTCCTTGCACACCCTTCTCGCCCTTGTCATATTGGCCATTATTGTTGCCGTCAAAAAAAGTAAAAATATCAATGGCGCCGGCGCTGACCGGATTTAAAAGGGTGTTGGAGGTAGCAGATTTATTTTCTCCGTTTTGCGTATATTCGGCTTTAGCCACATTAGAAATAGTATGGGGCACACTTTGCTTTACCTCATCAGGCGAAACTTTAAAGGGTAATGTCAGATAACCTGACTGACCGGCTTTTACTTCTCCCAAATTAAATATTATTTCGCAAGAGCTGGTCTCCTCTTCCCCTGCACATTTTAGAAAATCTTCCAACCGGCCAACCGACTCGCTATTTTTCTTCAAATAACCGTCGTCAAAAATAACTGAATCTATTTTATCTTTTATAACTACGTTTTTCAGATCGTCTTTCGTTTGATTGATATAATCAATCTGATAAACAATACTGTCTTCCGGCTGCACTGCCACGCCATTGCCGGCGTAATTTTCCACTTTTATTGAAGCATCATTTAATCCGGCCATGGTAGCCATCATCGCCACTTTCACTATTCCCAAAACAACTGCCATTGCTAAAGTGGAATAGGCCTTTCTCTCAAATCTTATTCTCACCATGGAACGCGCGGCTCGATTCCACAAAACCAGATGATAGCTTAAAATAACCAAAGAAATCAAAATAAAAAAAGACATCACCGCTGAAAAATTTCTAAGATACTTTAGATTCTCCAGCGGCTGGATTTTTGTTCCGATATTTAAAGAGGAGCTTAAAACCGCGGAGCCCTTCACTTCTCCCTGCCCCGGTTCCTTAATGACCGCTGTTTTAATAAGCGTGAAAGACGGGGGCAAGGTTTTGGCCGTGAGCGCTTCTGACCAGGGCGTGTCAACTCCTCCGCCATTTCGTCCCCTGGCGCGAATAGTATAAGAAGTGTCGGGTTTTAAATTGCCAAAGGTAAAACTATTTTGTCCGGCGGCGAATTCCGAAGCCAGCGGTGTTCCGTCTTCCGGAATTCTATCTCCCTCGTAGATTTCAAAAGTCACTCCCGCTTGCTCCCAATCCGTCCCGACCGGGAAAGAATAATTATCCACGCTCGCCCATAAAGAAGTAGTGAGCGCCGCCTGCAAGGTCGGCTTAGACGGCGGTTCAGCTAAAGTCCAAACAGCGGGACAAACCGCGCAATCTCCCGAATAAGCATTGGTTATTTTATTTTTTACGCAAACCTTGCGGCCATCAAGTTTAGTATTATATTTTAATCCTTCCTTCGAACTCTCCTCGTAAAAGCCAAAATATTCCTGCGTAAAATACGCATAAACAGTGGACTCCTTCGCCGGAATCCAGGACTTTAAATACTGGTCGGTATTGTAAACAGCCGTCAAATATCCGGACCAAGGAGTGGTGTACCCGGAAGAAACCACATCCACCATTTTGTCAGAGGTCACAAAAGGAACAAATTCCAGATTATCCCTGTCGGATTCGTTCAAAAAATCAATGGGAAAATCCACCACCCAAATAATAGCATGCCCTTCTCTGCCCCCATAAGAACTGGCGTCAAATCCTCCGAAGCCGCGGCAATTGGTCGCGTTAACCATAAACCCGGCCGCGATATCTTCGGCATAATTTAAAGTGACATTATAAATTATGGGCGTATCCGTATCCGGCGTTAATACGGCCTTCCATCTCAAATCGCTTCCGCTGGTGGCAAAAACGTATTCCACCCCATTCGTCACCGCCACCCAAGTGGTCCCGCCATCATTGCTTAAATAATAGGCAATAGTGGAAGCGCCCGGCAGATAATGTTCGGCCGTTAAGGTGGCTCTTAAGATATTTCTCCCAGGATTGGCCATGGCAACGGATTGAGCGATATAAGTGCCGGCGGTTTGAGTTAATTGCGGAGTGAAAATAAAGGAATCGCCCGAAGAATAAGCGACCAGCAGTTCTTTCATGGAGTCGCGATTAATGTCATGGGCGAAAACCGCGGAGGAAGGTGCGGCGCTTAATAATTCCACGGTAAAATCGCCCCGACCGTCGTTCCGGTAAATATATGTTCCTGCGGCGCCACCAACTAAATATAAATCAACATCTCCGTCATTATCCAAATCATCGCCCCGGAAAATTCCCGTCGTGCCCAATGACTGTTTAGTAAATGAGCCTTGGCCATTATTCCAATAGATGGCGGAGTTTATATCGGAATTAGAAACGACGACGTCTTTCCAGCTATCGCCGTTTAAATCGGCGGAAACTATATTATCTGTGCTGCCTTCTCCGAATTGGCTTTCCCGTATAAATGTTCCGCTGCCATTATTCCTGTATAAAAAATTCTGCTGGCTTACTCTATCACCCACCAAAATATCCACGTCTCCGTCATTATCTATGTCATCCGTGTATCCCTGAAGCGTGTTCTCCCACGCCAAACCCAAATCTTCCTGAATAAAAGTTGAACCATCGCCGTTGTTTCTAAAAATAAAATTCTGGCCGTTTTCAAAAATAATAATATCCTGGTCGCCATCCCCTTCCACGTCCGCCGGCCAAAGCTGTCTTTCATTACCAATACTTACTATTTGGGTTATAGTGCTGAAATTGCCCGCGCCGTCATTGAAATAAACGCAATCCCAGCCGTTATCAGCCCCCACTAAAATATCCAGATACCCGTCGCCGTTAAAATCAGCCGCGCCATCAATATCATTATTGGCGCAAGAAACATTGGTAAAGGGAGCGGTGGCCGTAAATCCCCCACCACCATCGCCCAGATAGATTTTACTGCTGGTGGCGGCATCGGCTCCGGACAGCACCGCCAAATCTTCATAACCATCATAATTCACATCCCCCAAAGGCATTATTTTTGAAGTCTGCGCGGGGAAATTGGCTCCGCCGTAAAGTTGCGCCCAACCGCCATCGGCGTCATTATTATGAAGATTATTTTCATAAATATAATTTTGGTCATCGGCATCGGCGCAAGTTCCGCCGATACAAGAAAAATAATGAATGATATCCTCATCGCCGTCTTTATCTATATCCGCAGCCGCCAAGTTATCCGCCTTATCAACATTAGCTGACCCACTGGCGAAATATCCGGTTTCTTCCGTAAAAGTCCCGCTGCCCTTATTGCGCAACAGGCCGTTGATGCCCACGCCGCTCGCTATGACCGCCAAATCCATATCACCGTCCAAATCGGCGTCAACGTCAATCATTTTGGCGTAATTAAAACTAAAAGCGGCATTGGCCGTAAAAGTTCCTTGCCCGTTATTTTGATATAAAAATAAACTCGCGCCATTTGAAGCAATGATGTCCTCATCTCCGTCATTATCAAAATCATTAACCACCAAACTATCGTTGCCGCTACCGGCCGCATAAGCCAAAGTGCTCGCCAAAGTAAAGGCGCCCGTCCCATCATTAGTATAAATTTTCGCGCCAACGCCGTTATCGCAAACAATGACGTCCATGTCTCCGTCAACGTCAACGTCAACGGCTTTAATGGTCCGAGTGTCGCCAGCGTTGAAAGTGTCACTGGAAGTGAACGTGCCATCACCGTCATTGAGCCAGAGTTTATCCTGCGCGGCGGTTC
Organism: Patescibacteria group bacterium; assembly: GCA_028716045.1. Lineage (NCBI taxonomy): Bacteria > Patescibacteria group bacterium. The sequence goes on from JAQUQO010000001.1 coordinate 374,953, forward strand.
CTTCCAAGATATCAACATCGCCGTCCTTATTAACATCGGCCGCGTCCAAAGATTGGGTATTGCTGGCACCAAATCCCGAGTATTCGCTGGCCGCGCCAAAAGTTCCGCTGCCATTATTCAAATAATAATAATTTTGACCATTGTTGCCTTGAATAATATCCTTATCACCATCCTCGTCTAAATCCACGGCTAAAAGCGTATTGGTATTTCTGCTCGTGCCGCCGTCGGGAAAAGGAGTTGATTCTGTAAAAGTTCCGCTGCCATTGTTCTTGTATAAATACATTGGGTTGCCATAATTGCCCGCTACAATATCCTGATCTCCATCAGTATCAATATCAACGGACAGAATAAAGGAGGTGTCATTGGCCGCGGCCGCCGGACTTAAAGCGGCGCTGCCGACAGCGAAAGTATTGGTCGCTGGCGCCCGAATCACCTCTCCGACAGCGCTCCATTCGGTCGTAGTGGTGGCGCTATCGCGCCAAACTGTGGTGTCAAAAGTATCAGTAATGCTTCCCCTGATGGCGGTAAAAGAAAAAGTGGCGCTATAAGCTGTGCCGCCGTTTTCATCAACGCCCGCCACCCTCCAATAATAAGTCGTCTTGGGGGTTAAAGTATATTTCGCGGGTAAGGTGAAAGAAGCCGTATCTCCGGAATTATAAAAATTGACCTGCGACCATCCCAGAGAATCATCTTTGACATACCAGATATTGTCTTCTTTTTGGTAAAAAGTTAAAACATCTTTGTTAAACGATGAATCCGCGGCGATTTCCAAAATATAATGCAGAGTATCACTATCCGTATCCGTAGTGGAAAATTCAAAAGTGGGGTTTAAAGAAACTCCGGTCGCTCCGTCAGCCGGCGCGGTTAAAGAGGGTGTCCCGGGGTTGGTGTTGCCGTAAGTTATGGAAATATCAGAAATTGACGCCGAATAAGCGACATCCGTGGTGGCTAATATCGCCTTCCATCTTAAATCTGAACCAGTGGTTGTAAAAGTATGCGCTACTCCGGAAGTGGCCGCCTCCCAAGTTCTGCCGCCATTGTTGGATAAATAATAAGTGACAGAAGTGTTGGTCGGAGTAGTGGCCGTGGCTGTAAGAGTAGCCACATTTATATTTTCCACCGTGCTATCAACTATCTTGGATAGTATTGTGCTGTTATTATATTTATAAGAAAAGCTCTGCTCTAATTCGCCATAACCGCTCAAAAATATTTTTTTATCAACGTCATAATTAGGAGAGACAACTAAGGACTTATAATTAACGTCAGCCAGAGAGCTTCTGCTTTTCCAAATTAAATCAATTGAAGTATCGTCGGTAAAAATAGTGTCCGAACTGTTGTGGGAAACTCCGCGCAAATCCAGATAACCATTATTATCCATATCGATAAGACAGATGCTTGCGTCCGGACCGTAATCACTGGCTGGCTCGCCCGGGTCATAGGTGTAATCCGCGGTAGTGTTAAAAGTAGGGGCTCCATAATAGGCATAAAACTTTCCGCGATGAAAAGTTTCTCCCGCTGACGCCCGATAATCCGGAGCCGCCACGACGACATCATCATAACCATCTTTATCTACATCGGCTGCTTCTACTAATTCGCCAAAATCGCTGCCGCTATCGTCAGCAGAATCATTGATAGTGCTATTGGCAGAAACGGTTGTCAGAGTGGATGCCAGTGAAGCGCTGCCGTTAAAAACATAAACACGCCCATCGCCGTCGCCAGCAGCACGAGAAGCTCCCACCACAATATCGTTATACCCATCGCCATTCACATCACCGGCAAGGGATAAATCTATGCCAAAAACATCACCAGCATCACCGGTTAAGGTGACGTCAGCCGTTGTATCAAAAGATTTTCCGCCGTAATAAATATAAACCCGCCCGGTATTAGCGCTGTAACTGGGCGCGCTAATCGCCAAATCATCAAACCCGTCGCCATTAACATCACCGGCACTCACCGCCGCTCCAAAAAGGTCGCCAGCCGCCGCGCCGGACAAAGCATAATCATACACGTCATTAAAAAGTTTTCCCCCAAAATAAATCACCACTCCGCCCTGATTAGCTCCCTCTCCATTATTGTAGGTATATATACCTACAATAATATCTTTAAAACCATCGCCATTGATATCGGCAATAGTCACGCCATTATCACTGATTGTTTCAGCCGTAACATCCACATCGTCTAACGTATAATCAACCACTGTATTAAACGTACTGCCGCCCAATAATACTTCAAGATTGGCGCCGTTTTTATCTAGCACATCCGCATAACCATCACCGTTAATATCGCCTCCGGCATAGATATTATTAAGCGTGTAATCTGCCGTGTTATCAATTCCGGCGGTGGCATTTAAAAATATACTCGTGGCATTAGCCAAATCCTCCAAACCGTCACCGTTAATATCGCCCAAATTAACCCCTCTCTTTTGCTCCGCGTAAGAAGAGCCAAAAGCGCTGGGCATTAAATTCCAATTCTTAGCCGTGCCGCTATTAGAACTCACATATATTTGCGGAGTATCATTAAAACCTGCCCAAATACGTTTGTCACTGCCGCTATAATTATAATCTGGGGAAATGGCTATAGTCCGCAGGATCTCTGTCATTCCTGTCGGCGTTATATCTGAAGCTCCCCCTTCAAAACGGTCCACTGTCATATATAAACTGACAGTGGTGTTGCTCCAAACCCAAGCCACGCATTTTTCCGGATTGGCAACGCAATTAGCGGTTCCATCAAATTGCGGAGCTAATAACAAATGGTCCCAGCTCCCTCCGGGAATCACCGCCCAGCTAGTACCACCATCTATTGTTACTAGACGGGCGCCGGTAGTGGTGGCAAGAACCTCGCTATCAGTTGCGAAGTTTGGGGATATTTTTATATCTGTCACTTCATTTACCACATTTGTTCCCGCGTCAAAAGTGGCTCCGGAATCGATGGATTCGTAAATTTTACCGCCGGCCGTGCCTAAAAATAAATTTGCGGAATTTGCCGGGGAAATAGCAATGACAGTAATGCGATCATACGTTGTGCCAACGGGAGCACAGGAAATAGTGGAGGCCGTCTGGGCCCAAGTAGCACCGCCATCAGTGCTTTTATAAAATTTACAGGCAGTGGCGTTGATTCCCCATTCACCGGCGTAAATAGTACTATCAGTAATATAATTAGGAGAAAGTTGATAAGCGGAAATATAAGAAGTGGCGGCGGTGATTCTCGTCCAAGTTATTCCGCCATCGGTTGATTTATAAATAAAACCATTGCAGATATTTTCTCCGGCCACATCACCCTCTTGGGAGCAGGCAAATATCGTGTTGTCACTGGCAAAATTCGGAGATACTTGAACATCTATTAAATCCCCGAGCGATAGACCAGTTAGATAAGAAACTGTCCATACTCCTCCGCTATTAACGGCTTTTTGCAACCCCTGCCCAAGGGTGCTCATTATTATAGTGCCATCAGTAGTATAATTAGGTGACATGTCTCCATCGGTCACTTTCCTCATTGTTCCATCGGTTGTAAGGTCAGCTATTTGCGAACATTCCACGCCCAAAGCCAGACCCCCCCCATCATCAACACACTGCCAAGAACCCCAGTTTTGTATTTCCCAATGTTGGTTGAAATAATAAATCTCATCTTCGGCACTGTAAGCGGCGCTATTATACGCCGGAGAAATTTCTAAACCGTCCTGCGCCATGGCTGCTATATTTTTAGACCAAGCGCAAGCCGAAACATTTGGGTCATTACAAGTAGTGGTCTTAAACGTTTGGCCCGTATAAGTCGGCGCGCTTCCGCCGGAAACGGCTAAAATCGTATTGTCAGTATTATAAGCCGGAGAAAATTCTATATCATTAATATATCCTTCACCCCCAGGAGTCGGGAGGGTTACGCCAGTATTTATCTCCGTCAAAGTGCAGGTGGCGGCCGCGGCTGTACAATCGCCGGAACCAAAAAATCCGCTGCCTTCAGTTCCTACAATAATCGTGCCGTCAGTAGCGTATGCCGGAGAAACTTTTAAAACAGTAATATCCCCCGCAGCGGTGGAAGCTACTGCCGCGTTACCATTATCCCAGGTGACACCCTTGTCATGGCTTTTATAAATAGCTTGGCCGGTGGAACCGAAAAGAGTGCAGCCAGTTGGCGTCGTGACGCAATCGGCCGTAGTATCACTATAAGAAGTGGCAGGCATTAAAGCTAAAGCAACGGGGGCTGTAAAACTAGCCCAAGTTGAACCACCGTCAGTACTTTTATAATTGCCATAAGTAAGGGTCGTGTAATCCAAGACCAGAACAAAAATAGTTGAATCATTATCATAATCAGGCGACAGAGCATACAAACTAACAACTTTCCCGCTGACTATTTTAGTGGCGTTATCAATAGACCAACCACCGCCCGCTAAAGTATCGGTCCAAGTCGCACCCTTGTCCTCACTTTTATATAAACCGCCGTTAAATCTGACAAACATCGTGCAGTTTGCCGGGTTAGCTCCACAATTCGCTTCATTTTCATTATAAGAAGGGCTTAAGGCGGGCGTATCAGGTGAGCTGGCCGTATCAAACCCGCTCCCTGAAATATCCCATAAACCATCACCTGCTAAAGACGTTACCGTGCCGGCCGAAGAATTCCACGAGGCCGTAGAATGCGCCAAGTCCAAATTAGCGCCGGTAGAAAGGTTGTCGATGAAAGTGTACCCCGTAGCTTTGGCGTTTCTGTCCGTCCACAAGTTTATGCCGTAAATCAAAGACAATACCAAAGAAATAATAGCTAAAACCGAAACAAACCCAAAAAGTTTTCTGAGGCCGAAAAGGTCGCGGCAAAAATGTAAATACTGGCCAAAAAGTTTATTGGCTTTCCCTCGTTTCATATAAAATATAATCTCTAACCATTATTGGATTATACAATAAATCCTGAAAAATATCGCTGTGGATAAAAACTTCAAACAGTAAACTTAAAAAATTCTACGCGATAATCCTCCAAAGTTCATAAATTATGGCTAAAACAAAAATTATAAATAAAAAATTTCCTATCGCTCCCCATCGGCCAATTGAAAATTCCGTCTCCCTATCCCCTGTTTTTTTGGACTTTTTATAAATTAAAATCGTCAAAATGCCCACCGCACTGCCACTTAAAGCTCCGACTAAGCTGATTACTCCAATAAAACTTCTCGGTCCGAAGATAAAAATAATCAAGGGAATGGCCATAGTCAATAGCCAAGACAGAGCGTGATTTAGCTTATAATCTCGGATAAAGGTGGTTTTCAAATTCAAACCAATCACCAAAAAAGACGTAGCCACGGCCAAAAACCCAAAAATTGAACCAATCAAAGTTATCTCCGGCCCCAAAACTCCGCCCAATCCGCCCATAGCCTCTTCGGAAACGTGAGTTCCGGAAACTCCCAATACTACAAAAGTAAAAATTAAATAGATAAAAGCCGGCAAAAGAGTTCCGACTATTAGTATCTTTTTTAACGTCTTTTTATTCTTCAACATCCCTGCTACCTCGGGGATTGCCGACATTCCCGACAAAGAAAACCAAATAACACCATAAGGCAAAAAGGTGTCGCGCCAGTTTATAAATCCTATATCCAAAAAATTCTCTAATCTTACACAAGACAAACCTTTTAAAATAATAATGGCGGCCGTTAATAATAAAAGAATGGTCATTACCAATTCGCCTTCGGAAATGAGTTTTATCCCCCAATAAATAAAAGCTCCGCCGATGATAAAAAAAATGAGGCTGTAAAAAACCGGACCACCGCCAAAAATCCCGCCGAAGATATTATTCAAAAATTCACCGGAAACAATCAAATAGGCCAGCAATGCTCCGTAAAAATCAAATAAAACAAAAAAAGTGGACAATATCTTGCCACGGCCGCCAAAATATCTCTCCGCGTAGCCGACCATCCGATGGTCGCCCTTGGTCCTCAAAATAATTTCTCCGAAAAACAAATGGACAAAAACCATGGCCACACTTAAAACAACTAAATAAATAAGGCCGGCCGCTAGGCCTGATTTTGAGACGGCATAAGGGATGCCAAACATTCCCACTCCGACAATCGTTCCCACTAAAACCGACAGCGCCAAAAAAAATTCCTTATTTTTATTTAACATAAATTAGCTGATAGCTTATGGCTTACGGCAAATAGCGAATTAATAAATTATAACATTTCTGGAAAGATTTTTAAATAAAAAGAGAAGGCACGAGTTTATGTCTTCTCTTAATAATTCGAACTGGCGATTTAAGGCAAAAGGTTATTTTCTTTTAGAAAATCGGCATACAAAATAGCCGCCGCGTCATTGGGGTGCCAGGAGTCCCCCGGAATTTCCTGTACTTCAATCCCCGCATTAATAGCTTGCTCCGCTATGGGCGAAAGGTCAAAGTGGCGAATATTTAGTTTTTCAAGAATCTTTAGCGCGGCTTTTTGATTATCCTTTTCCTCATATGACCATGTTTGGTAGGGCTTGAGGATGGGTAGCACCAAAACCGTCAATTTTGCTCCATCCTGCATCGTGAGATTTTTCAACTCTAATAAAGCCGCTTCAACCTCGCTTTCAATAACACTCCTGTCTTTCTCCTCATTCAAAAGCGATCCTAGATATAATCGGTAGATAGAGCTATTTTGAAGGAGCCACGGGCTGACACCTTGAATGGATATTTGCGGTGTGTAGTAAATAACAAGCTGATTCTGGTTGTCAAAAAAAACGGCTGCCGTTACTCTAAAATCGCTGTTATGAAAACCGAGGATTACGTGGTCTGGGGCGATTTTACGATTATATCGCTTATAAAAAGCGACCTCCTGAACCGTGGCAAATGCCGACACACCGGCGTTCCAGTATTCAAACTCCTCACCGTAACAAAACCGCAACGCTCTAACAACCCGCCCGATTTCCGTAGTTGAATCCCCGATAAAAAGGAGGCGAACTACGCCGGGACGTTTTTCCATGGTATAGGAATTGCGTAAAGTCCCCGCTTCAGAATAACGTTTAACACCGAGGATTGGTCGGAAACCGAATTCAGGGTCTACTGTAAACTCTTTGGTTCTATCCTCTTTTTCTTTCCACACCCATGGTATCTCGGTTTCGGTGGAGAAAGAATGAAAGTGATAAACACCGGAAAAATAGATACGGGAATAAATCATATCGGCTACTATAATAGCGCAAACTAAACCGAATGCCAAAAGGGCCAAAAGGACTATTCTAAACAAAAACAATTTTCGGGCGCTTATTTTTTGTTTTTCCATCTCTTGTCTCCTTCTTTATTATTAATTTTCAAGATACAAACAACTAACTAATATAGCATATTCTAAAATAAAGTCAAGAAAAAAGAGAAGACATATTTTATGTCTCCTCTTTTAGAAATCACTAAGGAGAGGGAAGAACAAAGCGAGCGAAAATGTCGTCAACGTGTTTAACGGCATTTTTGAGATTAAAACAATCTTCAATCTCTTGCTCCGTCAAAAATTCTCTGACCCGTTCATTTTCTTTAGCAAGGTCGCGGAGATGTTTGCCCTGTTCCGTCTTCTCTGGCTCAAAAGCCGCGAAAGCCAAGTCCTGAACGAGTTTATAGGCCTCTTGGCGGGGCATGCCCTTGTCTTCAAGGGCAGTGCGCAACCAACGGCTAAAAACGGCACCGTTAGTCAACTCAATATTTTTGAGCATCCGTTCGGGATAAACTAAGAGTTTTTCCATCACCCCGCAAAACCGCTCCAGCTGAAAATGGGTAAGGAGAAAAATGTCCGGTATATTTACTCTTTCCACGATGGAATTAGAAAGGTCCCGTTCATGCCAGGTGGCTTGGGATTCCAGAAGAGCAAAAACATAACCTCGCACCATCCTTGCCGCGCCGGAAACATTCTCGTCCATAATCGGATTACGTTTATGCGGCATAGCCGAACTGCCCTTTTGTTCTCCCTTTTTGAAAAATTCCTGCACTTCGCAAGTTTCCGTACGCTGGAGATTACGGATTTCGATGGAGAATCTTTCCAACTCTCCCATCAAAATCGCGATTACGGAAAAATAATGGGAAAACATATCGCGCGGCAGAATCTGCGTTGAATGTAACGCCGGAGATAGACCAAGTTTTTGACAGGCCTTAAGTTCCACTTCCGGCGGCAAAGAATACATACCCACCGCTCCGGAAATTTTACCCATAGATAGTTGTTTGAGGGCCTCGTTTAAATTATCTTGAATTCTCTCTAAACTATCCCTCCAACCAAGCAACTTCCAACCGAAAGTGATTGGCTCCGCATGAACACCATGTGTGCGGCCGATTTGATAAGAATATTTGTGCTCTTCGGCTCTGGCTATTATAATATCTATCAACTTTCCTAAGGACTTGTCTATAAGGAAGTGTGCTTCGCAGATACGCAAGATATTAGCCGTATCCTGTAAGTCATAAGAAGTCAAATCCTGCGCATAAACCGCCGCTTCGGCCGAGGTCAGCTCGGCTCTCTTGATAAGATGGTCTAAAAAAGCATTAACATCGTGCCGCGTCACTTTTTCTATCTCGTCAATCTGCCGTGCATCTTCTTCGGTAAGCATTAAATGGATGAGTTTGAAAAAAGCTGATTGTATAGGGGGAGGGGTAGAAGAGATTATTACCGAATCCATTCTTGCCCCAAGCACGGAGCAAAGAACTTCAAGCATTTTTTGCCACTTATGTTCCTCCGACCAAATATCTACCATCTCTTTTTTTGCATACCTGTTTAACATCTTTCTTTTCCTTTCTTTATGTTTATTTCATTGTTAACGAACAAAACTAAATTAAACCAGCTTAACATTTGAGGTAATTTAAGTCAAGGTGAGCGTGGAAAAGCTGTGTATCCCCTCCTCTTGATTTATTTGATCCAAAATCGTAAGATAGAGAAACAATAAAAACTATGGCTGATAATTTAGCAAAATTACCACCCCAAAATTTAGAGGCCGAGCAATCCCTTCTAGGAGCGCTCCTGATAGACAGAGACGCGATTGTTAAAATTGCTGACATTGTCACGGCGGAAGATTTTTATAAAGAATCCCATCGCCTTATTTTTGAAACTATCGCCGACTTATTCTCCCGCCACGAACCGATTGATATTTTAAGCGTCGGCAGCCGGCTGGAAGAAAGAGGCCAACTGGAACAAATCGGCGGCCGAAGCTATGTCGCGGACCTCACCAACGCCGTCCCGACCTCGTCCCACGTCGTCCACTATGCCAACATCGTCAAGAAGAAAGCTACTCTGCGACGCATGCTTAGCGCCGCCAGTGAAATCGTGGAATCGGTTTATGAAGAGAACGAAGAAGACGTGGAAAAACTTCTGGACAAAGCGGAACAGAAACTTTTTAACGTTTCCCAAAAATATCTCAAACAAATTTTCATCCCGATAAAAAATGTCTTAATGGAGGCCTTTGAGCGCATTGATGAACTGCATAGAGACAAAGGCAAACTGCGCGGCATACCGACCGGCTTCAAAGAGCTGGATAATATTCTCGCCGGACTGCAAAAATCCGATTTAATCGTTCTGGCCGCCCGCCCGAGCGTGGGCAAAACCAGCTTGGCTTTGGATATCGCCCGCCAAGTGGCCGTGAAAGAAAAAATTCCCGTGGGAATTTTCAGCTTGGAAATGTCCAAAGAACAATTAGTGGATAGAATGCTCTGCGCCGAAGCCGGTATTGATTTATGGAAAATGCGCACCGGCAACCTGTCCACCGGACCCGATGACCAGGATTTCCCCCGCATCAACCATGCCATGGGCGCCCTTTCCGAGGCCCCGATTTTCATTGACGATTCAGCCACGGCCAACATTATGGAAATCCGCACCAAGGCGCGCCGTCTGCAAGCCGAGCATGGTTTAGGTTTAATTGTCGTGGATTATTTACAATTAATGGAATCGCGCAGCCGGATTGAAAACCGCGTGCAGGAAGTGGCGGAAATCACTCGTTCCCTCAAAGCCATCGCCCGCGAACTCAATATCCCGGTGCTCGCCCTTTCCCAGCTTTCCCGCGCCGTGGAAATGTCCCGGCCGGCCATACCGAAACTGGCGCACCTCCGCGAATCCGGTTCCATTGAGCAGGACGCCGATGTGGTAATGTTCATTTACCGCAAAGCCACGGATAGAAATTATAGCCTTGACGAAATTCCGCCGGAAGAAAAACATATTGCCGAAATTCATATTGCCAAACACCGCAACGGCCCTACCGGCTTGATTCGTTTATTTTTTGACCAAAACCGCGTGAGCTTTAAACCGCTGGACAAGCAAATGGGTCATTTTAGTCCTCCGCCGGAAGCAACAATTAACCCACAATTTTAAAAAAACTTCACAAATATAGACATCTAATCCCGAGTACTCGGGATTTTTTAACAAAATAAAGGGGGCAGAAACCTTTCTCTGCCCCCGAAAAGGTCGCGGCCGTGGCGTGGCGCTACTTTTCTCCGCAATTGCTCCCTCCCTCTTGCGAGGACTGAAGGAGACTTTCTTGAGAACTCTTCGTCGTGGTGTTCGCGACAGGACCTGCTGTTGAGTAATTCATTTTTCTTTACCTCCTTAATTCAGAGTTTCGCCTCTGCGCCCAAAACTACAACAGTGATTATAGAATAACACACAAACTCAAAAAAATAAAATTAGATACCCACAGATTAAACTATCTCGCTGGCGACACCACTATGGTTTTTTAACCAATCCCCAATTGTCATTCTGAACGAGGTCAGCGAAGCTGACCGAAATGAAGAATCTGAATTTAGATTCTTCTCCCGAGTTCTCGGGGTCAGAATGACACTCCGCGCGGGGAGGCCCAAAAAATTCCTAAAATTAAAAGCCCTCGGATATAAATTTTCCGAGGGGCTTGATACATATTTTGCGGCCTTCTTTTGGCCGCTGGTTGTTGGGCAGTTTATGAACGGCGGTCTTACCCTGGACCCCGCGCCGTTGTCGTCGGCTTATTCTCTAAAATTTGCGCTTTCGCGCATGCTCGGAGGTGCTCTCTTCATCTTTCTATCTCCTGCTTTTGGGGTTGTCGGTTAATAAACGCACACTATGTGCCGGATAAAACAAACAATCCAACCATTGTGGCATTCTTACCAATTTTGGTATTTTTACCAAATATATTGGCCGGGGTGTCAACCCGCTTTATTCTGAATGCGCTGACCAATCGATTTCTCCCGTTTTTGTTCGTATTGGTGACTTTGCCGTGTAGATGGTCGTATCCGTAAACTGGGCGATCACCTCACTCGGCGATTTTTTTTCGGCGATTTTTTCCACAAATTGGTTTCTTCCAACTTTCTGTCATTCTTTTGCTAAGTTAGCGACTACTGACATTTTACTGGCAGATTTATGCGCTGCTTAACAGGGGTGTCAACCCTACAAAGAATGCGGACCTCCTCTTACCTCCATTCTGGTTAAATCTTTACGCCAATATATAATTTTCAAACGTGGTTATATTATAACATAATGGCTAAAACCTGTCAAGAGTGTGGGGAAGGGAGATACTAATAACCGTCTAAAACCCAAGAAAAACAACAAAAAAACGAGAGTTAGTTAACTCTCGTAGGGCTCTGCTTCCCCAGGCTCATACCACATGGGATATACGCTCCCCGGCAGGCTTCCTTTTAGAAGGAAGGTGACCTCACAATGGGCCACTGACTCCTTACGTCACCATTTTATAGCAGGTGAACGCTAATTTTGTCTTTAAACTCTCCGCTAAAGAAATGGCATCTAAACCTCCTTTTCTCCTCGTAGTAGAGTTAACACTAATTTTTGCGCCGATTTACTAAATCCCATCCTACAGAAATGGCATTTTAAACCTCCTTAGCGCCTTTTTTCGTGTTAATAAATTATAAATCTCCTTAAAAGAGTTGATTATATTATAGTACATTTTACTAATTTTGTCAAGACCTGTCAGCCGCGACCCTATTAAAAAGGCTTGATTTAGCCAAAAGCGGGGCTATTCCAAATAATACTGAAATGTAATATAATAAATTCAATCTATAAATAATAAAACCCCATATGTTCAATAAGTTAAAACAATACAAAGAACTGCGTGACCAAGCTAAAAAAATACAAAACGGCTTAGCCGAAGAACACGTGACGCTGGAAAACCACGGCATCAATTTAACTATGAACGGCAATATGGAAGTGGAATTAATAAAATTAAATCCGGGATTAGACATAGAGTCGCAGGAAAAATATCTTCGCGAATTGTTAAATAACGCCACTAAAAAAGTCCAGCGTGTCATGGCTGAAAAAATGAAAAATATGGGCGGGCTGGGCAATTTTAATATTCCCGGAATGTAAATCACTGCCCCCCGATAAGAGGGATCGGGGGGTTAAGAAAGAAATCTTTTTTAAAACAACCCCCTTAATCCCCCTTATCATGGGGAAACAATTATGCGGTTTCCTAAAGTCATCCAAAATTTAATTGACCAATTCAATAAACTGCCCGGCATTGGACCCAAGACCTCCGAGCGGCTGGTTTTCTATCTGCTTAAACGCCCGAGGGAAGAACTGAAAGAATTTGCCGAAGCGCTGGAGAAAGTTTCCAACGCCACCACTGTTTGTTCAATATGCTATAACTTCACGGAAACCAACCCCTGTGAAATTTGCTCCGACAAAAAAAGAGATAAAAACATAATTTGCGTGGTGGCGGAAATCTTCGATTTGTTGGCCATAGAAAATACCGGAGAATATAACGGGCTGTATCACGTCCTGGGCGGAAATCTGAACCCGATTGAGGGCATCACACCGGACGAATTGACTATCAAACAACTGCTCGCGCGCCTATCTAAAAACGGATTCCGGGAAATAATTCTAGCTCTCAATCCTGACATTGAAGGCGAATCCACCACGCTTTATCTTTCTAAAATTTTAAAGCCCTACAAAATAAAAATCACCCGCTTGGCGCGGGGCCTGCCCATGGGCAGTAATCTGGAATACGCCGATGAAATTACTATTTCCAACGCGCTCAAGGGAAGGATGGAAATATAAAACGGCTGACGGCTGATGGACCGGCTCATGGCTTACGGACTACGGCTCATAGTGATAAAAAACAAAAAATTCTCCTTTTTTGGGAGAATTTTTTTATATTACTTACCAATCTTCTCAATTTTTATTTTGGTAAAATACTGCCTGTGACCGGCGTGCCGGCGGTAACGGGCCTTGCTTTTAAACTTTATCACCGCAATTTTTCTGTTTCTGCCCTGCTCCAAAATTGACGCTTCAACTTTGGCGCCTTTAATTTCCGGCATTCCGAGGTCAACGGATTTCCCCGCCTCATCAGCCAAAAGCAAAACTTTATCAAAAATAATCTTGCCGCCCTTGTCTCCGGCAATTTTTTCTATTTTAAGAGTATTGCCCTCTTGAACTTTGTATTGCTTGCCGCCAGTTTTAATAACCGCGATATTAGCCATATCTAAAATTATTTATAAAAAATATACATCTATATTAACTTAATCAATTTTTTTTGTCAACACCTCAAATTTACCCCCTCTTTTAACACCCTCCTCCCCTGCCAATCCTCCCCTAATCTCCAAAACATAATCAACCGGCTGGGGTGGATAATATAGGGCCGTTTCGTCAAGATGGCTAACATTATGTTCAATACCTATAATTTCACCACCAGCAATCCAGATTATATCAATATCAAACTTCATGCCCTTCATCCAAAATGGCAATGTGGAGCCATTTTTAAAAATAAACAACATGCCCTCGCCCTCCCCTATTTCTTCGCGTCCGGAAAGTCCCCTGGATATTTCGGCAGTGGAATCCGCTAACTCCGCTTCAATAACTAATTTGCCTTGGTCTAAAGAAATCCGCGCTTTGGCCGTTGATGTTGCCCATAAAACAATAACTATCGCCCCAAAACATAAAAATAAAATAGCCACCAAAATTATCACTTTTTTCATAGACCCGCGCTTGATTTTGATTTTCTAACCGCTAAAATCGCCAAAACCAACATCACTAAAACTAAAATTGCCAAAGCCCAAAGCTTGCTCCGGCTCTGCAAGAACAGGGCGCCGGCGCCGAAAGAAACTGATAAAAAATATAAAAATAAAACCGCGCCGCGATGTGAGAACCCCAAATTTAGCAGACGAAAATGTAGATGCTTAGCATCTCCCCGAAACGGCGATTTTTTTTCCACAAAAATCCTTCTTAAAATCACCCACAGCACATCCAAAACCGGAATGCCGACGACAAGAAGCGTGGTGGCGACTTTACTGCCGGAAATAATACCAAGAGCGCCAAGCATAAAACCGCAAAATAGACTTCCGCCCTCGCCCAAAAATATTTTAGCGGGATGCCAATTAAAAATTAAAAAACCCGCGCAGACGGCGGCTAAAATCAAAGCCAACGCCGCCACCTCCGGCTGGTACCACCGAGTCAGCAAACTCAAACCGGCGATAATCAAAGCGCCAATAATGGTAATGCCGGAAACCAATCCGTCCAATCCGTCCAAAAATTTTGTGGTATACATCATCCCCATCAGCCATAAAAAAGTGAAAACATCAGCCAATAAAGTAAATTTATACGCTATTCCATTGTGCCAAAATAAAATCCATTCATAGGTAGTAAAATCCAAAAGTCCGCCAAAGGGATTATTGATATAATGTATGCCAATACCCGAAACAATCACAATAATTACCGCGGCCATCGGAAAAATAATCTGAAACTTCGGCGCTAAATTATATTTGTCATCTAAAAAACCGCCAATCATTAAAACAAGCCCGCCAAAAAATAAACCGGCTAAATTTTTGACTACTAACTGCTTATCCAAAATCATTTCCGGGTTTATAAAATAAATCACCGCCAAAACAATAAAAAAAGACAAAAAAAGAGCCAGACCGCCAAAAAGCGGGGTCGGCTCCTGATGGATTTTCCTACCGCCGGTGGGCTGGTCAAGAACATTAAAACGCAAAGCCAGACGGCGGATAAAAAAAGTAAGAACAATACTTATGACAAAAGAAAAAACCGTTAACCACAACATAAGGAGCATTATTTTTCGCAAGTTGGATTAAGAAAACCTGAACACTCGTATCCAGCCGGGCATTGATAGTCCTCGGCGCAAGAATCCCCGGGTGATAATTTAGAATAACATTTGTTTATTGTATATCCTAAAAGAGTGTCAAGATTGCACCACTGCCCGGTTCCGCAATCATTTTGGCTGGAACAGCCCTCCCCTTGTTTTCTGCAATTATACCCCGCCCCCTCCTGCCGGCAAGTAAACCCCGGCGCGCATTTTTGGGAATTATTGCATGGAGCGCCGTCCATGCCATTTGAGCAAAGCCCACTCTCGCAAATTTTGCTTTCGCACTCCGAAGCATTGGAACAATCACTACCCGCCGACCGGCCAGTAGAACCCTCACAAGAACCTATCCCCTTTTTAGGGTTAGCTTCCTCGTCACATTTAAATCCTTTCTGACAGTCGGCGTCGGTTAGGCAGGAAGACCCCTTGTCCCCGCCGCTGCAAAGGCCAGTGCCTCCCCCGCCGGCATTTTCAATACATTTTTGTCCTCGGGGGCAAGAATCCGAAATTTTAAGGTCACATGTTTGCTCCGCTTTGGACGGGCAAACTATTTCCGTTTCTCCTGACAAACATTCATTCACTCTCGCGACATAGTCATTTCTATCTCCGCTAGCATTAACACCGGAGACGGGTTTACAGCAAATAGTTTTGGCTTTTTCTACTTCTGTAATCGTTCTGATTTCCGGCACTTTCAATTTTGTCAGATTGGGATTCACTGTATTTAAAATAAACCATGAGCCAAATACTAAAAATAGTCCTATCAACGCGCTGGCTATGTATTCTTTGGCATTCTTCACTCTATCCGGACTGCCGCCGGCCGTCAGCCAAATCACTCCGCCGACGACTATCATCACAACTGCCACGATGCCGACTATGGAAAGGGCGTAATTATAAATAACGTTGATGTAATCGGCAATATCAATTGACGCAATCATCGTGTCTTCATCATAACTCATCCCGGGAATGGGCACGGAAATTTTAACCTGCGGTTTCTCCGCGGCCAAAACAAAACCCGTGAGCAAAATTTGAAGTGCGAAAATAATGACGATGATAGATAAAATTCTTTTAGAAAAAAGCATAGGGCTAAATTATAGATAAACTACTGCTTACCGAATTTTGGCGTTAAAAAAGAATCCTTACTTTCTGTTTTTATTTATTGTCATTCCGAGCGGAACGAATGAGCGATAGCGAATGAGTGCAGTCGAGGAATCCCTTATACGCGGTTAAACGGATTGAACAAAATTTTAGCTTCTCCGAAGTTTAAGCGATTTCCTTCGGCAAGCTCAGGAGAGGCCCTCCACTTCGGTCGGAATGACAAAATATAAACAATACTCACAATTCTTACACTTTATTTTAGCATATTTTAGGGAAAATAAAAAACCGCGTTGCGTTGGCAATTTGTCTTTGCGAGGCGTCCCGAGAATTCGGGACGACGAAGCAATCTGATCCGAGTGGTTATTCTGAATAAAGCAAAATCTACGGTTGTCGTCCTCGGCCTGCTAAACGTGGTCAAAATGGCACTAATCTCGCACCAGATTACTTCGCTCATCCCGCCGTGGCGGGATTCGCTCGCAAAGACAATATGATATTATCGGTATTTAGAATTTAGTTATTAAAAAACCGCCCTGATATTAAATCAAAGCGGTTTAAAATGATTTTCTTGCTAAATTTTCAATCAGGACTCCTCCAAAATTTCCTCGTTTTCCTCCGCGGTGGCGTTGTATCCCTGTAAAGCATAGGGAATGAGTGTGTTACTTCTGTATAAAAGACGGACGCAAACCTGCCTAGTCCTCACTCTTTCCCTCTGCAACATTTTAGGTAATTGAAACTGCTGGTAAAGTATTAACCCCACGCCCAAAATGATTAAAAAACCACAAACGTAAAGCATTTTTCTTCCTCCTATATCTAATTTTAAAATTTGCCATTTTTTATATTTAACCTGATTTTCTCCATCAAGTCAAGATAAAACTTAACATTATGCATGGTCGCAAGGCGATACCCCAGCATTTCGTTGGTCTTAAATAAATGATTCAAATAAGCGCGGCTAAAATTTTGGCAAGTATAACAACCGCATTTTTTATCTACTGGCGAAAAATCTTTTTTGAATTTTTCATTGGTTATCTGAATCGTTTTGTAAAAATTTTTTCCCAGGCCATCTTTCTCCCAAATAAAAAGCATGCCATGTCGGGCATTGCGGGTCGGAATCACGCAATCAAACATATCAATCCCCCGCTTTACTGCTTCTATAATTTCCTCCGGCTTGCCCACGCCCATGAGATAGTGGGGCTTGTTATCCGGCAATTCCGGCACCAAATAATCCAAAACTTTGTACATTTCTTTTCTCGGTTCACCCACCGCCAACCCCCCTACGGCGTAACCGTCTAAATTGAGCCGGCCAAGCTGCCGCGCGCTGGCCAACCGCAAATCCCTATAAATACTGCCCTGAACTATGCCAAATAATTGCTGGCTGGGGTTAATTTCAATTCTCCTCTGATTGTTTTTCAAAAATTTTTTGCACCGCTCTGCCCAGCGAGTCGTCATCTCCATTGATTTCCGGGCATAATCATAGCCGCAAGGATAAGGCGCGCATTCATCTAAAACCATTATGATATCACTGCCGAGCTTCATTTGTATTTCTATGGATTTTTCCGGAGTAAGCAGGTGTTCACTGCCGTCAATGTGTGAACGGAATTTCACGCCTTTATCGGAAATTTTGCGCATCTTGGCCAGCGAAAAAACCTGGTAGCCGCCGCTATCGGTTAAAATCGGCCTCGGCCAATTCATAAATTTATGCAGCCCTTTAGCTTTTTTTATAATTTCCATCCCCGGCCGGAGATACAAATGATAAGTATTGGATAACAAAATCTCCGCGCCCAGATTTTTCATATCTAAAGAGTCCAAAGTTTTCACCGTTCCCTTGGTGGCAATGGGCATAAAGAAAGGGGTTGGAATAACTCCGTGTTGAGTTTTAATTTCGCCTAAGCGGGCTTTAGATTTTTTTGATTTTTTGTTTATCTTAAACATCTTGGTCTATTCGGCGGCGCTTTGCCCCGCCCTTTGAACAAACCCCAGTATTTATATTGGGAAGTCGGGGGTTGACTATAAAAATTATTTCTATTATAATACCCGAAATTGCGTTCTTTGTCAATTTAAAAAGGAGGAAAAATGGTCACAAAAAAATTTAGTGATTATCTTACGGAGAGAGACAAGCTCTGGCAAGAATGGATGAAAAAACACTGGCCCTGCCCCAGATATTTTACCGCTAACTTACTCACGATTGCCCGCTTCCCACTACTTATCCCCATTATTGTTTTTATCCAAATGGGCAAAGAGTATTGGGCCCTGGCAATATTCTTTATCGCCTGCGGCGGAATCCTGGATATACTTGACGGTCCGGTAGCCAGAACGTTTAAGCAGGAAAGTGAGCTGGGAAAATTTTTAGACCCCCTAGCGGACAAACTCGTCATTCTCTTGCCGCTCTGGACTGCTGCTTTTCACAAAGAGGGGCTGGAAAGTTTGATTATTCTTATGGCGCTTACCGTTATTGAATCGCTTTTGATACTGAAAAGGATTCTTACTAAACTCGGCTGGGAAATCGGCTCACCGGAAATTAAAGCACGGCTTTCTGGAAAAATTAAATCTTATATCCAGTTTTTCGGAATCGGCGCTTATCTCATCGGACACGGAGTCAACTACGGCTGGCTCGTCCAATCCGGAATAGCTCTAATTGTTATCTCCACTTTGCTGGCCGCTATCAGCTTAAAAGACCATTTTGATTTTTAATTTCTTAAAACCCCGCTTAACGGGGTTTTTATTTTAAAAAAAATAATTTCTCTCGCGACAAGCTTAGAGAGAAATTATTTTCAGGACTGCCAATTTAACTTTTGTTTTTGTTTTATTTATAGGCAACCGCTGTGCTCCCGGGAATAAGATAATCCACCTTGGAAACGGCCACCATATTTAATCCCTTAATTTTTTCCGCCAAATAACTATGCGATTGTAATTCCGCTATTTTTAATTCCAGATTTTTATTATCATCTTTCAGGGTTTCTATCCTTTTTTCTAAATCCTTAATTTCAAAACCTTTGGCCGCCACGCTGTTTATCTGAACTAAATATAAAAGTCCGGCTGCGACAATAAGAACCAAAATAATTACATTAAAATTAAGACCATTTATCCTTTTCCAAAAAGACCGTCGGCGCAACTCGTATTTAATTTTTTTGAGTCTTAAAAAACAGGTCATGTTTTTGTTTTATTTTTATATTTTTACCGCCACCCGCAGCTTGGCGCTGCGTGACGCCGGATTAATTTTGAGCTCCCGTTCGCCCGGTTGAACGGCTTTTTTGGTTAATATTGTTAATGATGGCTTGTGGCCGCAGACACAGCGGGGAAATCTCGGCGGACAAATACATCCCCGCGCCGACTCTTTTAAAAAATTTTTCACTATTCTATCTTCCAGCGAATGGAAGGAAATAACCGCCACCCGTCCGCCCGGCGCTAAAAGTTCCAAAACGTCAGGCAAAACTTTTTTCAAATTATCAAGCTCGCCATTAACTTCTATCCGCAATGCCTGGAATGTTCTGGTGGCAAAATGGGTTTTATTGTGTAGATATCTGGGTGGGACCGACTGTTCTATAATTTTCACGAGCTCTGCGGTTGTGGTTATCCTTTTCTTCGCCCTTTCCCGAACTAAACTGCGGGCGATGCTTTTCGCGAACCGTTCCTCTCCATATTCGCGCAAAATCCGCGCTAATTCCTGCTCGCTGTAATTATTTACAATGTCCTCGGCCTTGAGTTCGCTTCGCTTGTCAAAACGCATGTCCAACGGACCAGCGCTTAAAAAAGAGAAGCCACGCTCCGGATCGTCGAGCTCACCTCGTGATAAGCCCAAGTCAAGTAATAAGCCGTCAAATTTAGAAAATCTGTTAGCATAAACGATATTTTTTAAGTTGGCAAAATTATCCCTGACTAAAATTATTCTGTTTTTGAATGGCTGAAGGCGGGTGGCCGCTTTTTTAAGCGCCCGCTCGTCTAAATCAATCCCGAGGAGTTTTCCCGCCGGCGAGGTTTTTTCTAAAATCGCTTCGCTGTGTCCCCCGTCGCCCAAAGTGCCGTCAATAAAATTTTCGTTCGGCTGAGGATTTAAATATCTAAGAACTTCCTCCTTGAGAACTGAATAATGAAATTGGCCTGCCATAGTAAATTTTCGGGGAACAAATTATTTTGTATATTATCAAAACGAAAATGTGTATAGATAGGAAAGAGGCAGAGTGAATCCGCCTCTTTCCTATAGGACATATCTAAACTTTCCTCTTCCGCTGTCCGGTTAAATTTTTTGGTTTTTGATGATTTTGTTTTTATTTTAATCATCCAATACTTAACCGTCCAGCTTCGGGAAAAAATTTACAAATGTAAGGAGCTACACTTCGGCCTGGCCTAATTTTTCGGCAATCTCGCCTATGGATTTTTCGGTCTTCTCTTTATATGAATTCCATTTTCCTTCGTCCCAAATTTCCAAATGGTCATAGAGGCCGGTCACTATCACTTTTTTATTAAGCCCCGCGTATTTTCTCAAATACTCCGGCAAAACGATTCTCCCCTGCTTATCAATCTCCACGTCCATGGCTCCGGAAAGGCGGAGACGGGCGTAAGCTCTGTTATTCGCCTGATTGATAGAAAGTTTGGAAATATTTTCCGCCTCTTTTTGCCACTCCTCCAAAGTATGAATAAATAAACAATCGTCTAAACCTTTGGAAATCACCGCCCCCTTAGTTAAATCTGCCCTAAACTTGATTGGGACGGCCAAACGGCCTTTTTCGTCTATGTTATGTGAATATTCTCCGATAAACATATTTGTTGATATTTTGATGGACTTATCCACAGAATTTCTATCTTATCCCCACTTTTATCCACCTAATACCATTATACACCATTTTAAACCATTTGGCAACCATCAAATGTGGGGATAACTCCACCGAGAAAATGTGCTCCGCGCTGGGTGTTTTACGGCTTTTATCGCTTGACATTATTTTGGGCTTATGTTAAAGTGCAACGTTCCCTATATTTGGGACCTTGAAAATAAAAATATCACTACCTTGGGAGGTTTTAATGTTGATGACAAAAGAAACAAAGGATTATAAAGAAAAAGAATCGCCAAGTATTGAGAAGCTTCTCAAACGGATAAGAACAGAAGATACTTTGATGAGCGCCTTTCTTGTCCGCCGGAATCATAAGGAAGATTTGAAGAGATTATTGAAAGATTTGCCGAGTGAAGAATTTTCAAAAAGTTGCGGTGACCCGAGTTTAAAAACGCCGCTCTTAACTAAAATAAAACACTATGTATTCGGCAGTGAAACTGCGCTGAAAATAGCGCAAGCGCTAAACAAAATTGATGCCAATTATAAAAAACTGGAAACGGAGTTGAAAAAATTTCAAAAGACGGACAGGCGAGTCTATTTTTATGTCCTTTCAACGGAAAACGGCGAGGTCTTTAGGGTTTTTGATGAAATTACAGACGAAGCGAACAAAGAAATACGGGCCGCAAAAAAGAAAAAATTTTTCTGAAAAATTCAAGGCAAAACAAAAGAGCCGTTTAACAAACGGCTCTTTTTAAATATCTTGTCTAATTGCCTTTACGCTTCCGGATTTAACGTATCCAATTCCGGGGTAATGCTTTTATTAAATACTTCTTCCCACTCATTACTTTTCTTGCCACGAAGTTCCCCTACCGTCTTCTCAATCATTTCGCCCCTCATCTTACTAATAAAAGAAATATTTTTAAAACTTAAATTTCTTCCCAAATAACTATCAACCATCTTTTCCGCCCAAGCATGTAATTCTATTTCCTCCGCGGAAGCCTCTTTTCTTTCTAACTCTCCTGCCGTGGCTTTTCCAAAGGCTTTTTCAATTTCTAAATCCAAATCCTTTTCAGCGCGGTGGCGTTCTATCTCTCCCGCTTTGGCAGAATTAATAGCATTCACAACCTCTTCCCCTGAAGGAAGTTCTTCTTTTTTCCCGAAAAGTTTTCTAAAAATATCCATATTATTTTTCCTCTCTTCCCGCCAGCTGGCGGATTATTTATCTTGATTTACAAATATAATTATAACATATTTTAGCGATTTTGTCAATACCCAACTATAATTTTAAAAAATCAATAAAATTGTTGCCTAAAAACAAAAACCCTGACTAAATCAGGGTTTTTGAAAAAGCTTGAAAAACTAATTAGAGGACGGCTTCTTTGGCGGCCTTGGCTACGCGAAATTTCACAACGGTCTTGGCGGGAATAGTGATGGTGGCGCCAGTGGCCGGATTGCGGCCCTGTCTCTCTTTGCGGTTAACCTTCACCAATTTGCCGATTCCCGGAACAACAAACTGCCCGCTTTTCTTGACTTCGCTGTAAGCCAGCTCGGTCATCTTCTCAAGAACCGTGCCAACATCCTTCTTGCTTACGCCGGCTTTCTCGGCCAACGCCTGCAAGATTTGGCTCTTTGTCATTTTTGACATAGATTTCCTCTTAATTTTTAATTATTTTTAGTTAATTTGGCTAAAATTAGCAATTTTTACAATTTTCTTAGAAAATTTACACCCCCATTTCTAAAACCCCTTTATTTATTGGCTTATTATAGCACAGTTAAAAAGTGCTGTCTAAACTGCGCAAGTGGATAAATAAAAAACCCGAACTTATAAAGTTCGGGTGTAATTTTCGGCTCTTGGAATTAAAGCCCGTCCATATCGTCGTGATTCTCTTTATAAACAGAATGGACCAGTTGCGCAAGGTTAACTTCCGCACCCTCTTCTATCATTTCTTTATGCAGAAAGTTAACTATATCAACCGCCGGACCAGTCGGAGAAGACACTTTCAGGACGGCTTCCTGCAGAGCGTTTTTGCCGTATCTGTTGATAACATTCAGAGCCGCTCCCCTTTCTCTTAAATGTTTTACATATCCGAAATCGGATATTGAGACCGCTTTCATAAGAGGAGTGTTGCCTTCATCGTCCTCCACCTCCAACGACATTTCCCGCTTTATCATTTCTTCTACCACATATTCAAAAATTTGATTTTTCTGAGCAGTGGCGGGGACGGTAATGGCAATATGGAGCGGCGCTGCTTTTTCGCCAACCAGCTTAACAAGGGCGGCTCTTTTTTGGCAAAAGAATGTTACCATCTTTAAAATACCACCCTCAATCGCGACCGGAAGGGCTCTCTCGCCGCTCTTAGTAAGATGATTCAGGCTCCTATCATCAAAGGCGACGAAAAGCTTTTCTGCCATTTCAAGATACCCTTTAGCCGCGCAGATGATATAACACTCACTCCGCTCGTCCGGGGTTACATTGACAAGGACCCC
This sequence comes from Patescibacteria group bacterium, assembly GCA_028716045.1. Lineage (NCBI taxonomy): Bacteria > Patescibacteria group bacterium. The sequence goes on from JAQUQO010000001.1 coordinate 398,279, forward strand.
CTTTTGAATAAAGTAATCAACAATATCACGGGCGTCGAGTCGCACGGCCTCCTTGAATTCCTCTGCCCTAACCGTTACCTCTGTCTCACCCTCTAGGTAGTATTTAATAAGTTTCAGGTTGCGATTACGAATAGCCGCCATTAAAATTTCATTTTCCATTCTTTTCTCTCCCTTACTATTTGATTGTCAAAAAATCCACTGCTGGCAATTTAACAGATTATTAAAAATCTGTCAAGACCCGTCGGTCGCGATTGACGGGTCAAGTTCCTTATTTTAACGCCAGAAGTTTTTTAATAATATCATCTCTTTGCTTCATGCTTAGAGCGTGTAAAACCACAATTATTTCCTTGCCCTTTTTCAGCGCCACATTTCTCTGCGCTTCCACTAAAAATCCGGTTTTAACTCCGTCAGGGTTAAAGCCGAGCAAACTGTAATTCCTGTTATTCACCTTAATGCTCCGCGAGGGAGTATTTATGACATACTCGGTGGATTTGGAAGTATCGGCTATTTCAGGAAAGGCAAAAGCGGTTTTGGCCAAAAGCGCCATCTCCTTGGGCGTACTGACATTATGAGAATCAAGGCCGGTCATATCAAAAAATTTTGTCTTTTTAAGCCCAAAGCTCTCGGCTTTAGCGTTCATTAAATACACGAACTCCTCGCGCGGCAGGCCGGCGCTATCTGCCAGAGCCACCGCCGCCTGATTGGACGAGGCCACCAGCATGGCCACCCACAAATCGCGGAAGCTTACCCTGTCCCCTTCCTGCAAATCAACTTCGCTGGTCGCGTCCTCCCCGACTTTATCTTTGGGATAATTCAACGCGGCGGCGGTAATTATCACTTCCTTATTCCAATCCAGATTTAAGTCCAACAGCACTAAAGCGGTCATTAATTTTGTGAGCGAAGCCAGCGGCAAAATTTTATCAATATTACTGCCTTCCGCTTCGCTCTCATCCGTAAGTTTGGCGTAAGCCACGGAATTAAAAGTATAATCCGAGGTTATTTGGTCGCGATTCATCGGAATCTTCGCCAAATCTTTATTGGCAATCCCTTTGCCGAAACGGCGCATAATGGCAAAAGCTGACTGGCCGTCTTTCAGATAATATCGCAAGCCGTCCGCGGGATTAACATACCAGGCCTCGCCGCGGCTTTCCACTTGAATTAAAATTTTACCTTTAACTCGCTCTACCAACTTTTTGTCCATTGTCTCTCCGGCTTTCTCGGGAATCTTCTCCAAATCTTTATTGGTGATACCCAACCCCAGCCGCCGCATCGCTTCGTAAGCGGCTGCGCCGTCTTTCAGATAATATCTCTCGCCGCTGGCGGGATTGACATACCAGGCCCGGCCATAGCTTTCTACCTGCAGTAAAATTCGGCCGGCAAAAATTTGGCTCAAATCCTTTTTTTCGGCCGCCCAAACAAAACTTGGGCAGAAAAGAAAAATTAAAAATAATAATAGCGCCTTTTTCATAGCGCTATTATTATACCAAAAAATTGTCGTTTCCGAAAGAAAATTAAAATTTGAACTTGCTCGCGAGTTTACCAATCAACGGTAACTCTTTCTCTTTGCCGCCGGCCGCGTTTATCACTCCGATAATGAAAAGCGCCAATAGGCCAAGATGAAAAATCCAATAAATCTTCCACCAGACGTAAAAAGGCAGAACGGCGCTGATTACCCAAACAACCAAACAGGACAAAAAGAGCAACAAACCTTGCTTGACGTGAAACTTCACAAATGGGTCGTTCTTGGCGTCGGTCAAAAGCGGAATAAAGAAAAGAATGTAGGCGACAATTGCCATAGCCGTATTCTGCTTTTTGCCCGGCGCGGGGGGCGGATTTGTTTCCGGCTGATTTTGTTTCATCGGCTCTTCCATAAATTGTTATTTATTTTTTAAAATAGTTTCTTTATTCGTATTTAAAAAATTATATTTGATTTATTACGGTTGGAGAGCATCTTCTACCCGTCCGTTAACGGAAATAATCACTTCTTTGACTGTCGGAAATTGTTTGAGGGTTTCGGTAATTTGCGAGCGGATAGCCACCACACGACAGGAACCGCCGACTTGATATTCTAATTGTTCATCAAACTCCGCCGTAGCCACGCCGTCTTTTATCGTCAAATTTTTCACCTTAACGCCGGAATTGATGTTAGAAAGATACCCCGCTGATTTTTCCGCTTCCGTCGGGCCTTTTAACAATTCTTCCAGCGCCGCCCGGCCGATGGCCTCGGTTCTGGGAATTTCCCGCTCCACGCTGAAAACTTTGGAGCAATCCAAAACCTCCGGGTCCAGCTTTTGATTGCCAAAAAATAATTTCATTTTAGACGTTTCCGATTTTTGAATCACTACCGGAATTTCAATTTTCTTCTCATTCTCCGGCAAACCCGAGGGATTATCATTCATTAATACCAAAGTACCGTTCTCTGATTTTAACGCCGTAAAAATCAAACTCCCCTTAAATGGCACCATTTTCTCCGTCATCCACTCTCCCTCCGCCTCTACGCTCCCGCGGGCGATTTCCTCGCCGGCGTCATCTAAAAGTCGCGCCGGAAATGAGGCCTCAAAAAACCAACTGCCGCGCGCCCGGCCGCTGATTTCCAAAGGACTTTTGATTCCCGCTCCCCGCGCCGGACTTTCCACCACGATTTCCTCGGATAAAACTGAATTCTCTTTTTTCTCCTCGCCGCAGCCCGACTCCGGCATAGCCGCTGACGGCTGGCCGTGTTTTATCCATTCGCCGTTCACGCAAATCCAAGAATCCTCGCCGGTAAAAATTCTTGCGCCGGCTATGGCTATTAAACCGACTGCTAAAATAATCAAAATAACTACGATAATTTTTTTCATATAATTCAATAATTATTTAATCCTTTTGTTTAAATATACCATAACCGGGTAAAATTAAAAGGAGCGCGCATTACGACGAATTTCTAGTAACGCCAAAACCGGCAGCTTAAGCTGCCGGTTTTTTATATTAAAGAGTTGAATATTTTTGTGTTTATAAAAAAGCTCCCACAAATGTGGGAGCTTAGAAAGCTCCGCTATCCTTTACCCTTTTCTTATTATTTTTCGAAACGTTTCCATTCTATCAACCTCAAAAATATTTGTGTAAGCCATGTCTATCAAAGAGCAAAGGTTCATTAGCTTCATAATTTCCCGATCGGTCAATCGCTCCGCTGACCTCACTATTTCCAGCTTTAGATCGGCATAGCGAAAAAGCCATTTTTTGGAATACTGAGATTTCTTACCACTTTTCCGACCCAAGGAGAGTTCTTTTGCAAGTTCTACAATGGAACTTTGCAATTCTCTGAATTCTTTCTTTCCCCTATCGCTCATCTTTCTCACCACCTTTCTGATTTTGTTGAAGAATGTAAATATAGTAGCACTCGTGGAGCCATTTTGTCAATTTGGCTCCGGGGCTTGGATTCGAACCAAGATAACATGCTCCAGAGGCATGTGTCCTACCATTAGACGATCCCGGACCGCGCCCGCAACGCCTCGCAAGCTCGGCTTGCGATGGCGGGCGGAAAAATAAAAACAAAATTATTCTATCACTTTCCCGCCGAATTCTTCAAGTATCTCACTGACTATCCCCTCCTGCGCCGTTTTTTCATCTTCCCCCGCCCTAAACCCCACATCGGCAACTATCGGCGTGATAATAATCTCTTCACCAAAAACTTCTTGTAAAGTTTCCTCTATAATCGTCTTAATTTTGACTTCACCGGCTTTTTCTTGATGCAGTTTGTATTGAAAGCCGATACGCAGCTTATCTTCGTCAAAATCCAAGGGCTGGCTAAGTTTCATAATAAACGGCAGAGAATGATTCTTGGCGCTGATTTTTTCCAAAAATTCCGGCCAGCGGGATTTTATTTCTTCCGCGGTTATTTTTATTTTTTTCTTTCTCTTCACTTCTTTTTTCGCTTCAGCTTTTCCTTCTGCCGGCTCCTGTCGCATACCCTTCTCCTCCGCTTTAACAGAAGATTGACTGGCAACCGCCACGGATTCAATCCTTCCGGAGATTACATTTTCGTTGCTATTTAGTTTTTTTTTACTCTTGCCTGCGCTAATTTCAAAAATGGCTAACTCTAAAGGCAGTTGAACGATATCCGCATTTTTCAAAAGCGGAATTTTCTCCATAAAGACATTAATCATATTCAAAAGGTCAACTACCTCAACGTAAGCGAGCAGATGCTTTATTTCTTTTTCGGTTTTTTCTTCAAAACCCTCGGCAAATTGCGCCAAGTCATTGCTAATTTTCACCAAAAGCATCTTGCGCAAAAATTCCACCGCGTCCTTGATAAACTGATTAAAATCCACCCCTTCATTTATAAGACGATTAACAAGTTCCAGCGCCTCTTTAGTCTTATCTAGAATCAAATATCCGACCAGCTCCGCCACCAGATTAAATTCCGAACGCGGAATCACGAGTTCGGCCGCGTCCTTAGTTATCTTTTTTTCTCCCAGGGAAAAAATCTGCCCAAGCAAGCTCTCGGCGTCGCGCAAACAGCCATCGCTATGGCGGGCGATATTTTCCAAAACTGCGTCTTCAATATCAATTTTTTCTTTCTGGGAAATCATTCTTAAACGCCCGACTAACTCGGCAGCGCCGATTTTTTTAAAATCAAAACGCTGGCAACGAGAAACAATAGTCAGGGGAATTTTGTGAACTTCAGTTGTGGCTAAAATAAAGATCACTCGGGCCGGCGGTTCTTCCAAAGTTTTAAGAAGAGCGTTAAAAGATGCCGTGGAAAGCATGTGCACCTCATCAATAATAAAAACTTTATACTTGAGGCGCGACGGCGAAACGCGGGCGTTTTGGATAACGTTTTCACGGACATTATCAACCTGCGTATGCGTGGCCGCATCCATTTCAACAATATCCAGCGCGCGACCCTCGGTAATCTCGCGGCAAGCGGCGCACTCGTTGCAGGGCTCGGACTCCCCTTCTTGACGGCGCTCGCAATTAACGGCCTTGGCAAAAATACGCGCCATGGTGGTTTTGCCCACCCCGCGCGGTCCGGTAAATAAATAAGCGTGGGTGATATCGCCCGTTTCTATTTCGTGCTGCAAAGTAATCTTAATGTGGTTTTGATTAATAACGTCGGAAAAACTCTGCGGCCTGTATTTTCGGTAAAGTGTTTGAGACATAGTTATATCTTAGTATAAATATATTAACTTATTATCTAAATAATATCAAGTAAATCGAAGAAATAGCTTATAACCTGAAACTTATAACTCCTAACTTAAAACGGCCTCTCGGCCGTTTTTTATGTTATAAATTTGAGATACAAGTTATAAGTCTTTATTTCTTTATCACATTCTCCACCGCCGCCCAGGCGCTGCTCTTGTCTTTGGGAACAAGAATCACCACATCATCTCCTTTTTCACCCTTAAAATACGACACGCTGGCTTTAAGAAGTTTGTATTTTCTATCTTCCACAATGGCAGAAAATTCTCCGGTATCGTCGTTCTCGAAAAGTTGACCCACCAGCCGTTCCCTTTCCACCGGACCGATTTGTTTATAGATGAAGGTGCCGCGCGCGGTGATGGTGAGTTTTAAAATATCTCCTTCAACTAATTTTGATTTGGAAGCATAATTCGCCGGCACGCTATATTGCTTGCCGTCGGGACCTATCATGTTCTGACCGTCAAAAACCCCCTCTACCGTCATCCCCGTTTCTTTTTCCGCTGGCTTAATCAGGGTTTCGCCGCGGGTATCCAAACTCATCGGCAAATCCCCGCCCTTTTCTTCTAATAAGTCCAAAATCTGGCAAACAGAGCTTTTAATGTTTTCCAGCCGGCTTTTTATTTTAATCACTTCCGCGCTCGTCAAGGCCTCTTTTTCTTTGTTTTTATTTTCCTCTTCCTCGGCTTCCGTGTCACCAAGGTCTTCTTCTATAATTTTGCTTTTCATATTTTTATTTTTTAATTTTCTTTTATTTTGGAAACTTTATTCTCCCTCTCGCGTTTTTTTCTGTACCACCCTCGTCCTCTCCAAAACCTCCATCTCCACCACTTTGCGGCTGCGCCCATATTTGAGACGCGACAACTCTCTGATATTTTTTGCTAATTCCGCGTCCGCCCGCGCAATCTCATCAAGCGAAATCGTCGCCATATTGAACGGCGGCGGATTGGCGTTATCAATCAAAAGCTTAGCGTAGGCGTTATATTTAGGGATATTTAAAAAATCGCGAACGGAAAAAATCGGTGCGAACTCTTTGACCATATGTTCGGCGTCTTCCACACCGATACGGAAACAAACCTTAGTGCCGACATTGCCGAAAATGGCATCACGGATTCTCGTATCATTATTTTTGACCAACTGACTGATGTATTGATGGCCGATGGTCAGACAGAGGCGATATTTGCGCGCTTCGGAAAGAATAACATTAACACTTTCCGTGAGAAAATTTTGAAACTCGTCAATGTAGAGATAAAAATCCTTTCTCTCTTCTTCGGGTATGTCCGCCCTACCCAAAGACGCCATGAGAATTTTCCCGATGATAATCATGCCGAGCAGATTAGCGTTGATTTCTCCGATCTTTCCCTTAGCCAGATTGACCAAAATAATTTTACGGGAATCCATGGCCTCGCGGAAATTAAAAGCGCTTTTCTGCTGGGCGATAATCAACCTTACGAGATCATTGGCGATGAAGGGCGTGAGCTTGGAAGTGATGTAAGGAACCATATTGGCCAGCGACGCTTCTCCACCAGCTTTCTGCGCTTCTTTCTCCCAAAAATCTTTCACCACCGGCGTGCGGCATTTGGAAAGTTTAAATTTTCTGAATTCTTCGTCAGCTAAAACTTTCGGCACTTCCAAAAGCGTGGAGCCGGACTCGGGGTCATCCATAATCAACATCAGGGCGTTGCGCATATATTGCTCAAACATCGGTCCGCCGGTAGCTTTAAGGTCGTACAACTTTTCAAAAATAGCTAAAAGCTCATTGATGACAAAAATTTTCTGGTCTTCCGAATAATATTCAAGGATATTCATGGCCAGCGGCCGCTCAAAATCCGACGGGTCAAAAATAATCACGTCTTCCGCGCGTTCTCTGGGGATACGCTCTAAAATATGTTCAATGGCATCGCCGTGCGGGTCAATAAAACAAACGCCCTCACCGTTTTTAATATCCCGCACCGCCAGACCTTCCTGAAACCACGACTTGCCCGTACCCGTCATACCAATAACATAAAGATGCCGGCGGCGATCCTCTCTTTTTATTCTTACTTCTGTTTTCACCCCGCGATAAGTATTGACTCCTAAAAGCAGACCCTCGCGAGGAATATTATTGGGCGCCGGCGCGCTGCGAGAAAGAAGCCAGGCGATGCGCGGCGTTTCCATGGTCGGCAGAGGAAAATGGTAAATACTCGCCATCTCCTCGGTATTTAAAATAATTTTTTTATTTTCATTAAAATGGCGATAAATGAATTCTTTGATAATTTTTTTCAAACTAGATGGCGCGCTCTGCCGAAAACCATTGCCGTATTGATAAATATTATACTGATTAAAAGAATTGACGATATTGTCCAAAATTATTTTGCCGGCCTCGCGGCTCTTAGCCGAAGCCATTACGCGGATATTCACTTCCATCCCCGCTTTACTGCTCTTCTCTTCCAGACCCTTGACCATTTCCTCTTCCAAAGGAGAAAGGCGATAAGGTTCGTTCTGTTTTGGCGGAAGACCGGGTTTAGAAGCCGCCCCGCTGGAAGCCGCCGCTTTGAATGTTTTGCCCAACTCGCCCCAAGCGCTTTTCTTTTCCACGGCCGAGAGTTTTTTACCCTGCTGCATGGCCGTGGCAATATGCACGCCTTCCTTACGCCACTCTACCCCCGCCGGGCGAAGAACAATCTGAATCGCCGCGCCGCTTTCTTCGTCTATTTTCGACAAAGAGTTGGTTAAAGTATTAAGCGGGTCGGATTCAAGTTTGCGATAAGTTTTAATGGGAAAAGCATTTTTACGCGTCAAAGTAAGATAGGTGCCAAGAATGACGCCTTGCGGAGAAAAAATATTATAATCCTCAACTTCTTCTATCACCGAGTCGGGATACTGCGCCTGTATCTGCTGTTCCAAATAATCGCGCAAATAAAGCGGGCAGGCGACGTAAAAATAAATAAGTCCGCGCCAAACGACAATCTCCAGGGCAATTTGGTCTTGCCGGCCGAAAAACCAGGTTTTCCAACCTTTTTCCCTGCGCAACCCGCCGATGCCACTGAAAAACGTCTCGGCCACGGCAATCATCTCCTGAATTTTCTGCAATCCCGCCTGTTCTTTTTTTTCTTCCCCGCCTAAATCTTTGGGCATTCTTACCGCCAGCACCACTTTTTTAAATCCATAAATTGTCTGACCTTTCTGCCGCAAAAAATTTCTAATCCAAAAGATGATAAAAAATAAGACAAAAAAACCAAGAAGCGCCAAAAGAAGAAAATCCAAAACAGACACCGCTTCTCCGGTTTCTAGGGTGAGTTCGCTACCGCCCAAATTAATAGTCGTTTGCCAAAAACTTAAAAGCATTTTATTTTCTTTGGCTTAAATCTAAAATTTTGTCGGCCTTGATTTTAGCCTCCTGTTCCAGAAAAAATTGATTGACTCCCGGAATAATCTTCAGCCATTTTTTTATAAGATTCAAAATTTTATGCGCATTAATTCTGACTGCTTTAATCATTTTTTCTATCCTGCTAGCCGTCTCCTCCCCGCGCTCTTTAAACTGTTTTCGCTTTTCCGGGGGCAAGCTAAAATAAACCTCGTCCAAATCCTCGGAGAGTATGTTTTCTATTTCCAAAAACGTCGGACTTTTGTAAGGAGTCGTCGGAGTTACCGGCGCACCACTCGGAATTTCCACTTTTCCCTCTCTTTTCTCGCCCTCCTCTTCCTTTTCTTGCGGTAAAAATTCTGGGGCTTTCTCGGGCGCGTTTTCTTTGACAACTTCTTTTTTGGGAAACTCCTCGGATTTTATTTCTTTTGAAAAATTCGCTTCTCCGGTTTCTATTTTTTTACTGTCATCTTCTGGCATAAATAACGGGAAAGGGTAATTTATTCACTATATTATAGCATTTTATAAAGAAAAAATAAAACAACGACAATTGATAAGCGGGTTGATTGTTATTCTAATCTTTTCACCTTTGTCCCCTGCTCCGTATCTTCCACCTCAAACCCCAATTTTTGTATTTCCTCGCGCCAGCGGTCGGATTCCGCCCAATCTTTACTTTGACGGGCTTTATCGCGTTTTTCTATTAATTCTTTGACTCTTGATGGTATTTTAATTTTTTCTTTCCTGACATCATCCAAGTTCAATCCTAATACTTCGTCAAACTTCAAGAGTGTTTTCTTTTTAGCGCGCCGGGAAATCTTTTCATCTTTCAAAAGTTCCCACGCCACCGCCAAGGCCTGCGGGATATTTAGGTCGTCGTTAATCGCTTCACAAAATTGGCGCTCATAGTTCTCGTCCACCTTGCCAAACCAAAATCTGCCAAGCTCCGCTATTTTTTTATACAAATTATCCAGCGCGTTTTTGGCTCCCGCCAGCGACTCCCAACTAAATTCTACTGGATTATGATAATGAGTGTTTAAAAGCAGGTAACGATAAGCCAAGGCGTTAAAACCTTTTTTTTGAAGCGCGCCTAAAGTTAAAAAATTTTCCGCGGACTTAGCCATCTTTTCTCCGCCCTTTAAAATTACAAACTCATTATGTATCCAAAATTTAACCACCTCTTTGCCGGTCGCCGCCATATTCTGCGCCCGCTCATTGGTATGATGAACGGGAATGTGGTCACGGCCGCCGGTATGAATATCAATGGCCTCGCCCAGATATTCCATAGACATAGCCGAGCATTCAATATGCCAGCCGGGAAACCCAACCCCCCAAGGGCTTTCCCATTCTTGCTGGCGCTTCTTGCCCGCTGGAGAAAATTTCCACAAAGCAAAATCGGTGGTATTTTTTTTATCGCAAAATTCTACCCTCTCCCCCGCCCGCAATCCTTCAACGTCTAACCCGGCCAGCCGCCCGTAGTCCTTAATTTTAGAAGTGTCAAAATAAATTCCATCTTTAGTGCGATAAGTATAGCCCTTGCTTTCCAATTTTTTTATCAGCTTGATTTGCTCTTCTAGGTGGTCTGTGGCTCGGCAAAAAATATCGGGAAAATTGATATTAAGATTTTTTAAATCCTTTAAAAATGCCTCAGAGTAAAAACGAGCTATCTCTTGAGGCGATTTTCCTTCCCGCTCCGCGCCTTTCTCCAACTTATCTTCGCCTTCATCGGCGTCGGAAGTGAGATGCCCGACATCGGTGATATTCATCACTTGTTTGACTTTATAGCCGTTGTATTTCAAAACGCGCACCAAAACATCGGCAAAAACGTAAGAACGCAAATTGCCGACGTGAGCGTAATTATAAACAGTCGGGCCACAGGTATAAATCCCGACTTTATTGTCATTTAGCGGCTTAAATTTTTCCTTACTGCGGGTTAAAGTATTATAAAGATTCAGCATATTTTTAGCATAACAAAAAAGGGCCGTTTTGAACAGGCCCTTCTAATTGAATTTTTTAAAAGAAAAAAACCGAACCCTGGGACCTTCTTCTACCTTAACGGAGTTTTGACTTTCATAAATATCGCCGTCCACCGTGAACATCGTCTTCTCAAAACCAGCCAGTGTTATCTCTTCGGCCGAGCTATTGATATACCTATCGCTTTTAGGGATTATCGCATAGGCCAAAAATGGAAGACGGCTGACGATAGCTAACGGAGAAACCGCGTAAGCCAAGAATCTGAATCCCCGCAAACCGTGAGTATCACGGAACGGGCGAAAGCCGAAAATGACGCGATGGATAACCGAACAGTAAAGAACCGTAAATTCTCTGCGCCCGATTTTAACTCCGTCAATCTCCGCCGAGCATTCCAATTTTCTCAAAAATTCTTGAAATCTTACCGGCCAGCCGATTAAAACCGCCAAAATAGAAAAAATAAATATCTTGGCGACTTGCCATAATCCCTTGGGGCCGTTTTCATATTCTTTCAAAAAATTCACTGCCGGGCCCAAGGCCACTTCTAAACCGTACAAGTTTTCCGACTCGGAACCGGATACTTTAAGCAGAGATAGCCCGCGGCAAAATTTCTTCACATTTTCTTCTTTCCGCAATAAAGAAATTATTTTTGTCACGGCGTAAGCCGAATTATGGGGAATCCCCAAAGCGGTGGCAGCAATATCCATTGTCCCGCCATGAAGAGGGACAAGCAAAGGAATTTCTGCTTCCTCGCCGAAAAAATTAAACCAATCAGTCAGAAAACGGTGAAGAGTGCCATCGCCGCCATAGATAAATAAAACGTCAATCTTGTCCCGCCTTATTTTTTCCAATAATCCTCTTATCGCTTTTTCTTTTTTGGGAACATATAAAAAGGGTGGCGATTCCTGCAGCGTTATCCCATATAATTCCGCCCCCCGCCGACCGGCAAAAATATTGCCGTAAGTACCTACTTTCATTTTTACCTCCCTCCCCTATAATCTAGCGTGGGGCTTATCCCGTCAGTCGCGACTGACGGTTCTTAGTTTTTAATGAGCTTTAATTTAAAATAAACCTACTGCCCCATCTTAACAAAACAGATATTTTTTATCAAGCATAAAAAAGGGGCCGTAAAGGCCCCTTTTATGTTTATTGAAAAAATCTAAAACTATAAAGCGCAACAATACATCTTTAATACCGCGTTGTTAGCGTCTTTCTCAATACCGGCAACGTATTTATTTTCAGGACAAGTAAACTGCCCGACGCCGAACTGAATGGGTGTCCAGGCACAGTTATCGCGAGTATTGCTCGAAGCACTTAAATTACCTTGAGTTGTTAAATCTCCACCCGCATTGATAGAACCGCTATTTGTAGTTATAGAACCAAATGTGCTGTTGATATTACCTTTTACGTAAACAGAAGCGGCATTGGGTTCAGCGTTTGGATCTATATAATAAGTACTGTCTGTGTCTAAAATAAAGGGTAATTTTATCCTGCCCGCCAAATTACCGGCATCACTGCTATTGGCCGGGTCTAAATAATAACTGGAATTGTCTTTATCTTGAAATTGTGTGCCATAAATAAGACCAGTAGACGTCAATTTATTTAGAGTCACCTCACCATTTATTATGTAATCGGCAGTAACCGAATCATCAGCTCTTTTTAAATAATAACCATTGGCGCAATTAGTAATGTCTGAACAGGCTGTCTGACAAGATAAATCCTCGCACTGGATTGTGCTGATATCCGCCCAGTCCTCAATACAACCACGACCGTCGGATAAATCCGTATCCCAAGCATTAAGGCAAAGATAATCATCAACTCTCACTGCGTCACGGCCGCTATAATCGCGTAATTCCAGTTCTCCGCCAGCGCCATAATTGCTCTGAAGCGCGATTGAACCAACCCCGGAATAGATATTTACCCCGCTCTGACCTTTCACGGTGGCATAACTATTCCTGCTATATAAACTCGCGCTCCCCGTGGTCTCAAGATTAAGCGTGGAATTATCGCCAGTTCTCCATTCGCCGGCGACATTATCATACCCTGCCCTGATATACATCGGCGAGCTGACGCCAAGCCACTTGTTGGCTATTTCGTTTATTTGGAGACCGCCCAAAATTAAATTTCCGGTTTTAGTTTGGATATCACTGCCGGCATTAAGCGGCGCGGCAACGTTGTTCCCCGCCGGAGGGGCAGTCGGGCCCTGCCAGGCATAAAGATAATTTACCGAAAGAGCGCCGGCGACAAAAAGAAAAATAAACACCGCCACAAAAATTGACAGTTTGGTTAATTTAGTTAGTTTGGACATACGATTTTATAATTATATTTAATAAACTCTGATTTCTTTGGCGATAAAGGACTCGGACCAATAAATATCAGCTTCCGAGGAAACAGTAATCTTGTCTCCGACATTCAGGGATTCCAACGGATACACCATTTCCGTGAAAGTTTTCTGTCGGAGCGGCGTCTCGGTCCCGGCTTGCCGCGCGGCTTCCCTATTTTTTTCGTAAGCCAACTCTTCCGCGGCTAATTGGTCAGCCGACTTCTCAATGACTTTTATAATTGAATAATTTTTATCAAGCGACGCCACTCTCTCAACCGGCGCCCGCGGAGCCAGTGGATTTTGACTGGGCTGTTCGGCGTTAAAGTATATTTTTTTATTAGCAACATCAATCTTGGTTATCTCGCCTTTTAAATTGAAAGCTGCTTCTTCTCCATCAGGAAAAACCCCGGTTTCATCAATCGCCTGTCCGGCCAAAGACCAGGCCTTATCTGCTCCCGCCTGATAGCCGAAATAAAAACCCGTGTAGACAAACCCGAGAATGATGGTAACCCCGACCAAAATAGCAAGTAAAATTTTTAGCCCGAAAAGAATATGCTTTTGCATAGGTTTATGTTATCAATAATTTATATAATTATAGCACATGGAATGTAAAACTTATAATTTCTGGCTTGAAACCGCCACCTATTCCCCTTCTTCCTCTTTGTCTCTAGCGAGAACAATGGCCACAATCGGCGCTACCAACCAAAAAAACCTCCCGGCGTCTCCCGTAAACACATCCTTGGTTAAAGGCGCTAGTTTGCTGACCGCCTCGGGAGCTAAATAGGACAAGACCACGCTGATTAAAAGGCCGACGTGTAAAAAGGAGAAGAGAATCACTTGCCACCATTTGCCCAGGCCGCGGGATTTGGCGATTGTTCCCATCAGCCCGCTGCGAGACAAGAGAAAAAAGAGAACCAAAAAAACACCTAAAAAGGTGGTTATTTTAAAAACAAAAAAATTGTTGATATTTATCTCCGCTTGAAGCCCCTTAATATAGGGGGCGGTATTAACGACCGCCAAAGCCATGTAAATACTTACTAAAATCACGATTATCCTGTCGCGGCCCAAAGAAAGCCCGTAAAGCAGGGAAACCACTATAAAGAACACAAAAATAAGGAGGTCCCAACTTGGGTTTGACCAATTGACCGAACTTATCCACTTAACGATTGGCTCAAAATTCATCTGTTGATAATTTATGCTTACTGTATTTAGTATAGCAAAAAAAATAAAACAATAAAAGACACAACTATTAGCTGTGTCTTACTAAAAAACTAAAACCATTACCAAAAAACCGTTTATCCCCCCATACTTTAAACATCCCTTTTACATGCAACCCTTTGACAATACAGATAAAACAATAATAATTACCCCGATTTGAACATAAAGTGGCTGGTCGGATAGGTCGACTTTAGGTGAAGAAGCAATTTTCACAATGGTTGCTATTACAAGAACGGCAATAGGAAGGCCAAAAATACAACCCATAATTTCTCTGCCTGACCAGTTTTTTTCTTTTTTTTCCTCTACGCGTTTGGCAGCTAAATTTCCCATAGGCGGGCTATCCCATCTTGGCTCTTTATTTAACCCTTGACCTTCGGCGGGTTTAAAAGGGTCGGGTGGCGGTTTAATGTTAGAATCTTTTGGACCAAAATTACCCATTATTATTTCTCCTTTTCTTCAAAAATTCTTTCCTAAAAGTTTATTTTAATTGTCAAATAACGTTTCTTTCTCCGCCTATATTATAAACAAAAGAGACGGGAAAGTCAAGGTTTAGCAAAATAAAAAAGCGCGATTGGCGAACCGCGCTTAAAAGTAGAAAGTAAAAAATTATTCTTCACCGGTTTCGGCTTCGTCTTTGCCGTGGCTTACTATAAGCGTAGCCAACATGACAAATAATATCAGGATTTTAACCGCCCCCCGCAAAATTATTTCGCCGACCCGTTTGAAAAAATCAGCGAAACGGTCAGCTATCCTGTAATCCGGCAAGACAATTTCACCTTGTTTCGTACCCATCGTTCCTCCTTTTAAAAATGTTTACAAAACGAACTTTTTTATTGATATTTATTATAGAATAAAGCAGGGAAAATGTCAATAGTAAACAACCGCTGACCAAAAACAATAATCAATTTTTAAGTTATTCTTTCCCCCACTCCTCCAGCATCTTTTTTTGTTTCCGGGTGAGATTTTTCGGCACTTCCACTTTCACGGTTACGAGCTGGTCCCCGCGCCCCGAACCGCGAAGTTTCGGCACCCCGCGTCCCTTGATTCTGAAAATTGTTCCTGACTGCGTGCCGGCCGGAATTTTTAAATTAACCGAACCGTCAATGGTGCTGACTTCAACCTTATCACCTAACGCCGCCTGCGGGAAAGAAATAGTGATAGTATTTAAAATATCAAAGGCGTCACGGGAAAATTCCGGATGCGGCTTAACGTTAAAATTAACATAAAGATTGCCGGCTAAACCATCGCGGCCAACCGCTTCGCCCTTGCCCGAGTATTTGACAGTGTCGCCGCTATTTATCCCCGCCGGAATTTTGACTTTTATCTTCTCGTTCCCCTTTTTAATCCCCGCTCCGCGGCATTCCGAGCAGAGCTTCTCCGGCTTATTACCCGCTCCGCGGCATTCCGGACAAACAGAAGATGTTTCCATGGCGCCTAAAAAAGTCCGCTGGACTTTGCGAACTCTGCCCGCTCCACCGCAAGAGACGCAAGAAATTATTTTACTCCCCGGCTCCGCGCCACTGCCGCCGCAACGCTCACAAATTATATTTTTATATAACTCTAATTCTTTCTCACCACCGAACACCGCTTCGCGAAAATCAATCTGCAAATCAACTTCTATATCGCGTCCTTTGGCGCGGGTGGCCGTTTTGGTTCTCTGCCCGCCGAACGAACCGCCAAAAATATCTCCAAGTCCGCCAAACAAATCACCCAAATCATCCATGTTAATGTTAAACCCGCCGCTTTGGAATCCGCCAAACGGATTTCCTCCGCCAAATCCGCCGGCTCCCATATTTTCAAAGGTGGTGCCGAATTGGTCATACTGTTTTCTTTTTTCCAAATTGCCCAAAACCTGATAGGCCTCGTTTATTTCTTTGAACTTCGCCTCATCGCCGCCCTCTTTATCTGGATGGTATTTATGCGCCAGTTGCCTAAAAGCGCGCTTGACCTCTTCAGCCGAAGCGCTTTTTTCTATTCCTAAAATTTTATAATAATCTTTGGACATAACTTGAAACTCACAACTTGTAACTTAAAACTTGAAACATATAACCTAAAATTTGAAACTTAATCCCTTCCTTAAACAAGCCTGCCTACGGTTCGACTGAGCTCACCAAAGTCCGGCAGGCAGGGAGGGGTTGGGGTAGAAAGAAACATTGTCATCCTGAGCGTAGCGAAGGATCTCTGTCTAGATTCTTCGCCCCGAGAACTCGGGATCAGAATGACAATTGACCTTTTTTACTGTCTTTGCGAGGAGTCCCGCCGTGGCGGGACGACGCCTGCCTGCCGGCAGGCAGGAAGCAATCTCTAATACAGCGCCCTTGCCCAAAGCTACGTATTAGAGATTGCTTCCCCCTCGACGACTCGACTGAGCTCGCCGAAGTCAAGCTCGGGGTCGCAATGACAGCTTATTTTTCTTCCACTTCCCCTTCAATCGGGCCTTCGTCTTTCTTTTTGTTATCATCTTTACTGTCGGCAGATGCGCCAGCAGCATTTTGATTTTGAGAATACATACTCTGCCCGATTTTGGTAACGGTCTCATTCAATTCTTCAATAGCTTTTTTAATCGCCGCCATATCTTCGCCATCTTTGACTTTTTTTAAGGCCTCAACTTTTTCTTCCACTTGCTT
This sequence comes from Patescibacteria group bacterium, assembly GCA_028716045.1. Classification (NCBI taxonomy): domain Bacteria; species Patescibacteria group bacterium. The sequence continues at coordinate 414,939 of JAQUQO010000001.1, forward strand.
TTTAACATCAGCTGGAACTTTATCAGCGAATTCTTTCAAGGTCTTTTCGGTTTGGAAAACCATGGAATCCGCTTGGTTCTTGGTTTCAATCGCTTCTTTCTTTTTCTTGTCTTCATCAGCGTGAATTTCCGCGTCCTTTTTCATCTTTTCTATTTCATCTTTGGAAAGACCGGACGAGGCGGTGATAGTTATTTTCTGCTCTTTGTTAGTGGCCTTGTCCTTAGCGGTAACATTCAAAATGCCGTTGGCATCAATATCAAAAATCACTTCCACTTGCGGCATACCGCGCGGCGACGGCGGAATACCGGAAAGAATAAAACGCCCGAGCGTTTTACAATCTGAGGCCATTTCGCGCTCGCCTTGTAAAACGTGAATCTCCACCGAGGTCTGATTATCAGCGGCAGTGGAAAATATCTGCGACTTGGAAGTCGGAATAGTGGTGTTGCGGTTAATTAATTTAGTAGCCACGCCTCCCAAGGTCTCAATGCCAAGTGAGAGCGGCGTCACATCCAAAAGCAAAACGTCCTTGACATCTCCCTGCAAAACTCCGGCCTGAACCGCCGCGCCCAAGGCCACCACTTCGTCTGGATTAACTGAAACGTTCGGTTTGCGGCCAAAAAACTTTTCTACGGTTTTCTGAACCAACGGCATTCTGGTCATGCCTCCGACTAAAACCACTTCTTCAATTTCGCTTGTCTTAAAACCGGCATCAGCCAAGGCCTTACGGCATGGTTCCAAAGTTTTTTCCACTAAATCGCCAATCAACTCTTCTAACTTGGCACGGCTCATTTTCAAAACCAAGTGCTTAGGGCCGTTGGCATCGGAAGTAATAAACGGCTGGTTAATTTCCGTTTCCTGCGCCGAAGATAATTCAATCTTGGCCTTTTCCGCGGCCTCTTTCAGCCGCTGTAAAGCCAGCTGGTCCTTGCCCAAGTCAATGCCTTCGGATTTTTTAAATTCAGCGATAATCCATTCAATAATCCTCTGGTCAAAATCGTCACCGCCCAGATGGGTGTCGCCGTTGGTGGATTTTACCTCCACGGTATCAGCGGAAATATCCAAAATGGAAATATCAAAAGTGCCGCCGCCCAAATCGTAAATGGCAATCTGCTGACCAACTTTTCTATCAAAGCCATAAGCCAAGGCCGCGGCAGTCGGCTCGTTAATAATTCTTTTTACTTTAAGTCCAGCGATTTCTCCCGCGTCTTTGGTGGCCTGTCTTTGGGAATCATCAAAATAAGCCGGCACGGTAATGACCGCTTCCTCTATTTTTTCGCCTAATCTATCTTCAGCATCGGCTTTTAATTTCTGTAAAATCATCGCTGAAATTTCCTGCGGCGAATATTCTTTATCCGCCATTTTGACTTTAACGCCTTCGCCGGATTTAACTATTTTGTAAGGCATTAATTTTTCATCCCTCTGCACTTCCGGGTCGTTAAAACGCCTGCCGATTAAACGTTTGACGGAAAAAATCGTATTAAACGGATTGGTCACCGCTTGGCGTTTGGCAATCTGCCCGACCAATCTTTCGCCGCTTTTCCCGATAGCGACAATGGATGGGGTCGTGCGCATCCCCTCCTTATTTTCCAAAACTTTCGGCTCTCCTCCTTCAATGATAGCCGCGCAAGAATTGGTTGTCCCTAAATCAATTCCAAGAATTTTTGACATAAATTATTTCAATGTTATTTGTTAATTATTTCCAAATTCCCGCCCCGCTGAAAATTTACCAACGGAGCGGTATATTTGCTAACAATTATTTTTTCTTTTTGGCCACGGCTTTTTTAGCGGGAGCCGATTTTTTGGCAATTGTAATTTTTTTGACTTCTTTGGGCGCTCCAACCTTGGGAATGCTGATTTTTAAAAGCCCGTTCTCCGATACTGCCTTGGCTTTATCAGCATCAACATGGGCCGGCAGGGCCACGGTGCGGTAAAAATTTCCATAACGCACCTCTTTACGGTAAAAATTTTTCTCCTCTACCTCGGATTTGTGCTCGCTCTTCCCCTTAATCGTTAACACATCGTTTTCAATGGTAATTTCAACGTCTTTGGGGTCAACTCCCACCAACGGAGTTTCCACCATCAGATTTCCGTCTTTTTCATAAACATCAATGGCCGGAATAAATCCTTTGACTTTAGCCGGGACCAAAGAAAAAGCATCATCTCCAAAAGCCCCTTCAAAATCCTCAAAGGGCTCAAAAAATGGTTTCCATGGAATGAGTGACATATAAAACTCCTCGATTCGACTGACATTTAATGTCTGGCCGAGATTATTTATAAAAAGATTACAACTAAGGGATTATCGACTACCGTTTCTAAACAAAGCTGTCATTGCGATCCCGCCTTGGCGGGAGAAGCAATCTCTAATACGTTTAGATTGCTTCGTCGTCCCGAGCGTTCGGGACTCCTCGCAAAGACAGAAAAAAGTTATAAACTATAAGTTATAAAATCCCTACTCTGCCACGACCACTTTTGCCGGAATCAGCGCTTTATCGCCCATCTTATATCCACTGCCTACTTCTTCCAAAATAATATCCGGCTCTTTTCCTTCTTCTTTACGCTTGCCAACGGCTTCGTGCCATTCGGGATTAAACTTTTCTCCAACTGTTTTTATCTCCTCCAACCCCAGCCCCTTCAAAAAATCATCAATCTGTTTTTTTGTCTGAAAAATTCCCGCCACCCAACCGACGTCTTTTTGCTCTTCGGGAATATGCGTTATGGCCTTTTTAAAACTGTCAATAATAGGCAAAAGCCCGAACAATATATTAGCTGTCACAAATTTAATGAGCTCTTTCTGTTTCTCCTCGGCTTCTCTTTTCAAATTTATATAATCGGCTTTGGCTCTTTTCCAACCGTCCAAATTTTCTTCCGCCCGTTTTTCCAATTTAACAACTTTCTCCCGCAATTCATCAAGCTCGCTTTTGGCGTTATCCTGCTTGGCTCCTTTTTTATCTTCGTCGGCCATAATTAAAATCTATTTATTATTGATGAGTTCTCGCGTGTATTTTAAAAGCGAATAATTGGCGCTGTAATTCATGCGCATCGGCCCCAAAATTCCGAGAACGCCCTCCGTGTCATCTAAATTATATTTAGCTAAAACGCTTCCGCAATTTTCGGCAAAAGGATTTTCTTTGCCGAGAAAAATATGGATATCGTCAATCTCTTTAAATATTTTATCAAAACCCTCGTCCAATTGGTCAATCACTAAAGATATATCACAAACCAAATTGTAATCGCGAAATTCCGGCTGGGAAAAAAGATTAGCGATGCCGGTGTAATAAAAATTGCGCGGCTCAAACCCGACGATGACGGCCGTGCCGGAAAGTTCAGCCAAGGCCTTGGCCATGGCTTTGAGAAGTTCGGAGTGCGGGCGGCCGGTTTCATGAAGGATTTTTTCCACCGTCTTTTTTTCTTCTTTAGTTAAATCAATTTCCCGCAAAAAATTTTTGATATAAAAATTAAAACCTTTTTCCGTAGGCACGCGGCCGGCGGAAGTATGCGGTTGATGGATATAGCCGTCTTTCTCCAGCCCGGCCATTTCATTGCGCAGGGTCGCGGGGCTGAAATTAAGCTTAGACCGTGAGGCCAAACTTTTAGACCCGACCGGCTCAGCCGTTCTGACATATTCGTCAATGATTAAATTGAGCAGAGTTTTTTGTCTGTTGGTAATCATAGATTTCTATTTAGCACTCTCACTCTATGAGTGCTAATTTCATTATACCCCCCGCCCAAAAGCTTGTCAAGAATCAGTTTTTCTCCCACCACCCCACCCCTCGACAAGCTCGGGGCGAAGTACCCCTCCTCTGGCAGTAGGGGAAATTTCTTGGTTATTAATGTTTAAAATTGGCTATTTCAGATATTGTCTTTGCGAGTGAACTGCCAGCTAGCCCCATCAGCTGGCGGGGAGCGAAGCAATCTGAACCCCAATCCCCAGCAACTAACACCCATAAATTTAAATCCTCCCCTTACCCAAATAAAAAATCCCGCTCCGAAATTGTCCGGAAACGGGATTTATCTTTTAGATTAGCGATGGCTATTTACAGCCATTTTCCTTAAGCTTTTTTTGAAGCGTAACTGCTTCGTTAAGGTAGCCAACGGCTTTGTCTGTTTGCCTGGGCGTCAGCAGGGCAGTTTCAAGATTGATTTCCGCTGCCTCCGCTGCTATTTTGTCCGCTTCGCAACTGGCAATCTTACCCTTCGTTTTTATAGTGTCAAGGGCATAATACATGGAAAATGTAATTATAGCCAAGATAACAACTAGCGCTGTTTTTCTCTTCTCGCTTTTTCTTTCTTTTTCCGCCGCTTCGCTTGCTTTTTTGTATCCTTCTTCCCCCTCTTCTTCATTAAATATCGATGCCGGGGCGGAAGTACTTTCCACCAGAGGTTCTTTCCCTGGAAGCGGTGGCGGAGGATTTTGACTTACCAGCGGCGGGCGGTCGGGCTCGGTTTTTGGCGCCGTTGCCGCTTCACTGCTGTTACCATAAAGATTATTGACTTCTTCATCCGGAATATTGCTAAATGGGTTGCCCTCCCCCGGAGTTTTTGGCTTCAGGGCTGTATCAGGTGAAATTTCCTCCGCTGCTTTTTTTCGACAATTTTCGCAAGAACCATCAGCTGATAGAGTGTTGTCACAAATAGAACATACCAAAATCTCCACGGGTTTTTTATCTTTATCTACATCTGCCATTTTTTCTCCCTTTCTCTATTGTAAATAATGTTAATTTTAAAACAACAAGTTTTCGCCGTATTTTAGCATAGCGGCTAAAAAATGTCAAGCGCTACTCATGTCTCAAGGCCTCAATGGAATTTAAATTCGCCGCGCGGCGGGCGGGATATAAACCAAAAATCAACCCGACGGCGACGGAAAAACTAACTGACAAAAATATGGAAAACCAGGAAACATTAAACCCCCAGTCAAAACCGCTAAACGCCGCCGCGTAGGAAATGAGTAGAGCGACAACGGTCCCGAAAATAATGCCAAAAATCCCGCCAAAAAACGTAACGACGATTGCTTCCAATAAAAACTGATACAAAACATCCTGCCGCGTCGCCCCCAGGGCTTTGCGCAAACCAATCTCATAAGTGCGCTCGGCCACGTTCACATACATAATATTCATAATGCCGACACCGCCCACGATAAGCGAAATGGAAGCGAGCACCACCAGCAAAATCGTGATGCCGCCGAGAATCGTATCCATCATCTCTTTTGCCTCCTCCATAGTCATCACCGCAAAGTCGTCTTTATCGGGGTCGGTAATTCCATGTTGTTCGCGCATAATGGCAGTAAGCTCCTCAGCGGTGACATCTCCTGCCGCCGGGTCTTTCATTTTTGCCATAATAAAACTGACATAATCTATGCCGGAAATTTTTTTCTGCAAAGTGCGCACGGGAACAAAAATCAAATTATCAAAATCGAAAAAAGCAACCACTCCCCTTTCCTCCATCACCCCGACAACTTTGTAATTTTTCCCGCCGATTTTAACATTCGCGCCCAAAGCTTCGGAGTCTCCAAAAAGTTTTTCTTTTACCTTGTGCCCAAGCACAACGACTTGAGATAAACTTTTATCTTCTTCCCCGGTAAAAAATCTGCCGAACTCAACTTCCCCGGTATCTATTTCTGTAAAATCCGCCGACACTCCAAAAATCATAGTTTTCTTAATTTCCCCCCCGACTGAAACCAAATCCTGCGACAAAACTCCGGCATACCAATAGCTGATATTCGGATGTTTGGCTATGGCCTCGGCATCTTCTATTTTTAAAGTGGTAATAACCGCTCCCATAGCCATACTCGTCGCGTTTTCCGTAGAAGTATGCGCGGTGTTAGGCGTCTTCACCTCTATTTCTATGGCATCGGAGCCGAAGGCCTCCACCTGCCCGACAATATATCTTTCTATGCCCTGGCCGGCGGACATCACGATAATCACCGCCGCGATACCAATGACAATTCCTAAAATAGTCAAAATCGCCCGTCCCTTATTGATACGGAGAGAATTTATCGCCAACTTTAAATTATTGGAAATTATATTCAGCATATAAAAATTATTCGTGGCGCAGGGCCTCAATCGGATGTAAATCAGCCGCTCTTTTTGCCGGAGCAAGTCCAAACACAAGACCAACCGCTAAAGATACTCCGATACCCAAAACAATAGACAACAGAGAAATAACAAAATCCCATTCGTAGGCGAGATAGCGCATTACCGCCGCCACTAAAGCGGAAAATAAAGTCCCGATAATAAAACCGATTATCCCGCCGGCCAAAGTTATGGCAATTGTTTCTAGAAGAATCTGGGATAAAATATCGGTTTTAGTGGCGCCGACCGCTTTGCGCAGACCGATTTCGCGCGTGCGTTCGGTCACCGAAGCGAGCATGATATTCATCACGCCCACGCCTCCGACAATCAGAGAAATTGCGGCAATAGCCGCTAGGAAAAATTTTAAAGCATTGGTGACGTTATTTAGAGCATCCATGGCTTGAAGCTGGGAACGGACGGTAAAATCGTCCTGCGACGGGTCAGGGATATCATGTTCCTCTCTTAAAACTATTTTAATATCCTCCATGCTTTGGTCTATGTTTTCAGCGCTGTCAACTCTGAACCGAGCCAAAGTTATGTGATTAATGCCTAAAAGTAACTTTTGAGCGGTATAGAGAGGAAGATAAATCTGATTGTCAAGATTTTGAAACCCCGACGTGCCCCTTGACTCCATTAATCCAATGACCCGAAAACTTTCTTTTTTAATTCTAATTGTCTGACCAATCGGGTCAGCGCCGGAAAAAAGATTATCAACAACTTCCGAACCAAGAACTGCCACCCGCGCCATATTCTTTTCTTCTTCTTGGGTAAAAAATCTACCCCTGACCACGTCGGTTTCCTCAACTGACAAATAACTGGCGGTAGTACCAGTAAAATTTGTATCTATACTGCGATTATACCAGGAAGTAGTGGCAGTCCCCTGCACATAGGAAGCCCCGGCTACAATATGTAAAGCCCGTCCCGGTTTTAAAACCGCCTCAATATTATCGTAAGTCAGAGTTGTTATGCTAATACCCATTACCGACGCCGGCGGGCCTTCCTCTTCCGAAGCTCCGGGCAAAACGCCGATAAGATTGACACCGGCGCTTTTAATCTGGTTTAAAATTAAACTTTGCGCTCCCGCCCCCACCGACATAACAATAACCACCGCCGCGATGCCGATAATCACTCCGAGCATAGTCAAAAAAGACCGGGACTTTTTTGACCTTAATGACCGCAAGGAAATTTTTAGGTAAGCTGAGAGCATATTTTAACTATAAACCCAGCCTCATTTAAGAATGGATTGCTGGGTCTTTTTCAAGCATATTTTTATTTTATAAATCCGCCATTCTTGGCGCTGCGCCTTTCCACCACTTTGTAATCGCCGACTATTTCTCCATCTTTGATTTTAATGATACGGTCAGCGTGCTCGGCAGTGTAAGATTCATGAGTAACCAAAATTATAGTATGCCCCTCGGCATTTAAATCCTCAAGGATTTCCATAATTTGCTGGCCGGATTTGCTGTCCAAATTACCCGTTGGCTCGTCCGCCAAAATCAGCGCCGGATTGTTGACCAGCGCCCGCGCAATCGCCACTCTTTGCTTTTCTCCGCCCGAAAGCTGGTTGGACAAATAATCTGTGCGGTGTGTCAAACCAACGGCCTCTAACGCTTCACGGGCGATGGGTTCCGGATTTTTAACGCCCTTGGCGTAAACGAGCGGCAGCATAACATTTTCCAAAACGGTGGTGCGGGGTAGAAGATTAAATGATTGAAAAACAAAACCGATGTCAAAATTTCTGATACCCGCCATTTCCTTATCCGAAAGCTGACTCACATCCTGACCCTTAAAATAAAATTTTCCGCCGGTAGGCGTATCCAAAAATCCGAGAATATACATCAAGGTAGATTTGCCGGAACCCGACGGCCCCATGATGGCCACAAACTCGCCCTGATTAATAGTAAAATTAAGGCCGTGCAACACTTCAGTTACCAGGCCATCGTTATAATAATTCTTTATTAAATTTTCCGCCCTGATTAACGTCTCGGCCATTATTTTTTCTCTTTTATATAAGCTACAACTTCTTCGCCCTCTTTCAACCCGGACAAAACTTCTACTAAGCCCTCATCGGCGCGCAAACCAATTTGCACCGGAATCTCTCTGACTTCTTTCTTCTCAAGTATTCGCACCATCTGCTCATTATTCTGGCGGATAATGGCGCGCCCGGGAATACATAAAACATTATCCCGACGAGCGGTTAAAATATCCGTATTGGCAGTCATGCCCGGTTTTATTTCTTCTTTCCCGCCATCAATACTGACATTCACTCTGTAATAAACCACGTCGTCAATAATTGTTTCCGCCGGTTCAACCGAGGTAACCTTGCCGGAATAAACCCGGTCTTCGCCAAAAGCGTCAAAAGTAATTTTCACTTCATTGCCGGATTTGACTTTTGATATGTCCGACTCGGAAATATCAACCTCTACTTTTAATTCTCCTTCGTTGCCAACCATGGAAATAGCCGGTTTAGTTAAGCTGATTTGTTCTCCAACCTCATATTCCACGGAAGTAATTACCCCCGCTGCCGGAGCTTTTATTTTAGTATTTTCTAAATTTTGTTCCGCCAGATTAAGAGCGGCGCGGGCTTCGCTCACCTGCGCTTCAAGAGAAGCCAAGTCTGCTTGCCGTGGCGGAGCTTTTTTATAAGCCAAAGACGCTTCCGCCGCCGCTAAAGCGGAACGCATTATCTCCACCTGATTAACGGCCGCTTTGTAAGCATTATCGGCATCAACTTTAGCCGTGGTCAAACTCTGCTCCGCGGAAGCTAAATTGTCTTCAGCCGTTTCCACCGCCGAAGTATAAGTGTCCACGTGCTTATTATAATTAAGCTCGGCCGTCAGAATCGCCTGCTCTTTGGTTTGCAATGAAGTCGATTCCGTGTTGATAGACGACCGGTCGGTATTAATTGTCGTCTTAAGCGTATTTAGAGAAGAAAGTGTTAAACCGGTGCCGGTGATAGTGCTGTCAAGCATTGTTCTCGTTTTACTCAAAGCGTCGCTCGCCAAAGAAAGCAAATCTTTCATATTACTGACTACGATTTTTATTTCATCGTAAGAACTGTCTGCGTCCAAAACTCCTACCCACGGCTCCACGGTTTCCTTTTTGGTGGCAGTTAACTTATAAGCGTCCTCGGCGTTAATCTTTGTTTGTAATCTTAAGATACCCAACAAACTTTCAAAATCGTCGTTAATCCCCCGATTATCGATGCCCAAAATATTATCCATGTCATTCATGGCCGTGCTTAGGGCGACTAAATTTCCCAATAAGGTTGTGCGGGCGTCTTCGTAAGCGTTTCCTATTTCTTGAGTGTCTGTCTTTTTAGAATTTTCCAAATCCGCTTTGGCGGAAGCTAAAGCCGTCTCGTATTTGGCAACATTCAACTCCGCCTCCCTGACGCTTTCCTCATTGGACTTTTTAGTATTGTCCAAATCCGTCTGTACTTTTTTTAGATTGCTTTTGGCTTTAGCCACGTCTTCTTCGTAAACTTTAATTGACTCGCGGCTTTCTCCAATAATTTTAAGATTCAGATTGGCATTGGCCGAAGCCAAAGAAGAACGCGCTTTTTCCACTTCCAACAGAGCGTCGGTGGCGTCCAATTCGGACAAAATTTGGCCCGCTTCAACCTTATCACCAACCTTGACGTGATTTTTAAATAACTTGCCGGTGACTTTGAAACTCAAATCCATATCTGTTTCCGGCTTCACCGACCCCGTGGCTTCCACGGTCTGGGTCAGATTACCCCGCTTTACTTTCTCGGTAGTATATTCAAAATCCGGTCCGCGGGTTTTCGTAAAAGCAAAAACCGAAACCGCCGTAACTAAAAATCCGGCAATGGCCACGATGATAATTTTCTTTGCCCCGATTTTTTTCTTTCCCGGGGTTCCCGCAATTATATTATCCATATTATTAATTTTGCTCCTTCCTGCCGCTGTCCCATAATAAGACACGATTATAAATAGCTAAAAGCAAGAAGGACCCGCTAAGCGTGATAATGGAAGTTAAATAAAAAATAAAATTAAATCCGAGACGCTCGGCTAAAAGTCCGCCGATGGCGGCGCAGATACCGGCGGTAATGCCGGTAGCCGTGTCATAAACCGCCCATTCATAGGCCTCGTGAAATTTATCAATATGCCTCGTGAAAAGCGCGAACCAAGTGGTGAAAGACATCGCCGCGCCAATTCCATAAACCACTTGCAATAAATAAATATGCCAAGGAAAAGTGCTGAAAGAATAAAGGATGGGGACAATGGCTATAAGAAGCGACCCCACCACCAAAAACCAAAAATCGTTTTTGTCCTTTCTGTCTTTGTCCACATATCGGCCGATGGGAATCTGCAACGAGGCCTTGACCAAAAGATAAATTGCCGCAGCAATACCGGCTACCTCCAAACTTCCTCCGATAATATTATCATTGATAAAAATGGCAAAAATGGGGTTGAGAAATCCAAAAGAGCCAAGTATTAAAACATCGGAAAAAATCAAAATTTTGATAATTTTATTAATTTTGGGAAGGGCGGGAGACTCGGGATTAGCCATAATATCTAAGATAATTTATTATATTTCACCTTTCTTCTATTATATCCTTTTGATATGGAGAAATCAATAAGTCCCGTTATCGGCGATTAAAAAAGCCCTGTCTTTAATACGACAGGGCTTTAATTCATAGGTTTTCTAAAAATTCTTCAAATTTGTCAAAAAATGTCGATTTAACTATCGCATGGCTACAGCCAGCCGACAGAAGAAGGTTATTATAACTATCCTGGTCGGAAATGGCTACCATCGGTCCGCTGAAATCCCGCCGAAATAACTTCACGAGTTCTATGGTGTCCGGCTCGGTTCCTCCGGAAGTCAGACGACCGTCCACAAGCATAAGGTCAACATCAGGATTATCTTTGAACAACCTCTTGGCTGCGCTTTCTGAAGCGGCTTCAAGAACTTCAACTTCAGCGCCGGCGAAAATCTTTATCACGCTCACAATACCCCTACGCGATAAAGCATTATCCTCAACCAAAAGAACCTTTTTAATCTCTTTCATTTTCAATCCTCCTCTTAATTTTACAAACCTCATCCTTAGATGTTATCACATCTCCACGGATTTGTCAAGACAAGTTCAAGCGGCTGTTGCTCAGCATCATTTTTACGACCTAAGTATATAAGTAACCAAAACGTAATTTTATCTTGCCATTCCCCCTTGACAACTTAGCTAACTTATGATAAATTACTTTATTCTGGATTGTTCTAGAATTACGCACTATTTACAATTTATTTGTTACTTCCGCGGCAAAAATTTTGCCGCGGAAAGAAGAGGTAAAAGATGGACGAAAAAACAAAAAACTATATTGCGGTCGTCAACCTTATTACGGGCTTCGTTATAGGTTGTTTAGTGGCTACTCTCGTCGTAATTTTGGTATTAGAAGATGCAGAAACAACCGCCCAAACCACTACCTGCCCCGAGTCAAAACCTTGTCCGGTGTGTCAAGAACAGCCCGCCCCTAACTGCACCAACCTACCGATGGTGGTAGGAGAGGTGGAGGAAAAGGGTAGGTATGTTGGGTGGACTAGCCCCGATACATGTTGGCTAAAAATCTCATTTGTAGCCCTGCCAGAATGGGGTTTCAATGACAGAACAGTGACGTATATCTTTGTTGACGTGCCAAATGAACAATCCGTCATCTGCCAGGCTAAAATCGGCGACACATTACCTCTACGTTACGACGTGAAGACCAAAAAGGTCATTCTCAACTTCAACAATGAAGTTGAAATACGAGTCAAAGAGTAACTCAATTTCTATTGAAGATGCTTACGGGCGCGAGATGATAAAATTTATCCCCGCCCGTTTTTTATTTTTTCTTAATAATATTATTTTAGGGCTCGGCCTGCGCGAGATAAAATAGCCCTAGTTTATTAATATAAATTAGGGCTATAAAAATTACGAAACTAAACTCAAAAACTTAAGTAAAAGGCTGATTAAAAAATAGGCAATCATTAATAAAGCAAGAAGGAAACAACCAATTGTTAACGGCGATATGTGGGAATCTTCTCCTATTGTCCATATCACATTCAGGATTATTAAAATAACAGAAAAAATGAGTAACAGAAAATAATCAAACGGTCCAATCGGCCCTCCGGGCTGCCAATGGCTTGCAAGAATAGCTAATAACATTAAACCGCCGGGAAAGATGATGGCAACAATGACTGCTAAAACATGGCAAAGCCAACACCATATATAGTCAACCCATAAATCTGCTATTTTTCTTGTTAGTTTCATTATTATTCCTCCTTTTAGATATTGTGTTTTAAAATAACATCTGGTTAAATTATTTAACAAATATTGATTTTTGTCAAACGAGCGAACGGCAAGCAGGCAGATGATATTCTGACATGGTTACTAATGGGTTGACATTTATATTATATTATGTTAATTTTCCACCGTGAACATTGATAATTATTTTGAATGGAGATTTAACGAGCTTTTTGGCTCATAGAGGGGTAAACCCCGAAAGGAGAACATTGGATGATTAAAAAACCACCTCAAAATTGGGGAGAAATGACCAACATTGAGAAAGACATCTGGTGGCGCGATAACGTCTACCAGGAGGACATGCCCCAGCTCACACTGCGCGCCGCTTGTACGGGTGCCGTGGTGGGGGCCCTACTCTCGCTTGTCAACTTGTATATTGGAATCAAGACGGGGTTCGCCGTCGGAATGGGTGTAACCGCCGTGGTACTCGCCTTTTTGGCGTTCGGTATCCTATCCAAACTTGGCATTGCCAAACAAATTACCCTGCTGGAAAACAATATAGCGCAAAGCGCGGCTACTGCCGCCGGCTATATGACAGGATTACTGACTGCCTCATTGCCAGCGTACATGCTGGTAACGGGCGTAGTGTTCCCGATATGGCAAGCTATTATCTGGGCCATTGCCCTCGCCATATTGGGCGTGCTGTTTGCTTTTCCCTGGAAGAAACGGTTTATTAATTGGAATGACTATCCGTTTCCCGAAGGTACGGCGGCGGCTATTGTGATGGACGGATTGCACGGCGACAACGTAGGGGAAAAAATTAAGGCCAAAATCTTGGCGTACGGCGGCATTTTCGCAGCAATCTGGCAATTCATCATAAACGGAAAAATTGCGCTTATGATTAAAGACAAAGCTTACACCGCCGGAGAAAACCTCTTAAACTGGATACCAGCAATTAAAGGCGTTGAAGTACAAAAATGGTCGGTAAATATCGGCACTGATATGGCCATGATTGGGATAGGCGGTATCATTGGCATTCGTACTGCTATTTCGTGGGCTATAGGAGGACTGATTAGCTTCTTGATTTTGCCGCCTCTGCTGGTAAAGTACGGCGTGTTTACAACATTTGAAGAACTCAACTACCGCAGCATCATCGCCTGGACAATGTGGTTGGGTATAGCCATGATTACCTTGGCCTCGCTGTATCCCTTCATCACGAAACTCGATATGATAAAAAGCGCCTTCGCTGGTTTGCGACGCAAAGGAAAGAAAGAAGAAGATGTACTTAGGGAAATTGAACTGCCTAAATTGGTGTTTTGGGTGGGAATTCCGCTAGTAAGCATCGTGGTGATTGCCTTGGGATATTTCTTTTTCGGCATTAGTATAGAAATGGGGGTAGGCGCGATATTGCTTATCGCGATTTTCACGCTTATAGCCGTGAATTCCACGGCTCTTACTTCCTTTACGCCAGTCGGGGCGTTGGCGAAACTATCCCAACTCTACGCAGCCTTGCTATCGCCCGGCAATGCTCCGGTTAACTTGGCCACCGGCAGTATCACTGCCGAGGTAACCAGTAATGCCAGCAACCTGCTTATGAATATCAAGGCCGGCTTTATGCTTGGCGCCAAGCCACGTCTTCAGGCAATTGCCCATATTCTGGGAGCTATTTCCGGCGCCCTGGCTGCGACCACTCTCTTCTATTACCTTATCTTCAATCGCCTCGGAGGCGATGTTAGCCAGTTCGGCAGTAACACTATGCCTTTGCCAAGCGCTAAAATTTGGCAGGGTTTAGCCGTGGTGCTTAACCAAGGTCTGTCGGCCATTCCAATCTCGGCACGTTGGGCTATTTTGGCCGGCGCCTTGGTGGGCGTGGCACTGATGTGGATTGACGACCAATTTAAAGTCAAATACAAAAAACGCTTCCCTATTTGCCCGATTGGTCTTTCTCTCGGTTTTGTGGTGCCGTTTAACTATAGCGCTACTATTGCCCTGGGTGCCGTGCTGTTCTGGCTCGGTCAAAAGTTGGCTAAAAAGAAGACGGGTGGACTGCTTGACCGTTTCTTCAAACAGGACGAAGGCGGCGTGACGCTGGCCTCCGGACTCATTGCCGGAGCTGGTATTGCCGGCATCATTATCCTCTGTCTTGGATAACACTGCATCTCCAGACAAATTGGGGAAAAAATCTAGACCGCTCACAACTCGTGAGTGGTTTTTTATTTTTATTTAGCGCTAAGTCGCCCAACCTCCTTTTTGCGATCTAAGTATACGAGTTATTTCCAATACCCTGTTTCTGGGTCAATCCCTCGAGGATCATCGCCATACATACTTGTCGCAACTACATAGTTAATATAGTTATCATAAGTTAATTCTGTAATTTTACTAGCTGCCACATATACACCCAATGCTAAATAAGTGGGTTCTGTATCTTTTAGAGTTTTTAGCTCTAATTCAAGTCTTTTAATTTCTTCTTCGTCAGTATTATTCAATCCCTGGTGAGCATCGTTAATAATTTGATTTGTCATCTCTTCCATTGAGGGTAATGAACTTCTGGCCATATTTTTTCTCTTTTCTAACGCCCCTTCTAATGAATCTACAACTTGGATCCTCATTCTTCCTGAACCATGTCTAGAATCTAACATAAAAGGAACTAAATCATATCTATTTACGATGGTTTTTACTTCTTCCTCACTTAATAATTTTGAGAATGATATGACTACAGATATTTTATCATTTGGATGATTATGAATAACATAACAAATCCGTCGGTCACTCTCTTCTAAAGCTTGTTCTAATAAATCTTCATCATCATGCAAGTCCGGAATAATTTCTGCCTTGGGGCATTCTAAGTAAATGCCAGTTTTAACTGATTCTTCTTTTTTACAAGTCACTACAAAAAATAGTGATAACAAAATTAAAATTAATACCAATATAATAAAAGCTAATTTTAAATTCTTTGTGAGCATATATTTAAAGAGTGAGAGATACATTAAATCGCCCAATCTCTTTATTGCGTCTGCGCAGTAATTTTAAAAAATTTGATATTGGTACCGCCACGGGGAATTGAACCCCGATTACCAGGATGAGAACCTGGCGTCCTAACCGTTAGACGATGGCGGCAAACGTATAAACATACTAACAAAAAAATAACCCGCTAGTCAAGGGGGTTATTTGTATATTTGTAATAAATTGGCAACTAGTATTACTTTTTCTCCCACGCTTCATCCTGCCTCACTAAAAGTTCTTTGGCGCGCAACGGTTCAGCCATCACTTCCTTGGTAACTTTTTCCATTCTCATTCCCTGTGAACCCTTAATTAAAATCACATCCCCTTTTTCCATCAAATCCTGTAAATATCTTCCGGCCTCTTCGGCAAAATCAAAAGAAGCGACTTTTCCCTCCTCCATACCCATCTTTTTCGCCTCTTCGGCGATAAACCGAGCGCGTTCTCCGACGGTTATCAAAAAATCAAGATGATTTTCCGCCAACCTCCGACCAACTGCTCTATGCCCCTCTTCCGTAAAATCTCCGAGCTCCAGCATATCGCCCAACACGGCGATTCTTTTGGCGCGCTCTCCGATATTCACGTCGCGCAGCGCGTCCAAAGCGGCTAACGTTGCCAAAGGAGAAGAATTATACGTATCGTCAATCAAGACGGTCTGCTTAATTCCGGAAATTATATTCATTCTCCCCGGAGGTGCTTTATAATTTTTCAGGGCTTCGGCTGTTTCAACCAGATTCATCCCGAAAGAAGTTCCGACAGCCATGGCGGCAATCGCGGAATAAATATGCTGCCGACCCAAAACTCCCGACAAATAAACTGGCACGGTGCTGCCGGAAAAAGAAACTTTAAAACTCACACCTCCATCTATCACTCCGTTTTCATTCCTTAAATTTGACGAAAATTCCAAAGCCTTAACGTCAGCTCCGTCCTCAAAACCGAAAGTCATGAAACGGCATTTCGCGGCCTTGCTCATATTAAGAACGTTCTTGTCATCATAATTCAAAACAGCCGCTCCGTCAGCGGGTAAAGAGTTGATTAAAATCTGTTTTTCTTTGATAATCCCCTCTAAACTTCCAAAAAATTCCACGTGCACCGGCGCAATAGCCGTAACGACCCCAATATTCGGCCGAGCGATTTCCGTCAGATACTTTATATCTCCTTTTTTATCAGCGCCCATTTCCAAAACAAGCACGTCCGGATAATTTTTATTTCTCTTGATAAGCAATTTTTTTGCCGCCCAAAATATCCCCAGCCATTTGAAAAAGGATTTATTGCCCGAGGGCGCGCCGATTATGGACAAAGGCAAACCAATTTCATTATTGTAATTTCCGGAACTGGCGCGCGTTCTGAATTTAGTTTTAAGGACGGCGAAAATAGCTTCCTTGGTGGAGCTTTTCCCCACCGAGCCCGTAATGCCAATAATTTTTGGCTGGTATTTTTTAATGATTCTTTTGGCAAAAAATCGCAGGCAATTCTCTAAAATTTTTTTCATAATTATTTTTATTCACTTTTCTCGTCCGGTGGTATCTGATAATATTTTAGCACAAAATCGGCAATTTCGCCAAATAACGGCGCCACGGAAGAATCGGCAAAGGGTACGGACTTGGGATCGTCCAAACGCACCGTCGCGACAAAACGCGGATTATCTACTGGTGCAAAACCGACAAAGGAATGGATGGTGCGGCTGCCATATTTGCCTGTTCCTTTCTCCGCTACCTGCGCCGTTCCGGTCTTTCCGGCAATATAATAACCCTTAACGCCCGCTCTTTTCGGATGGCCTTCGCGCACCACGGAGACAAGCATTCCGGATACCAGAGTGGCGGCGCGGGGTGAAATAACCTGCCGCAAAACCTGCGGTTTGGTTTCAATAACTTCGCCGCTCTTTCTGACAACTTTTTTAACTATGTAAGGAGACATTAATTTACCCTGATTGGCTATGGCGCCGTAAGCCACCGTCATTTGAAGAGGGGTGGCTGTAATGCCCTGCCCAAAAGAAGCGGTGGCCATGTAAATTTCGCTGTCCTTATTAAGCGAAGAGATATTGCTGGTGCTTTCTGTTTCCAGCTCAATACCGCTCAGAGCGCCAAAACCAAAATCTTCCACGTATTTTTGAAAAAGTTTCGGACCGATTTGTCGGGCGACAAAAATCGCTCCAGTGTTGATGGAATTATTAAGCACCCCAATCATATCGCTTTGCCCATAAACCTTATCAGCGGCATTCTTAATCGTGTATTCGCCGATTTTTACAAACCCCTCGTCAACGTAAGTAGTACTCGGCACAACTTTTTCCTGGTCAATCGCCGCCGCCATGGTGATTGACTTAAAAATTGAACCCGGCTCATATTGTCCGAAAATCGCCTGATTATTAAAATAGTCTATATTTTTTACTTCCGAATATTTATTAGGGTCAAAATCCGGGTAAGAACACATGGCAAGAATCGCTCCGGTGGCCGGGTCCATAATGACGACTGACCCGGAATCGGCCCCATGGCGCAAGGCGTATTCGTTTAATTTTGCGCAGGCGAAATATTCTATATTATGGTCAATAGTCAGGACAATATCATCGCCATCAACAGCCGGCGTAAATTCTTTCTCGGTTAAAGCAATCCACCGCCCGGCCGCGTCCCTTTCCGAGCGCAAAGAGCCCTGACTGCCGGATAATTCTTTGTTAAAATATCCCTCTATGCCGTAATGGCCGACTTTTTTCTCACCAGTTAAACTTAAAAAACCAATTACATGGCTGCCGATATTTTTCTCCGGATAATATCTCCAACTTTCTTTGGCAAATCTGATTCCCGGGGACTCAAGCTCTTCAACTTTTTTCTTTAACTCCTCGCTCACCATGCTTTTTATCGGTTCATAAGGGTCATCTGCCTTGGAAAGCTTGGCAACCAATTCTTCTTTGATGTTGGCTAAAGCCACGACCCGTCGCGCCTCGGCCAACTTTTTTTCATCAGTGATGCTGTCCACGCTTTTGTTGTAAGCGTTCGGTCCGGATAAAAATTCATCATCATTATACAAAACTTCAATAAGCTGTTCCGCGGTTTGGTCCGGGTTAATAACATTTTTTGGTTCGGCGTAAACCAGATAAAAATCTTTGTTGGTGGCCGCGGGAAAAAGCTCTTCCCGTCCCGCCCGCGTATCTTGGGTATAAATCTTGCCGCGCTCCGGAAATAATTTTTGATAAATCTCGTGCTGGCCAGAAGCTAAGGCGGAATAAAAACTATGCTGTAAAACCTGTAACTGAAATAATCTCAAAATCACAAAAACGGACACTAAAAAAATAGTCGCCATAATTAAAATCAGGCGCCTATCTACGGATTCCGAAGAAATATGAAATCCGCTTCTTTTTTTACTAAAAGTTAAAATCATTCTAACTTTTAAATCTAGAATTATTCAAAACTACTGGCTTCCATTTCCTCCCATTCCCCTCTCGCTTCATTCCATTTATACGCCCGGAACTTATGGGAAAATTCGGAATCGGAATAAATATATTTGACTGCCGTTTCTCCGCCGATTCTTTTGGAGCCGACGGTTTTTTTATCTAAGACAATCGGCCGGCTAAAACGCTCCAGCTTGATTTTCCCGAGCGGCCCGTTGAAAACTATAAATTCCACAAACCCCGGTCCACTTTCTTCTCCCAAATCCTCTTTTTTTGATTCCAAAACTTCAAATTCGTCTTTAACTCTGCCGACTAAATTTTGCCATTTTTCATCTTGCATACGAAATAATTATAGCAGAAATAAAGAGGAAAATCAAATTTAAAAAATAGGCGAGGCATCATCCTAAAAATTGTAGGCGAGAATTCGAATTCTCGCCTACGCACAAGGGCCTGACCCGTCGGTCGCGACTGACGGGTCTTGACAAATTTTTAAATATATGGTATGGTAGAGCATACTTGGTTTTTGTTCGTTTAGCTACCCCATAGACTTGTAAAAGACATAATCCTTAACCTTATTTAGAAAGGAAAATACTATGGGGAAAAACAAAAAAAGAAAGCCTCAAAAAAGAGAAGGGTGGAAACCTCCTAAAAATTACTGGGAAAATTTAAAAAAAGAAGTGCTGAGAGATCGGCACGAGTTAGAAGAAGCGGATAAACAGGCCGCAAAAGCAATTAGTGAGGCATGGAATCTACTAACCAAGTAATCCAATCGCAAAAGCACCGACATAAATCGGTGCTTCTTTTATTATTTTTCGTAGGCGAGGTCGTCCTGGTTATTCAACGAGATAAACGCGACCTCGTCTATAATTTCGGAGAAAAGGCATGTCTTAAGTTTCATCGTAGGCGAGAATTCGAATTCTCGCCTACTTAACCATAACGGCTTAAACGATTTTAACGTTCACCCTTAAGATACTTTCTCCCATTCAATTCCGGCGGCAGATAATCCTGAATATCGCCTTTGTAATTATGCTCGGGATTATATTTGTAATCCTTGCCGTAGCCGATTTCTTTCATAAACTTAGTTGGGGCGTTGCGGAGGTGTAAGGGCACTCCGAGATGCGAAGTATTGCGCGCGTCCTCGGCGGCTTTACTATAAGCAGTGTAAAGCAAATTTGATTTGGACGACTTAGCGCAATAAACCACCGCCTGCGCCAGATGCACGCTGCATTCCGGCATACCGAGTTTATGGCAAGCGTCGTAAACGGCGTTGGCCTGAACCAAGGCCTCGCTATTAGCCATACCCACATCCTCACTCGCGAAGCGCACCACCCGCCGCGCGATATAAAGCGGGTCAGCTCCGCCTTCCAGCATCCGCGCCAGCCAATAAAGAGCCGCGTCAGGGTCAGAACCTCTCATGGATTTATGGAGAGCGGAAATCAGATTATAAAATTCCTCTCCTTTTTTATCAAAAATCAAATGCGTCCTTTGCAGGGCTTCTTTAATATCTTCTTTTTCTATTTTAATATTCCCCTTGCCGCGGGATTTTGCCTTGAAAGCCAGCTCTAACCCATTTAAGGCCACGCGCGCGTCTCCGCCGGAAAGCTCGGCTAAACATTCCAGCACTTCGGCGCTGATATTTATTTTATAATCGCCCAGTCCTTTTTCTTTATCGCTCAACGCCCTTTTTATAATTTTAATAATATCTTTATCCCCGAGCGGTTTTAAAATAAAAACCCGCGAACGCGACAAAAGCGCTCCGATAATTTCAAAAGAAGGATTTTCCGTGGTGGCGCCGATAAGTGTGATAACCCCCTTCTCCACGTACGGCAAAAGCGCATCCTGCTGGGCCTTGTTCCAGCGATGTATTTCATCAATAAATAAAATCGTTCTCCGACTGACTTCATTTAAATTCTTTTCCGCCCGCTTAACCGCCTCCTTTAAATCGTCCTTACCGCTCATCACTCCGGAGAGCACAATAAAATCGGAGTCAGTTTCTTTGGCAATGATATTGGCCAAAGTGGTTTTACCCACTCCGGGCGGGCCCCAAAAAATCAGCGAGGGCAAACTGTCTTTCTCAACCATCCGCCGCAACATTTTGCCTTTGCCAACGATGTGCTCTTGGCCAAAAAATTCATCAAAATTCTCCGACCGCATCCGGTCGGCCAACGGGGCATTTTTGGACCTAACTTGCTCGCCTTGGTATTGGAATAAATCGCTCATATAAATAATGTTTAGCGTTTATATTTTACTACAAAATCCAAAGTCGGTCAAAATATAAAACTTGACTAAATTTAGCAAATGTTATAAAGTTTAAAATTGTTCTTTTCTACCAACCCCCCGACAAAAGGAGAGAAAATGGGAGCTAATATTTGTGAATGCGGCAAACCCGCCAACGACAGTGTGTCTGAACAGGATAAAGATGGGCGCACCATAACTCTTTTCGGCTGTCCGTGCCAAAAAGTATGGGTCGTGACAGAATGCCATCATTGCGGAAGCGTAATAGACGAACGCGAAAAGCCGAAAAAATGTTCGTGTTGCGGACACTTTATTTGCCCGAAATGCGGCAGGTGTTCGCCAAACTGCGAACATTAAAATTCCCCCAAGAAAATACAGAGGCGCTGGGTCGCCTCTTTTTTATTGACTAAATATAAAAAATAATATAAACTTAAATCATTATTAATTATCAGTTATTTCGGGCTGTAGCGCAGTTGGTAGCGCGCATCGTTCGGGACGATGAGGCCGGAGGTTCAAGTCCTCTCAGCCCGACTGGGTCAAAAGTTAACAAAATAAAATGTCCCGCTCTATTGGGGCGATCGGAGGTTTCCGCCAAAGGCGGATCAGGTCGAATGACCTGACAAGTCCTCTCAGCCCGACCATTCGACTTCGTTCTTTGAGAAAGGAGAAATTTAAATGAATATCGAAAATCTTGTTCAAGGAAAGATAGAAAAATACGAGACAAAAAACGGGCTTGGCCATACGGCAAAAATTTTTTTAGCCCTTAGCTCCGTTAACCATCCGGAGGTGAAGGAACATAATGAAAGAGTTGCCTTACTGGCCGAAGCGATAGCGGGGAAATTGAAAAAAGATAAAAAAGCGGCTTTTTTTGGCGGGCTTCTCCACGACGTAGGAAAAATATTATTCCCCTATAAATTATTTGACGGGCACGACATAACCGGAGAGGAATATGAAGAAATTAAAAAGCACGCCCTCGCCGGCTTCAATGCCCTCAAAAATTTTCACGCTTTTACCGCGCTCTGCGCCGGGCTCCACCATGCTCTTTATATGAGAGGTTATGGTCTAAAAATTGATGACTTCCCGAAAAAGTGGGGGCTCCATACTATTAAAAAAGTTCTGGAAATTTCTGCTATTATTTCCGTGGCTGACTTTATTGACGCCGCCACCCACCGCCAGACAATACTGAAAGACGCGCCGGGAGACAAATCTTGGGAAACAATTTTGCGAGAGAAATATCCGGAAGACCAACTCATTATAGATACGGCCCTATCTCTGAACCGATGATAAAAATAACCGCCCCGAAACTCGGGACGGTTATTTATTTCTAAACGTTTGACACCTTTAAATAAAAATGATATCGTGTCATATTGTCCTAATTTTTGGACAATTTTAATAATCTTTGGTCTTTTAAAAACTATAAATAAAGGAGAAACTGAAATGAGAAAGTTAACTGGTTTTGAAAAGGAACGACGCCAATGGTTAGTGAAAGAACTTCGTTATTTAGGGCTAACCACTCCGGAAATCGCCAAGGCCATCAATTTTAGCGAATCCCTGGTTCACGCCATTCTTAAAGAATGTAAAGTTAATAAAAATAAGCAAAAAAGAACCGAAACCTTCGGTTTGGCGTTTCGGCGTTATGCTGAACTAGAAACGACAGAACTGAAAACAAGGCAAGAGGAAGAACTTTGTTGTATTTTGAGAAAATGGCTGGGGATTGAGAGAAAACGCATTGTCGATTTTTTTGAAGGCGTTGTTGAAACTTTGCAAGAGCTTACCATTCTTTTCTACCCGCCCGGATGTGAAGCGTACATCAATCTTCTCCGCGTGGTGTTCGGCGAAAAAATTTACCAAGGCATATTCTCTTCGGGAATTATGAATGATGAAATGCTTCTTAAGTATTTGCAGGAAGAAATAGACGATGAAATTGCTAAACGGTGGGAAAAATATTTGAAAGAAGTCGCCGATGGCGCTATCCCGCCTCCCCATTCTCTCGCAGGAGCAAAAGCGCCCCTAATGAGAGAATATCTTGCTGAATATCGTTCTCAAATTATGCCCACCCTAACTGACACTTCTCTCAAATACATTGACGCCATTATCTCGAGCACTCTGACTGAACGCGAAGCGCGAATTATTCGCCTGCGGTTTGGCTTAAAAGATGGTGGCGTTCCTCACACCTTGAAAGAAATTGGACAAAAGCTTGGTGTTACTCTAGAGCGTATCCGCCAGATTGAGGGCAAAGCACTCCGAAAACTCCGCCATCCGTCAAAGGGGCTTAAATATCTTGGACGACCGCTTCACAGCACTCTTGAAAAAGAGATTAAAGAAAAAACAAGGGAAATAGAAGCGGCGCTAAGGATCGCTGAAATGACAACCTTATCAAAAAAATACCCCCTGTTACCAATGCTTCTAAGACCAACAGAGGAGATAAAGTTCTCAATCCGCGCCTCTAACTGTTTAAGAAATGCTGACATTAAATATATCGGCGAACTTGTCCAAAAAACGGAAAAAGAATTGCTCAAGACCAGATACTTCGGGCGTAAATCACTCCGTGAGATAGAAGAAGTTCTAGCGGACATGGGGCTTTCTCTCGGTATGAATCTTGACGATGAACTGAAAGAAGCAATAAAACAACTCTGAGACAGAAAAATGTAATTGCGCAACGAACACAAAAGACCCCGACAACGAAGGGGTCTTTTTTAATTTAAATTAATAATGATAACTCCTGCCGGTGGAAATCATAACGGCGCGGTAGAGTTGTTCTAAAAGCACCACCCGCGCCAGTTCGTGCGGCAGAGTCATTTTGGAGAGCGACATTTTTTGGCCGACGCGAGTAAGAACGGCGCTATCAAACCCCAGTGCTCCGCCGATGACAAAAATAAAATGCCGGTTTTTATTTTCCAAATATCCCGCGAATTCCACGGACGAAAATTCTTTCCCGCGTTCATCTAGAATAATAACTTCCTCCGCGGGAAATTTTTCTAAAAAATCCATAATCCTCTCTGCTTCTACTTTCTTTGATTTCTCTTTGTCCGAATCGCGTTTAAACGGCTCGGATTTTAATTCGCACACGTTAATTTTCGCGTAAGGTTTCAAACGCTTTAAATATTCCGAGATCGCATCGCTCCAATATTTTTCTTTAATTTTGCCGACAGCTAAAATTGTGATTCTAAACATAAAAACAAAAAGCCCCGAACTGACGCCGGAGCTTTTAAATTATATTATTCTAAACTCTTGCTGTAATTAATGTTTATCTGGGTTAAGGAAGAAAACATCTCTTCGGTGTCAACACTGACCGAAACTGAAGCGCCGTCTTTTTCCGCGTCCACGGAATAAGAACTGCCTTCACTTGACTGGCTGGTTATTTTCCAGCCGTCGGCGAATAACTTTTGATAAAAACTCTTTGCCTTGGCAAATTCATCGGTTGTCTTAACGGTAACGTCAAAACTTAATTCGTAATCACTGGAATTATCGGAAACTCCGGTCACTTTGCTATCTGAAGTATAGGCCAACTCCTTGGGAAATTTTGCCGGCAAATCCAAGGACTCGGCTTTCTCAAATTCCAAAAGCTCGTACTTCTGACTTACTTTGGCTAAATTTTCCAGGGCCTTACCAGCGTCTTCCGTATCCCCTTCACCTAAGGCCTTACCTAAATCGCCCAACTCTTGCGTAGCTTTGTACTGGTCTAAAATTGACGGCTCGCCGGTGGTTTTACCACAACCGCTAAATAATACGGCGCAAAGCGGCAGCAGGAGAACTAAACCTAAAACTTTTTTGTTTAGCATAACTTATTGAGTTAATAATATTAGTTAATTATAAAATTGCCCGGCCGAAACGTCAAATGAAAATTTTTATCCCCACCGGGCAATGGTCGGAGCCCTTAACTTCATTTAAAATAAAAGCGTCTGCTAATTTGTTTTTTAACTTTGCTGATGCCAAAAAATAATCAATGCGCCAGCCGATATTTCTCGGTCGGGCGTTGAATTTATAACTCCACCACGAATACTGGATTTTCTTCGGATAAAAATGGCGGAAGGTATCAATAAAACCGGCGGATAAAAAATCATCCATACCGCTCCGCTCTTCGTCAGTAAAGCCAGCATTACCCCTATTGGGCTCGGGATTTTTTAAATCAATTTCTCTGTGCGCCACATTGAAATCGCCGCAAATAACCACCGGCTTTTTCTTTTCCAATCTTCGAACGTACTGTAAAACCCCTTTGTTAAAATTAATTTTATAACCAAGTCGCGACAACTCGTGAGTGGCATTGGGAAAATAAACGTTCAAAAAATAAAATTTTTCAAATTCCAAGGTCTGCACTCTACCCTCAACGTCAAACTCCCTAACGCCAATCTTCTCAAAATAGCCAACCGGCTTTATTCCTTTTTTTAATAAAACCGCCGTGCCGCTGTATCCCGGACGGACCGCCGGATTCCAATACTCGTCATAATCCCGAAAGTCAAATTTTTCCTTGAGTCGGGCCTCGTTGGTTATTTTTATTTCCTGAATTCCTAAAATATCCGGCTGGTATTTATCTAAAAAATCAACAAAACCATTCCGCACCGCCGCGCGGATACCGTTGACGTTCCAAGACATTAGTAAGAGATTTCCCATATTTATTCAGTATAACAAAAAATCGCCTAGGCGGCGATTTTATTAAATTTTTTTAATTCCTCCAAACCGTGTTCAAAAAACCTCACGGCTCTGGCGGGATTTTTGCTTTCCTTGCCCCTTACCAAATCTTTCTTAGCACAAGACAAAATTTCCGGGGATAAACGTTTGGCCAGCGAACCTATTTTTCCGGCTAATTCCTTCTCCAGTAATTCGCGGCGTTCCTGCCATACTTCGTATTCTCTCTTTTGTCTTTCCGTCGCTTCCACGGCGGCATCCAGCTTCCGCGAGTTTTCTTCCGCCCGCCGCTTCGCTTCCTCTTTTGCTCGTTTCTCTTTCGCTTCAACTTCTCTTTTGAAACGCTCTTCTTCCATCTCGTGATGGCTTATCTCCTCCTGCGCCGCTTTTATTATTTCCCCATCGCGTTCACTACTTTTCAAAAGTGCGGCATAAGTTATACGAGGGTTCCAAAACGCCTTAAAAATATTGGGCTTAA
This sequence comes from Patescibacteria group bacterium, assembly GCA_028716045.1. Lineage (NCBI taxonomy): Bacteria > Patescibacteria group bacterium. Next base: position 440,969 of record JAQUQO010000001.1, read on the forward strand.
ATTCCGGGCGAAGCAACCTTTGCGTCTTCCATACCCATAATATAACGTAATAATAAGCAACAAACGCCCATAAAAAATGGCCCAGCAAAACTCCTAGAAAAAGATAAGGGTCCTGTCCAGCGTATAAACCGACCAAAAATACGAGTACTCCAAGTATGATAATAGCAATGGAAATACCCCTGTTTCTCTTTGCCCAGCTAAGTCTTTTTTCCATTTTGTTCCTCCTTGATTTTTTGATTTTGAAAAGAGCTTACTAAATATACTATAAAAAATCTGCCAATCTGTCAAGACCCGTCAGTCGCGACTGACGGGTCAAGACACGTCGATTGCGACCGACATGTCAAGCGTCCATAAAAATTACGCCGACCGTAGCGAATACCGGCAGCCGCAATAGTTTTGGCGGTAGATTTTTCTTTCGGCAATCATTTTTTGCGCCCTTTCCTGCCGCCCGACGGTTTTCCAGTCAGCTTCATAAAATTTAATGCCATATCTCTCACCCAACTCCAAACCGATGGGATTTATCACCTCGGCTTTTTTGTTGTGGCCGCTGGTCAAACTTGTCCCAAAATAATCAAAACTATTATCTTTGCCGTAACGCGCCGCTCTCTCCAAACGCAGGTTAAAACAGGCCGCACACCGCGCTCCGCCCTCGGGCTCATTTTCCAAACCACGAATCGCCTCCTCCCAATCCGCCGGCTCGTAATCCATGTCAATCATTGGAATCCCCCACTCGCGGCAAACGCGCACTACCTCCGCTTTACGTTTTAGATATTCCTCTTCCGGAAAAATATTAGGATTATAGAAAAAAACAGTTAGGTCAAACCGTTCTTTCAGCTCTTCAATAATAACAATACTGCAAGGCGCGCAACAAGTATGGAGTAAAAACTTTTGAAACATAATCATTCCTCTAAAATAATAAAAAATGGGCGCGATGATTTTCGACAAAATCGACTACTCTTTATGTCTGGCAAATCTCACTCTGTCTATATCAGTCAAAAGTTTTTTGCGCAGACGGACGCTCTTGGGGGTAATTTCCAGATACTCATCCTCGGCCATTACCTCCATACCGCGCTCCAAGGTCAGGGGCAAAGGCGGAGTAAGTTGAATGGCAATGTCCGCGTTAGAGGAACGCATATTGGTCAAATGTTTACCCTTGATTGGATTAACCGTCAATTCCTGCCCCTTGGCGGTATTGCCGATAACCTGTCCTTCATATACTTCCACATTCGGGGCTACATAAAGCACACCCCTTTCCTGAAGATTGGAAAGAGAGTAAGCCAGCACCTTGCCCGTTTCGCCGGAAATCATGGAACCGACATCTCTCTTTTCAATTTCTCCGACATAAGGGTAAAAACCAATAAATTCACTGCACAAAATTCCCTCCCCGCGAGTGTCCACTATAAATTCGTTGCGATAGCCGAGCAAGCCGCGAGTGGGTATTTTATAAATTAGCCGCGCGTGATTTTGTTCGGGGCGCATTTCTATCATCTGGCCTTTTCTTTTGGACATCTTTTCTATAACCGGACCGGCAACATTTTGATTAATATCAATGGTGACTTGCTCAAACGGCTCATGCCGCACGCCGTCAATCTCTTTGATAATCACTTGCGGTTGGGAAACCTGCAATTCAAATCCTTCGCGGCGCATATTTTCCAGCAAGATGGCGATATGCAATTCTCCACGGCCATAAACTTTGTAATATTCCACCGGAGAAAAATCTATTTTTAAACCAACATTCACTTCCAGCTCTTTTTTTAAACGCTCCTTAAGTCGGCGGCTGGTCACATATTTTCCTTCCAGACCGGCGAAAGGAGAATTGTTCACTAAAAAATTCAAGGAAATAGTCGGCTCGTCAATTTTAATCGCCGGCAATAATTCCTGGTCAGCTTGCGAGCAAACCGTATCCCCGATGTAAATATCCGGCAAGCCGGCCATCATCACAATGTCCCCGGCTAAAACTTCCGGCATTTCTTTTCTTGTAATGCCTTCAAAAGTAAATAATTTAGTAATGGCTCCGGGAATAATCTCGCCGCTATGTTTTTTTATGAATACTTTGTCGCCGACACCAATCCGCCCGTCATAAACTCGGCCGATGCCCAAACGCCCCAAATAATTATCATAAGCCAAATTAAACGGCTGAAAAGCAAACGGCAAAGTTATATCTGTCTTCACCGGAGGGACTTTGGCGAGAATCGTGTCTAAAAGCGGCACCAAATTTTCGGACTCGTCCTGCAACTTCATTTTAGCGATGCCTTGCTTGGCAATCGTGTACACTGTGGTGAAATTAAGCTGTTCGTCATTGGCACCTAAATCCATAAAAAGCTCTAAAACTTTTTCCTGCGCCCACTCCGGCCGAGCCGCCGGTTTGTCAATTTTATTTAAAACCACAATGGGCTTAAGGCCTAGTTCCAATGATTTTCTCAAAACAAACTTGGTTTGCGGCATCGGACCCTCCTGGGCGTCAACCACCAGCAATACCGAATCAATGGAACGTAAAACCCGCTCCACCTCCGAACCAAAATCAGCATGGCCCGGTGTGTCCACGATATTAATCTTTGTTCCCTTATAAAATACGGACGTATTTTTGGAATAGATGGTAATCCCGCGCTCCATCTCCAAAGCGTTGGAATCCATGCTGATACTATCATCGCTAACCATGCCGGTTTGGCGCATCAAAGCATCGGTCAATTTGGTTTTGCCGTGGTCAACATGGGCGATAATTGCGATATTTCTTATTTCCATAAAATGTCTAAAGGAGGTTAAACTATAAGTATATATTAAAATGGAAAAAATATCAAGACTATTTTAAAACCACCCGAGGGCGGCTTTAAATACTTCCTCAATATCACGTTTTTAAATCTGACCGATAATCATGTTAGGATATTTGCGACTAGACAGCGTTCTAACATACAATTTGGCTACGAGAATTAAAGGTGTTAGCATTTTAGGTTGTTTGTTTTATCATTTATCAATCGTATCATAATTTCACACCAAGCTTTGATATCTTCATATCGTGTGGAATAAAAATCTGCCGATTAGTTCTTAAATTCTCAGCTACGGCCTTTCTTAATGAATATTGCAAGATCACATCGCCACTTCCTGAATGATGACCCAAAGCTCTAGTTGTAGAATCAAGACCGTTTCTTTCTTCTTTAATATTCACTGGCTTTATCGGCACTTTCTGTCCTCGAAATTTAGCAACAATTAGTCGTCCTGACACAATCGAAAAATTAAATGAAATCAGGCCAAAATAATCATTTGCATTAAGAACGACATCAAGCGGGGTTATTTGCTTCTGATATTTTGGCAATTCATTAAAGTTTTTAATTAAATCTTTTAGTATCTCCTGAAAACCAATCTCTGATATTTTTTGTCTCTCCCCGCATTTTTGAACAATGATATATTTTTCGCCATCATTATTTTTGTGTTTTATACTCACACGGCCACTAGCATGCCACGATACGTGATCTATCTCCTTTTTAACTTCATCGTTCTGGCTATCTATAAACTTAGTAGATGGTATGTATAAAATATCTCCCGTATATGTTCTAATAATAATCGTCCCGACGTTAAAATAATCCTCCCTAGATTTAATAATAACCTTATAGTCAACTGATTTTTTAATTTTCCCGGCAATTTCTTCCATAGTTATGAGAGAAAAAACTTTTCTTTTTTATAAACTCTTGTCAGCTTTTCTCTCTATCTTCTGTCAACTTCTATCAATTTTGCTGCGGATAATAGACGATGTTAAAACCTGCCTAGCGCTTCTTTCGCATAAAACTTAACAGCGGGACTAATATCAAATTCGGATTTCTCCAAATCTTCTTTGCTAAACCATCTTATATCTTTGTGCTCCACTTCATTAAATATAAATTTATCTGATTTAGCTTTCGCAAAATATACAAGCCCTACGTGTTGATGGGTTTCTGAAATTTTATGAATATCTAAAAATGACGGAGTATATAAAAATTTAGTCCCCTTGGATTCAATGGTTGGTTTTTCGCTTAAAACTTCTATTTCTAATCCGCATTCTTCTTTCGTCTCTCTAAATAGGGCTTCTTCCAGATCTTCGTTCAATTCAATGTGCCCACCTATAGGCAACCACCTATTAAGCTGCCTATGATATATTAAAAGCACCTTATCTTCATGAACAATAAATATACTTACTATAAAATCTATGAGATCGTGAATGTGTGACATGTTTGTATTTTATTTTAATAACAATCTTCCAACTCTTTAGGTTCGCAAATTCTTTCCAACTTTTTCGTTTATCCCCTACTTAATCCCATCAACTTTACTCCGAACGCTGAACAAAATCCGGAAAGGGGCATAATATTTAGCATAAATTAAATCTCCCCGTATCGTGAACAATATTAAAATCTGAATCTGCCCAAGCCAATTTAGTTGTTGATCTAATTACCCTGATTAGGTTGTGGCGGTTGTTGGGGCTGATTAGGTGGCGCGGGCGGGCTGGGCTGTGTGGGTTGAGTTGGCGGCGTGGGCTGGGCGGGCGGAGTTGGTTGGGTCGGTAATGTTGGCTGGCTGGGCGGAGTCGGCTTAGCGGGTTTAGCGGGCTGCTCTGACTCTCCGGACTGCGTCGGTTTAGCGGGCTTACTAGGTTTAGTGGGCTGTTCGGGCGGAGTCGGTGGCGTTGGTTGACCGGATTCTGTGGATGGAACGGGTTGAGTGGTCTGTTCCGGTTTGACGGGCTTGGCCGCCTTTTGACAGTTCATTACACAAACATCCTTGTTAGTCGTACAGGCGGAGCTTTTCGCGGTAACTAGAGCGTGACAAGCGGTCTCTGCTGAATCGCATACCCTGGCAATACACGCACGCATCACTTCTGCTGTCGAACGGTTACCTTCAGCGTCTTTGGTCTCACATGTTACTTCTCTGCAATACTGTCCTTGTGAACGGCAAGCCTCGGTCTCCACACTTAGTGCAGAGATACAATCTCTTCCAGTTAATTCACAATCTTCAATACACTTCACCGGATTGGGATTAGTATTCTGACCTTGTCCTCCTCCTTGACCAGAACCCGGATTAAAACCCTCGCCTTGATTGGGACCGCTATTACTCGGACCACCATCTTGGCCCCCGCCGCCTTGTCCCTGCTCTCGATCACCTTGACTACCTTGATTTTGTCCATCTTGACCCTCTGGACGAGCCGGAGGAATTGGGGTAAATGATTCAAAACAAGTTTTCATTTGTGTGCCGATGGTTGGGTTGGGCATCACGCTTCCGCTTTTTAATTTTTCAATGGTATCTGCGCCTAAAGAGGAAGTCAGACAAACCGAAATTTCCGCCGGCATATTATTAAGAGATTCTTGTATTTTTTGTTGGCCTTCCTGCATGGTCTTCTGGTCTTCCTCGGAAATCATGCCATTGTCTTTGGCAAAATTGAAACAAACTTCGGAATTGGCCGCGGCGTTGCAAAAGGCGTCGCATTCTTCCTTAGTTTTACATCCGCCGGGACCTTCACCGCCGGTTTTCATGGCCGCTTGCGCTTCATCGGTAGTCATTGCTCCCGTGGCCTCGGCAAATTTAACGCATTCTTCAAAATGGGCCTCTTGAGAACAATAATCCTGGCATCCCTCTTCGCCGCAGCCGGGGAGCTCGACTCCTTCTTCCATGGCATTAAGCATTTTTTGCAATTGTCTCATCTTTGGAGGAGATAGGATTCCCGCTGTTGTAGCAAAACTTCCGCATTCGGCCGCGTGTTCCGAACCTTCGCGACAATAAACTTCACATTCAGTACCATGACACGGAGGCACGGCGCCATTTTTTATGGCGGTTAAAACTTTTCGCGCGTTTTCCTGCTCCGCGGCCGGCAAAATTCCGGCTTCGGTGCCGAAGTTTATGCACGCTTCCATGCCTTTGGCGGACGCGCAATAATTTTCACAATCTTTCCGGCCGGTGCAGCTTAAGGGCTTAACGCCGCTTTTAACGGCGGTGACAATCTTCTTAGCTTCTTGTAAATCTTCTTCGGGCAGTAACTCGTTTTTCTCCGCGAAAGCAACGCAGGTTTCCAGATTGTCTTTGTTATCGCAATAATCCTCGCAAGCGTCCGTTCCCTGGCATTCGCCGGGGCCGGTCATGCCGACGGCCTGGAACTTTTTGGCCGCGGATACCTCTTCCGCCTTCATTAAGCCGTGGTCTTCGCCGAAGGCGAGACAGACATCGGTATTCTTCGTCTCATTGCAAAAAACTTTGCAATCTTCCCTGTCTTTGCAATTTCCCAATTCCTTGACGGGATACTGAACGCTTTCCACGGCGGTTTGATTTTGAGCTTGAGGTGTCTCTGTTTTAACCTCTTCTTGCGCCATTGCGAATGAGCCGATGACAAAAACGGAGATGATCGCAAACGAAACTACGATTAAAACTCTAAAAATATTTTTGTTCATATTTTTATTCAAAAGGATTAGTTTTTATATTTGAAAAAGGATTGGTATTTTTATACGGATTGGCGTCGGGAACATCTTCCAACGGATTAATTACTACGGCGTCCATGTCCGGCAAAACGCCCTTGGCCACGCCTTGGTTGATGGATTCGACCGCTTCTTGAATATCCGTAACCGCTTGTTCGGCTTGTTTGGTAACGGAAGGTTTGTGAAATTTAATCCACAAAAAACAACCTCCTCCGGCCAAGCCCAGGATTAACATCGCCAAAACGACGATTAATAATTTTTTGTTCATATGGTTTTTTATTTATATGGTCCTTTTATAATTAAATTTATTTAAAAATAAAACATAAACTATTGCTAAAAATGATCAAGTCACTCCGTAGCTATACTACGCTATTTCATAGCTACGTAGTAGCGACGGATAACCTTAGTGAAGGATGGCTCCCCCGCCACAACTTTTTTCGAACCCAGTGTTTAAACCGTTTTCTTGCAACATCGAGAATAACGAGTCGATTTTAGGGTTATATAATACCTGTTCGAACTCGTACGTTCCAGCTCCGGGACTTGGATTCGAACCAAGATAAGCAGCTTCCTCGCCAAAGGCGAGTGCGCCTCGGGCGCAAAAGGCTTTGTCAGCACAGCTCCGGGACTTGGATTCGAACCAAGATAAGCAGCTTCAAAGGCTGCTGTCCTACCATTAGACGATCCCGGAGCTGTGCTGACAATTATTTCAAAATTTGATCTAAAAATTTTCTCCCTTGCCCTGACTTCAAAAATTTTTCTCTTTGCATGGCCTCTGCCCGCGTTAGATAATCTTCTCTATAAATTAGTTGCCACGGACGATGTCCTTTAGTAAATCTATAATCGCCCTTATTGTGACGCCGCAATCTCTCGCCGGCATCTTTTCCACTCCCGACATAACGTTTGCCATCTTTCAAACTTTTTAAAACGTAGGTTTGATACATATCAATCTTATGGGTCGCTTCCTCGCCAGAGACGAGTGCGCCGAAGGCGCAAAAGGCTGCTGTCCTACCACATTTAGCCTGCCCGCGGTCGCGGGACGCGGCCAGGGACGATTCCGGAAGAAATAACCAACGGCTGACAGCTGCTATTTTATATCTTTTTTAACGCTTTGTCAATCGCTTCGTTTACCAAAAAATCAGCATCTTTGTTATCTTCTCGATAGATATGCTTAAAGGTGACTTTTTTAAAGCCCATGGTCAGATTCCAAACTTTCACAAACAACGGTGCCAAATCTTTGTCTTTTACTTTATATTCCCTGTTCATCTGTTTAGCCACCAATTCGCTGTCCAAAAAACATTCCACTTCCACGGCTTTTAATTCTTTGGCTTTTTCTAAACCAAAAATCAGCGCTTTATATTCCGCTTGGTTATTAGTCGTTTCTCCGATATATTTCCCCGCTGACCAAAGGACTTTTTTTAAATCTTTTATTACCGCCCCAATTCCTGCCGGCCCCGGATTACCTCGCGCCCCGCCATCGGTATATACTTTTAATTTCATATACTTTCGTATTATATTTTTTGTATATCCACCATCTTGAATTGCAATTCGCGATTGCCATTCCATTCATTCACTCCGATATCCAGCACAACATCAGCCTTATCTCCTTTCTTTAAAACCCCGCACCAATTTTCTCCGACCTTATCCTCATCGGCAAAACAAAAACCGATAATCTTAAAAATTTTATTCCCGCGATGCCGCATCATTAACCGTAAATGATTACTGTCTTTGCCAATGGCTTGGATATTCTCCACAATCAAATCTCGCGCCAAAAACAACGGGCGAGGGTTGGCTTCGCCGCAGGGTTCAAATTTTTCCAACTGCTCAAAAAAATCCCAATTTACATCGTCTAAGGAAATTTCCGCGTCTATATGCAAATCTTTAATCAAATCTTCATCTTTAATTTGGGCGTTGGCTAAAGATTTAAGACCATCTATAAACGGCTCCAATTCTTTTTTATTTTTTACCGTGAATCCGGCGGCTCCGCTGTGCCCCCCATAACGAGCCAAGTGTTTATTCAATTTATCCAGCGCTTCCGTGAGATGAAAATTAACGGGACTACGCGCCGAGCCGACAATCTGTTTGCCGCTATCGCCCAAAACAAACGCCGGCCGATGAAACTTATTAGCTAACTTTCCGGCAACCAGCCCAATTACGCCCAACGGCCAATCCTTGCCTACGGCAATAACTATCTTATCTTTCGGTTCACCGACAAAAGCCAGAGCCGCGGCGGTGATTTTTTCCGTCAAGGCCTGACGTTCATTGTTGCTTTTGTTCAGCGACTCGGCCAATTTTTCTGCCTCGTCTTTATCTTCGGAAATCAAAAGTTCATAAGCGGCATTGGCATGGTCCAACCGGCCGGCGGCGTTAATCCGCGGAGCAATCTGCCAACCAATTGTTTCGCTGTTGATTTTGAGCCGGTCAATCCCCGCTTTTTCGTAAAGTTTCAGCAACCCCAAACGTTTGGTTTTTTGAAGCACAATCAGGCCATATTCAACGAGCGTTCTATTCTCCCCCTGCAAAGGGCCAAAATCCGCCACGGTGCTGATGGCTACCAAGTCCAAAAGCCATTTATCAAACCCGTCTGGTAAAACTTTTTTGCCCCTCGCATCTTTTTTACACAAGGCCTGCGCCAGTTTGAACGCCACTCCTCCGCCGGTCAAATTTTCATAGGGATAACCGCTGGCCGGCAATTTCGGATGGAGGATGGCTAAAACCGCGGGAATTTTTTCCGGAACATGATGATGGTCAGTAATAATCACTTCCATCCCCAACTTACTCGCCTCCTCAATTTCCTCCCAATTGCTGATGCCGCAATCACAGGTGATTATCAAGGATGTTTTTTCTTTTTTCAAAAAACGGATTGTTTTCATATTCACTCCATATCCCTCTTTTTCGCGATGCGGCAAATAAACGCCGACTTTGCCCCCGAGCGCCCGAATTGTACTGACTAAAATCACCGCCGCCGAAACGCCGTCAGCGTCATAATCTCCGTGGACGGTGATTTTTTCTCCCGATTCTATCGCTTGATAAATACGCTCCACTGCCTTAGCCATATCTTTAAAAAGAAACGGGTCATACAGATTGCTGGTGTAATCGGCAAATAAAAATTCATCAATGGTTTTTTGTTCGGTCAGACCGCGGTTATAAAGCAACTGTAAAATCACCGGATTAATTTCGGGAAATTTGACCTTAAAATCATCGGTAATTTTGGCGGCTAATTGCCACCTTTTATTTAACTTGCTGACCATAAAAATAAATCCGCCGAGACGACTAACCCGTCGTCTTTTTAATTTAAAACCAAGCCGCGAAAGTCCAGGCGACCATACTGAAAACCACGATAAAAGAAAGTATCGCCCAGGCAACCTTTATAATTTTTTGTTTTTTAAATTTCATAATATTATTTGGCGCGCCAAATCAGTGGCGCGAGTTTCTAAAATTTATTTTTTTAACACGGCCAAAAAGGCCTCGGGCGGAATATCCACCTTGCCAAGCTTGGCCATTTTTTTCTTGCCTTTTTTCTGTTTTTCCAAAAGTTTGCTCTTGCGAGTGGCGTCGCCGCCAGACATTTTAGCCAAAACGTCCTTACGCATGGCCGGAATTTTTTCCGAAGCGATAATCTTACTGCCGATGGCCGCCTGAATCTTTACTTCAAACATCTGCCGCGGCAGGGTCTTTTTCAGCGATTCCACCACCCTTCTGCCGACATACTGGGCCGCGTCTTTATAGACGATTGAAGACAACGCTTCCACCGGTTCCTGCGCCACTAAAATATCCAGACGCTCCACCTCTGCCTCGCGATAATCCAAAAATTCATAATTTAAAGAAGCATACCCCGAAGTAACGCTTTTTAAATTATCATAAAAATCCACCAAAATAGCGGAAAGCGGCAAATCATAGTGAAGTATCGCTCTTTTCTCCACGTTGCCTTTGGAAAACAGGTACTCGGTGTTTTTATATACCCCCCTTTTCTCTTGCACCAATTGCATCACATTGCCGATATATCCTTCCGGAGTGACAATGTCAGTGGCAACCCACGGCTCTTCTATTTTTTTAATAAGGTTGGGGTCGGGCAGATCTTGCGGACTTTTGATAATTGTTTCTTCGTTATTATTTCTATAAATTTTATACGCCACGCTCGGCACGGTCACAATCAAGTCCAGACCATATTCCCTTCTCAATCTTTCCTGAACGATTTCCAAGTGGAGCAGTCCCAAAAGGCCAACGCGGAATCCAAAACCAAGAGCGACGGAGCGCTCGGGTTCAAAAGTCAAAGCGGCGTCGTTTAATTTTAATTTCAAAAGCGCCTCGCGCAGGTCGTTATATTCATGGCCCTCTTTGGCAAAAATGCCGGCAAACACCATGGGCTTCACTGCTTTATAGCCAGTGAGCGGCCGGGCGCCGGAACCCGCCAAAGTGATGGTATCGCCCACGCGGCACTTGGCAATATTTTTAAGCCCGGTAACAACGTAACCGATCTCGCCAGCCAGCAGATCTTTTTTCTCCTGCATTTTGGGATTAAAAAATCCGACCTCCAAAACTTCGCTCTCGCTCTCCGCCCCAATCATAAAAATCTTATCGCCTTTCTTCACCTGCCCGTCAATAATTCTCACGTAAGCCACCACTCCGCGATAGTCGTCGTATTTGGAATCAAAAATCAACGCGCGCAAAGGCGCTCCGACCCTGACTGTCGGAGAAGGCACTTTCTTAATAATCGCCTCCAGTATTTCCGTCACGCCTTCACCCGTCTTACCCGAAGCTAAGTAAATATCCTCCTTCTTGCAGCCCATCAGTCCGATTATTTCCTGGCTCACTTCTTCCACGCGCGCTGCGGGCAAATCAATTTTATTAACCACCGGAATAATAGTAAGGTTCTGCTCTAATGCCAGATACAAATTGCCGATGGTCTGCGCCTGCACTCCCTGAGTGGCGTCAACTAACAGCAAAGCTCCTTCCACGGCGGCGAGCGAGCGGGAAACTTCGTAATTAAAATCAACGTGACCCGGGGTATCAATCAGGTTTAATTCATACCCCCGCCACTCCATTCTCGCCGGCGTCAGCTTGATGGTAATGCCCCTTTCCTGCTCCAAATCCATTTGGTCTAAAATTTGTTCGCGCATTTCGCGTTTACTCACGGTTCCCGTGATTTCCAAAAGCCGGTCCGCCAGCGTGGATTTCCCATGGTCTATATGCGCAATGATGCAAAAATTGCGGATTTTATTATCCGAATTATCCATATTAGATTAAGATTAACACAAAAAATCAAGGCAAACAAGGGAAAATAAAACAACTGATTCCTCTGAAAATTCAAAAAACATACTAAAATCCAGCCTCTTACAAAATTTTTATATTCCAAAAGGGGGAAATGGCCGTAGTCGGTAAGCTGTTGTCAATAAGCGTCTTGACAACCCCGTAGAAATATGATATACTTTTTATATTGAAAAAATACTAAAAATAAACCAAAAGGAGGAACCAAAGAATGAAATGGTTAATAATCTTGGCGGCGCTAGTGGGAATAATTTTGGGGGCAGGAGAAGAAAAAGAACAAAAAATTAATAACGAACAACCCCCTATCGTCTGTCGCGATAATTTCGCGATAATACCGGAACAACCGGTAATTGTTTCTCCAACGTCGAGCAGCAAAGATAAAAGGAGTAGAGATGGAAGGAGTAATAGCTTGCGCAATGGCCCTCCCAGCGCTGGTAATATTTGTCGTCATCTGCGTTGGCGCGATATTTATCCGGCCTAAGGCCCAGTAATAATCAAAACAACAAACCCGCGGGGTAAATCCCGTGGGTATTTTATTTAATGTTATTTGAATTAGCTTTTACCTTCTTAATTTTACTTTTTTTCAATTTTAATTTTGAATTTTGATTTTATTTATATCCCCCTGCTCTCATCAGCGCTGGACGGCGGCAATTTTGATTTAAATAATTTACGAACTAAAGAATCTTTAAAAGAAATCATCTCCGGAGATTTAACAACTAGACAAATTCCAAGATAAATTATAAGCCCGCCCGCACCCGCGATAAATCCTTGTGAAAATATTCCCCAAAATTTATCCATATTGACGAACGGAGCCACGACAAATTTGGCTGACTGCACAACTACCGCCATAGCCAAGGCGGCGGCGCTGATTTTTACCAAAGAATATAAGATATTGATTTCGTCCAAATTGCCGACTTTAATGCGCAAAGCCACCCACAAAAGAACAAAATTAAAGATATTGGCCACGGAAAAGGCCATGGCCAGACCGGCCACGCCATACTGGGGCGCGAGCAGCAAACTCGCGAAGATATTTAAAACCGCGCTCATCAGACCGATGACAAAAGGATAAAAAGTATTTTCAAAAGCGTAAAAAACGCGCGCCAAAAGCGGGATTATCGCTTGGGCAAATAAACTGAAACTGAAAAAAGCCAAAGTGTCAGCAGTACTGATGGTGTCATTCCAGTCAAATTGTCCGCTGCCCAAAATTACACGGACGATCTGGGCACGCAAAAGCAAAAACAAAACAGACGCCGGTACCACAAAAAATATTATCTGGCGCAAAGCGGAAGAAAAACTTTTAACCAATTCTTCTTTTTTATCTTTAACCGCGTATTCGGAAAGAAAAGGAAAAACAGCAATGGCATAAGAAATGCCGAAAATGCCAATGGGAAAACTTTGTAAATTATTGGCTAAATTAAATACCGTCAAACTCCCCTCTTCCAAAGTGGAAGCGATAATAGTAATGATGACTAAATTAATTTGCGTAACGGCCAACGCTAAAGTCCGCGGTATCATTAATTTGCCAAGGAGGCGCACGCCGGAATGATAGATGTCAAAAGCCCATCGATAACTCCAGCCCAGCGAAGCCACCGCTGGGATTTGGATGATAAAATGCAAGCCCGCGCCCAACACCACACCCCAAGCCAAGCCGCTAATCCCTAATTTGGGCACGAAGAATAAAGCGCCAAAAATAATTCCGATATTATACATTATCGGCGCCAAAGAATAGATAAAAAACCGGCGAAAACTTTGTAAAATACCACCTAAAATACTTGACAGCCCCAAAAAAATCGGCGAAAGAAACATAATGCGAGTGAGAGCAATGGTGAACTCAAGTTTTTCTCCGGAGAATCCCGGGGTTATCCAAGGGACAATCCGGGAAGAAAAAATCACCAACAAAGAACAAATGAATATCAGCGCAACGGAAACTATGTTAAAAAGAGAATTAATAAAATGCCCAGCCTCCCCGCTTATTTTTTCTCTCCTCTCGCTAAACCACCCTAAATACTTAGTAAAAACGGGAATAAAACCGGCGGAAAGCGCGCCCAAAACAAGCAGATTATAAATTAAATCCGGGATGCGAAAAGCGGCATAATAAATATCTAAAGTATCCCCTGCTCCGAATTGTCCGGCTAAAATATGGTCGCGAAAAATGCCGAGAAATCTGCTGAGCAGTCCGGAGACACCAACAATAATCGCCGCCACCGTGACATTATTTGCTTTGCCGTTAAAATTAAACATCTGTTTATATAAGAAAAAGCTAAGCCGAAAATTCTTTCCGATTTAGCTTTCCCATTTTATTTGCGTTTCTCGTTTTTATTTTTAACGCGATGGGGGGCCCTGTCATTAAGTTTTCTTAACTGAATAATTAGCTTGTCCAGCGCCAAATCAATAACTTCAGTAATAGTATGGTCATCCTCCGATGAACGTAAATGATCTTTGGGGAGATTAAGCTCTAAAATCAGGTTATAGGCCGCCTTTTTGGAAAATTTTTCCGCTGCCACCCGCAATTTTGCTTCATTGCTTTCAAACCCCCCTAACCACTCTTCTAAACGCGGTAATTTTTCATTAAAATATTTTTCAAACCTCTCTTTTTCTTCGGGAGTAAAATTCTTATAGCGAAAATTAATCACCATAAAAAATATTTTTCTTTGTTATTTTTTAGAACCGCCCAGCTCTTTGCTGATATTTTTCCATTGCGACTTTAAATCCTGGCGCAACTCTTTGACCGTATCGCGGGAAAGTTTTTTACTGGCCTGATATTCGCCTAACACCGCTTCCACCACTTTTTCATAATTGGCTTTACTGACGCTCTTCAAGAGATGCAATCTCTTTAAAATTTTTCCGGTAAGCTCGGTGACTGTTTTTTTGGCCCGGGCTTTTGTTTGCGGAGAAAGTTTTTTATTAACGACCATGGCCGTGCCGGCCGCGAGCGCCGCGCCCACTAGGGCGAGTTTTAAAAAATTTTTAGCTTTCATAAACTTTGACGTTATTTATTACAATAATATTATAACCTATTTTAAGGGAATTTACAAAAGCCGCTGTGGGAGCGGCTTCGGCTATTCTTCCTGCCAAGCCGGCAGGGTGTTTATAAATTCCTCTGTCTTAGCGCGCGCTTCCTCTTCGGACAAACCAAGCGTTTCCATAAAATAATGGTTTTTTATCCCTTCAAAGGCTTGCTCCTTGGTAACCCCAAGTTCCTGCCCGGCCTCATCCTTAGCGCAATGTTCGCAGTAACGACGCGTCTCATCATCCATGGGCAGACCGCAGGCCTCGCAACGAATTCCAATCATAATAATTTAATTTTAATTATTAAATGGCTAAGGGCGGCTCTTTTAAATTGTCGGTTTTTCTTAAAACCGTTTCCTCTACTTTATAAGCTCCGAGTTTGGGCGCGTCCGTAAAACCTTCCATCGCCGCCCTAGCCAACCAACCGCTTTCAATCCAATCAAAGAGCCATTCATTGGCATAGCGAGGATTATTTTGCGTAATTCCCCCGCCGACGCTTTTAAGCCAAATTCTGTTGAAATCCTCCTGCGAACCGACCGACGGAGCCATAATAATCGGCAAGCCGAGACCAGTATAGAATGAAAGCTCCGACGGCTTTGTCCACAGAACATCAGTGCTCCGCAAGGACTCGTTGAATTTCTGAAAATATTTAAATTTATCCACGTCAAAAATAATGTCCACGCATTCCCCAAAACATTTTTCCAAACCGCAGGAAGCAATCGCCTTTTTAAAATAAAGAAAAACTTCGTTGCGGATGCCCGCCACTAGATTTACCTTAACTCTTTCTTTTTTTATGTCATTTTTCAAACTGTCTAAAATTTCCGCACCCAATTCGCGCTGAGCGCCAGCGCCGCCGACGGCAAAGGTAACGGTCAACGGATGCGAGGATTTTTGGGGAAAATTATCCTCGCCTAAATGAAATTTTATAGTATGGCGAAACTGGCTGACATATCTTTTTTGGGGGTCCAGATTATAGATGCGATAACCAATGTCTTCTTTAAGCGTCGCCAGCCCCGGACCGCCGATATTTTCCTTGGGCAAAGGAAAACCCGTGAGATGAATTTGTTCTTCTTTTACTCCGTAGAGTTTTAATCTCTCCACCACTCTTCGATTTGGCGCCAGGTAATTTATTCGGCTCTTTTGCGGATAAAGCGGCGCCCAATTGCGGCTGATGTCCGCGTCGCAAATCTGGCAATAAATATCTCCGCCGTAATTAAAGTATTCGGCCATAAAAGCCACCACAAAAAAAGTAGTAATCAGCGGCCGGCTGCCGTTTTCCCTGTTTAATAATTTAATCAAATCCTCACCCCATTTTTTTCGGCGAATCAGAGAATATGTTTGTTTGGTCTGGAAATTCGCAGCTGACAAATCCCGTCTGGGATAAAATGGCGGGATGGACTGCCATTTATCAAATAAGCTGAAAGCATATTCCCCCACTATGGGCACATGTCGGAAACGGGAAATGAACTCATAAAATTTCCGGCTTTCCCGCCAAATCTTTTCGTCTTTTTTAGGGATACCCTTGTAATTGTTGGCAATAATAATTCCGCCACGGGCAAAATCCTTGAGAGGATAAGCGGCCCGGTCATGACCATAACCCATATTAACCGAAACCACCCAGGCATCGTCAAATAATTTTTGTTCTTTGGCTGGCGCCATAATTCAACTAAATTCTCTTTATTAAAATTCTGTCTCTACGTAAATTATAACACAGAAATAGCTCCGATAAAACCCCAAGTAAAGCGCCCTTATCTATCATCTCCATCGCCCCCCAAGGTTCCTCTCTCTTTTCTGGATGATAATTTTTGGATATTATCCTCGGCGATTTTTCCCAAATCCAGTCCCATTTCCGTGGCCACCTGCGCCATATACCATAAGATATCTCCCAGCTCTTTTTCAATTTCCCGGCGGCGATTATCATCAAGGACTCCGCCATTGTCACGAAAAATTTTTTTAACCTTTTCAGCCACTTCACCGGTTTCCCCGCAAAGCCCTAACGTCGGGTAAACAAAATTCTCGCCGACTTTAGGATAAAAAGCCGTGGCTCTTGATTTTTTCTGATATTCTTGAAAATCCATAATTTTATTTTAATTTATTGTTTAATTTTTTTATTGCCAATTGTCCGCAAGCGGCGTCAATCTCCCGGCCGAAACGCCATCGCTCGGTGACTGCCACCCCGCTCTTTTCCAAAATTTCGCGAAATTTTCTAATCCTTTCTTTAGTCGGCGGTTTAAACATTCCTGTCTTATTACAAGGGATAAGATTAACGAGATGTAAAGGTTTTTTTATAAGCGCCGCAAGCTCGCGCGCTTCTTTGGGGGAATCATTCACCCCGGCTAAAAGAATATACTCAAACATCACTCGCCGGTTAGTCTTTTTGATATACGCGTCAACCTCTCTTAAAATTTCTTTAAGCGGATATTTTTTATTGGCTGGAATAATTTTTGAACGCAAAAAATCATTAGGAGCATGAAGCGAAATGGCCAAATTAACCTGCAAATTCTCTTTGGATAATTTTTTAATGCCTTCGATGACTCCAACGGTGGAAAGGGAAATCCGCCGCGCGCCGATGTTTAGTCCATCCTTATCATTGAGGATTCTCACGGCCGCTAAAACATTGTCATAATTCAAAAACGGCTCGCCCATACCCATAAAAACCACGTTGGTAATTTTGGAAAGGGAACTTTTTAACTGGCGCGCAAAAAACAAAACCTGTCCCACTATTTCCCAAGAATTTAAATTTCTTTTAAACCCCATCTGTCCGGTGGCGCAAAAAAGGCAGCCCAGCGGACAACCGACAGCCGAAGAAACGCACACCGTGTTTCGCCCGTCTTTATGCTTCATTAAAACCGATTCAACTTTCAGCCCATCGTCAAGCGCAATCAGCGCCTTGGCTGAATTTTGGTCTTTGGCCCAGATTATTTCTCCTTTTATGTCTAACGGGCACTGGGCTTGAAGCGAAATTCTTAATGGCTTAGAAAGCACCGTGGCCTTGCCCCAATCATCAATCAAATCTAAAAATACCGCCCGTTTTGCCTGTTTTTGGCGGTATGGCGGCTCTTCTCTAAAAACTTTGGCAAGACAATCAAGATTCATAATCACCCGTTTTTTAAATGTTATTTAATAATTCTATCATCTTGACAAACGGGCGTCAAAAAATAATTTTAACACTGATTTAGGATATTGGGCTTAAATTTTTTTAATTTTATTTCTCTCCAACGCCGCGTTAATGATGCTTTTTAAAACATCTTCGTAGCTCATGCCGGAAGTTCTGGCGATTAAAGGGAAATAAGAAGTGGCGGAAATTTTCGGCGGCATAAGTCCTGCCGGGGAATTAATGTCTAAAATATAAGGATTGCCCGCCCGGTCGCAGCGCACATCCATCCGGCACCAGTCTAAAATATCCAAAACCTCCCAGGCCTTAAGACAAATTTCTGCTATTTTATCTTTTAACTTTTTATCAATGTTCGCCGGGCATATAAGATGGTTCGCCCGTGAACTATCTTCCTCTAAAACCCATTTGACCTCCAAAGAATCAAGCGGCTGATAACCGGCCGGCAAGCTCCCGTGGTCGGATTCCAAAATCGGCAAAATCCGCGGCGGATTGCCGAGCAGGGCCACGGAAAATTCGCGGCCGGTGAGAAACGGCTCCACAAGCGCCGGTTCCTTAAAAGTTGAGATTATAAAATTAATTTGCTTCTTAAGCTCGCGGCGATTCAAAACTACGCTCTGATTAGTGATGCCCGCCGACGAACCTTGCGCCACCGGTTTGACGATTAACGGGAATTCCAATCCCTCCCTTAAATCTTTTCTGGAATTTTTAAAAATTTGGAACGGCAAAGTCGAAATTTTATTGGCTAAAAGAATTTGTTTGAATCTCGCTTTGTATAAAATCAGCGCCTGCGTGAGCGGACCGGAACCGGTGTAAGGAAGACGCAACATTTCCAGTATCGCCGGCAAATGGGCATAACGGTCTCTACCGTAAATTCCCAAAGAATAATTAAAGACCAAATCTATTTTTCTCCTATTTTTTAATAATTCGTCATAAGCATACTCATCGGCTTCAATAGGTAAAACCTTAAACCCGCACTTTTTCAAATGGACAATCATCGTTTTAATAGTTTCGGGGTCATCAAAATCCGCCTCCAGTTGGGTGGCGGGATTTTGGGGGTCAGGATAAGAATGCCTGACGTTATAAAGAAAAGCGACGTTCAATTTTTTCATTACTTCCTTAAACTTAGAATTTCTTTTTTTGTCTGTTCCAGGGACTCCCTGAAAATTTTATCAATCTTTTCTTTCCACTGCGGCGGGGTAATATGTTCTTCGTGAATAAAAAAATATTTCAGAAAGAGTTCCTCAAATCTGTCCTCCGCTTCTTTTTTCGCGGAAGAAACGGCAAACTTTTCCACCAAAGGGTCGCGATTACCCCTTAAATAAGTAAGATAAAAAGCTAAAAGCTGCTCATCCCTGTTGGTGCCAAAAGCGTCAAAACCCGTACCCACGGCCGGACGACCGAAAATGTTAAACAGTTTTTCTCTGTCACTAGCAAAAAGATTGTCTTTAAACCCCGCTTCTTCGGGGTCTATGCCATTAGCGCTTAAATAAAGATAAATTCTGGCGCATTTAGAACAATCGGCGCACCATCTCTTGTCCTTAGCGGCCTCGGTTTCCGCCCAGCAAGACATGAGATATTTTAAACTGGAATGATAGCGATTTTTTAAAATTGAAATAATAGCTAAATCATGGACTCCCTGCAAAAAAGTGGTAGTGTAGACTTCTCCTTCCGATAATGATTGAGTCAAAATGGATAATTCCTCCGTAGCTTGCCCCGACTGTTCGTAATCGGGAATAACTTTAAGATTTTCATCGTCATAAAAAAAGTCATTGCATGTCGCTTCATTGGAAAAAATAATATAACCAGCCTTTTTAGCGTAAGCAAAGGGCAAGGAAAGCAACGCCCAGGAAGTGAGCGCCAGCTCCCAGCCAAACCATCCCTCCCCGTATTCGCGGAGTTTTCCCAGGGGGTTATCTAAATAATAAATTTTTTCTCCCGTATCGGCGCTAAATTGTTTTGAAAGTTCCAATTTATGTTTTCTTGAGTATTCCTCCGATGGTTCGTCAAAATAAACCAGGGTCGGTTTAAGGCCGATTTCTTTAGCAAGATTATAAGTTAAAAAACTGTCTTTCCCAAAAGTAAAAGGGATGACGACATTTTCGTCAATGGAAACGGGAAACCTGGGAGGAACATCTTTGGTATCGGAAAAATTAGCACGGGAATTAAGCATGGTTTTAAGAATCGGAAAAACACCTGTTCCTCTTCTCCCGCGGTATAAATACCAATAAGCTGGCAGAAATCTTATAAAACATTGAGTAGCCCACGAATATGAGTGTGGATATCCAGTATTATATTCCATCCGGATATTACCCTTCAAAAGAAAAGGTAAATGCGCGGTAAAAATATAAGTGATATTGTCCACGAGTTTAACCCTGTTTTCCTCCGGATAATCTTTCCAGATGGAATTAGGATAATCAAGGCGAAGTTCGGAAGAAAGAAGCTTGGAATTAATTTTTACTTTAACGCCGCTATCCGTGGCCGAACCTTCAATCTGAACCGGCGTTTCGCGCTCATGCCAGTCCCTCCATTTATGGGGTCTGCCGGATGGCGGAGAAATCAAACTTTCTCCGCTACGGCTTGGCTCGGAGAGCGGATTACTTAAAGGGGGCTCGGCGGACTGACTACTATTTTCTTCTGCCATGGCAATTTGATTTAAAAAATAAATTAAAGATATTTATCAATTATCGCTCTTTCTGCTAAAAAGTCAAACAATCATGTGGATAAGGTTTCTCAAAATAAAAGAGCGCCCCGATGTTATGTCGGGGGCTCTTTTATTTTTCTAAAGCTCTATTCTATAACTCCGGTATAAGCAATGGCTCTGATCGCCGCCCAATCAAGAGGAGATTTGGGAAGGCGCCAAAAGATTGCCTTAAATTTGACAATGGCCGTTTTTTCCTTACTAAGTTCGCGGCTAAAACGGATGCGATACATCATGGTATTCCAAGCTAAATCCTCCTTGGCATCTTGGAAATTCGGTTCGTGCCCGACAATCTTTTTAAACATTTTCAATACCGTCCCCACCTGCGCTCTTTCTTTAGTGAGATTGCGTCCCACCGGCTTGGCGCCGATAGCCATTTTCTGGATATCTTCCCAGCTAACCGCCCCGCGACCAACTGTCTCCAAATAATCGCGAATAACCGCCCGACGTTCTCCGGCACCGAGATTCTTAGTCTCTGTTGAAATACCATAACTGACGAAATTAGTGATGGCTGTCTCCTGCGCTTCCGTCAGACCAACTTTGAAAGCAATGGCGTCGGATTTGATGAGCGGCAGGTATTTGGCTTCGTCCGATTGTTTGCGAATCAAACTAAGCCCGGAAAGTATTTCCTCCACTTGGGAGGGGTCCTTAATAAGCACCGCCACCGGCGCGGGAGTCGCGACCGGAGCCGGCGTAATGGTTACTGCCTCAGGAGTTGTGGTCGGGGTCGGCGTACCGCCGCCACCGCCGGGCGACTGGCTCGGCGTCGGAACGTTCGCGGTGATACTCACTTCGCTGCTATCGGTATAGTTGGCATTTATATCCACCGTACGAATGGCATATTTATAGAAAGTTCCGGTAGTGACTGACCGGTCGGTGAAAGTTTTAACGCCATCCTGAACAACGGCATAAGACGAAGGGTTGACTAAAGAATTGCCTCCGTTATTTCTTAAAATTTCAATGTAATCAAAATCCGCGTCAGTCGGGTCGGTCCAAGTGAGGGTGACGCTGGTGCCATCCGTGGAAATGCCGATATTCTCCGCGATTCCCGGCGGAACCGGGTCCCCGTTGCGGCCAGAGGAAGAACCGCTGACAGAACCCAAAACACCGAAGGATGAAAAGTGGCTCACTTGGCAAGTAATGGAATTGTTTTCCGTATCCACGGTGGTTGGGAAAGTCTCCCAGGTCTGGGAAGAAACATTAAACGTCCCGCACATAAGTTTGGATTCATCTACGCCTGCGGCCGTCACGTCAGCGGCAGTATAAGGCAAAGTTAAGGTGACAGCATCGCCGCTTAAGGACTTACCAAGCGCGTTACCGCTGGAATCTTTGGGGGCAATATCATAACCGCTGGCTCCGACAAAATTCATATCCGTGCCCGGGTCAACGGCAATGGTGGGGTCTTTGGTAATATCAATTTTACCGGTGTTGGAATCGGTAGTGGAAAGTGTTGAGCTTGGGATATTAATCTCTAACCCCGCTATTTGATCTGATTTAATAAGACCGCCGGTGGAAGGGACTAAGGTTCCCGTGTCACTACCCGAAGTGAATCCCGTAATATCAGTGTCAAGGGATAAGGTCGCTGTGGAACCGCCCTGCACCACGCCGCCGGAAATCACTACTGAACCGGCGGAGGATTTCTTGCCGTTATCGCCATAAGCCTCCACGCTCCAAGTACCGTTGGTCAAATTAAGAGTGGCATTGCCGGTTGTCTTGTCATTTTCTGCCACAATAACCTTGCCATCTTTAGTGGCGATAACTTTAGCATTGCCAGTATAAGCAGCTCCGCTCAATTGCACGGCAATCGTATGGCCGGTGCCATTGGCGCCGCTGGCCTTGGTCAAGGTAATAGGCGTAGACATTGTCAGGTTGCCTCCGGAAACTACAGCGGTAGTTGTTGCTGGCTCATAACCAGGTTTAAACACTCTGACATTATAAGTGCCTTCCGGTACATTAGTTAAACTAAAATTATTATCCGGATCTGATTGGGCGGTTGACATAACGTCAAAGAATCGACCGCTATTGGCATTGGAAAAAATAATTCTGGCTCCGAAAATATTACTTGAACCGTCATAAACACGCCCGGTGACAGTGCGCAAATTAGCCGGCGGAGTACAAGTGACAGCGTGCGTACCGCCAGCTGTCACGGTTACTGTCTGGCCAGCGCAGAGTTCTCCATATTTCGGACCGCCGCCACGCACCGTATAAGTACCGGGTGGAACTTTTACGATATAGGCTCCGCTACTATTCTGGCTGATACCAGCTCCGCGGCCATTGCTGTCGCGAATGTCCACAAAAGCATCAGCAATGCCGGTGATAGTAACCGTGACTGTCCCCGGGTTGCCCATAGAAAGATCAACAGTTACTGCCCCGCCGGAAGACACAGTCACTCCGGTTACCGGAGTCAAAGGACCAGCTCCATATATAAATCCGTCGCAAGTATAATTTGAACCGGCCTTTACTTTTATCGAGTAAGTACCGTCATTACCAGATTGAGTATTATTACCTCCGCTGGAACTATGGCAAGCCACAAAAGCTCCGCCGGTTGCCACGTTATTTTTCTTAACCGTGCCGGAAATCGTGCCATAACTCGCCGCAGTAGCGGCAATATTTTGTCCAGTAGCGGAAGTGGTGCCAGAAATCACTACCACTTTATTACCCACTTCTCCATATGACGGAGCATAGGCGCGCACACACCAAGTTCCGGCAGAAACATACAAAGTATAATTGCCGGATTGGTCGGTTGGCGAATCGGCATGGCCGCCGGTAGGTGTAAAACTTTCGCAAGTGCCTCCCGAAGCAATTTTCTCCGCGCCTACATTAGCATATTTTATGCCATTGCCGGCTTCATCTAAAACCTGCCCGGAAATTGTGGTGGAACTCTTTACCATTTTTATGGTGATAGAAGCCACGCCCGTACCGTTTTGAGTTAAGGAACCGCTTTTATCAACTGTCACTTCCTGCTCTTCGGACATCGGCATGCCCGGAGCGTCAGCGCCCACGATGTAAGTACCCGGTGAAACTTTTACGGAAAAACTGCCATCGGATTTACTTTGACTAAACCCGCCGAAACACTCCATACCCTCACCGGTAGTGGCATCAAAACAACCGATTGGCGCCGCGTGCACATAAACATTGGCAATTCCATTATTACTGCCGTCTTTAACAAAACCAGTAATAGTATTGCCGGCGACTACTAAATCAAAAGTGATGGCCGAGGGGTTGGAATCTGTGGGAACCACGACATCAACCGGCTTGGGCGGCATAAAATCAAAATCCGGCATTGGCGGAGGTCCGCCATTACCCATGGATGTCGTCGGCATATGCGGACCGGCGCCGCAAGTATAGGTATTGCCGGGTTGAAGTTTAACCGTCGTCGTTCCCGCCCCAGCCCCATCCAAAGTTATGGTCTTCATAGTCGGCGTGGAAAACTGGTAATCCGAACCCCCGGAATGACAGAAAACATCAATGCTTTTGCCGCTCATCGCCGCCGAACTGGCAATTGTCACACCGAGCGATTTGCCGGTAGCGGACAAGTCGGCAAATTTAAAATCAGCATCAGTCTTGGAAGCATCAGATAAAGTAATATTCTGGAAACCTCCGCCGCCGCCACCGACGTTAGCTAAACACCCCTGACCCGTAGGCAAACCACAACCGTATTGACCGGCTGACAATCCCGAAATAGACCAGTCGCCGGAAGCATCAGTAGAGGTTTCCAGATGACCAGCCGTCACACCGGTACCATAACCGCCCATGGAATCGCAGAAAACTCTGGCCCCCACAACCGCGCTATCTTCTCCGCCGCAAGTGCCGCCGGAAGCCGAGCCCTTACAAACCGTTCCTGAAATAGTCAAACTTCCGGCAGCGCTAACAGAGAACGGCGATGCCTGTAAAGTTTGGCCAAGTTTAACTCCGGTATTATCTTTAATAACAATAGGAACTCTTTGATTATCTGCTGGGGTGGAAGGATTTTTAAGACCTTGTAATTCAAAGTGAATTTGGTCACCGGAAGCAATAGCGGCCGTACCGGTAGTAACCGTAATAGTCAGAGCCACACTATCTATGGCTGCCGAAGCGATAGTCGGCGCGTTAGCGGCTGGGCCATTAATATCCCGATTTAACCAGGAATCCTGCTCGGTCGGCACGCCGATACTAGTCAAAACAAAACCAGTGGGCATAGTTAAAATAAATTGCGAGCCCGAGGGTAATGCCGCCGGAGCGGGAAATTCACAATCTAAATTGCCTGTCTTATCAGTCAGAGAATTTACTGGCTGACACCTTACGGGGTTCATCCAAAAAGTAGCAAAGTTGGTACCTGACTGAAAATCCTGAGTATTACCCGTACCAAGCATTCCGCCGGTGGTGGCTGAATTAAGAACCTTGAAATTAGCTATGTTATTTGAACTGTCCGTATCCATGACATTACCGGCTAAATCGCGAACTCCTGTGCTAACAGTCAAACGGCAACTTTGGTCAGTCTGTAAACCTAAGGCGCGAATTTCCAATTCTTTAGTGTCTGGACGCCAAGAAGCATCTTTGCCGGCAAGATTAACTGTCACCCCTACCGGGCATTCAAAAGTAAGATTAGTGGTGTTAGGATTACTGCCGCTCAAAATATCAGGGACTTGTAGCGCCTCTGAGAAATGAGCCACTAATTTAAAATTATCCGCGTCAGCAAAAAGCAACTTGGGCTTAGTGGTATCTGAGTCATTGGCCGTCGTAAAACATTGATTGGCCGAAGCGGTCAAGGCATTACCCGCCATATCTTCAATAGCATTAGTCACTTGAAAACAATATTTTGTGTTACCTGCCAGCGCTGATTTCAAACCCATACGGACGGTCATACTCGCCGGGTCATAAAACATTGAGAGATCATCTGACCCCAACAATGTTTCTCCACCGTCCCTTGCGTTATTACTATTGGCATCGGCGTATAAACCGATATTGGTTCCCAGGGAAAAAGTAGTGGAATCAAGGGCTTCGGAAAAATAAATGCCTACTTCCGGCACATAACGGGAAACGCCAGTAGCTTCGTTGGCGGGAGAAGTGGGATTAGTAGTTCTGATTGTCGGAGCGGTAGTATCAGTCTCAGTGCCGGTGATGAATCTCGCTATATAAGGCGGATTCACCGCTACGCCGGCGCTATTGGTCATTGTTGCTTCCACCCTCAATTCATATTCAGTACTAACGGTTAAGGCCGTTGCCGGTTCAACCGTTAAAGTTCTGTTAGTGGAATTATAGGTTAAAGTACAATCGGCTCCGCAAAGGTCATCGCCCGACGGGATACCAGAACTCAAGGCCTTAAACGTGATGTTGGCATGATTATCAACGGCACCAGCGCCGGAAGTTATCATATCCCCTTCCGGGCCCTGAGAAAAAGTTAAAGTCATTTTTGTATTGGTCGGCACCAAGGTAGTACCGGGCATGGGAGTACTGTTCATTACGCGGGGCATTGTACTATTATCTCCGCCGCTAAAAGAACTGGTAGTAAACATTCCTTCAAAAGCCAAACCGGACGGCACTCCGCCAGCGCAAACCTCTATTGGGCAGTCACCGGCCGCGTTGCCTGCCACATCAGTCACGCTATTGGTGATAAAAAATCTATATCCTCCCGTGGCCCGTACCGGCAAAGCATCGTGATTACAAATAATTCGATTATTGTTGCTAAGAGTAGTGGAAGTGCAAAGATTCGTTGTCCCGAAAACATCCCCCGGGTCAACGGTTACCAATCTTACTGTGTCATTATCAAGGCTGCCGCCGTCAGCTGTGACAGTGTTAGGATTTAAGTTTTCCGAAAATTGCCGATCTAATAAGGCATCCACCGGAACATTGCCCTGACCGGTCGGAGGACCACCCGTGGTTGTCGCTACTGGAGCAATGGCATCATCGGTGATAGTAATTATATTAGACGTCTTGGCAGTGATGGTCGGCGAAGAACCCGAAGTAACTATGCCGTCAGCGGCAATACCCACGGTAAAAGCATGACCGACCGTAGGCGCATCAGAAATTTCCGCCATGACAATAAAAGTAGTTGAGGTGGCCGGGATGGCATTATCAAGAATAGTCATTGATTCTGTCCAAGGGCTACCCCCGCTTAAGCCATCTGACATTGCGGCATAAACATCTTCAAGGGGGTCATAAGTACCATTGCCATTAGCATCTCTTACCACCCATAAGGGAGCGTTGCCACCGCCAGCCGAAGCCAAATCGCCAGAAGCAAACCCGCTTGAACCGGTAATTGTAAATGTTAGACTGGTAATTGTTTCTCCGCTACTGGCGGCTAAATTAAATTTTAATACCTGCACAAATGATGGGGCTGTGCCATATACGCTAGCCTTAGCTTTTTGTCCGGAAAAAGTCATATCCGTGGCTCCGCTGGCGGTTACTGCCGCTAAAGCAAAGCCCGGGAAAAGAATAACGATTGAAGCTCCTACTGACCACAAAATAGTCGTAAAAACGATAAAAAGCGTGCCGAGCCGGTTCACGCTTTCCCTTAATTTGCGATGCCATTTCTTATTTTTTGAACATCTTTTCATAAAACCTCTTAAATTTTAAGTTTATTAAAAATATATAAAAAATTAAAATTTAACCCTCCTTTTGGACTAATATAAAAATTTGTTCCTCTTGTACTAAAGAGTTATCCACAAGCACTTTTTCTCACTTTTCTGTATTAAATTATACCAAAAATTAAACCGTCAAGCAATTAAAAAGGGTGGAGGGGGTGGTTAAAACAATACTCGGTGGTCCGTAAGCTGTAAGCCATAAGCCAATTACAGACTATCCCCTACCCCAGTCATTCGATTAGATAGGGCTTGGGGAACTAACTTTATAATTCCGGGGAATTTTTGTTATTCGCGTATAAAAATCCCATATTTTTTTCAAATTTTGACGGGAAAATTTGCGTTCCAAATCCTTTTTCTCGCAACATACCCTCTAATTCTTTATGCGACCGATTATTAAAATTATGATATTCCAAGATAATGGCTTTGATTCTCTCCCATTCCCCTTCTGCCAAACCCTTAAAAACCTCAAATTCTCCTCCTTCTATATCCATTTTAAGAAGGGGGATTTTCTTTATCTTCTCTAAACGAAGTAAATCCCCTAAGCTCACTACTGACACTTTAACGAAATCAGAACATTCTCCCCCCTCTTCCGCCAAGCGATGGTTGTGACTGTCCGCAGAAAGACAAAGACGCCCTTCACCGGACTTGCCGCCCAAAGCAACGGGCAAAACTTTCACTCCCGAAATTTCATTTTCCGTAAGATGTTTTTTTAACATTTCGCGATTCTTGGCTTCCGGTTCCAGCGCGAATATCTTCACCCGGTCATTAAAGCTGCGGGCGTATAACGTAAAAAATCCGGCGTGCGCGCCGACATCTATAATCGGCTCGCTCGCCGACTTAATCGCCTCTTCGGCCGCGCGATATTCTCTCAATTTAAAAATTTCCGCGACCACGCTGCGGTCCGCTTCGTCTCGCGGATAAATTTTATAAACCCGGCCGTTAAATTTTATAACTTCCTGCTGCATATATATTTTATCGATCGCGCTACGCTTCTTTAAAATTATACGCTGGGACTCCGCTTTCGCAATACGATGGTAAACCATTTCCGCCCGCGAAGATCCTGATTATCCTCATAGAGGACTCCAAATCCGTCGCCCGCCAACCTCTTAATATCATCGGGGGTATAAAAATAAAAGGTTCTGGGGCCAAATTCATCAATTTTTGTTTCTTCTTTATAATCGCCAAATTTTAAAGAAATGTAAAAAATCCCCCCATCATTAAGGGCCACTTGGGCTTTCTCCAAAATCCGCTTAACGGAGCTTTTATCGGAATGTAATAATGAAGCAAAAGCGAAGATTATATCTAAACCAAGGGGAAATCGGAAATCTTCAAAATCGGCGATTTTAAAAACGGTTCCGGGGACATTCGTTCTGGCAAGCGCTATCATTTCCGGAGAAACGTCTATGCCTAAATAATTATTGGTATATTTTATTATTTCTTTGGCATCGCGGCCGTTGCCGCAACCAAGTTCTAAAATTTTTGGATCTTTCTTGCCGACAAAAGAGAAGGCCCTTTCTATGTCTTTTATTCTCGTCCCCACAGCGTCAAACGTACCTGCTAATTTAATCGCTTCCTTTCGGTAAGTATTCATTGTCCTTTGCTTATTATCAATCAGAATTCTACTACCGCCGCGCCAATATCTCGCCCCCAAAAAGCCGAAGAAACCTAAAAAACCGAAAAACCCCGTGGATAAATCCGGGATTAAACCCAAAAGCCCCACCAACCCCAAAAAACCGATTTTCCATAAATCTTTTGGCTCACCTCTTCTGAAGTAAATAAAGGTATTATAAAAAATTGAAGTAATAAAACTTAAAACAAAAACAAAAAATAAAATAAAATAAAAAAATACGCCTTCTTCAATTTTAAAAAGACCGTAAAAAGCATTGCGTAAAATGACGGCTAGTATAGACAGCCCGAATAAAATATAGGTTATCTTGGTCTGTTTTTCCATATTCTCATTCTATCAAAAAATCGCCCCTTGATAAACTCGGGGCGATTTTTTGCCGCTAAAAAGAAAAGGAGGCAAACCTATGGATAGAAATATATTAAAGAACATCAGCGGCTTGTCTTGTTTGGAGTGAGCGCTACGGCTATTTCGGCGTTTCCGGCCTGATTTGGATTGTCTGCGCCGTGATACTACCATCGTCATTCTTTTTCCCGCTGACCGTGACTGTCTTACCGATTTCCAAGTCGCTCGTCGCGCCACTCACAAATTTGTTAACCTCCGTGCTTTCCCCGAAAAAAATAATTTTAGAACCGCCGTCAGAAAGTTTGACGGTAATACTTTTATCGTCTTTGGAAATGATTTCTCCGGCGATAAATCCTCCGCCCGCTTTCAGGTCTTTCCCCTCTCCCCCGCCAAACCCCAATTGTCCGGAAGGAGCTTGCCGCCCCGCTGATGGCCAATCGGCAAAATTCACATCGCCTCTCCCGAATTTTTTATGTTGGCCGTACTTCAGGCCGGCATAGAATGCCCCGCCGCCGGCGACGATAGCCACGATGAGAATGACTAACAATGTTTTCTTCATATATTTAATTAGTTTTGAATTTTTTACTTATTATTCAAATCTCAACGCTTGGATGGGGTTTAGCCCCGCCGCCCGCCGCGCCGGATAGTAGCCGAAAATAATGCCGATGGCCGCCGACACGCCAAAAGCCAAAATAATTGAAAGTGAAGATACTTCGGTGGTAGTGCCAAACTTGGAAATTATAAAAGAAGCCAGCCAGCCGATAAAAATTCCAACCAACCCGCCGATGAAAGTAAGCATCACCGCTTCAGCCAAAAATTGCCGGCCAATATCTTTCTTTTTGGCTCCAATCGCTTTGCGCAAACCGATTTCGCGCGTTCTTTCAGTGACAGTGGTTAGCATCATATTCATAATGCCGATACCGCCGACCACCAGAGAAATGCCGGCGATTGACCCGAGTAAAATCGTTAAAGTATTGGTAATGGAAGAAGCGCTGGAAATTATATCTGATTGGTTCATGGTGGAAAAATCAGCGCTCTGCGCGTCGGCAATGTTATGACGAAGCAATAACAACGAGGTAATTTCTTCCTGCGTCACTGACATGGAACTTTGGTCAACGGCTTCCACGTTGATAGTGGTGAGATATTCATTGCCCGCCAAAAACCGTTGGGCCGTGGACAGAGGAATAAAAATCCGGTCGTCCTGGTTGGAAAATCCCGTACCGCCCTTGGAAACCGTCAGGCCGATAACCTTAAACTCCGCGCCCTTAATACGAATCGTCTGCCCGACAGGATTGACATCTTCGCCAAACAGGTCGTCTCTGACTGTCGGACCCAAAACGGCCACTTTGGAAGTGTTACTCACGTTTTGGTCGGAAATAAAAACACCCTCTCCGACTTCCAGATTCTTGACGGCGGGATAAGCCGCGGTGGTGCCGATAACCTGCGTATTGGTATTTGAGCCTTTGGCTGTCACTTGATAACGACCCGCCACCTCCGACGCAACGGCCTGCACGGTGTTAATCTCATCGGCAATCGCTTCGGCATCGGCCAGCGTTAACGATTGCGCCGCCCCCCACCCTGACCTGACTTGAGAACCAACTGTCCTTTGCATGCCCGGAGTCACCATAATTAAATTGGAACCCAGCGCCTGGATGCTGGATTCAATAGTGCCGGTCGCTCCCTGCCCCACGGAAATCATTGCTATTACCGAACCGATACCAATGACAATACCTAAAATCGTGAGTCCGGAACGGGCTTTATTCATGAGCAAGGCCGAAAATGTTTCTTTAAATAGATCCGCTGAAAGCATAAAATTTTCTATTCTTTGATTTGCTGGGTTATTTTGTCTTTGGTCCAGGAACTGACGCTATCATCAACAATTTCTCCGTCTTTAATGGCGATTACTCTTCGGGCATGTTCGGCTATATACTTTTCATGAGTGATAAGAATAATGGTGCGGCCCTGTTTGTTTAAATCCTGAAAGGTCTCCAAAACAATCTCGCCGGTTTTGCTGTCTAGATTACCAGTAGGTTCGTCGGCAAATATAATCTTGGGATTATTAATAAGCGCGCGCGCAATCGCCACTCTCTGCATTTGCCCGCCGGAAAGCTGATTGGAGAGATGGTAAAAATGCGACTCGTCAAGTCCGGCGTTCTTAAGCGCCTCCTTGGCTTTTTTTTCTCTCTCCTCCAGCGGCACTTCCATATAGATTAACGGCAAAATTACGTTTTTAAGAACCGTGGCTCGCGGCAAAAGATTAAATGACTGAAAAACGAAACCGATTTTGTTTTTTCTGATATCCGCCAGCTCGTCATCGGATAATTTTGACACGTCCTGGCCGTCTAAAAAATATTCGCCGCTTGTCGGCGTATCCAAACAGCCCAAGATATGCATCAGGGTTGACTTGCCCGAACCGGACGGCCCGACAATGGCCGTAAATTCGCCATCCTGAATCGTCAGAGAAACCTCTTTAAGCACTGTCGTTTCCAATTCTCCGGCTTTATATATTTTTGTGATATTTTTACATTCAATCATATAGTTCGAATTATCTCATGCCCGGCCCGCCGCCGGATATGCCAAAAACGGAAGCGTTCGTTTTATTCCCGCCGGAAGAAGTTGTTGACGTTGAATTTTTTTGAATAGTTCTGACGATGATGATATCGCCCTCGGACAGGCCGCTTAAAACTTCGGTATATTCATCATTGGAAATTCCCGCTTCTATCTGCCGGCGCTCCGGAGAATTCTTTAAAATAATTCCGCCGGAAACGGCCGCGGCCGTGACGTCGGTTTCCGCCGCGCCGGGCGCCTCCACATAACTTACGTCGTTCTGCTGTTTGACCGCCGCGTTAGGCACGGACAAAGTATCCAGCTTGACCTCCGTAACGATGGAGGCGGAAACGCTCATGCCGGGCTTAACCCGTTCGTCCTGCGTATCAAAAACTATTTTAACGTTATAAGTCACCACACCTTGGCTGACCGTGCCGATGGCGTCAATTTCCGCCACCTCTCCGGCAATACTCAACTCTTCTACGGCGTCAAAAGTGAGTGTCGCTTTCTGGCCGGTTTTCACTTTGGCGGCATCCACTTCATTCAAAGAAATTTCGGCGATTTTCTGCTTGGTAATCAGCGTTCCCAAAACGGTTGCGGAAGAAACCGTGTCGCCCTTTTTGGCATCCACCGCTACCATCACGCCGTCAAAAGGAGCGCGCACGTAATAATCCGCGTATTTTTCCTTGGCATCCAACAACGCGTTCTCTTTCTGCTTGATGGTTAATTCCGATGATTTAATATCAAGTTCGTCAGCTCCGGCTTTGAGGTCGGCCAGCGAGCCGGTTTTTTCGGCAATGGTTCTGTCGGCGTTAATAATAGTTTCTTTATCAGTTTGTATCGTCCGTTCTATGGCCAGAAGATTGGAAAGATGGTTATTCGTCTGCCCCGTATAAGTGTTTAAATCTGATAAATAAGTGGTGGCCAGCGTTTCGGGCGTAAAATTATGTTCAATCAGCTGGTCGGCATAAAATTGGATGAGATTATTGGCGTCCTTGACGGCTTCCGCGATATTCTTGGTGGTTTCGTAAGTTTCATCAATCAATGATTCAATCACGTCGTCAGTTGAAAATCGGCTGGTGGCTTTGTAATCATTAAAATTTTCATCGTAAGCCGTCCGGGCGGTTTCATACGATTCTTTGGCGCTGTTTTTGTAGATTAAAACCTTGCCGTCATAACCCTCCACTCTGTCGGAAAAATAATCTAAATTATCCTGATTCTTGTTAAAAGTGTTGCCGAATAAAATATCGTTGAGACCGGACATCACTGTTGGCAAATCCAGAAAAACATTGGCGACATCGTTGAAACCGTCCTCATACGCTTTGACAAGGTCATCATCCGCTTTTTGTTTGGATTCTTTGGCTTGAGCTAAAGAATTTTCGGCCTGAAGAATTGACAGTTCGTCCGCCGGCTTCTTTAATTTTTCCAATGACAACTTCGCCGATTCCAGCGCGGATTCGGCGTCGCGAACCGATTTTTGCGCTTCCTTGGAATCTAACTGTCCGATCAGCGTGCCAGTTTTCACTTCCTCGCCCGTTTTCACTCCGACATAAACAAGGTCGCCGGAGATTTTCGGCGTAATGTCTATTTGATTGGATGCCGAGATTTGTCCGCTACCGAAAACGGAAGTGATAAGCGTTCCCTTGGTCACGGCTGCCAAAACATAGCGGACTTCGGCCGTGTCGCCCCAGTACGCTTTATATCCGAAATAACCGCCGACCGCGGCCAGCGCGACAATCAGGACGATGATAATTTTTCGCTTGGCTAAAAACATAAAAAATTTCTGCGTTATTGAAAATAATTATTTCTTATTGGGAAAAATATCCAACGGGCGTTCCGCCGGCGGCGTGGGCATAATTCTGATGAGCTTGGCCGCTATCTGCCCGGTGTCATTCGGCTCGCCGATGGCCACCAAAAAATCATTAATTTTAAGTTCGGCCGGCTGGATGGTTTCCTTTAAACTTTTTATCACCGTCTCACCGTTAATTAAAATTATTTTTTCAACGTCTCCGCGCCCCTTGATGACCAGCGTGGCTATTCGCTCCGGCTCTGTCCCCGCGTCAATTTTTATAATTTGCCCGAAGGTGCCATTGGCTTCGATAAAATCCTTGTCGCTCCAACCCATGCCAAACCCGCCCCGCGGGCCGCCGAAATTCTGGTGATAATTATCGCTCCAGCGGCAGAAAAAATCCGCTTTTCTGAAACCCACCATGGTGCCGGCTTTAAAAGCGGCCAGCAGAATTAACAGCGCCAGAATCGCGAAAAAAGAATACTGAAATGCCTTGGATTGGAAAAATTTATTGATATCCATAAAAATTTAATTATGAATTAATTGTTTTAAGACAAAAATGAATTTTAAATTTTTTACCGACAATTTGAGCAACTCCAAAAAAACCAACACTACCGCCAATAGTAAAATCAAGCTCATCGCCGGCAGAGTTTCCAAAAGGGACAAGGCAAAGTTCTGCCAATAAGCGGCGACAATGCCGGTATCGGAAATAATCAAGGATAAAAATTTTATAAACCCCGATTCCGCAAACCCCGCGTAAACCATTTTAAAAACCGGGACCAAAGCCACTATTGACCCCAAAAGGCCAACGGAGAAAAGGGCTAAGCGGCGTTTGACGGCCGCTAATTTACGCTCCTCCTCAAGGCGGAGCAGCGTTCTTTGGAAAAGCCCGGCCGGCGGTTCCGGAGACGGGAGGCGGGTGAATAATTTTTCGTAATTTTCGTTCATAAAATCTGGGTTATTATTAATACGAATTAAAAACGCCTTTTGGTGCGTTTCTTAAAAATGGTCTGTTTTTATAGAGTTATTCAACGGTTTCCGTAAGAATTTTTTTGAGCGCCAACAACGCGCGGCGCTGGCGGCTTTTGACCGTGTTTAAGGGCTCGCCGAGTACGGCAGCGATTTCACGAAAGTTAAAACCATCTTTGTAATACAAAAATAAAACCGCACGATATTTGGCCGGCAGCTTGTCCATGGCGCGGGCTAGCATCTGCTCTATATCCGCCCGTTCTAAAATTTCATCGGGCAAAGGAGCGGGGTCAACCAGTGTGTCTAAAATAGAGTTGCTATCGGCTTCGTCAGAGAGTTCGGAAAACAGCAGGGCTTTTTTCTTTTTTAAAAAATCTATGGCCGTATTTTTGGCAATGCTGAAAATCCAGGTTTTAAAACTTTTCCGTTGGTCAAATTTTTTAATATGTTTCCACGCTTTGACAAAAACATCCTGGGTAATGTCTTCCGCGTCCGAAGCAGTGCCGGCGTAATAATAAACAAAGCCGTAAATCGGCTTTAGATATCGCTGAATTAAAACTTCCAGCGATTTCTCATCGCCCTTGAGATACTGGCTGACAAGTTTTTCGTCGCTAATTTCCAGCATACCCAGTAGTATAGCATATTATACCAAAAATCGTCCTGAGTTTATCGAGGGACGATTTTTTGAAATGGAAAATTAAATTATTACTATTCTGTGGTCTGACCGTCAAACTCGGGCGAACTGGCCACGGCCTCTTCTTTGGTGGCGCGAACCACACCATCTTGATGATGCGCCGGGGAATAAATGGTGTAAAGTTTTAACGGCGCGGTAGCGGAAACATTAATGATGTTATGTTCGGCGCCGGCGGGGATAACCACCGCGTCGCCATCCGTGACGTCATATTCATTGCCGTCAATCATTACCTTGCCCTGACCGGATTCAAAACGAAAAAACTGGTCATTGTCGGAATGGATTTCCATGCCAATCTCTTCGTTGGGGGCAAGAGACATTAAAACCAATTGGCTGTGCGGGCCGGTATAAAGCACCCGGCGGAAATTTTCATTGGCCACGGTTAATTTCTCAATGTTGTCTTTGAAACCTTTTTTCATAAGCGTGTTGTTAATTGGTTAATTTTTGTTATTTAAAAAACACTCATAGGGTTTGCTTTTGCAAAATTTATTTTTGCTTTAACGAAGAATCCAAAAAAACAATCTTCCTTAAAATACGTTTGGGATTCCGCTTTATCTCGTGCTCCCAAAATCTCAACACTTTCCACTCGTCTCGGATAAGTTGTTTCTTGACCTTTTTGTCTCTTTCCTGATTAGCGGCAATTTTTGTTTTCCAAAACTTTGCATTGGTCTGCGGATAAGTCCGACATTTGGGGCAACCGTGCCAAAAACAGCCGTCAACAAAAACTGCTACTTTATTTTTTGGAAAGATAAAATCCGGAGTTCCAAAAATATGTCGGCCTCGACGACGCCAACCCCTAATTTTATTTGCACGAAAAAGCGTTATCAGGGCGAGTTCGGTACTTTTATTGTTCCGGCCCCTGATAGCTGCCATATTTTTTGATCTTTGTGCTTTCGTGTGAACATCTACCATTTTTACCCGGTTGATTTTCTACCTTTGCGCGAACATTCTGCCGAGCAAAACCTGCTAGTTGTCTGATAACCATTTTTGCGCGGATGATAAGCTATTCCGCAAACATCACATATTTTAGTTATGCTCAAATCACGAACTTCCTTTGCTGTTTTCTTTTTAGCGGTCATAACTATCTTTTGAAAATATTATCTCTGTGGTAATTAAGATATAAACACCTTTTGTCACTGGGCGGAATATTATATTTTCTTCCTTTTGCGAGATGAAGTTTTTTAAGGTTCAGGGGTGATATGTATGGCGAGAGAAGAATTGTTCCATCGTCTTCAAACGAAATAAATCCCTGATCAAACAACCGATCATATGTTGGTGTAAGTGCGAGTCCGTTATTATGGTCTATTTTCTCCGTCTCACTTGATACGCTCCATGGTTTTATGTGGCTTGCAATTAAAATCCTTTCATCGTTAACTCTCGTTATTATACATTCTGACGATTCTTCCATCAATTTTTGTCGGTAAGCGCCTTGTCCGATTCTTGCATCTCTTAATTGTTCCTTTTTCTCCTCTGTCAATTTTGGGTCTTGCTCAATGGCTTTTTCAACTTCCTCAACCTTAGCGGGATGATAGTAAGGGTTAAAATTATAGCTTAATGCCGGTCTAAAAAAGAATTTTATATTTCCTTTGGCATCTTTTAATTTTAAAATTGAGATATAAGAAATAATCGGAAGCGCGATATTTCTGAAAAAATCAAAAACATTGTCATCTGATTTAATGTAAAACCGTGATCTATCTTGCGGTACGGCATGGCTTATACTGAACTCTTCGTAATCAGAAAGCTCTTGTAATTTTTGGTGATATTCTTCCCATTTGCCGGAAATATCCTGCCTATATTTTTGTTCCTGTTGTTCGTACTCAAATTTGGCGTCTCCTAAATAATCCTCAAAATCTTTTTTCAGAAAAAATCCTTTTCCACTAAAGTCGCCAAAAAAATCACCGAAATCTTTTTTCTTCTGAGCACCGACATACAATTTTGCCTCTCCGTGTCCTGTTGTACCTTGGAGTTTATTGCTTTTAACAAAAGAATCAGCCAGCGGAATATTATCCACTTCATCGAGCAATTCAAGCTGTTCTCCCTTAATTTCTATGTAGTTTTCTTCGTTATTATTTGGCATATTACAAATTTATTTTTGTTGAGCTAACACCCATATTCTGTAAAATAGCCATGAGTACATTAACGACAATGCTGTTGCCCGCCTGTTTATACATTTGAGTATCACTTACAACTATGTTGAAACTATCATCAAAACCCATTAACCGCAAACATTCGCGCGGAGATAATTTTCTTATTCTTCCGCTACGCGTAATATAGTTATCCACTCCGGCACGATGCATTTTTGCCATTGTCGCAAGCAACGGGCGGGCAACAGCAAGGTCAGTCTCGGGTTTACTGTAAAAATTTTTTGTTCCGCTTGCCAAAACATATTTAGCAACTTTATCCGAAAGAAAATATTTTTCATCTACTCGCCCTGCCGGTTCAAAAACAAAATCTCCGTGCCAATTGAATTGCTGATTTGCTTTTTGGCAAAGCGCAACCTGTCCGTTAATTTGGGTATATTTCTTGTCTAGATTTTTCTGACTGGTTACAAATTTTATTCCTTTTTCAGGAAGATAATATTTATTCTCCGCTGTATCATCAAGTAAATCATGCATTGTGATTTTTAATTCAACGGGATCAGGAAACTTAAATTTTTTTTTGTTTCTGAAACCGACAACAAAAAGACGCTCACGGTTTTGTGGTATTCCATAATCTTTTGCGTTTAATACCTTCGGAAAATAGCTATAGCCAAGTTTCTTAAATGTATTTTGTATAACTTCCCATGTTTTACCGCTATCATGACTTAATAATCCTTTCACATTTTCAAAAATAAACGCCTTCGGTTTTATTTCATTAACAAGACGGGCAAATTCATAAAATAATGTTCCGCGAGCGTCTTTGAATCCTCGTCTTTTTCCAACCATTGAAAATGACTGACATGGCGTTCCGCCGACAAGCAGATCAACTTTACCCTTGAATTTTTTGCCGTCTATGTTTTGAACAAGATCAAACCAACACGAATCGTCAACATCATAGTTGGCAAAAAAACTTTCTTTTACATGCGGATCATTGTCGCAGGCAAAAACCAGCTTATGCTTAACCCGCATACGCTTTAACGCATGTTCTATTGCTCCTATTCCGCTAAATGCTGTTGCTAATTTCAACATATACTTATCTCTTAATTATATTATATCAGCTACAGAAAATTCTTGCCAGACCTCTGCTATTTTATTGATTCTGCCATGTGTCTTGGCGGGGGGCAAAAAATGGAGGGGATCAAGGGGGGAATTTTTGCCCGCGAGCAGTGCCGGGTCAATCTTCGCTTCTTGGATTTACGGATTAAATTAGGCAAAACAATTTCAAAAGCTTGTTGGGGTTTTAATTTAGGAGCCAATAAGAAAAAATCCCTTTCGGGATTTTTTTATACTAAATAAAATTATATAGCTTAAAATAATTCCCGGCGTTTAGTAATTTGCTTCGCCGGCGGGATACGCCACTCCCGATGAAAATTAAGGAAATAAAAGCGACAGTGATTGTTAAAATCATATAAAGTGGCAATTTATCCATTGACTTATGAAATCAAAATACCGGCAAAAAACAGAAAATAAAAAAGCCTCCGTTTGATGCTATCTCCGGGAGGCAAAATTCTTAGACAATCTTGCGACAGACCTATTTCGCGAGCTTTTTAGCCCTTTGTTGCGAGCTCTTCAGCTCTCTCTTCCAGCGCTTTCTTTTCGTTATTTATTCTTACAATCTCTTCCCGACGCCTTTGCTCTTTATAGGCACGCTCGGACTTCTCAAGTTTAGTATCAATTCGCCTTTTCTCGCGTTGTCGAATTCTATATAGCACGATAATCACCGCCGCGACTGAACCGCCGAGTACTGCCTCTTCCAAACTTTTAGGGATTCTATAAGTGTCGTTGTCTTCCACTGAAATTTTCGGCAAGTGACATCTTCGTCCAAGAGCCAGCTCGGTAAGTTTCTTTATTGAAGCTGGGTCAAGTTCTTGACCATTTAGACAATGGAGTTCCCCCAATGTATCAAGAATCTCAATAAACTGCGGTCTAGTCGCAATCATCCGTTTCTCCGTCTCCTCCTCTGGCGGCAAAAGCCATCTGTCGCTATACTTTTGGACAAACTGCCGGTATTCCCAACCAAGCCAGCTAAAATCCTGCAAGAACTTTTTAAATATTTCTTGCGAATGATTGAGGCGGTAAAGACGACCGAGATACTGGCAGTTTTTCCGGTCCGGTGCGAGAAACCAAAGAACCTTTTCAAACAATCTCTCATCACTCACCATCCACCACCATAAAGGTTCCCCGTAATTTTTTTCACTACCCTTGAAAAAATTCAGACACAGAACGTCAAAGGCTTTTTCTGCGATTGCCCGCCGGTTAACAGAGTTTTTTTCGCCGTTTCCATATCCATATAATCCCTCCTCGCGACAATAAAAGTTACTGTCATTGTTATACCCATCTGCGACTTCCAAAAGAAATAATACTAATTGATGGCGGTCTTTTATCGGCCATCCTTCTCCCACTAAAAGGCCATGTAAGAGGCCAAGCTTTTCGGCAAGGTAAGTAGTCTGTTCCCACCTTTTCAGCCATTCCTCAAAACTGTGCCACACCCTTGGTACAAACTTCAACAAAGGATGAACCGGTTTCTCTTTCTCTTCTTTTTTTAACTCTTCGTTCATGACTTTTCTCCTTATTTATGCCCAGTTATTTAGGGCGGTTGTCAAATACCTATTTTATAAATTACGCCTTTCTATAAATTTGTCAACCCGACACCTCTCCTGCGGGCTAATTCACCCGGCGAGACGCCGACTATAAGCCAGGTTCCCCGTAACTAAAAAGCCGTCATCCAAACGGCTTGAAATTATATCAATTTAAATTGGAGTATTGGTAATTATTAATACCATCTGCCTGTCTCTCCTGAACAAAATCCGACCTGTCCGTCCGAAGCTTCAGCGTAGGCGGGACTTTTTTCCGCGAAAATTCCGACGCTGAATTTTGATCCCATAAATACGAGATGGGCGAGGTTAAAAAAATAAATTTTACAAAGTTGAAATTATTATTTTTGATACTGAAAAACATTTTCAATCGTTTCATCAAAAACCCTGGAGATTTTAAACGCCAATCCCAGCGACGGGACATATTTGTTTTTTTCAATCGCGATAATAGTCTGGCGGGTAACGCCAACTTTGTCGGCCAATTCTTCTTGCGTCATATCGCGCATCGCCCGATAAACTTTAATCTTGTTCGTCGTCTGTTTCTCCATATTTTTTGCTGAAGTATTTATAAAAAAGAGAATAGAAGGCCAAACTGAATAAGGTTATATAGCTTAAAATAATCCCCAGCATTTCGTAATTTGCTTCTCCGAGCCGTCTGCCGATTATAATGAAAACCAGGGAAAGAAAAGCGATGGTAATCGTTAAAATTGTGTAAGTCAAACGGGCCGCACGGCCACCGATGTTTTGAATCCTCTCGTCCACTAAAACCGCCTTTGTCTTTCTTCTGACCAAGAAAAGGAAAAGCAGGCCGATTAATACTCCGGCCAAAGCTAAAACGATGTTGTTATAAACAACCGCTATGGCCACTGTGGCCGAGACAAAAGAAGCGGTCAGCACTTTCATTCTTTTAAATTGTTGGTAATTCATAGGGTTTAATTAAGTTAAGTTTATATTACTAATAGTAAAGTAAACCTTACATTAGGTCAAGCCGATTATCCACAGATAAAAATTATAAAAAATACATCCCCTTTTAGAGATGTATTTTTATATATTGTAAGGCAAAATGCCTCAAAACTTTTAAGCCCGCTTTCTACTTTTTCCAAATGTATTTAACGAGTTGCCAGCCGTATTTGGCGATAACCAATAAAATCAATAAGTAAATGACGAACTGCAGCACGTGGAGAAGAAGCGCGACAAGGTTAACCGTAATATCTTGAGCGACCTGATTGCAATCGCGTACGAATTCTTTGATGGCTGCTTTCCATGAATCTTTTAAGCTTTCTAAATCAACAAATTTGCTCTCAAAAATATCAACGCGGAAATAAGTGTATTCCAACCGGTCGAGCTGCTCTGCTTTTGACCGTTCAATTTGCTCAAGCTGAGAATTAATATTAATCCGCTCCTGCGTCAACCGCTCAATAATATTTATCTTGCTATCAATAATTTTAGCCAAACTTTCAACGTCTTGGACCCGGGTGGCCAGCGCGCTGATGTCGTCATACGCGCTGACGGCCTTTTTCAAAGTTTCGTCAATGGACGCTAATTTCTTTTCTAATATCTCCACCTCGCTCGTAAAATCATCAATCAATTTTTTTATCGTGTAAGTATTTTCCGAAAGCTCTTTTGGGTCAAGCCCTTTGATAATGGCCAAAACTTCATTGGCTTTGTCCCGCTTGGCCTTAAAAACATAGCCGCACCCATGGTCATATTCGCTGGCATTTTCAAAAATTACATCCTCCCGCGCTTTTAGGCCGGCAACCGTTGCGCAGGTTTCCTCCAGCTGGCGCGTTTCAATTGTCGCGTTATATTTGGTTACTTCAAATTCCTCGGCTTCATCCCCCGTTGCCCCGCCGTTTCCATAAATCGGCGCGGCGCTTGGAGTCGTGCCGACGTTTCTCACTGATAAACCGACTGAACCCTCTTCGCTATACTCATATTTTTTAGCAACCTCGGAGTCACTGGCATAATCATATGACGGCGCGCTTTGAGGCAAAATACTATTGGTTCGGGGTTTCCCAACTATTGAGTTAAACGATGAGCCGACCAAACGAAAAGCAATGACGATAATAATAATGGCTAAAAGCGCTAATCCGGCTATTTTTAAAACACTGGAAATTTTAAGATTAAATTTTGTTAAAAAATCCATAGAACTTTTATTTATTTTTAAATTTTTACTAATCGCCTGTTTCTATTATACCAGTAATATCTTGACCAAACAATATCACGAGAGAACTTCACCCCATCCTTGCCCGTCCGCAGCTTTTTTGCCCGACGAAGCTTAAGCGAAGGCGGAAGCGGAGGAGGATGAGCTGGACGCGGCTGGGGATATACTGGACGGCAAAATGCCGTTGAATTATTAATTGGCTTGGGTAAAAGTCCGGCCGTCAGGCGTAGCGCATTGGGGCGGGTTTGATTTCATTATAGAAAAGCCGGCCATCACGCAGGAATCAAAATCGATTACCTGCTTTAAAAGCTCTGCGCACTTTTCCCGGCTGGCCGTATCGCTCCTTGGCAGGCATTTGGCAAGCTGACCGGCAAGGGTGTTGTCCGTCGGCGATAAATCCCATTTGACAGTCTGAACGATACGATCCACCGTTGCGTCAAGGTCAAAAGCTTCACGCTCATTAGCACAAACCTGATTTTGTTCTTTGCCATAATTACCACAATTGGGATAGCACAAAACGAAATTCACTGAAATTAGTTTGCCATTTTTGGGTGTGGTATAAACATATGAAGAATAAACGCTTCCTGCCGCGCCTTCGTTTTTAACGTCAACGCAATAAATTCTGTCATCAACCATTCTTTGCGTGATTATCTTGGTTAAACTGCTTACCTCCAGCGGTGTTTCCGTGCAAGAATAAGTTCCTGATTCTACTTTTACTACCGGCGGCCATTCTTGGGTAAAAATATATTGAGTGGTTAAGTTCTCCGGATATTGAAATAAAATACCTTCGCCGCTATATTCTTTCCAAAGTTCATTCTCTCCCGAAGAAAGGACCGTAATTCCGGTTATGAGCCAGCGATTGCCAAATTTTACTACGCCAATCTCAATCGGTCGCGACCCAGCCATGCCGGTGCTTGTCATGTCTATGATCTTTCCGCTGACGTCATAAGCGCCTGACCCGAATTGCCTGATATCCGCGATTGTAATTTCATCCGGCCAGGGGCTGGAAGTCAGACGGCCGATGGCTTTAGTTGAATCAGCTTTCCATTGTGCCAGTAAAGCCGGGTCAAGAAAGTTTTTATAATTTGTTTCAATGTCCTGGCTGGCAGTAGGAGAAAGTAAAAAAACATTCTTCAATGAATGGCCAAAATCCTCAACTAAAGACCGCACAGCTGTTTCATCGGCTTGCTGATTTTTCTCCATGCTAAATTGGTGCCAGAAATAAACGCCTATCCTCGCTACGGCAACCAAGATGATAATTAGCAATATTAATCTAATTTTCTTATACATGTTTTTATTTTATCAAAAAATCGCCCTACTGGCGACTTCTTGATGTAAACTCCTGTCAACTCATCCAATTCTTCAAAATTGTATTTCAGCTTTATTTTCTTCTTAAACTCAATCTGAATTCAATTTATCTCTGTCAACTTTTGTAAACTTATGCTCCGGGGGTGGGGCTCGAACCCACGACCAATTGATTAACAGTCAACTGCTCTACCGCTGAGCTACCCCGGAATAAATAAT
The DNA here is from genome assembly GCA_028716045.1 of Patescibacteria group bacterium. Taxonomy (NCBI): domain Bacteria; species Patescibacteria group bacterium. The sequence continues at coordinate 484,432 of JAQUQO010000001.1, forward strand.
TTCAAATTTTAAATTAATAATCCCTTAACTTTTCAATGCCTTTGAAGGTTTCTATTTTTTCCAACGCTTTAGCTTCAATTTGGCGGATGCGCTCGCGCGTGACATCAAACTCCTGCCCCACTTCCTCCAAAGTGTGCGCCACACCGTCTTCCAAACCAAAACGCATTTCCAAAATCTTCTGCTCGCGCGGCGCTAAATCTTTAATAACATCTTTAACATAATCCCGAAGAAGCTGCAAGGCGGCGGCGCGGTCCGGCGTGACATTTTTAACATCTTCAATAAAATCCTCCAGCGTGCTATCCTCGTCGCTTTCCCCGACCGAAGTTTCCAAAGAAATGGTATCCTGTGATATTTTAATAATCTGCCTTACCTTATCAATCTCCTCGCTCATCTCCGCGGCAATTTCCTCGGGCAAGGGCTCGCGGCCCAAATCCTGAATCAGCTGGCGCTCCACTTGCTGAAAACGGTTGATGGTTTCCACCATATGTACTGGAATGCGGATGGTGCGCGACTGGTCGGCCAAAGCGCGCGTAATCGCCTGCCGAATCCACCAGGTGGCGTAAGTGGAAAATTTATATCCTTTCTGCGGGTCAAATTTTTCCACGGCTCTGAACAATCCGATATTGCCCTCCTGAATCAAATCCAAAAGCGACAAACTCTTGCCCACAAATTTTTTGGCAATAGAAACCACTAAGCGCAAATTAGCTTCAATCAATCTTTTGACTGCTTCTAAATCTCCTTTATCCTTGCGCCGCGCCAAAGACAATTCTTCCTCGGTGGTAAGCAACGGTACCTTGCCGATTTCGCGCAGATACATCTGGATGGAGTCCGAGGATATTTCCGACAAATCAAAATTCTTTACTTCTTTTTCTTTGGAAGGTTTGCCTAAGGTGGACAAAATTTCTCTCCGCGACTCCCTCTGCCCCAAAATTCCGCCCTTGGGTTCTACTACGGAAACAAGCGAGTCCTCCATCTTATCCAAAAATTCCTCATACTGTTCAACGTATTCCTCCAAATCCGGAAAGGCATACAAAAGCTCGGTCTCCGTCAGAAAACCTCTGGACCTCCCTTTTTGTAATAATTTATTCAAGACCTCCTCCGGTACCCGGGCAACCGGTTTTCTGGCAATCACTCTTTTCCCTCCGGCCCTGGCTCCGCCCTTTCTTTTTTTGGCGAATTTTTTGCGCGCCAAAACTCTGCCCCTTGGTTTTTTTGAATATTTTGCCTTGAATTTTTTCTTGGGCATAAATAATTAAAATAGCAAAAAACACCAATCTCTTATTGGCGACAACTCTTAATTATCCGCTGATTGGTTTAATGTCTATATTAAAAATCAATTAATTTTTCTCCATTCTTCGTTCAATCTTTGAAGTTCTTCCGTCAGTTCGCTCATCTTGGCCGCGTCTCCCCCCTTCTCCGCCAGCTTTATCTCTTCCGCTGTGGCCTTTTTTAAATTGGCCAGATAGTTCATCCGACAATGTTTTAAAAGAAGTTCCAGCTCGGCTTCCACTTTGCCGCTTTCCGCATCGGAAAAATCTTTATCGGCTAAAAGGAGCAAACGTTCAATAAAATCGTCCTGTTCCGCCAAGTTTTTGCGGAAATCATCCAGGTCAAAACCCGTGTATTTATTATAATAGGACACCATCTCTTTGTAAATATCCCTAAGCTGTGGATTGTTAAACATCTCCGGCAAAATCACTTTTACCACTTTGGGCAAAAAACGGCTATGGCGCAGGGTTAAGCCCAAAAGCTCCTCTCCCAAAAGCGCGTTCTTGTCTATGGAAAGAAAGGCCTTGGCGTCCACTATCGGCTTGCCGACTGTCTTGGTTTTGGGGAAGCTGGAACGAAGGATATTTTCCGGGACGCTTAGCAGTTCGGCTAATCTTTGGAGCCAATGCGTCTGCTCCACCTGATTGGGAATTTTAACGATTTTAGCCAGCAGTATCTCGGCGATTTTCTTTTTGCCCTCCACTTTGGATTTGTCGTATTTTTTAAAAGTTTTTTGGAAATAATATTCCATGATGGATTCGGAATTTTTAATCGCCTCGCGCCACTGCTCCGCGCCAGCCGGTTTTGACCGCACCAGTTCGTCCGGGTCTTTGAACCCTGCCGGCAAAGTGATGACTTTTATATTTAACCCTTCGGCCAAGGCCAAATCAATGCCGCGTTCGGCCGCGCCTTCGCCCGCCGGGTCGCTGTCAAAAGCCAGCGCCAGATTATTAGTGTAACGTTTTAAAAGTTTGATTTGCTCCACGGTCAAAGCCGTGCCCGAGGAAGCAACGGCATTGGCCACTCCCCCGTCATGAGAAGCAATGACATCCATATTGCCTTCCACGAGAATCGCTAAATCATTTTTCCTGATTTCTTGTTTGGCAAAATTAAGTCCGTAAATCACCCGGCTCTTGTTATATAACATGGTTTCCGGAGTATTGACGTATTTGCCCACGCCTTCTTTCTCCGGCCCGAGAATGCGTCCCGTGAAACCGACGACGTTATTATTGGCATCCCAAATCGGAAACATCAGCCGCCCGCGGAAGCGGTCGTAAAATCCGAAATTCTTTCCGGTGCGCAGCGAAGCGGACGGGTCTTTTTTGACCGTGAGCCCGGCTAAAAAAATTTCTTCCTCGCTAAAACCTTTTTTGAGTAAAGCTTTCCCTAAACTATCCCAATTGTCCGGCGCATAACCCAGACGAAATTGTTCAATCATCTCCGCGCTCACCTGGCGCTTAGCCAGATAATCGCGGGCGATTTTCCCCGCGTCGGAATTAAGCAGGACGGCGTGGAAAAAACGCGAAGCGGCTTCGGCGACTTCCACCAATTTGGATTTTTTATCGCTCACTTCTGGATTATATCTGGTGAGTTTCACTCCGGCTTTTTCCGCCAGCAGGCGCAGGGCTTCGGGGAATTCCACGCCTTCAATTTTTTGAATGAATTTAAAAACATCGCCGCCTTCGGCGCAACCGAAACAATGCCAAATCTGCTTGTCTTTGCTGACCATAAAAGACGGCGTCTTCTCGTTATGAAACGGGCAACACGCCTTCCAATTGCTCCCCGCCTGTTTGAGTTGGACATATTCGCGGACTACCTCCACGATATCCAACCGATTTTTAATATCTTCAATGTCGGACATGGATTAGTGTTTTAATAATTTCCTGCCCAAATAAACTAAAAAATAAACAATAATTGTTAATATCAGTATATCTACGCTTAAATAAAACGGAGAACCTGGCTGATAAATTACACACATCAAAGTACACATCCCATCCTCTATTCCTAACGGATTTAATAAACTGGGTTCAGTGCATTCGCTACCACATTTAGTAGGAACAAAATATAAAATAACAATAGCAATTACTTCTACAAAAATAATGAGAAAAAAAATTTTATTAAACTTTTTCATACCATGTCGTTTATTTTAAATAATTTAATGGTCTATTCGTATCTTTTGTTAATTTTTTCCATCTTCTCCTCCAGCGCCTTGGCTATATCAACGTCCATTAACTTGGCTAAAAGCAAAGTGGTGATGATGACATCGGCAAATTCGGTTTCTAATTCCTCTTTTTTGTAATTATCCAGTTTATCTTTTCTTTGCAAGGAATTATAAGAAAGCACCGCCTCGCTTAGCTCGCCCAACTCTTCGGCGAGTTTTACGGTTCTGGCGAGAATTCTTTTTTCTTTGTCCATTTCTTCGCCGTATTTCTTTTTCAACCGCTCATCTTCAATATCAATAAATTTTAATAATTCTTGGAAATCCATAATTTAATTAGTTATTTGATAAGCACAGTAAACCAATTAAACCTGTTTTTTAACTCTGCTTAGGCATGAAAATAGCTTATTTATTCACCCCCAGCTTACCAAATTTTTCTTAATATAGCAATAACAAAAGGGCGCCCTTGCCGGAACGCCCTTTTGCGAATATCTTCTACTTTACATCTTCCAAATAATAGCCGGTGCCGACCACCCAATCAAACGGTTCAAAATACAAACTGTAAGTTCTTTTGGCGAGCATTTCCTCCCCGCCCATTTTGGTGTAAAAATAATCTGTGAACCCGCCGCCGGCCTGCATCCCGTTTTTAATGATTTCTTTCACGTAATAAACGCCGTTGGCGTTGGCCTCATATCTGTTCTTGCCCTCCACGTCTTTGTTGCCGTATAAAACCACATTCACGCCGTCTTTGGTATCCGCCCAAAAATATCCGTCCTGCCCATAGCGCAATTCGCGGAGCAAATTCGCTCCCAGCTCCTGCGCCTTGGCTACGGAAATCTCACCGGCTTTTTGCTGGTCGGAAAGGGCTTGGAGCATACTGACTGCCGTTTCCACCTGCCCCTTGATAAACGCGTCGGCGCTTTGTTTTTCCGCGAGAGCGAGAAGTTCCCGGGTCTTGGCGCAATTCTGCGCCAACATATATCCCAAAATCCCTCCAACGATTAAAGCGGTTAAAACCACCGCTGTCACTATTTTGGCCATAGTGTTATTTTAAAATTTATTAAATAAACGGCACAAAAACAAAACCAAAAAATTTTTCCTCTCTAAATTTATTCTTGCTGACGCGGCTGATTTTTCTTATATACCCGTCGCTCGTCGGGGCCACTAAAATTCCCCCGATATTAAGAGCTTCTTTCAGGTCTTCGGGAATCTCGCCAAAAGCGGCGCCGCTATGAATCCGGTCATAGGGAGCATTTTTCTCCCAAGACGTGGCCGCATCAGTTATAAAATAATGAACATTTTTCAATCCGCTTTTCTTAACATTCTGCTCTCCCATCTTCCCTACGGTTTTATTTATTTCGTAAGCATAAACTTTCCCTTTTTCTCCCGTCAGCTCCCCCAAAAGACAGCTAACCCACCCGCTACCCGCGCCAATATCCAAAACTTTCTGCCCGGAGCTTATCTCCAATTTCTCCAACATAAACACCACGGTCGTCGGCTGGGAAATAGTTTGCCCTTCGGCCAAGGACAAGGCCTCGTCGCTATAAGCAAGGTTTTGTTTATCTGCCGGAACAAAATTTTTTCGGTCAACTTTACGCAAAGTTTCTTTAAGAGCTTCTGACCTTAAAACTCCTTTGGCTGACAAATGTTCAATCAAAGTTTCAAGGGAAGACATAAAAATAAGTCACTTCATCAAAGTTTTAAATATCTAAAAACGATTATTATTTAAACGGTTCACTTTTGGTAAAATCCGGCTTAAAGACCTCGCTGCTTTCCAAATCCTGCGCCCAGCCATTTTTAAAACCCAATTGTTCGGTTTCATTTTTTACTTTTTCGTACTCCGCGGAATTTATCCGGCGATTTAGCTCCGGATATTCGCCGGCGCGATGGCAGGGCGAATACTGCGCCATTAAACTTAGATATATTTGAGGCGATAAGCCCGCGAGAAAATTTAAACTCGCGGAACTGCCCGCCAAATCTTCCGGCAGAACCAGATGGCGGACAATAAGACCTTTTTTAGCGATGCCATTTTTATCAAGCTTCAAATCACCGACCTGCCGATACATTTCCGTAATGGCCGCGCGATTGGCTTCAACGTAATTATACGCCCGCGAGTACTTTCCGGCAACGGCATTATCGCTGTATTTTATATCCGGCAAATAAATATCTACGACGCCGGCCAAAAGTTTTAATGAATCCAAATTATCATAGCCGTTGGTGTTGTAAACGATGGGTAAATTAAAACCGCACTCAACCGCACAAACCAAACTCTCCAGTATTTGCGGAATGTAATGCGCGGGTGAAACAAAATTGATATTATGAGCTCCTTGTTTTTGAAGTAATAAAATTTTTTCTGCTAAATCCTTCGCGGACATAAATTCTTTATCTCCCGTTTCGGCTTGGTCTTTATGGCTAATCTGCCAATTCTGACAATAGGGGCAACGGAGATTGCAATGTGAGAAAAAAATAGCGCCGGACCCGCGACTGCCGGAAAGCGGGGGCTCTTCGCCGCGGTGCAGTCCGATGTAAGCGATTTCCATTTCCGCTCCCGCGCGGCAAAAACCCGTTTCCCCCGCCCAACGATTGACGCCGCATTTCCGCGGGCACAAATCGCAAGCGCTTAAATGTTTTTTAGCCAGCTCCGCCCTCTGTTTTAATTCTTGTAAATCAATTTTCATTTAGGCACTGATTATTCCCGCTTTGACCAAAGCCGCGTAATGTTCCGGTTTTTTACGCCAGAGATATTCTAAAACCTTGCCCCGCACTTCGGCAATTTTTAATTTTTTCTCCGCGGCAAACCGTATAATTTTTTCCGTGGCCGCGGCGGCGGCAGATTCTTCGCCGACTAAAAGTTCAATCTCCGCGATGGTATAAATAAAGTCCGCGAACTGGACGGAATTTAAATCAATGGTAAAATCGCCGTTTTTATATTTGCGACGAATTGTCCGGCACTCGCAAAACGGCGCGTAGCCGAGCGCGGCTAAACCCTCGCCTAAGGATTCCCTTGTCTCCAGACCAAGCGCTTCGCGAATGGCCCCTTCGGTTTCTATTTCCCGATATTTATCAATACTCTTTTGACTATCTCTTTTACCCAACGGCAATTTTAATTCCCAACGCCCGTTGCGGGAACGCAGCCAGATGTCACGAGTGGTTAAAAAATAATCAGGTGTATCAAAATAGGCATCATCTAAAATTTTTTCACCCAAAAACTCCGCGCCTTCCAAAAGCCGCTTTTCATCTTCCTCGCTTAAAATAAATTTCTTTTCTATTTCTATCATAAAAACGCAATCCTTAAATCCTCAGGACAAACCAATACCATAACTAAATTTCTATTTCCGGCAATAAATTCTTCTTTAGAAAAAATAAGGATTACACCATTAAGATACAATCCTTATTAAAACCTCTTTTCCATATTTTAGTTTTTTGGTTGTCTTACGTAATCTACCGGAATCGGCAATTAAAGTCAAGGGGGTATTATAGCCCTTATCTCCGTGAACAATAACAAATTTATTATTTTTTCTTGAATCCGTTTAATTCAACGTAGGCCTTGCCAATGTTTTTGCCACTAGAATCCTTTACTGTACAAGCACCTTCCCAATAATCAGGCCCAACCCAGAAGTGATGCTGGGCTCTTAATTCCTGGTCCTTAACCATGGGCTCAACAATCCATTCTTCTCCGGCGACATTTAATTTCCAGCCGCTCGGATAAAGAATGCCCGTGTGCGGACTTTTCCAATGGTCAAGTATAGTTACTGTAAAATCATTCTGGTGAAGGTCTTTTGTTTCACCGGTTGCGTCAGTAATAGATACGTAGCTTTCTATACGGTCCTTCGCGCCGTTAATATCGTAAAGCATAATTTGCCGATTATCATCTAGTTCAATAGCAAACCACTGCCACCCTTTCTGAATTGCCTGATAAAGTTCTCCGTACTGCCTGTCAAACCAGCTTGTGCCTGTCACATTATAAGTTTTGCCGTTAACGGATATTGTTCCCGCGGTTTCCATGCCTACGCGCGAGTAATAATAAGTAAATCCTCCGGAACGGTATACGTGAGGCCCGCCTTCATAATGAACGACATCTGATTTAGTTGGTTCAAGTTTTAAATCAAGAACATAACCATCAACTTCGCTATGAAGAGTATCGTATCCACCGCTGCCGCTGGCCGTTACTTTATTACCTTTCCCGGAGCTCAAATCAAACTTGCTGGGTAATTCCTCCGGCAGACTGAAAGTCCTGACATATTCTTTAAAATGAAATGAATTATCATCAACATCGGTAATGGCCGCCTGGATTAGCTGGTCTTTAAAAACAAAAAGCGAATCAAAGGTAAAAAAACATATCTCAAAACCGAATTTTTTGCCTTCTTCAGTTTGTAAATGCCCAGTCCAATACCACCACTGGACATCTTCCTCGGGTAAAAACGAGTCGTCTTGCGGAAGTTCAACCGGGCCGATTATTCCTCTGACCGGCGCAAACAACATATACGCGGTTAATGAAATTAATAATAACCAGGGCAGCCAGCAACTTATAAATACTTTTTTAAAAAAAGTTTTGAACATACCTAACCTCCTTTATTTAAATTATTTTTTATTAACAAACGATCAAGACTCGGCCACAAATAACCAAGTAAGCCGATGATAATAACAAGTGGTATGACGATGACTAACGCCTGATTTTCTAAATAGAGTTTGGTTGTGAAAAAACCAACGAGCGCCCAAAAAAATATGTATAAGGGAACCGCTAAGATTACCCAATCTATTTTATTAAATTTGTCCATTTTTGGTATGGCGCGAATTATGGGTATGGCGCAGATTATAAAAATCATCATAGTTAAAAGCGCTTCATTGAGCCAGCTAAACCCCAAACCAATCAGCCAAAAATAACCCAGTATGGATGCCATAAAAAGAGCAAATGAGGGGATAACGGCGAAAAGGGAGATTATCGCGTCGCGCCAAGTATGGCGGCCGGTTGGGAAAAAACGGGTGAGTAATTCAAGAATAAAAAGGAATATAACAACGATGAGAAACCAGCCCACGTAATTGCTCCACGGAATTCCAAACCAGGCTTCGGGATGCGGCGGGGTCCACTGCCATAAATCCATTTTGACATACGGGGGGTCTTCCGCAAAATCAATAATCACCGCTAAAAAACCCGCAGCCAGCGGACGCAACCACCATTTTACTTTCAATTTAATAGCCGTTAGCATGGCGGCGTAGATAATAATCCCCCACCCCAGACAGATATTAAGCGGCACCGGGCCAGGCAGAGCAATCAAAGCATGAGGATAATAATATGGCTGCGGGATTTTGCTTACCGCGGAATATTCCGCCAAAAAACCAAAAATTATTGCGGCCAATATCACAAAGGCATAATAAGGTTTCTTTTTCCAAGCGTGAATAAAAATGATCGCGGTTAAAATATAAGTGCCGAGTTCTATCAAAGTAATAATTATGTTCATATTATTCCCTTTATTTTAATTCGTTAGAGAAAATTGGCGGGCACGATGCCCGCAAGTTAGAACCAAGAAAGTGGTTTAGATTAGCAGATATTGAAAGAAGTATACAGAAATTAAAAGTGATACTCAAAATTCATCCAGAATGGTTTGAGACGCCTCTTCCAGAGTCTAACAGTGGTAAAAATGAGTGGATTATGCTGTTTTGTAATATTGACCAAAAAATAAAAAAGGCGTAAATTATAGTCACTAGCTCCTTGAAAAGCTGGCGGGATACCTCTGGGACCTTTTTGTGATTATTAGGTTAAGCCGCCTTTACCTCTCCTCCCTAGGAACTTTTAGTTTTTAGGGTGGGGAGTAAGCGTAAAGGTCGACCCCCTATTAATTAATCAAAAGTAACGGAGTAAATCTATGGTCAATCCAAGATTTGTGATTTACAAAGATCGAGTTGGTTATTATCGGTGGTACCTTCAAGCTTTAAACGGCGAGAAGGTCGCTGCTAGTGAGGGTTATTCCTCAAAGCAAGTCGCTATTAACTCTGCTCATCGCGTAAAGCAAATTGCTTACTCGGCTGATATTGTGGACTCCACAAATTAGTTGATTGAGCTTTTCCCGTCAGCTTTTCAGGGAGTTTTTGTTTAAGATATTTGGAATATAACAACCTTTTATATAATTTTCTACAAACTCCCACTTGGAGGGCTTTAGAGTCGATTGGATTATACTAAGATCGTATTTATAATTTGCAAAATATCATGTCTATGGCTCTTGGACAGAATGCCGAACATTTTTAGCATTTCCAAAAATACTTTGATGTTGTTTCCTGAGATTTCAAAATAGGCAGTTTCTTTTGTTTCAGCACATCGTCCGATTAAATTATTTTTTGTTTTTAATTCCGTGATTGGAAAACACAAATACAGCATCGGTTGCGTACCGACTGCGTATTGTTTTTCGGTAATTTTTATTTCGGTAATTATTTCGTATCCATTAAATTTGTAAATTAAAAGAGGGTATTTAACCTGAGTATATTCAAAATCAAATCCATTTATAATTTTTCCAATCGGATGACTACGATCAATTTGTAACTCAGAATTATTATCGATCAAATCATGATCTTGTATTGAATTAAGATAAGTAATAACACTTTCCAATTCTTCTCTGGCGATAACATTCCATTTATAGAAATACCAAATATATTCTGATAATTCATAAAGCGCTTTGACCTTTCCATTTGCCCCAATAAACTCGGTTTCAGGTAGCGATGATTCTGCGAGCTTTTCCGTTTCCTTTTTAACCACATCATAGCCGATTTGCCATTCAACGTAATTACTTAAAGCAAATCCGTCACGTTTAACCGCAACCGGCGTTCCATATTCATTCAAGATTGATCGATTTTTAATGCGAATCTTTCCACTAACGGCGGTCAATAAAATTGGTATTTCTATTGTGTGTTCGTGTTTTTTAATTAAAATTTGTGGCATATTTTTTCCCAAATTTATTTCCTAACAATTCTCTAAAATAGTTATCTATTTTTAGTTTAGCGTCAGGAATTTCTCTAAATTTAAATTTACTTTTTAAAATTGGATTTGTGTGAATACTCTGAGCAATAAAGCATTCTTTTATTTCATTAAATTTTTTATTATCAATTATCACATCGCAGTTCCCAATAAAATATGGCATTTTGTCTGTGTATTGCTTGAAGACGTCAATATAACAATAATAAGGAAGCTTTTCCATTAATACATACACTGTGTTATAGGTATCCGAATCGATAAAAGTTCGATTTCGCTTTAGGGCGTTTATATCTCTTAAGGTCCAAAATTTTGCGACTGGCCTATCATTTTTATTTAAACATTTTTTATTGGGATACTTTTGAACATAGTTAACTATAGTATCAAAATCTCTTAAGCGAAAAAGCCCATCGTCTTTTACTTTAAATTGATAATCTTGAATATAATTGTAGGTCATTCCATTTTGGTCTTTTTTGTAAAGAGCTATCAAGATTGGGAAAGCCATTCCGCGAGAAGTATCAGAAAATTCATGACTGCTTATGATTACTCCGTCAATTAATTTATAGTTTTGGGAAAATTTTGAGAGTAAGGCAAAATTGGCTTTCTTAATCAAATAAGACAAGGGGTGTAAGACGCAAACATAATCCGCCTGAAGTTTATCGTAAGAAAGCAAAAATGACATCCCTAGGTCCCTGGTTTTTATATCAGAATCAATTTTATCTTGAACAGAAACATCTTTTATGGAATTACGAATTATAGATGTAGTATCATTGTATGGTGGATTGCCTATAGCTATAAGTTTTTCTTCGTTTTTGATAATTAAATTCTTACGGCTAACATTTAAGAGAGAATTTTGACAGATGAAATCTACATTACCGATCCTTTTTTTTGCTTCGGCGATAGCTTTTTTATCAACATCAACACCAACTAATCTCTTTGCAATACCATTTTTTGCTAAAAATGAGCCATAACCACATGACGAATCCAAAATTGTAAAGTCTTTAATGTTGGTAATATTTTTCTGCAAAATAGAATAAGCCAAATCAACAATAATCTCCGGCGTATAATAAGAGCCGAGATTGACAGTGTCTATATAATTTAGATGTTTTTGATTCCTATTCATGGTTTTATTATACCAGCTTTTTCTAATATTGATAAGTTTTAGAAAAACCGGCATCTTTGGTGGATACCGGCTTTCAAGCGTCAAAAATCCTAATTCTGAAACTTGGCGGAGAGGGAGGGATTTGAACCCTCGATACCTTGCGGCATACTCGCTTTCCAAGCGAGCGCACTCGACCACTATGCGACCTCTCCAAAAAAATACTAAAATATCCTAAAACCAAACGTAAAAAATAAATAAGGATAAGTGTAAAACTTATCCTTATTTTAATATCTTATTTAAAATTAGTCAAACCTTATAGCTTACTGTCAATTATGGATTTTAACGTTTCATACGGAACCGCGCCGGAAACCAGCTCACCATTGATGAAGCTCGCCGGAGTGCCCTTTACGCCAGCGGTGGCGCCGGCTTCCATCTGGTCATTAACCTTTTGGGTGTATTTCCCGACGGCCAAACAATCATTAAATTTTTTGGCATCAAGTTTTAAATCACTGACTAACTGGGTATAGAGCGTGTCGCCCAAAGTGTCTTGCTTAGCGAATAAGCCATCGGCATACTCCCAAAATTTTCCCTGCTCCGCGGCGCATTCCGAGGCCTCGGCTGACTTTTGAGCATGCTCATGAAAAGACAGCGGGAAATGGCGGAAAACGAAACGAACTCTGTCTTTATATTCCTCGCGCGCCTTGATGAGCGACTGCTGAAAACGCCCGCAGAAAGGGCATTCAAAATCGTCATAAGTGATAACCGTCACCTTGGCGTTGGCCGGACCTTGAATATGGTCAGCGGCGGAAACTTCCGGAACCGGAGCATTTTGAACCTCTTCTTCTTCGCTCGGAGGAGCAGTCGGAGCCTGATTATCATCGGCCGCGGCTACTTTGTCAGAATCTGCCGAAGAATCGGCTGGCGAGGCCTTAACCCCGCTATTCCACATAAAAACCAAAACCGCTACAAAAGCGATAAAGGAAATCGCGGCAATGCCGATAAAAAGGCCCAAGAGAAAACTGTGTTTCGGCCCAGACCCTTCAAAAAAATCTTTTTTATCTTCTGACATATTTTTAATAGTTTATTAATTATTATAAAGAATAATTAGTTCTTTTTATTCTAACACTTTAAAAAGATTTGTCAAGACCCGTCAGTCGCGACTAACGGGTCAAGGCCCGTCGAGTCGTTATTTTTTGAAAAACAATTTGATATTATTCCAGATATTTTTTACTTTCCTGTTATCCAAGAAAACAAACCCCGCTCCGGCGGCGGCCAACGCCAGCAGTACCGCCAAAATGACCCACAGTTTCCAATTGGCAAAATTGAAAAAACTGACACTTACCTCTATTTTACTCGTCGCCGTTCTTCCTTCAGAATCAGCAACTGTCAAAGTCACAGTGTAATCGCCGTGTCCCGGAAATGAGTGTCTGGCAATCTTTTCCGTGGAAACTTTTCCGTCACCAAAATTCCATTCATAACCCATTTCTTCCGCCTCGCCGATATTCAAGTAGGGAGAAAATTCAAAAGTGCGCCAGTTTATTTCCTTTACGCTGATATCAGCTTCGGCCAAAGAAAAATTCTCCAAAGGATGAAGCTCACCCGAGGTTGCCGATTCTTCGCCACTGATATTCTCCGCGCCACCTTCATTCCCGGCCGCGGACGCCGCATTTTCATTGCCGGCATCTTCCGATTCTTCTTCGGTTAAAGCCGGTGGCGGAATAGGAGTATTATCTGCCGGCGGTGAAACGGGAAGAGTCGGCGGAGAAGGCGGACGATTATTGGGGTCCAAAGGATACGGGTCCACATTATCATTCAAACCATCGCCGTCGCTGTCGGGATTAGTCGGACTTGTGCCTCCCCCGCCCTCCTGATTATCCGGCACTCCGTCATTATCATCATCGGCATCGCAGGCATCACCCAAACCGTCATGGTCATTATCCGCCTGATTGGCATTGCCAACCGTGGGACAATTATCGCTGGTATCGGAGATTCCATCGCCGTCGGTATCTAGCAACGGTTCAAATAATCCGGAAATGGCCGTGTCGTTGCTCGAATTTTCATCGCGAGGGGCCTGACCTTGGATAGTGGCACGGATATTGAATTTGCCGGTAGGCACCACCCAGTCCACGTAAACTTCATCGCTTAAACCTTCGGCCCTGACTGATACTACCTGCGAATCGCCGATAAGTTTGTCGCCGGCATAAAAAGTCACATAACCCGAAACATCCTCCGCCCCGTAATTATGAATAACGGCGTATAAACGAATCGACTCTCCGGAAATTATCTCCTTTTTTGAAAAAAATATATCGGGACTGTTAAGGCCGACGTCGTAAGTATAATCGGCGGCCGAAAGAACACCCGAAAAAAATAGACATCCCGAGATTAGCAAGCCAAGACCTAAAAACAAACTAAAACTTTTAAAAAGTTTAATGTTTGATTTCATAATTTTATAATTTATTACCATTTTATTATACCACAAAAGGAGCGTAAAATCACAAAATTTGGAAAAGTTTTTATAATTTCTTCCTTTTGTAAAAGAAATACAGGCCGAGAAAAATCATCACTAGGCTCAAATACTGCGCGGGAGTGAGATAATGCCAACGGAAATCGCTCCCGGGTAAATCCCAAGCCCGCAAAAAATCCGATAAAAATCGCACCGCGCCGAACCAAATAAAAAATACCGAAAGATAAAAACCCCGGGAACGTTCACGCCTCCGCAAAAACAAAAAAAATAAAAATAAAATCAGATTGCTAAGCGCCAAGATGAGCCCCAAATCATAGCGCGCGCCGACGGGATACGCCACCCCCAAAAATGAATCGGTTAAAATACCCGGGTGGTCATGAATAAAGAAACAGCCAATCCGACCGAAAAAAAGACCAAGCGGCAGAAAAAAAATAAAAATATCCGCCCATTCCCAAAAATTCAAATTGTGACGGCGGATAAAAATAATGGCGACGGCGAAAGCGCCGGCTAAGCCGCCGAAAAGTGACATCCCTCCCTGCCAAATTTTTAAAATATCCCAGAGGTTTTTACTGTAATAACCCCATTCGTAAAAAACGATATGGAAAATTCTGCCGCCGATTAAAGCGGCGACCACTACCCAAAAAAATAAATCCCAAAATTTTTTCAAAGACAATGATTTACTCTTGGCCTCTCGGTACGCGCCAAATCCGGCGATAACAATTCCCAGCGCCGCCAGCAAACCCCAAAATTGTATTTCTACCGGCCAAAAATTTATCGTAGTAATTTTTATGTAAGGAAGCATAGATGGCAAACGGCTTACCGCTTATTGTTGATAGCTGATAGTGATAAGAGTTAAAGAGCGCCGAGAACTTCTAACGCCTTTCTAAATTCTTTTAACGCCCTGTCCGCGGTGCGATGATCTAAGTGAAATGAGGACTCGTGCGCCAGCTGATTGCGAATCTTATGAGCAAACCAGACATCTTTTATTTTGGGATATTTATAGGAAGCGAATTTTAACCGCTCTCCCATAGTGCTCCCGGGAAGATAAAGCATTCTAAAAACATCGTCCAAAAGCTTATCCGCTTCCATTACCGCAATTTTGGCGCTCATTTCCCCCATTTGCCCGGCTAGCGTTTCTATTTCTTTCCACCGCGCCGCGATTTTCTCGTGGCTAAGTCCCTCGCGGCCAAAACGCAAACGGTTAAAATACCTTTGGATGTTTTTATAAGCGAGATAGCAAAAAAGAATAAACACAATCGCGCCGATTATGCCGGCGACAATTTTTATAATGAAAAATGTCTGACTTAGGGTTTCCATAAAATTAAAATGGTTTCTTTTTATGATAATCCGTCGCCTGCTCAAAATTATAGGCGACATTTAAAATTCTTTCCTCGCCAAGCCGCGGGCCGATGATTTGGATGCCGATAGGCAGACTATCAGAACTAAATCCCGCCGGAACGGAAATGGCGCACATCCCCGCCACGCTGGCCGGAGAAACAAAGACATCGGCAAGATACATGGCCAGCGGGTCAGTAATTTTTTCGCCGATGGTAAAGGGCGGCGTGGGCGCGGTGGGCGTTAAAAGCACATCCACGTCTAAAAATGTTTTCTCAAAATCTTGTTTGATTAAAGTGCGCACTTTTTGCGCTTTGAGATAATAGGCATCATAATATCCGGCGGACAAAGCGTAAGTGCCGATCATAATGCGGCGTTTTACTTCAGCCGGCAGGCCGGCGGCTCGGGAAAGAGTGTAAATTTCTTCCAAGTCCCCCGCTTTGGGAGAGCGAACTCCGTAACGGACGCCGTCAAATCGCGCCAAATTAGTGCTGTCTTCCGAAGGTACAACGATATAGTAAACCGGCACCGCGTATTCAGTATGCGGCAAAGATACCTCTTTGATTTTAGCTCCCAGCTCTTCAAATTGTTTCACCGCCTGTTCCAAAACTCTTTTCACTTCTTTATCCATATCATAATCAAGGTATTCTTTGGGTAAACCGATTTTTATTCCCTTAAGCCCATCCTCCTTTAAAAATTTTGTGTAATCAGGAACTTTGTCCGGCACTGTGGTGGAGTCGGCCGGGTCAATGCCTGCCATGGCTTCCAACACGGCCGCTGCGTCAAAAACATTTTTAGTGATAGGACCGACCGTATCCAGCGAAGAAGCCATAGGCATAATGCCATAACGGGAATTTCGGCCATAACTTACTTTTAAACCCACAGTATTGCAAAAAGAAGACGGCTGACGGATGGAACCGCCCGTGTCTTCGCCAATGGAATAAATAGCCATCTCCGCCGCCACGGCCGCCGCCGAGCCGCCGGAAGAACCCCCGGCCACACGCGTCGGCTTCCAGGGATTGCGTACCGGACCATAGTCGGAATTTTCATTGGACGCGCCATGACCAAAAGCGTCGCAATTATTTTTACCAATGATAATCCCGCCCCGCTCTTTCAGGCGATTGATGACCGTGGCGTCAAAAGGAGGAATATAATTATCTAAAATTTTGGCGGCGGCGGTGGAGCGGATTCCCTTGGTGCAAATGGCGTCTTTGACGGCAAAAGGAATACCGGAGAGTAAATCAATTTTCTCGCCGGCTTTTATTTTCTTATCAATTTCTTCCGCGTCCGCTAAGGCCTCCTTTTCGGCCACGGTAATAAAAGAATTAATTTCTTTATCGTGTTTTTTTATCTGCCCCAAACACGCCCGAACCAATTCTTCCGAAGAAAAGTCTTTTTTCTTTAATCCCTCGTGCGCTTCTTTAATTGTAAGTTGGTTTAATTTCACCATAGCTAAAAGCTACCCGTTAACCCAGTTTTATTATTTGGGAAACTGTTATTAATATCGCGCCCTTGGCCGGCAATCCCTTATTCTCGGGCATCTCTTCCACGAATTTTTTCCACTTACCACTGACATAATATCTGGCCCGACCGACTAATTTGTAACCTTGCCATTTTTTATTCCAAACAGCGAGACAAACGTTTTTATTTATCGCTAAATTTTTCTTTGTTTGTTTCATAAAATTATCGGTAATCAAAACCGTATTTTCGCCTACTACTTTTATAAAAGCCACTCCGATAACATTCGGCCGGCTGAACCTATCAACCGTGCCAAAAGCCACTGGATTATTTTCTATTATCTTTTTGGCTTCTCTGGTAATTTTTGACATAAAAAAATATAAAAATCTAAAGCAATTATTTTTTATTCCTTTCTTTAAACACCGCCGGGACTTTTAAATAATTATTCTGCCGTTCCGGCATATTGCTTAAAATTCCCTCGCGAACGTTTTTGCCGCAGTCAATTTCCGCATCTTCCCGCCAGACATCGCGCAGACCCGTCACCTGATAAGTTGGCTCCACGTCCTTTGTATCCACTTCATTCAACTTCCCGATATATGTCAAAATAGAGGAGAGTTCCTTCTGAAATCTCTTCTTCTCCGCGTCGGTTAAATCAATTTTGGCCAAACCGGCTATTTTTTCTACTTCTAACTTGGTTAATTTCATAAAACCGTCTAAATTGAATTTAATTTAACAAATTTCTAACGTCTTGACAAATAAAATTTCGTGTGGTTTACTATAGATGCATTGTTGCTCCCGGCCCATGGTTTCCCGCTGACCCACTCGGCGTTAAAGAAACCCTGGGCCTCTTTTATTTCAATATTTTTAAAAATTCAGCCTCGTTTAAAATCCTTACGCCCAGTTTTTTGGCTTTGTCATATTTTGACCCTGGCTCCTCTCCAGCAACCACAAAATCGGTTTCTTTACTTACCGAGCCCGCCACATCACCGCCTAAAAAACGGATTTTTTCTTTGGCTTCATCGCGCGTCAGACTGCCTAAAGTTCCAGTTAAAACAAAGGTCTTGCCGGCTAGAGTCTCTTTCCTTTTTTTATTTTTTTCTATCATCACGCCATTGGCCAGCAGAGAATCAATAAGTTTTATAATATTCTTATCGCGGAAAAAATTAAAAACGCTGACCGCCATCACTTCGCCTACGTCCGGAACTTTTTTCAATTCTTCCAGTGTGGCATTTTTTATTTTTTCTAAACCCCCAAACTTATGCGCTAAATCAATCGCCGTTTCTTCGCCGACATGGCGAATACCGAGAGCGTATAAAAATTTTGCCAACGAAATGTGCTTGCTTTTCCCAATGGCTTTAATGATATTGTCAGCTGATTTTTCGGCAAATCTTTCCAGCGGTTCCAAATCACCTTGCGTAAGCGTAAATAAATCTGCGGCATTAGAAATCAGTCCTTCATTCAATAACTGCTCTACTATTTTATCTCCCAGCCCTTCCATATCAAAGGCCTTACGAGAGACAAAATGAATTATTTTTTCTTTTTCTTTGGCAAAACAGCTGGGGTTGGAACAATAAATCGCCACTTCCCCTTCCTTTCTCTTGACTGGCGAGCCGCAAATCGGGCACTTGTCCGGAAATTTTATTTCTTTTTCTTTGCCGGTTCTTAAATTGGGTAAAACTTTTATAACTTTAGGGATGACATCGCCGGCTTTTTCCAAAATTACCGTATCGCCGATGGTTACTCCCAATCTTTTTATTTCATCAATGTTATGCAGAGTGGAGTGAGTGACAGTCGTGCCGGCGATAAAAACCGGGTCCATTACCGCCACGGGCGTGAGCGCGCCGGTTCTCCCTACCTGAAATTTGACCTCACGGATCACGGTTGTCGCCTGCTCCGGCGGAAATTTATAAGCCACCACCCCGCGAGGCGTTTTTCCAACCACGCCGAGCTTTCTGAAATCCGCCGTGTCATTGACATTAATAACTATTCCGTCGGTCCAATAAGGGAGTTTTGCGCGGCGGCTACGTATTTCTTGACGATATTTCTCCACCTCTTCCAACGTTCGGCAATAAGAATTATGGGGGTTGGTTTTAATTCCCAATAATTTTAAAATCTCGTGGACTTGTTCGTGGGTCGTCTGCCCGAAATCGGCCAGCAGGTCGTAACCAAAAAAATCCAATCTTCGGGAAGCGGTTATCTTGGGATCCAACTGTCGAATACTGCCGGCGGCGGCGTTGCGCGGGTTAGCAAACGGCGGCCGGTCATTTTTTTCTTGTTCCTTGTTGAGTTTTTCAAAAACATCTTTACGCATAAAGGCCTCGCCCCGGACTTCAATTTCTGTTTTATTGATATTATTCACCTCTGCCAAGAATTTTTTCTTGTCCATGGTCTCGCCGTACTTTTTTAAAAACGCGGCAATCTCTGCAACTTCTGGCTCATGTAAAGCGAGGGGAATCGCCTCTATGGTTTTGATATTTTGCGTGACATTTTCCCCTATTTTGCCGTCCCCGCGCGTAGAGGCCTCTTCTAACACTCCTCTTTTATAAATCAGAGACATGGCCAAACCGTCCATTTTTATTTCGGCGTAATAATCTAATTTTTTTGTCGGCAGGAGTTTTTGAATACGCGCCTTCCAGTCGGCCAATTCTTCAAAAGTAAAAACATCTTCAATGGAAAGCATCGGCGTCCGGTGGCTCACTTTGACGAATTTTTCCAAAGGATAACCGCCCACGCGCTGGGTTGGGGAATCCGGAGTGATGAATTCCGGATATTCCTGCTCTAACTTATAAAGTTCATGTTTTAATGAATCAAGGGCGGCATCGGAAATTTCCTGCCGATCTAAAACATGGTATAAATACCGATGGTGATTTATCTCTTTTTTTAATTTGGCTAGGCGTTTTTTAACTTCGTTTTTATCCATATTATTCACTCACTCCTTTTAAAATTGACTCTTCGGAAAAAAGCACAAAATCAAAAAGCCCGCCCAAAGGCGATTGCCGCGGCATTTCAAAATTAATGGTCTGGCGTGAACCGCGGTATTCGCCGCGGACAGCGGCGGCAATGCGAGCGGGAATTTGCCGCGCTTCGCTTGCTTCGTTATAAGCCCTGATTTCCATAAAATTAACTGTATTATAAAGCGCTTTGATTTTTACCCGATAAGCGAATTTCTCCGCCAAATCGTCGGCTAAATCAATCGGCGGGTCCAGCCGATAATAACCGCTGCCCTCATCATAAGTGAAAGAAGAAAAATCCACCGTCTGACTCGCGTATTTGCTCAATTCGCCCTGTTCCCAGCCAAACCAGCTGACTTCAAAACCAATCTTGTCCAACGGCTGTTCTTTTAAAATAATTTCCAGATATCGCGTATCGGTCGGCAATCCCTCGGGATTATAAATATCCAACTCCACAAACTGTCCGGATTTCAGTTCATTTATTTCCACCTTATCCATCATATCACTGACGTCTTCACTCTTTAAAAACCATCCTACGCCGTTCGTTAAATCTTCAGCCTTCACTAAATCAGCAAGAGCCGCTTCTTGCTGACGAATTTTATACAAACTCTCCTCCACTCCGCTTTCCGCTCCGTAATAAGCTAAAATGGAATTATCAATGCTCCGCGCTTGTCTGATCTCACTTATCACGATAACCGCCAGCCCTGTACTCGCCACCATAATCGTCGTCATAATCAAAAGCGCTAAAAGCAAAATAGAACCTTGTTGTTTTAGATATTTAGCGTTCATAATTTTTTGTGGAAACGGTCGTTTCTAAAGCCACTAACGGCTGTTCGCCGTAAATGGCGCCGGCTGATTGAGAAACAAATTTAATAGTCACCCACGGCTGGGTATTGGCGTTGGCGCAAATGTGTACGCCGCCGGCGCTGGTGGCCAGACACTCTTCATCCGGGAAACAGTCAGCCGCTTCCTCACATAAGCAGACATTATTTTGAGCATCATAATTTCCACTGAAACAATCCGCCTCTTCAGTAGGTAACGACTTAAAGGGGTCGGATTGCGGCCGGATATAAAATTTTAAATCAAGAAGTTTGCTCCCGCGGCTCGTGACGTCCGCCGCCTGACCATCAATGCTTACTTTCAGACAATTTTTTTGAGTGTCATTAAAACAGACGCCGGCATAAAAAACAATGGCGCGGCCCTCGCTGTCGCGCAGAGCCAACTCGCCAGTTTCATCGCCGATAACTCCGTTTAAATAATGCCCGTAATCAATTTTGCCGGCGCGAATTTCCCGGGTCATCATCTCCATGGCCAAACGGGCGTCGCTTTGAACTTTTTCTATCTCTGCCGACTTATTTTGCGCCCGGCCAGCCAACACAAAAATGTTGGAAATAATAACCAGGGCTGTGGAAAAAATAGCCAAAGTCACCAGCATTTCCATCAGGGTAAAACCAGCGGCGGATAAATTACGTCTGGATTTTAATTGTTTCTTAAAAAATTCCATAGCATAAATAATTCAACACTGGATGTTCAAAATTAAAATTTTGAATTTTAAATTGTAATTTTGCCTTTTGAATTTTAAATTTTGAATTATTTTTATCTCCAATTATACAATCTATCTTCGGCCACCAAACTATGCGGACGTCCGCGGTCAGTCCATTTAATTTCAGCCAAAACCCGCAAGCCGATTTTTTCTTCGCAAGAACTGCCGCTTTCTTCCGTGAGAATGGTATAATCCGAACAAATTTCATCAATAGTCACCAGCCGCGAAAAATTGGTTGACTCACCCGCCTCGCTATTATATAGATATTCCTCCAATTTTAATCCCGCCGCTGAATCGTTGATATTATCCGGACCGAAATCTAAAATCCAGTTTCTCGCTTCCCCTTCGCTTACCATTTTAACAATAGCTGAATGATCGCCTGGGGGGTCGTCGGCAAAATACAAACCATCATCCCAGGGTTTGCTCCCGAGCCAATTGGAATCTCTTTTATTTCTTATAACCTCCACCGCTTCGCGCGCCAAATTGCCGGCAATAATTCTTTGGCCGCTGTCACTGCTGCTGGCTAAATTAGCGACCGCTAAACTTAAAGCGCCCACGAGTCCCGTGACAATAATACTTAGGGCGATAACGGTTTCCAAAAGCCCCTGACCGCGTTCTCTGTTATTTTTATATTTTAATCCAGCCATATTATTCTAGGTCAATCTTACCCGAAACAGAATTAATGATTATTTTTTTAACCGCCTCCGGCAAATCTTGATGCTTAATCATAACTTCTGATTCTGCCTCAATATCGCTGCCGTTAAAATAAATTTTGGGACGGGGCGGGTCAAAAACCACGCTTAAATTTTCGGAGTTAATAACCACGCCCTTAGGCAATGGGTATTCCGCAATAACCCCATCAACTGCCGTATAATTAAAATTCCCGTCTAAATCCGCAAAGTAAAGATAGCTGGTGGAGTCGGACGCAAAATAAAGACCATATCCGCCCTTGGGCACAACTCCCTCAATAAGTTCGCCCGCCACGGCCGCCGTCTGCGCCTTTTTTAAATTATTGGAAATTTCTTCCGCTCCTAAATTTAAAAAATCCTGCTTCTGACCGGCACGGAAATTAACCACCACAAACATGGTCATTAAAGCAAAAATAGTAATGGAAACTAAAAGTTCAACCAGGGTAAATCCGGAACGGTTTGGGAAATAGTTTAATTTTTTATATCTTTTTAACATGAAAAATAATTAGAAATTCAAAGCTTAAAAATTTAAATCAGCTGCCCCGAATTAAAATTTTGACTCCTATCTGATCAACTCCAGATACCAGATTATAATTTTTTCTCCGTAAAGCAGAGTTATGGCCGTCGCCACGGACAAAAATGTCCCAAAGGGGACAGCGCTTTTCAATGTTTTTATTTTACTGATTATAAGAATCAGACCAACTGCTCCTCCAATCACGTAAGCTAAAAATAAAGCCAAAAGAATCCCCGGCCAGCCAAGCATCAAGCCCATAAGAATCCCCAAACGAATATCCCCGCCGCCGATCCAGCGTCGGCGCGAAACAACGTATTGCAGCCAGAAGAATCCTCCGCCGACAACAGCCCCCAAAAGTAATTGCCACCAAAGAACGCCCATTATCAAATTTAAAATAATTGCCGCCACCATCGCGGGAATCGTAACTTTGTCTATAATCAGATAATATCTTAAATCATAGACAAAAATAATTATCAAAAAGGATACAAAAATCCACCCGCGCAAAATTCCTAACCAATGGCTAATGGCTAATAGCCAATGGCCATTTACTAATACACCGCTCTGATATGCTATTAATACAAATAAAATCCCCGTCGCCAACTCTACCAATGGATATTGCCAAGATATTTTATTTTTACAAAACCGGCAGTGGCCACGGAGAAAAATAAAGCTCAAAAGAGGAACTAAATCCCTCGCGCCTAAAGTATGCCCACACTTTACGCAATAAGAACGAACCTTGGTTACCAATGATTCCTTCTTATAAAACCGCCAAATTACGGCATTCAAAAAACTGCCGATTATCAGACCAAAAATAAAAACAAAAGTATAAAAAATGATTATTCCCATGCTTTTATTTTAGCATAATTTTCGCTTAAAACCAAAGCCCCCGACCTCGAGTATTCGGGATCAGGGGCTGTTTTAATCGGCAAAAATAAATTTTTACTCAACAGCGCATTCTTTAATGCCTTCGGGCGTGGAACAAACCGCCACGCCGGCCGATAAGCCCTGCGTCGGACTTTCCAAGGTAAACCTGATTTCATAATTATCACACTTCGCGCCTTCGGTATCGCAAGTCAGAGCTTGATAAGTGTAGGCATTATCCTGGGGAGGAGTAGGAGCTGGCTGTACTGATTTAATGTAAATTTGCGCGCCAGAGCAAGTATCCGTCCCCCAACCGGCGTTATCTAAGCATTTAAAATCAGCCCCCAGTTTTTTGGCCCCGTCTGATTCTTTCCCCGGGTAATATCCCCAATCAGCGTAAAAAATCTCCAGCGCCGTCTGATACTGTTTTACGTCCGCAATACGGCGTGCGTCGCGGCCTTTGGCACGGGCAGAACCCAAAGCCACTACCGCCAAGGTGGAAAGAAGGCCAATGATGGCTATAACCACCAAAAGCTCGATCAAAGTAAAGCCTTTTTTGGATTTGTTAGTCATACCTTTAAGTTAACTTAATATTTAAAATATTTTACACATTCTGGTATTATAGCATAAAAAGGGATAATAACCAAAGAGGAATTACTTTATCTCTCCAAATCTGGCGGCGTGAACTCCGGCCTTAAGCCCGCCAACTGTTTTCCCGAGACAAAAATCAATCTGATAATTTTTTCCATCCTCGCTGTGATAAGTAAAGGCGTTAAGCTCGGCCGTGCATCTGCCGTCAGCCGGAACCGGAGCAACCGGAATATAATTGAGATAAATTCTGCCATCGCAACTATCGCCGAAACCATTGGCGTCAAGACAAAGGGCTTTCCCTGAACCCAAGGCCAAACTGCGATAAATCGGGTAAGCGTTAAAATCATTAAAGTACATTTCTAATCCCGCCTGGATTTCTTTGAGATAGGCCACGCGCGCTACGTCTCTTGCCTTAACGCGCTCCGCCACCACAAACCACACAACTAAAAAAACAATTAGGCCGAGCGCCAAGATCGCCAGAAGCCATTGCACTACAGTTATTTTCTTTTTTTCTTCCACTTTCTGCTGCTCTTTTTCTATAAACATAGAACACGAATTAAAACGAATTAAATGCGCATTGAAATTTTTGGTCCCCTAGCCCCTGGTCCGTAAGCCGTAGTCCGTGAGCAATAGACTGCAGCCCCCCTTACAATTGCCCGGATAAATTATACATCGGCATAATTATCGCCGCCACCATCACGCCCACTGCTAAACCGATTATCACCATAATAATCGGTTCAATCAGGGTGACTAAACTCTGCACGGAATTATCAACCTCGCGCGTGTAAAAATTGGTTAATTTTTCTAAAACCTCGGCCGATTTGCCGCTTTGTTCTCCGATAGCCAGCATCTGCGGCAACATCGCCGGGATCATATCCGTATTTTCCAAAAAAATTTTAGACACGGGATTGCCGTCTTCCACGGACTTAGCTGTTTTAATAACCAAATCTCTATAAACGGCATTGCCCACCACCTCGGCTACAATCTTTAAAGCCGCCACTATTTCCACATTGCCGATAAAAAGGGTATATAAACTTCTTGTAAAACGCACTAAATATAATTTCTGAAAAATGGGACCGAAAATGGGTATTCTTAATTTTAAATAATCCCACTTATATCTGCCAGGTTCCGTGGCGGTATAAATCCTGAACCCGGCAACCAGCGCCGCCAGCGCAAACAAAAGAGCCCACCAATAGCTTCTTATAAAATCGCTCGTGCCGATTAAAAGCCGCGTAGATAACGGCAGTTCGGTTCCGGTTTCTTCTAAAACCCCGGTCAATTGCGGAATAACAAAAACCATCATCACTATGCCGACGATAATCAAGCCACCAACAATAAAACTCGGATAAGTCATCGCTCCTTTAATGCGATGTCGTAAATCGTAATCCTTCTCCTGCTGATCGGCTAAATAATTTAAAACCTCCGCCAGCCGGCCGGTGGTTTCTCCCGATTTGACAATGCCAATAAAAAAATTGTCAAAAACCCGCGGATACTTGCGCATCGCTTCAGAAAGTTTTGCTCCACCCTCCACTTCATCGGCAATATCCTTAATAATAGAACTAAAACGCTCATTTGAGGTTTGACCAATAAGAGTCCGCAGGGCCTGCACCTCTCTGACACCGGCGGAAATCATTACCGCTAGCTGGCGGGAAAAAATCACTAAATCCTTTATGGACACTCTGTCAAAAAAAGACAGGGAAGCCGACAAAACGCTTTCCTTTTTTCGCTCTTCAATAAAAAGTATGGTAAATCCCCTCTCGGCTAAAAGGTCCGAGGCTTCTTCCGGCGCAGCTGCCTCCACCACCCCGCTCACCGCTGCCCCATACTTATTTTTTACGCGATAATTATAAAGCGGCATTTAAAATTTCTATTAATCTTCTTGGGTTACCCGCAGAATCTCATCCACCGTGGTAACTCCTTCAAGCGCCTTAACTAAAGAGTCCTCATTCATGGTGATAATTTTTTGCCTTTTTGTCTCCTCCTTAACATCTGAAGTCTTATATCCCGAGACGATAATTTTCTGCATCTCCGGAGTTATTTCTAAAATTTCCGCGATGACGCTCCGGCCTTTATATCCCAAATTGCCGCACCGCGGGCAACCCTTGCCTTTATAAAACTTCAAAGGTTTTGATAAATCCACTCCTTTAGGCAAAGCTTCTTTGGGCAATTCCTCTATTTTCTTTCTTAAATTCTTTTCCATGTCTGGAGGAATATCCGCTTCAATTTTGCAATGCTCGCAGATTTTTCTGACCAAGCGCTGCGCGACCACCGCATTTAAAGTAGAAGCGATAAGAAATGGCTCCAATTTCATATCAATCAATCTGGGAATGACTCCGAAAGAATCCCGGGTATGGATGGTGGAAAACACCAAGTGTCCGGTCAAACCGGCATGAATCGCCAACTCTCCCGTTTCCCCGTCGCGAATTTCTCCCACCATAATCACATTGGGGTCCTGGCGCAATAAAGCGCGGAGTCCGGTGGCGAAAGTAAATCCGACCTCAGGATTAATCTGCGACTGATTAACTCCTCTGATAAAATATTCCACCGGGTCTTCCAAAGTTGAGATATTCACCTTCTCGTCATTAAGCATATTTAAAACCGTGTATAGAGTGGTGGATTTGCCTGACCCCGTAGGGCCGGTGATTAAAAACATCCCATTAGCTTTTTTAATATTACGTTCAATCACTTTGATTATCCACGGATGGAATCCTAGATCAGCTAACGCCAATGCTTTGGCTTTGGTTTCCAATATGCGCATCGCTATTTTTTCATTATCCACCACCGGAATACTGGAAACGCGGAAATCCACGTCGCGGTCATTAATGCGCAAACGGATTCTGCCGTCTTGCGGCACGCGCGTTTCATCTAAACGCAAATTGGCTAAAACTTTGATACGAGAAATAATTGCTTGGTGAAGGTAAATGGGCAACTTAAGATTAGTACGCAACATTCCGTCAATGCGGTAGCGCACCCGCGTTTCTTCTCTGCCCGGCTCGATGTGAATATCCGAAGCTCCCCCTTCTACCGCATGCCTAATGATAACTGAAACGATTTGAGCAACCGGCGCTTTTTTAATGACATCTTCTGACTCCAGACCCTCTGGGACCTCGTCCAACTGCTGTGTCCCCGGCGCCACTTCCGGACCAAATTTTTCCTTGGCCGCCCCCAAAACTTTTTCCACTTCCTTGCCAATGGAATCATATTTTTTAAAAGCCTCCTTAAAAGAAGAATCGGAGATAACGGCATATTCCACCTTGAGGTTGTTTTCTCCGGCCAAAAAATCCATGGCTTCTTGCGCCTCGAAACTCTTGGGATCAACCAGCCCCACTTTGACTTTGCCCTTCTCACGTTCAAAGGCAATCATTTTGTAATTCTCCGCAATGTTTTTGGGGACAATACTCAAAACCTCCGGCTTGATTTCTTTGCCAAGTAAACTTATGTAAGAAAAATTAAAAACAACCGCCTCCGCTTCCGCAAATTTTTCCTCTTCCACCAAACCCTGCCCCAAAAGCACCTCAACTAAGGTCTTCTCCTCGCTTTGGGACAAAACCTTTTCCTTCTGTTCCCTGGAAAGAAACCCTTTTTTTTCTAATTCTTCTAAAATTTTTATTTGACTATCGTCAAACATAATATCTAAAAAATTTATCCGTCTTAGTCCACCGCTCTAAATGGCTCCGGCTGACCCTTGGCTCCGGAACGCACCGGCAATCTCACTGATTCTTTGAGCGACTGGAATTTTGCGGAATCAAACAAATCTTTATCAAAAGAAGTTTCCAGCACCCGGCTTTTCTTGCCACTAAATACTCCGCCGGATGTTAAAGATATTCCGGAATCACTCCAAAAAATAATGTATACATAAATAAGGACTACAATAAATAAAATCGCCAACACCGTAAGTAAAATAACATTTCTTCTTTTGTTACGTCCTTCTAAAAATTGCATATTATTTATTCGCCAAATAATAGGTAGAGATATTTAAAGTGTATAAATCACTGCCGGAAGTAAAATTAATAGAGCGGACATCAAATAAGCGCAAATTTGATTCTACGACTGACAACATGTCTTTAAATTTGGAATAATCTCCGCCGGCAATCGTGGCGACAACCAATAATTTTTTCACGTCTTCATCACCTTTATTTTTGAAAAGGTTTTTCGCCGGACTGATATTTAGGGACGATAAATTAAACCCGCTCCCTTGAACTATTTTCTCAAACTGCGCCATCAGCCCCGGGATATCCTCTTCGAGCGGCAAAATTCCTCTTATTTTAGCAATGTCGTCTTCCGAAATAGACCCGTAATTTTCCCGCAAAGAAATAAGCTGCTCCAAATATAATTTTTTAGCAGCCAGTTCTTCCTGCTTGGCTTCCAAATTTAAAGCGCCGCTTATCTTAACTTCATTGTACTTTGGTTTAAGAATAAAAAACAAGCCTAAAACTAAAATTAAAATAGCAACTAGCGGAGTTATAATCTTAAAGTATTGTAATAAAAACAGCTTGAAAGGTGATAATTTTTGAGGTCTTTGATTCTCCATATTTTAGATATTACTTTTTAAAAACCCCGTCAACCAGTTTCAAGTCTATATTAAAGTTAACGCCGCTAATTTGTCCCTCTTCTCCTTCTTGCGCCACCGCCGAACTCACTATTGCTTCCTTCACAAAATCTACGGCCTCGCGGAAAGCCACGAGCTGGGCCGCGATAGAGCTGTAACTATCGGCCGTGGCGGATAAAACTACTCCGCCTTCAATGTCCGCCGCCAAACTAAGATAATAAACTCCGACCACGGTATTTTGTTCCAGCAAATCAAAAAACTTTGTCCAATAAACATGCTTGTCCAGCAGGTCTTTCACTAACTTAATTTCTTTCTGTAATTCCTGTGATTCCGCTTTAATGCCATCATATTTTTTTATTTCCTGGTCCAGCGCGGCTATCTTTCCACCAAGATTGGCCGTTTCATTCGTTACTTTTGATTCCTGCCAAACCATCCATAAAAATCCGGCGGCGATAACAAGGATTGAAAAAGCGATTACCAAAACAAAAGTTAAGAAACCATGACGGAAACGCTCCTCCGGCGGA
The DNA here is from genome assembly GCA_028716045.1 of Patescibacteria group bacterium. NCBI lineage: Bacteria > Patescibacteria group bacterium. The sequence goes on from JAQUQO010000001.1 coordinate 513,401, forward strand.
TTGGCGATGTCTTCGGGAATCAAACTCACTTTCATCCCCGGAATTGGCGGCTCGGCCTCGTGCTCCACTGGTCTCGGCTTCGGCTTTATGACAGTCGCTTTCTTTAATTCTTTTCTTTTTTCTTCTTCTCTTTTATTTCTTTCAATCCTCTCTCGAATTTTGGCTTCTTCCTCGGCTCGACGCACCGCTTCTTCTCTCAGACGTTCCGCTATATTTACTCCTGTCGGCTCTTCTCTCCTCACCCCTTGCTTCTCTCGTTCTTTCTGTTGTCGCGCCTCCTCTTTTTTTTGGTTTTCAATTTTTTCTTTTTTTTCTCTTTCTTCGAGTATTCTCTTTTTGGCCTCCGCCTTTTTCCTCCGCTCTTCCGCGGTACCGAAAAGCTTATCCCAAAAAGAAAATTTGGTCTTAGTTTCCAACGGTTGTGTCCATCCAGCCCCGTTTTTCCCTCCCTCGGGCACGTGTAATTTTATTTCAGTCACCGCCTTCTCTTTCCTCTGTCTCTCTTTTTCTTCTGCGCGGCGCATTTCTTCGGGGAGAAGGCTGATGTCTTTGTCTTTATCCTCCATATTTTATTTTTTGAAAATTAATAAATGTCTCTCATGGCCAGGCCGATGGGTACGGCAAATCTCGGCCCAATTTCCTCTAACAGTGGTTTTAGTTCTTCCGGATAAATCACTCTGGACCAGGGGTCACCTATATAAATCCGCATGTTTAAAGCTCGGGAAAGATAACCGGGAAAATCGAACAACAACGACGAACCGCCGGCTAAAATAATCTTCTCTATATCTTTCGCTTTTTCTCCCTCCTGGCTTTTGTAGATGTTCAAAGAATAACGTATTTCGTTAATTAAGGGATTCAAAGTGGCGGCTATTGCTTCATAAATTTTTGGATCAACCGCCCCTTGCGCTAAATCCAACTTAAATTGTTCGGCTTTCCCTAAATCAACGCCCAATTTTTGGCTTAGCGCCTTGGTAATCACCGCTCCGCCTATATCAATGCTCCGATTTATAAAAGGGATTCCGTTATCCACTATGGAAAGATTTGACCGGCCGGCTCCGCTGTCTAAAATTATCATCGGAGATTTGTCCCTTCCGACGAGCGAACGCACGAGGGCAAAGGCTTCGGTTTCCAAACTTAAAAGCTGCAGGCCGGCGGTTTTAAAAATAGCAATGTACTTCTCCACGAGTTTTCTCGGGGCGGCCGTAAGCAGAACCTGCACTCCGCTCAATTTTTCTTTAATGACCGGCTCCTCTTCAATGTTTTTATTGCTCTCCTTATTTTCCTCTTTTTCCGCTAACTTTCCTTTCACCCCGTTCTCATTTATAATTTTCCAATCCAAAATCATTTCTTCAAGCGGCAAAGGAATAATCTTCTTCGCCTCCCATTCCACCCTGCTCCCCAGCGCTTTTTTATTGCCCAATTCCTTAGCGGTAATGTCCGTTAAATTCAAAACTGAACTAAAAACCGAAAAAACCGGAATAGCGGCTATTGCTCGGGTGCTCCTTGTCTTTGCTCTGGCGCAAATTTTTTTAATTATTTCGCCGGTTTCTTTGGGGTAATCTATCAGGTCTTTTTCCGGAATTTCTTCAGTCTCCCGATTGACATATCCATAAGTCACAAGCCGGGCGCGTCCATTATCATTCAAGAGCTCCACAACTTTGATGCTGCCTTTGCCGATGTCAATTCCTAAATAACTTTTTTCTTTGGAAGTAAATAAAGGCATGTTGATAAAAATAATCCTACTTCTTTAGTATATCACAAAAAAATGTAAGACGAAATGCGCTCCGCCGTCTGTCACCTATCGGCCGGTTTTCACTATCGGCAGGGCTTTAGTAAGATCCACCAGACCCGGCGGAGGATTGGCTTGAGCGCGGCCGTCGTAGATAATGCTTTCTGCGCCGCGAGTCATGGAAGCGAATAACCTTTCAAATTTAAACTCACGCGCGAGCATTAAACCTTTGACCGTCAGAGGGTTAAAGCCGGAACCAGTACTGACCGTGCCTTCCACGTAAAAAGTGCCGACTATTTCCGTGACCGAAGGGGCGATATTCAGATTACCAAGAACAATCCACCCCAGTGAAGCTAAATCAGAAAGTTTATTGGCTGGCACGTCATTATAGCTGATATTGCCCTCGATATTTAAATCACCATAAACGACGATCAGGCCCTTACCGCTGTCATTTTTGATTCTTAACGTTTCCACGTCTAGCCCAGTCCTACTTATATAGATATTATTGCCCAAAGCGAAATCGGTCGGCAAAGAGTCAATTTGAAAAACTTTACCGTGCTGTCCGCTGTTAATTCCGTCTAAATCAATCTTACCTATAATATTGGTAAAGCGGTTAACAGACTGCGGATAATTAAACGGCTGATCCACGGATTCATAACAACCGGCAGCGCTGGTTAAATTAACCACTTCACCTTTAGCGCGGACGCAATAGGTGGCGTTGTAATATCCGGTCGGCGGAACAAATTCCGCTTTGGCCGAACCGCGAGTATAAATGCCTCCGAACTGCGTCTCTAACCACGGATAGCCGAGCGCGCCGCATTTTTCATTTTCGCCCGGACACTGGATATCGTCGGTGCAGATAAGCCCGGACTGGTCGCAAACGCCCCAGCTCTTCACGCAATCCTCGCCAAAATAGCAATACTCCCAACCAATAACATTTTTTTCTTCATCATAAATAAGCTTGATACCGACTTCTTTTTCGCAATAAGCAAAAATGCCGCAATCGCTATCTTCCACGCAAACTTTAGACTCATTATCGCTGCAGCGGCCGTATCTTAAATCGCAATTATTCACCGGGCATTGTAAATTATCGCCGCAGACATCGCCGCTCAAACTGCATTCCGCGTCCACACAAACATTGGCCGGGCAATCACTGTCTTTAAGACATTCCTCATCGGAAACTCCGCACCTCCCCTTTTCTTCGCAAGCCCCGCCAACACAGGAACCGGTGGGACAATCTGCGTCAGTAGAACAACCGATGACACAAATTCCGTCCAGACATTTTTCTTCGTCGGAACAATCGGCGTCCGTCGCGCAAAGGTTAACGCAAACGCCGCTACGACACACTTGCGGAATAAAACAATCGCTGTCCGCGGAACATCCCTGAGGTATTAATTGGCAAGCGCTCCAACAATCCTGGCTTCTCAAGCATACCTCGGCGGGATCGTTAGAGCAAGCGCCACCTTCTTCGCCGAGATTACATATCGGCCAACAATTTTCATCGGCAGCGCACGCCGCTCCACTATATTGGCATTGGCCATTGGCCAGACATTTATCTAAACAATCTTTCCCTGTTAGACAAATCTTCGCCGGATCTCCCTCGCAATATCCGGGGGTCTTCTTACAAATACAATTTTCTGCCACGCATTCCAAATCTCCGGGTTCACAGGCGCACTGGCCATCCAAAATACACAAACCTTGAACGCAATCCGCTTCTTCGGAATTATTAGAACAGGAGCCGATGCCGTTGTCGCAATAATTAGGAAGACAATCCTCGTCCGTGGCGCAAGTCGTCTTACTTACGGTGCAAAAATTTTCGGAACAAAAATTCCGCGAACAATCGCCGTCCGTGAGACAGGGTTTGCTGTCTAAAACGCAAAGTCCGCCCGGCTCGCAAATATCGCCAAAACCGTTAGCATTCAAATCCGACTGGTCCGGATTAAAAAGATTGGGGCAATTGTCGCAGACCAATCCAGGATTCCTATACAACGATTCTTTGGCGTGTGTGCCTTCTACTGCTCCGTCCTGGTCCCAATCCGCCAACTGACAAAAATGGCCGTCGGGATAACTAAGGGGGTCATTATTACAAACATAAAAAACTTTGCGGTTAGATTCTATTAGAAAACCCTCGTTATCAGTCACGCTCGCGCTTAGATAATAAATGCCATCGTTTTCAATGTTTAAATCGTTTCGTAAACTATATTCTCCGGAACAGACCGTAGTGCTGCCGTCGCCGGTTTTCACCGCCGTGCCGCTATAAACTTCATCTCCGCTATCGTTGGTTATTTTTAACCGGCAAGTGTTGTTTGGCGCGTTAAAAAAGGCCGGGAAGCTTCCGTTGTCCGCCGCGCGAAAACCGGCATTTTTGAAAATCAATTTGTCTTCGCGGCGGAAAAATGGCGAAACAAGAGTCGTGAGTTCAGTTCCCTGACCGTCTTTAAAATAATTTCCCTCTTTATTTTTACGCTCCAAAGTGATGTCGCCGCTCGGCACCGGAACAACGTCAATCATAACAGAATTAAGATTAAAATTTTCTCCGGTGTTGCCCGCCCCGTCCCGCGCTTTAACTGCGATATCCCACATATCATCGTTGGTGATGTTGGGAAGGGAAGCGCGACAATCGGCTCCGGCATCACTCTCGTAAACCGACGGCGTTTCATCATTATCTATAAAAGCGTTCCAAGAAGTGGCTTCGGCATAGCAACCGCAAATGCCGCTGTCTCCCGTAGCCGCGTCCGTGGGAACTCCGCGCCAAGCAATCGTTCCGCCATAAGGAACAATAACTCTTTGCATCGGCTCTTCCATACCTCCCACCTCAATTTCCGTAACCGACGGAGGAGTGGCTTCGTATAAAGTCGTGGTTAAAGAAAGGCTCCCGCTTTCCGCTCCGCCGTTGCCATAAACATCAACCAAATAACTTTCGGCCGGCGAGGGCGCGACCGGAACCGGACAAGAGATGTTTAAAATAAAATTTCCTAGGGAAGAATTGGCCTGCAAAAACGCATAGCCCTTGGTTGTATTGGTAGCGTCATCACATTTGAAAAGCACGTCAATTTTTTGCCAGTCGCCGGTGCCGCTAACTGAACATTTAGAAACTGTTCCGTCGCAAAATTTATAAGGATAATCATAATCCGAATCATACTTAGAACCGATTTTTATCTGTAAAGAAGTATAACCGCCCGTGCCCCTGATTTCCAATTTATGCTCGTTGCCGATACGGACATTTTTATATTGACGAACGCTAATGGAGTTGCTCACGTTTTTCCAGGAAGGATAATCATAATCCGGAACATTGACGCAAGCGGCCGTCTTCCAGGGGCCGGCACAATCGCCGGCACCCGAACAGCCGCTGTCTAAACAATCGCGCGCTTCGTCGCCATCATTGTCAAAGGAGTCGGAGCATAATTCCGCGTTACTCTCCCCGCCGCATTCTTTATCCAAATCATAATAATAATCCACTTGAGCCGCTCCGATACAGGAACCGTCGGCGCAGTCGGTGGCGCCGTTGGCGTCATTGTCAAAATCATCAAAACACATCGCCGCTTTCTCGCCGCCGTCTGCCGCGCAAGAAGCGGCATTAATCAAACTGCCGAGCTGGCCCGCGCAATCTCCGTCGGCGCAATCAAAACCGCCGTCTAAATCATTATCTAAAGAATCGGCGCAGGAACCGTAAGTAATATCTTCAATATCGGGACAAGGGCCGCAGTTGCCGAACATCTGCCAGCAATCCGGCGCCTGACCGCTTTCGTGCCGGTCATCTTCGCAGTCAAAACCGCCACTGGGCGAGGATTCATGGATGTAATTGCCATCCGGGTCGTCGCCGTCATTGTCACGGCCGTCACCGCAAACCTGATAGAGCCCTGTTTCAAATTCATTGGGATAGCAAATCTGCCCCGTCTCCAAATTTTTCACGCCCACGCAATCCGGGTCACCGCAATCAATCCCGCCTTCGGGATTAAAAATATACTTGTTCTGCGTTTCGTTCCAAATATAATAATCCAAATCATTGTCCGCTTCATCAAAACAAAGATGCCAATCTTTTTCTCCGTTCTTATTTATCAACTCGCTGAACGGGCAGGCGTATTTCTTGCCGGTCGTCGGGTCTTGATATTCGCCCTCCCCAAATTCCACGAGCCGGCAATCATAATCCTTACAGTCCAGGCCGCTGTTGGAATTTTTATCCAAAGAATTAATGCCATCGTCATAATCATTATCTACGCCATCAACGCACCAAGCCGAATTACTATTTTCTTTGGCCGGGCAAGGATGATTGACGCTATCGGCCGACAGGCCGCCCAGCTTCCAGCAATTAGTATCCGCGCAATCATAATAATCTTTATTAAAATAGTGGTTCGTGGCGGCGAAAACGCCGTTGCCGTTATCAATGTCATTGTTAAAACTGTCACGACAACTCAAAGGATAACCTTTGGCTTCTCCTTCACCAGCCACGCCGCTATTATTATACCAACATAAGTTTTCGCCATTATCAGGGTCGCCGGATTTATCTTCGCAATCTAAATCGCGGCAATCAACGCCGGTGGCGGCGTCATAATCAAAATACAGTGAGTCAAAAGCGTTTCTCTCACTGACCCCATCCTTATCAAAATCATTGTCCCAACGGTCAAAACAATTACTCTCTTCACCGGCCAAAGTTTTTTCGTCCGCGTAACGGCAATACACATCATTTTCTCCGACTTGACCGGCGGACAAATTATCGCAATTGGCGTCGCGGCAGTCGGCAACGTAATCCAAATCATTGTCCACTCCATCGGCGCAACGCGACTCGGCGGTAATGACGCTGCCGAAAATTTCCGATTCATTGCTCCCCGAGGGAGCCGCGGCATCAACGTAAAAATAAATGTTATCTCTGGTCGCTTGACCGAATTCAATAAAAGAAACTTCCAAGGGGTATCCGCCGCCATCCATGATACCGGGCAGAGAAATACTTGCCACAAAATCTATTGGCTGATTTTCGCTGGGGCTTTTGGCCGTGAAAACTTTAGTATTGGAAATGCCCACACAATCCAAAGTTTCGGCCGTGGAGCGCGGGTCGGGATTTTCCATAAAATATTGCTGGCGCTTGGTGACGGAACAATCCGGCGGGTCAATAATCTCTCCGCCCGGCTGAACGGGAAAAGCGCCGGCTGAAAAATTTACTGCCATTCCCCCGCTCGCTGGCGCCTGAAATCTTATTTTAAAAACTCCGTTGGGTTTAATATGCTCCGTATACCAATACTTGATTGTCCGGCCGGCTAAAGAAACTTCCCGCGCGCAGACATTGCCCGCGCATCCGTTACTCTTAATAAACGCCTGTAAAAAATGATAATTACTAAAAAATAAAAACCCGCCGGCCAGCACAATAATGCCGGCGGCAATAGTAATTGATATTATTTTTTTATTTTGTCTAAACATGTTTTATTTTGCTTTCCTTTTTCCAACTCCCCTTTTTATCTCCTAACTCCGCCCCCGCCCCATTGTCATTCTGAACCCCGAGAACTCGGGGGAAGAATCTCAGATTCAGATCCCTGCCTGCCGGCCCGCTTCGCCCCCCCGACGTAATGTCGAGGGGCTCAGGATGACACAACTGTTTTGTAAATATTCAATCGGTATTTGAAATTTGGGCGTTAGATATTTATTTGTAATTTAAAATTTACAATTTATTATTCCTTATCTCTTATAAATACATCCTGCCGCGCCGCAACAAATTCCTCTTTTCTCTAAATTACAAGAATAACCAAGCGGGCAGTCGTCATTTATTTTGCAGGGGCAAAAATAAGCAAGCCCGCGGCAATCGGAATCGTCGCAGTCAATAAAGCCATCGCCATCGTTATCATCTCCATCATGGCAAAATGTTTCTACGTTATCGGCTTGCGGAGAGAGAGTTTTGGCAAACAAAGCGTCTCCGGTAAAACCGCAAATGGCGCTCTGATTCAAATAAAACCTATTTAAAAATCCTTTGTAACAATCTTGCGCGCGGTAAGTGTCATACTCTTCAGACTCCAAACCAAACCAGGAATTTTTATGAACGTAAATTGGCTTTAAAAAATTATTATCGTTTTTGAGGATGAAATTACGATTTACCCCTCCTGCCGTCATATTTATAGAGCATTCTTCAATGACCCATGGTTTGCCGCTGGAGTCAGTCACTCCTGATTCATTTGTCCCTAAAATGTATGACGGCAATTCTATTATGTCGAAAACGGTGATTTGAGATAAAGTTTTGTCACCCATAGCGATATAATTATCGTTGCTGTTTTTTACCTTACAACTGATAACAGTACCGGCTGGCGCTCCGGCTATGGACAATCTAATGACAAACTGATTTTGATACAACGACCGGCCGGGCAAACCTTCGGGGGGAGGCGTTGGCTCGTAAAAACCTTCCGGACGGATAGGGTCACAGGCATCGCCCACGCCGTTGTTGTCTAAATCAGCTTGGTTGAAATTGGGCACGTAGGGGCAATTGTCGGCATTATCAAAAATAGTATCGCCGTCAAAATCATTTTCGCAGGCATCGCCCACGCCATTGCCGTTGGCATCAGCTTGGTCGGGGTTGGGAACAAGCGGACAATTATCCGGGCCGCCACTACAGCCGTTACATTGCACAGCGGGGTTATCACAAATATCATCTCCGTCAAAATCGCATTCGCAAATATCGCCCACGCCGTTGTTATCCGCGTCTTCTTGCGCAGGATTGGGAACAAGCAAGCAATTGTCATCACAACCCTTACCCGCACAAGTCCCGGCCTCTTCGCCCAAGCATAGACCATCGCCCGGCCAGCCGCTGCCATTGCCGTCGTCCAAAACACAATCGCCGTCCGTATCGTCTTCACAAACATCGCCCACGCCGTTGCCGTTAGCGTCTTCCTGATTTGGATTATAAACCAAAGGGCAATTATCCAATGGGTCAGGAATTCCGTCATTGTCATCGTCAGTGTCGCAGGCATCGCCCTGCCCATCTCTATCAGTATCTCTTTGGTCGGGATTTTCTATATCCGGGCAATTATCCACGCAAATTTCCCCGGCGGCGCAGTCGCCGTCGCCGGAACAAGAAATTTTGGCGTATTGCGGACGGGAACAATAATCAGGAGTGGAGTTGACGCAAACCTCGCCAGCCGGCGGAACACATTCAGCGTCCCCAACACAAGTTTTGGCGCAAAAACCTTCTCCGCCGGTGGATTGGCAGATATTGTCCGGACAATCGGCATCCGACTGACACGCGCCGCGGCTATATTTACAGATATTATTTTCGCAAATATTTATGGGACAATCGGCGTCAGTTAAACATTCTCCGCCGCTATAAACGCAGGAATCAAAACTATCGCAGACATCGCCCACGCCGTTAGCGTTGTAATCCGACTGGGCGGGATTATAAAACCCGGGGCAATTGTCGCAAACCAATCCTGATTTTTCGTATAAACCTGATTTAACCGCCAGTCCTTCCGCCGCGCCGTCCTGATCCCAATCGGCCCGCGCGCAATCATGGGAAGGGTCGTAAGTTTTGGCCGGGTCGCAAATGTAAAAAAATTGTTTATTGGAATCCACCCAATCTAAATCGCTGTCCTGTAGGGAAATAAAAACTTCGTGGCGGCCTTCGCTTAAACCAGTCAAAATAACTCCTTGGCTGGAACTGCAAACCGCAGGATTAGCGCCCACGCAAGTCGCTTCCCCTTTTACTTCATTATCAATCGTCACTTCCGCCGCCGAAGCAAAACTATCCCCGTCACCGGTTCTGAAGCTGGCGTTTTTAACCAACAAGTGTTCACCGGTTGAATAAAAAGGCGAGATAAACGCCGGCGGAATCGGACTTTGAGGGTCTAAATACGCTTGTATCTCTTCCAAAGGTTTATCCAGACCGAGATTGGCAATCAAAGACGGCTGGACTTCTATTTTAATATTTTTGGTAAATGTTTCGCTCACATTGCCAGCGCCGTCTTTGGCTTTAACGCTTAAAACATAATTGGAATTATCAACGGTAAAAATGGCGGGCGATTGCTCCACGCAAAAATTACTGACGGTTTCGGTATTTTCGGAGCCATTGAAATTAAAAACGCAATCACAAATTCCCGATTCGTCGTTAGAAGGCACGGCACGAAAGAACGACTGACTGCCATAGGCCACTTTCACTTTGTCTCCGCCAATAATTTCTCCGCTGTATTCCAAACGGGTGATTACCGGCGCCGCGCTTTCCCAAAGACGGCTGGAAATAATTGTGTCAATCGTATCCGAGCTTTCATCAATTTTGGCCGCGTCAACTAAAATATTGTAATCTCTTTCCTCCTGCGGAATGGCGGGAGTATCGCAGGCCACGGTGATATTAAAACCGTTTAGAGTTATTTCCGGATTGGAGCTAACGGCAAACCCGTTATCGCCGGAAGAAACTAAAATAAATTGGTTCAACTCATTGCCGGAAATTATTTCGCAGGTGGAAGCCAAATAGGGATAATATAAATCAGGGTCGGTAAGGTCGCCGGCCAAAATTTGAACGGCCGAGTATTGGCCCGTCCCCTTGATATGTATTTCGTGCTGCGCACCTGCGTACAAATCCGTCATCTGCTCGGCGATAGTGATGGTGTCATCTAGATTATTATCAAACGAAACCGTAATCGGCGGAGCGGAAGCAAGACACTCCACTCTTTGCCAATCGGCCAAAGCGCAGGCCTCGCCCGTCTGGCAATCAAAGTCAATGCAATCTATATAATTATCTAAATCGTTGTCTTTGGAATCAACACACAATGCCGGCGTCTTTTCTTCCGCGCCACCCGAAGAGAACGGACAAAGTTTTGCGTTGGCCGTATCGCCGACCTGGCCATCGCAATCGTCATCCGCGCAATCGACGTTTCCGTCCAAATCATTGTCCTTGCCGTCGGCGCAAGAAGCCCAAGTTATATTCTCTTTATCCGGACAGGGGCCGCAGTTGCCAAAGTTTTGTTTGCAATCCAAATCATTACAATCAGCGGCGCTATCTCCATCATCATTATTGCTGTTAGCACAAAATTGGTAAAAGGTTTCGCTCGGCTCATCCTGAATAAACTCATACTGCCGACAAATCTCGCCTGGGCAGGGGTCGGAAATGGCCAGCGCTCGGGAAACAAAAAAACCGCCCAAAATAAAAACAAAAGCGGTGATAAAAAACATTACCAGTTTTCTATGGTTTTCTCGCATGGGAATCTTGATTTTCTAAAGATATTATAACATAAAAACAATAAAACATTAAAATAAAAACTCCTTACGCAATTACCCCGGCGCAAACAGGTCGGACGGACTCGCGCTTCGCCCGAAAAAGGGATATGCCTATTCGGCACACGCGCTCGCCTTGGGGTTGGCGCGGGCAAATATTAAAAAACCAGCTCCCGAGTTTGGGGGCTGGTTGGGTGATTTTTATCACTAGAATCGTTAGAGCGGTTGCTGGTTGTTGTCAAACATAATGACTGTTACGCCGTCAGCAAATCCTTTGACTTTCCAGGTCCCAAGCGCCGATGGCTCTCCGTTTATTAAGGTGGCTGTCGAAATAACATATAATTGGGGGAGTATATTTATGCCCGCATAGATTGCATCAGGGTCTGTGGATGCAGCCGCGGGATCCGGGTCGGTTCCGGTAAAATAAATAACTGTGTCAACTGGAGGATTAAACCCAACGACGGCATTCTCAACTTGCATATCCGTGCAATCGTGAATTTCGCCCATAATAGCACCTCTTCCTGCATCAATGGAACCTATCCCAATAAGGACTGGGATTAAACTATACGTGCTATCAGCTACTACATTCGCAGTAGTTGAACCGGCTTCAATTGGAACTTTGTCGCCATCAAGACCGCTAGAAGGAATAAACTGATTATACTGATACGTATCAACAAAACTTTCTCCGCTAACCTTGAATACGAGTTGCGTATCAAGTGGCACTTTTTCTGACGTAGCATAAAAGCTATGGTTGCCGCACTTTTCAACGCCGATGCTTTTTGAAACCGCCCTCGTGATGAAGTCGCCAATTTCTCCGTTTTCCGCAAGGAGAAAAATTTCAACTGTGAGCCCAACTGTTGACTGATCAAGACCAAAGGCATCAAGGCACCCCTCAATAAGCGCAGTCTTTGCACCTGGTTGAGATATCTCACCAACGCAGCTATTGTCAACTTTATTTCCGCCCTTGACAACGCCTTCTGTAGTCGGCTTAACGACACAAACTCCGCCAATACAAATATCGTCACCGCAATCACTATCCACTACACACCCCTCTGATATTGTATCATCATTATCATTGTCGTCATCATCGGCAATGTCATCATCATCTACAATATCGTCATCGTCTGCCGATTCGCAAATACCGTTTTCGCCACAAGAAAACCCTTCCGGGCATCCTTCAATACGACAGTCAAAATCATCGTCGTCTGCGGTATCATCATCGTCCGCATCATCATCTGCCGTGTCATCGTCGTCATCATCACCTTCGGATATCTCGCAATAAAAGTCATCATTGCAAAAAAAACAAAAATCACCAGAACAACTATAACCACCTTCTGAGTCACAAATGTTCCTTTCATCACAGGGCCAACTGCAAAAACCCTTAATACATTTTTGCCTTTCATTTTGCTCTCCCCCATTACGAAAAGGACAACCATCATCGGTCTCACATAAAAAAATCTCACTTGAATAACCGATTTGGTCATCGTCACATCTGGCCTCCTCCGGGTTATCATCATCAATAACACAAAAACTTCCCTCGCCACAATCAGTGCTACTCTTACAAAGTTTCTCCTCATCCCAAGCCGCCCCTACACAAACATTGGAAGAATCATATTGCCCGACAACAAAAATATCATAATCCCTGTCATACCCACATCCAGTACTATATTCTTCTTTCCGCCAGCAAAGAGACTCTTCTCCGGTGAAACTATGATACTCGTCATACTCGCCACCGACCTTAAAATCATCTTTAAACTGTCCTAAAATATCATACCCGGACTGTTCCAGAAATTGTGACTCCAACGGTATCCCCAAGATTTCAACGCACTTATCAGCCGTAGATTCTCCTTCTATTTGTTCTACACTCCATATTCCTCCGAAAGCACGGCAACCATCGCCATTAAGACCACAGGCCGCAATTCTTGTGTAATCACAGTGCGCATCTGGTTTAGTGCAGGGCAAGAACCAATGATGACAAGTTGTGTAGCTCATCTCTCCGCTATCATTAAAATAAGCAACACAAAGTTCGTTACTGTCGCAATCTTTTGTTAACGTCCAAGCATATCCACCGCCCTTGGCTTCCAGGCATTCCAGAGTAGCCGAACGATCTGGCGAACAAGTGTTTGCTTCCACCTCATAGCAAGCATCGCCTGGCTTAGCGGTGGACAAAGCATTCTGTTTGTCGCCAAAAAATGGGAAAGAGGATTTATCTCCATAATCACCTGCCTCTCCTTCATCCACATCATCGTCCCCTTCTCCTAAACTTCCGTCGCAGGCGGAAAACAATGCCGCCGCTACAACAACCGCCAACAACAAAAACCATTTTCTTTCAAGTGTCTTCATTTTTCTACCTCCATGTTTTTAATTTTTTACCAACAAAATTTATTTTGACCAAAATTTAATTTTGGATTATCAAGGAACGCAAATTAAGAATAGCATATATTAAATGAACGGGTTTGTCAAGACATGTCAGCCAAACGGGGTTCTCGTGTTTGCTGTTTTGCTGTGTTATGTGAAATGATGATTCTCATTTGTAGAGACCCCGCTGCGGCGGGGTCTCTACAGGGGAATACTTCGCAGGCAAGGTGTTTCTCGGGTTTATTAAGCCCATATCTTGGAAATTGATAAAATGTTAAAATGAGAAGGGAGGGAATATGTGTATTACTTAAAAAGAAGAGGGGGTGACAAGGTTAAGCCAAAAACCTTGACAAAATGAGAAGGTAATGCTAGAATAACAAGATTGCTATAGTGGCAATTAAAATAGCACATTAAAAACCGAAAGGAGGTGAAAGTCATGAAAAGGCTGAAGTCGATGAACTACTGGAGCAAGCAGGTGGACAGCAAATTTCCTCATAGTGCACAGGCAGTTTTGCGCCAAAATTCCGCCGTTACCAAGGGTCGCGCCACAGCTAGTCCATGCGGACAGGGATCGTGCAATTGCGGCGGAGGCTGCAACGTAGAGTGCGGCGGAGAATAACCACCAAACTTAGAAGGAGGGAAAAAATTATTTTCTCCTCCTTTTTATATTTACCCAAAGAAAGGAAAGGGTTAGATGAAACGATTTTTTGGATTACAGTGGCACTTAACTAATAAGTGCGACCAAAGATGCCAACATTGCTACATTTGGCAAAAGCATGAAAAAAAAGGTTTACGATCAACACCAACTATTGAGCAGTGTCAAAAGATTATTGAGGACTTTATCTTATTTTGTGATGAAATGGATGTAGCCCCGCATTTTTCCATCACCGGTGGCGACCCGTTACTCTATCCGCTAATTTGGGATGTGCTGAAATTAATCCAGCAAAAAGGAATTAGCTTTACTATTTTGGGCAATCCATTTCATTTGACTACTAAGAGGGCAAAGGAATTGAAAAATCTTGGCTGTACTAGTTATCAAATGTCCCTTGATGGGCTTGAGAAAACGCACGACTCTTTGCGTAAACCAGGGTCTTTTCAGACAACGTTGTCAGCGCTGCCGATTTTACACGAAGCTGGTATTAAAAGCATGATAATGTCAACCGTGTCCTTACTTAATTACAAGGAGCTTCCGGCAGTCGCGAGGCTCTGTGTAGAACATAAGGTGGGCAATTTTGCCTTTTCCCGTTATTGCCCAACGCGTGGAGATACGGAACACAATATGCCACCCCAACTCTACCGCCAATTTCTCGCTGACATGTGGCGAGTTTACAGTGAACTCGTTGACTGCGCCACTAATTTTTCTTTAAAAGATCACCTTTGGACGGCTTTTCTTTATGAAGAAGGACTATACAAACTTTGCGAAGCAAAAGATATCGTGCTTGACGGTTGTAACTGCGGAATCAAACATATGACCTTATTACCCAATGGCACAGTATATGCCTGTCGCCGTTTTGAGAGTATGGTCGGAAAAATCAGTCAACAAACTTTCAAGGAAATTTTTCTGTCGCCAAAGATGGAAAAATACCGACAAATTGAAAAATTAGCTGGTTGCAAAGATTGTGAACTTCTTAATTATTGCCGCGGGTGCCATGCAGTTTCGGCCGGTACTACGGGCAACTTTTTTGACAAGGACCCACAATGCTGGAGATGTTGATTAAAACAACGATAGTTACTCAACGGAGTACTATCGTTTTTTTATTTTTCGCATTTATTTGTTATACTAAAGACATGGAATATAATCAAATCTATAAAAATAACAACGTTTGGGGGAGGAAGCCGAACGAGCTTTTGAAAAAAATCTACAATCAGCTGGATACTGGTTCAAAATTTTTAGATTTGGGTTGTGGCCAAGGGAGAGATGTTTTATTTATGTTGCGAGAAGGATTCAAGGTGACTGCCGTAGATAACTCACGGGAAGGAATTAAAAAAATAAAAGAATCTATCCGGGCAAATAATTTACCAACTGACCAAATAAATTTATTTTGCGACGATATTAAAAATTTCAATATTCAAAAAAATAAATACAATATCATAAACGCCTTTAATTCTTTGCAGTTTTTACCAAAAAAAGAGGCCTTGAAAATAATTGAAAGGATTAAAAAAAATATAAAAAATAAAGGATATATTATTATCTCCGGTTTTACCGTGGATGACCCACTTTATAAAAAAAAGACCGCCGACAAAAGTTGCTTTTTTGAGCCGCAAGAATTAAAAAATATATTTTCTGATTTTAATATCATTTTTTATGAAGAAAAGTCTACGACAGACGAAGGGCATCCAGGAAATCCCGAACCGCATACGCACGATGTTGTTAAAATAATAGCAAGAAAAATAAAATAGCCCACAATAATATCTTTAATAGAGACGCATTGTCATGCGTCTCTACGGGGGAACAAAATCAAAACACCCTTTGATAAAAGGGCGTTTTTTATTTAAAAAATTTTTTGTAGAAACAATTCGGGCATTTGGTAGAGACGGGTTTAAAACCCGTCTCTACGGGGATACCAGGGGACGATAAAAGGATTGATGATATTGCATGGTAGAGACCCCGCCGCAGCGGAATCTCTATGGGGGAATACCCCGCATTTGTAAGGTATTTCTCGGATTTATTAAGCCCATATCTTGAAAATTGATAAAATGATAAAATAATAGTGGAAATGCGGTATTATTGTTTTGTATTATGTGTTGTAAGCTAATCTTGACAAAATAGCTAAAATGTGCTATATTTAATAGTTAAAAAGAGTATATTTTAACCCCTTTAAATAGTCTCTTTACCTCACTTTAGCGGGCCAAACACGAGTTGACTAAAGTCGGGTAAGCAGATTATTCTGCTGTTTGAAAACAAAAAAATTAATTTACAAGGAGATAAAGATGAAAAGGATGAAAAGTAATTTTTGGTTGATTTTGGTGTTGCTCGCGCCCTTGGGCTGCGGCAACGGAGAAAAGAGATCCTTCGCTGACGCTCAGGATGACAATGAGGGTGTCAGTGATGGTGGCGATGTTAACAACAATGACGACGATGACCCTTCGACAGACTCAGGGTCTGATGACGATGCTGGTGTTGAGCCGTCAGACGGCGACGTCCCGATAGATGTCGGGGATGACGATGACGACACGACTTGCGTTCCGAGCAAAGAAATTTGCGACGGAAAGGACAATGACTGCGACGGCGATACTGACGAAGATTCGGCTTTGGAAATGGGATGTGACAACGACATTTTCTGCGACGGCGTTGAACAATGCCTTGGCGGATTTTGTGTCGTAGAAATTGAACCCGAAGATTGCGCTCCTCTTTCGGACGAATGCAATGACGGCGTGTGCGATGAAGCCACCCGCGGTTGCCAAGCGGTTCCCAAAGAAAACGGGACACTCTGCAACGCGGATTCTGATGGTTGCACCGAAAACGACTATTGCCAAGACGGTGATTGTCTATCCGGCAAAGCAGTGGATTGTTCGGGAGCGGTACCGGAAGAAGAAAAGCAATGCAACATCGGTGTCTGCTATTCTGCCGGAAACAATGAGTATGCTTGCGGCAAAGAATCTTTGCCCAACGAAACTCGTTGCGACGCGGATGGTGACGGCTGTACGGTCGGCGACACCTGCCAAGCCGGTGTCTGCGAAAAAGGACCGGCTCCGGATTGTTCCGAAGCTACGGATGCCTGCAACGCCGGAACTTGTTTCTCCGCTGGCTCGGAAACATATGAATGCGTTCCGACCCCCATGGAAGACCAAACTCCCTGCGACGCGGATGGTGACGGCTGCACAGTCGGCGACACCTGCCAAGCGGGAATTTGCGAGAAGGGTTTGCCGGCAGATTGCTCGGGTGTAAATACCCAATGCAAAACCGGTATCTGTATTTCCCAAGGTCAGGACAAATTCGTCTGCTCCTCTACGTCCAAGAACAACGGCGCGGCCTGTTTGGATAACGACGGCTGCACAGTCGGCGACAACTGCCAAGCGGGAATTTGCGTGGCGGGAACACCGGCTGACTGCTCGACGTTCACCAATCAGTGCAATGACGGCGTTTGCGAGGAAACGGCTGACCACGTTAACTTTAATTGCGTGGCTCAATCTAAACCCAACAACACCGCTTGCAATGCGGACTCTAACGGCTGTACAGTCGGCGACACCTGCCAAAACGGGAGTTGCCAAGCCGGAGCGAGCCGCGATTGTTCCAAAAAGACCGACGATTGCAATCGCGGTATCTGTGTAGAGGACAGTTCAACTTCATCACACTGCGCGGCTAAGCCGAGGTCTAATGGAACTTCCTGTGAAGACGGCCAATACTGCACGGTCGGCGATTCCTGCCAAGACGGCGACTGCCAAGCCGGACCGGTGAAGGATTGCTCTCCTCTTTCGGACGAATGCAACAACGGAGTGTGCGATGAAACGGCTGACAGTTGTGAAAAGTCGCCGATTAACGAAGGCGGCCTTTGCAATGACGGCGAGATTTGCACCACGACTTCTACCTGCCAAAGCGGCGAGTGCAAGGGCGTAGATGACAAAGATGCCGATACTGACACTTTTATTGACAAGGATTGCGGCGGAACGGATTGCGACGACGGCGACAACGGGATTTATCCCGGAGCGCTGGACACGGTGGGCGACGGCATTGACCAGAATTGCGACGGCCGAGACGGAGTGGACGCTGACAGCGATACTTATGCGAGTATCGCTTCCGGCGGAACGGATTGCGATGATGGCAACAACAGTATCCACCCTAACGCAGACGACAATGACACCGACGCGGTTGATGAAAACTGCGACGGCAAATTTGGCGGCGCGCTGGCGGGCGATGTTGATGCCGACGACTACGCGGCTTTGGGCACAGATGGAGTGACGGTGGTGGACTGCGATGATGATGAAGCTCTTGCCTATCCTAACAACCCGACCGATAAACTGGACAGTATTGACAACGACTGCGACGGCTGGGATGGGAAAAGTGAAAGCATAAGAGACATCGGCAGAACCTACCTACAAATTTCCCTTGACTCCCAAGAAAAAATATGGATACTTGGCGGAAAATGGTTAAGCAACAACAAAGACGGAAATTGGGAAAATGAACAATGGAATCTAAATATGGCCAGTGATACAGATATGGCCCTTGACTCCTCTGACAACATCCATATTTCCTACCGTTGCGAGCAAGGGCTTTGCTACGCCAAAAGAGCGCCTGACGAAAGTTTGGAAACCACTATCATTGATAACGACGATCCGCAAACCGGTAAATCTACTTCCATCGCCCTAGACGACGACGGTTATCCACGGATTTCTTACCGCGGATATAATGGCGACTTGCGGGAAGCGCGGTGGAACGGGGCAAACTGGGAAATACAAGTGGTACATGCCATTACAGACCTTGATAGAGGCACATCGCTTGTGATACAGAACAACTTAAGTCGTATTTCATACGAGAGAGTTGGCGCAACAGATGGATTGTGGTTGGCGGAAGAACAAAGTGATAGCAGTTGGGTTAAAAATAAAATTGACATCACTTATTCTGGTCTTTGGAGTTCAATGGCAGCGGATTCCGGCGGAAAACTCCATATTTCTTCCGGCTATTTCACGGCTAGCGGTTGGTCTCTTCGTATAACCACCAACGCCAGCGGGGATTGGGCGGGCGAACACGTTGATTTCAATGCCGATTATCCTCGCGGCTGGGCAACCTCAATGGCCGTGGATTCTAATGGGAAAAGACATGTGTTGTATCTCGCATTCGAAGAGCATAGGGTAATCTATGCTACCGACAAATCCGGAAGTTGGGTCTTAAGCGTCATCGGAGAATACAAAGATGGTGAAGAAGCTAATTTCATTACAGCCATAACGATTAACTCCGGTAACGAAATCCACGCCGTCTATTTCGGCGACACAGCCCTTGGCGGCCCCTGCGACGGCCTGTGCTATGTGAAGTAATCCCCTTTCTCTCCCTTTGAAAAAGGGAGGTAAGGAGGGATTTAAAAAATCAAAACACCCCTGGGTAAAACTCGGGGTGTTTTTTTATTTGGGTTTTGATTTATACAGAAACAATTCAGGCATTTGGTAGAGACGGGTTTAAAACCCGTCTCTACGGGGATACCGGGGGACGATAAAAGGATTGATGATTCGCATTATGTAGAGACCCCGCCTTGTCGAGACGTCTCTACGGACTGCAGGTCATCACATTATCAGTTATCTCGCAGTTTCTTTTTATACTATTGTTGGCATTGCTATTTGAATCCATGTCAAACATATTTACTACTCCATCATTATCTCCATCTGAACCGCCCAATAACACATTAACACATTGGTTTTGCCCCTCTATATTAACACATTTCCCGCCGACAAATTTACAGTCTCCATCTAAAAGGCACATTTTCCTTTCGCCCTCTTCCTCATAAGCGATTCCCTTACAATAAGGGTCGTCCATATTTGCCAAACCATTACCATCGTTATCAAATTTTCCATCAATACAATTTAATGTTCCCTCAAAACAAGTATCGTCGCAAATCCCTTCTACTGGGAAACCAGTGGCCATTTTAGCGCTAAAGCCCACATCGCCAAGAAAATCACAGCGATAAACATTCGCCAGATATTGACCAGCGCCGCCTGACATCTGCCAGCAATATTTTGCTCTTGTTTTATCACTCCCTTCCTCTCCTCCTTTTGTCCAAGTATTTCTGTGGACAAATATCGGCTTTTGCGGAATCCCAATATCATCGCCATTAACCTTACATTCTTTCAAAAGCCAAAATGCTTCTTCATTTATTGAATCACCCGGCTGGACCGTGTATTCCAAATTAGCTTTACCGTCTTCTTCTACACTACCGGAAACCAAGATGTTAGTTGTGCCCATACAAGATTCCCCTGTGGCGCAGTTATAATTGCCAAAACAGATATTGCCAGAGATTTTCTCTCCGGTTTCTAACTCCTTCTCCGGACATCTCCCTGGAGTAATAACTTTACACTCCGCCATGCCCGAGGTGACTTTTAAATTCGCTAGTTTGACTGTAAAAGTATGCAAATGCGTGCCGGGCAAGGCCTGCCCGACATTCTCGCCGTCGCAATAAGCGTCGGTATTTTGGTAATCAGCATAGCCATCGTCAACGCGCGCGCAATCCGTTCCACCACCTAAACAACACAACGGCTCAAAAATTCCTCCAGCCGGCGTCACGCGCACGGGCTCAAAACCAAAACTGGTTTTTATACCAACAAAACTACCAGCCACTGACGGCCCAAAATCAACCCAGCCAATATCCCACGGCGCCCATCCCCACCAGTAAAAATCTCCTTTGGAAATAAGAGGCTGTTCATTAATGGCAAAAGCCATTTTGGCGCCGTAAATCGGAGCGTCCAAATCCAGCGCCATCTTGCGCAAAGAAATCCAGCCCTCGCTGGCCGGATAAGCAATTACTTTCGCCCAGCCGCTGATATCGCCGATATTGGTATCGGCCTTGGCCGCAGCCGTCTGCGCTTCCGGAGTAGCGCCATAATCAGCGCAGGTCGCGCCTACGCAAATCCAGCCCACGTTTTCGCTCCACATCCAGCCGGACAAAATTCCGTCCGCCGCGATTTTTACGCCATAAGCCGGACCGGCGCAGGTATTGGTCGCCAAGTCGCAGTTATTAGCCGAAACCCAACCGACATTTTCGGACCACGCCCAGCCGTAAACATTGCCCTCGCAAGCGTCGCCCTGACCGTTGCCGTTGGAATCAATTTGTCTTTCCTGCCAGACACGCGGACAATTGTCGCTGATATCCAAAACACCGTCATTATCATAATCGCTGGTACCCACGACAAAAAATGAAAAATGATTGATATTAAGCTCACAGACCAAATTCTCATTAAAGCAAACGGCCAGGCTTTCTCTCTGCCAAGTTCCATTGTTGTTCCAATAAATATCCGCCGAGTTATTAGCCAAAGAATATGGCAAACGGATAGTAACCGCCGAGGAAAAATTATTATCTCCGCCCTTGTGGAATTCGTAAATCTTACTCAAGGGTGTTATGCCTTGCGCTTCCAAATTCGCCGGAACAGTTGTTTCGTAAATAGTGACTGTCGTGGCGCTCGCCAAAGCCCCGCTTGGGATATTGGCTTGCGCTCCGCCGGTAGTGCTTACTGCCCCGCCGGAAATTCTTATAACCGCCGACGCGCTTTCCTCGCCTGCGCAGGAATTGTTAAAATCGCCCGGACAGGAATCGCAAACATCGCCAGAAGCGTCGGCGTCGGAATTAAGCTGGTCCGGATTGTAATTAGCCGGGCAATTATCAATGGTGTTATCTCTTAAATCGCCGTCGGTATCTAAATCGCAAAAATCCCCGAGCCCGTCATTGTCCGCGTCAGCTTGGTCGGGATTGGCGTTAAGTGGGCAGTTATCATTATTATTCAAAACGCCGTCATTGTCTTTATCAGTATCGCAGGCGTCGCCGGTGCCGTCGCTGTCATTATCAATCTGGTCAGGGTTATAAATATAGGGACAATTGTCAGCTGTGTTTAAACGGCCGTCGCTATCCCAGTCGGTGTCGCAAACATCGCCCTGACCATCATTGTCCGCGTCAGCTTGGTCGGGATTGGCAACGCTGGGGCAGTTGTCGCAGACGTCGCCATTACCATCGCCGTCAACATCAAGCTGATTGGCATTGGCGACAGCCGGGCAGTTGTCTCCGTTATCATCCACTCCGTCATTATCAGTATCAGCAACTTCGCAGACATTACCAATACCATCGCCATCGGTATCGGCCTGGTCGGGGTTGGCGACTGAAGCGCAATTATCACAATTATTGCCAACACCGTCGCCATCGGCATCTTCCTGATTGGCGTTGGGATAATTGGGACAGTTATCGCAGACACTACCTCGGCCATCATTGTCCGCGTCAGCTTGGTCGGGATTGGCAATGCTGGGGCAGTTGTCGCAGGCGTCGCCGGTGCCGTCGCCGTCAACATCAAGTTGATTGGCATTGGCAACAGCAGGGCAGTTGTCTAAACTATCAGCCACGCCATCACCATCCACATCTAAATAGTAGACCTCTATTTCATTCAAATAAGCGTAAGTTCCCGAATCCAAATCCGTCACTTTAAAATATCTGGCATTAACCACGGAAGTAAAATAAATCTCTTTCAAACCGCCCGCCGGCACTTGGCCGCCGGAGTTCGGAGAAGGAACCAATTGCCAGTCGCCATCCCACCCGTCCGTGGTGTTCAACGAATACCATAATTTAAAAGCGGTGTATAAGTTATAAGTGTTTCTTAAAATAATTTTATTCACGGGACGCGCTTGCGGCATCTTCACAACCACGATTGCCGGTTCATTCGCCTCCCGCCAGTAATCATTGACATTGTTAGCAATGGCTCCGTCAATAAGATTGCCGGGAGCGTAAGAAACGGCACCGGCGGGTCCGCTCCAACCAATAACGGTACCGCCCGCCTTTTTAACGTTCACCATCGTGCCGTCGGTGGTAAAATCGTATTTAACAAAAGAATCAGCTGTCTGCGCTTCCGCTTGGCCGATACCAAAAAACCCCCACACATTTTGCCAATACAAAATTGAAAGCAGGGGTAGAATTAAAATCAGGGCAAAAAGAAAACTGTAAAAAATTTTCTTCCCCGCCTGAAACGGCGCCGGCTTAATCCCGAATAATCGGGACTGCCAAATCACCCTTTTGAGTAAAGAAAAAATCCACTTTTTATGCATAATAAAAAATTAGTTTCTACTGTGGATATTATAGCATAAAACACGAAAACATAAAAACATGAAAACAAAAGGGTCTAAAAACAATAAACATTAAAAACCGCTAAAACTAATAAAAAACCAGCTCCCGAGTTTGGGGGCTGGTTTGGATTAGTTTTAACGCTTTTATACCCTTAGGGTGATGCGCATTCCTCATAACACTTCTGAAAACAAATTCCAGTTCTGTCTTCCATCCCGGAGAACGAAACACAGGCAGTATTATTAGTGCAAGTATCTACCATACCAAGAATCATGCAAACGCCGTTACGGTCGTCCGTATTACCTGGGGGGTCTTCACCCACTTGCCAACCGTCAGGCACACAAAATACCATATCGTTGCCACTACTATCTTGACCAAGTATTGAACAGGTTTCATCTATCATACAACCGTTCAACCTTAAACGAGGCACTTCAATTTCACTAACTGGGCAAAAGCCAGTGCATATCGGCGTTTCGCCAGGGCCAAACCAATTGACACACATCATATCATTGGAATTCTGATAACACGCATCATCCTCTATTGGATCTCCCTCTCCACAAACACCGTTTCTTTCGTTTTTTTCTCCTGGGTAGGTTGTACCGTCTCCGTTTATCAAATTCGGGTCAGTAGGATAACAAGCGCCGGCACCGCCGACATCAACGCATTTCTCGTTCTGAAGACATGATTTCTCTTCAATCGAACCAATCCCCGCCGTATGGCATGAGAAATAATCATCAAAACAATAAGTAAAAAAACAATCTGCGTCCATTGAATTGTCGGGCAACACACAGCCGTTTTCATTTGAACAAGTGCTCCATTTCTGTATGCAAGTCATGCAGTCGCCCGAGATGTTGTTTTGACATTCGGTGATGCAGTTATCCCTCTCTTGTATTTGTTCCTGGGTCAAATCTTCGTCTGCTTCGTTAATATATGGACAAGCTGCAATACATTCATCATATTCTTTACAAACAGGTTCTTCGGGATATTCAAACGGTTGGATATTTGGATTATACACGCAATCCTCAGGAATTTCTTCGCATTCCCCGCCCTCGCAAAAAGTGAACTGCGGGCATTCATTAAAACATGACCCGCAGTGCTCATCGGTAGAAGGCGCAGGAGAAACATCATCCATCCTCCCATCACAATCATTGTCTATCCAATCGCAAATCTCCACGCCATTGTTTGTAGGAACACACGAGTCGTCATCGTCATCTGTGATATCGTCATCATCATCTGCCGATTCGCAGACTACCTCTTCGCCGCAAACCCAATAGCCTTCCTCGCACATGCAGGTATTCCCTGTACCAGCCTCCGTCGCGCAACCGGCTTCATAGAAGCACATCGAATCGGCTTCCACCTCAGCATTATACTCCCGTATCATTTCGCATTTTCCTTCGGGATAGGTGTCGATACAGACATCTCTATCTAAGGCGCAGGTGTCCATTATCACTGTCGGGTCGTAGCAATTATTGAAATCGTCTTGCCACTTCATACAAGCAATTTGCTTGTTATAGCAATCAAGGCAATTACACATATCCGCGTCCGGCGTTGACTGGCTGCAGCCTAAAATGGCGTTGTAAATATCGTCATAGATTTCGCAGGATTTATACGTGCAGGGCCGGTCGGTATAAATTTCGTCTTTTTGGTTGCAGTTAAGCTTGCTAACGACTTCATCAGGGGTCTCATCCCCTTTAGGCAGGCAGGTGGGTGGTCTTAATGAGGGGTCTTCGCACTCGACGGCCGAATCGTCATCATCCACATCATCATCCACATCATCATCGCCGGTGTCATCGTCGTCGGTAACGTCATCGGGAGGAGGACATTTGCCATCCCAATCCGGATTAATATCGTAAGAATTGCCACTATGCAGATACACTGGCACACTGTATCCTTCGCTTATGCGACAATTATAAGAAGTGGTCTCTTTAACCCAGCAAATAGCTTCATCATCATAACTATAGTTGCCCGGCACGCCAAAGTAATCCGGGCAGGAACTTAATTCTTCGTAGGGCGGTTCCGCGGACCACTTTCCGCCGATTAGTTCACAACACTGCCGGTCTATTTCATCATCAATATCCATCACCATATATAAATATTCAGCGGGCATATTAAAGACGGTAGCACAGCTGTCGCCTTCTTCGCATAAAAGGTCTCTGTTCTCACAGTTATATCCAGAGTCATCATCATCTCCCCTCTCCAGACAAATCTCATCTTCATCACAGCTCTCATCAAGAGTCCAGGCATAACCGCCGCCATGGGCTTCCATGCATTCCAGAACTGCTGTCTGGTCCGGGGTGCAGGTTTCTACTTCTGGCACATAACACGACTCGCCGGGATTGGCAGAATCAAAATCTCCGACAGAAGAATCGTTATTATCATTGTCATCATCATCTTCTTCTCCTGCTTCTCCTCCCCCGCCGCAGGCAACGAAAACGAGTATTGCCACTAGGGCCAGCGTCAACCAAAACAACCTCTTTACATTTCTTTCTAACATCTTTCCACCTCCATTTTTACGGTTTACAATTCTTTACCAACAAAATTTATTTTAACCAAAAATTACTTTTGGATTATCAAGGAACGCCAGTTTAGAATTAGTATAGAAAAAACATCAAAAAAGGTCAAGAGCTGAAATGAAGCTCCGTGCGGGTGAACATCTACCCCGGCGCCAATGGGTCGGACGGGCTCGCGCTTCGCCCGAAAAAGGGATGTGCCTATTCGGCACACGCGCTCGCCCCGAGGTTGGCGCGAGGTTAATATTTACAAGCCGCCATTCATCCCCTCACCTTGGGCGGAGGGAACTCTTGCGGGTAAATATTAAAAAAACCAGCTCCCGAGTTCGGGGGCTGGTTTGGGGAGTTATTTTTCAACCTATTTTCCTACCAGTTCCTAAAAATAAAAAAACAAAAAAGCTTGAATTTTAGCAACTTGCTAAAAACTTTTGAGGTAAGTGTTTTGGGTTAGGGGCAGTCTGTCTCTAAAATTACTCCGCGACTGCGAAGCTCCGCTATGTTCACACCTTGAGCCGCACAATCAATGGGATTGTATCTTATGTCCACCTCATCGTCATTATCAATACCAGAATTGCTCACGAGCGGCGATATATCGCTTATTCGATTATAATCAAGCCAAAGCGTTGTCAGTGCAGTAAGGTTTGACAATGGTGAGATGTCGCTTACCCCGTTGCCCCAAAGGTCAAGTATTGTCAGTGCAGTAAGGTTTGACAATGGCGAAATATCGCCTACTTGGTTGACCCTAAGGTAAAGCGTTGTCAGCGCAGTGAGGGTTGATAATGGTGAGATATCGCTTACCTCGTTGCCCCAAAGGTCAAGTATTGTCAGCGCAGTGAGGTTTGACAATGGCGAGATGTCGCTTATTTGGTTGTTCTTAAGGTCAAGATCTGTCAGCGCAGTGAGGTTTGACAATGGTGAGATGTCGCTTATTTGGTTGCCCCAAAGGTCAAGTATTGTCAGCGCAGTGAGGTTTGACAATGGCGAAATATCGCCTACTTGGTTGACCCTAAGGTAAAGCATTGTCAGTGCAGTAAGGTTTGACAACGGCGAAATATTGCTTATCTGGTTGTCCCAAAGGTAAAGCATTGTCAGTGCAGTAAGGTTTGACAACGGCGAAATATCGCTTATTTGGTTGGACAGAAGATTAAGTGTTGTCAGCGCAGTGAGGTTTGACAATGGCGAGATGTCGCTTATTTGGTTGTTCTTAAGGTCAAGATCTGTCAGCGCAGTAAGGTTTGACAACGGTGAGATGTCGCTTATTTGGTTGGACCAAAGGTTAAGCAATGTCAGTGCAGTAAGGCATTCTATTCCTCCAAGGTATTGGATATCTTTATCTCCAGCATCAAGAAATGTCCGGTCTTTAACGTCTAAATAATAAATGCCGCCAGAAAGCTTGCCAATAGCGTCCCGCACCGCCCGCTCAAGGTTTGGATCAGTAAAACTTATGACACCTTTACATTGGTCTGGGATATCCTGTTCGCAGGTATACGATTGAATGTTGCAGAACTCGCCCGCGGGACAATCCGCATCATCCGTGCACTCCACACAAATATTTCCTATACAGTAAGCATCTCCTCCTACGCAGGTACCGCAACTTCCTCCGCAACCATCATCGCCACACTCTTTACCGGAACAATCCGGTTCCAAGGGAGCAACACTGCAATATAACCCCGCCGGATTTGCTTCGAGCAAGCAAATTACCTCCCCCGTGTTTTGGCACTCTCCTTCGCCCGCAACACACTCTTCACCAATACTGGGAATATCATTGTCTATTTTGCCATCGCAATCATTGTCTTTGCCGTCGCAGAGTTCCTCGCCCGGCGGCAAAGCAACAGCGTCGCAGACGATTGACTTTTTGTCTAGCGAACAGATGTATTCACCCCAAACGCGGCAATCGCTTAAGCCGTCGCTGCATTGGTCGCCCTTGCCGACTTCTTGCGCAGTCGGAAGGAAACCATTGTCCGCCACCTCATCGCAGTCATTATCTTTTTCATCACACAGCTCCTCGGCCCCCGGATAAACGGTTTTATCCTTGTCATCGCAATCGCCGTTTTTGACAGTAACCCCATCTTCGTCTTCATCGCGGTCAGAGTATTTGGCGTTGTATTCGTCAATGAACTTTTTGCCGGCGGTAAACTTTCCTCCCCACGCTTTGCCCTTAGAATCAAAGTCAACGTCTTCGCCATATTTAGGTCCATAACCGAAGTAAACCCAACTATAATTATCATACTCATCTTTAGGAGCGGGTCCTTTGCGAATACCAAAATGAAGGTGAGGTTCATTGTCGCCATTTTCATCATCTAAAACGCCATTACAATAAGCCACCCTACCATGAGGTGGCTTACCTCCGCTATGCCCCACATAACCAATAATTTCTCCTTTTTTGACAACCCCGCTTAACCTTGGTTTATATCCTTCGCGATTTGTCATATGGCCATATACTGAAGTTATTTTACCCCCATCCAGCAATGTATGCTCTACCACCACGACCATGCCATAACAAGTATGAGCTCCAGAGACAATACCCGTGATAATTTTCCCATTGCCAATTGCTCTCACGGGAGTTAAGGGTGATCTTTTGTCATCTTCGCCCAAATGTCGAGGCCAGCAACATCCAAAAACACGACCAAAGAATGAACCAGGATCATAGTTCGATAAAGGATATCCCAAACTGTCTGTTATTTCCGGTTCTTCAGAATAAGTATTTTTGGTATAACCGTAAACAGCAAAAAAAACAATTCCAATCAATATCAACCTTTTCATCTCTTTATCCTCCTTTAAGGTAACCGCACGGTTTGTAAAATTTTCTCAACTTCTGTTTTTATCTCGGTTGGCTCACGATCACCATTTAACATGTAATTAATAAAAATAATAATACTGGCTTCCTTATTATTAAACAACACACATTCGGCATAATTTATACCACCGCAAGCCACTATTAATGCACCATGTCCATCTATATAGATCCGCTCTTGAAGAGTTCCGTTATAATCTACATATTTAATGAGATCGTCCACATCATCACCTTCCACGTTTTCTCTTACATTAATTCCTATTGACACTTCTGCCATCCGAGTCAGATGTTCGAAATAATCCTGGCTAGCAAACTCCTCCTCCAGTCCTTCGCGCCATCGATACAGAATGCCGTCCTCCGATACCCTCCAATTCGGCGGATATTTGAGGGTGATGCCGTCCTGCTCGTAGGTCTTCCATCCGACAAAATCTGACTCGCCGGAATCGCTGTCGATAGAAACATCTTCTTCGGCGGACGCGTCCTTATTTGCGCCAACGGCCGGAAGATTGTCCTCCTCTTTAACCGAAACGTTTGGGCTATCCTTGCCGCAACCCATTCCGATTAAAATTAATGATAAAAAAATGCCCAAAGTTAAACAAAGTTTTTTTGCGCTCATATTGCACCTCCATTTTAGTTTTTATTGTTAATGAATTATCAACGTCCAAAAAGTATTTTTAGTATAACAAAATAACAAAATAAAAACCAACCTTTACGGCATCCCGCCCTTTCATTATTCTCCCGAGTTCCAGAGTTAAGGGCAGGGTCTCTTGACAAAATCATCAAAATTTGCTATAATTTAAAATTAAGCTAATGAATTAACAACCAACAAAGGAGGAAAAAATGGAGATAATTAACTGCCCTTATTGTAAAGTAGAGTTGGGCGTTGAAGTGGGTAACGAGATAAAAATTTATCACTGCCCCTGTTGCGATACCGTGTTCTTTATATCAAAATCTCTTCTTGAAAAATCCCCCATGGAACAACTGCTCCCTAAATATCCTCTAGAGCTTACCATGCCCTTTTCAGAACTTCCTACTGTTGAAATCTCAAAAAAAATAAGCACACTTTTTGAAAAGGTAATGGCTAAAGAGAACAAAAAGGGGGGCTTTGAGCCAAAACTAAAATAGGTAAAATATCAAAAATAAAATCGTCCTTCGATAAACTCAGGGCGATTTTTAAATTCCAAATTTTATTCTCCTTCGTCCCGCCTGGCGGAACTTCGGAAAGATTCCGTTTCGAAACCCCGGGCTTAATCCCGGGTGAGCTTTATATTCTCACATATTTGCCGATAGCCAAGCCACTGCTTAAAACATTCAAAATCATCGCCGCTAAAAGCTGGGTGCCAAAAATAGCTAAAAAATTCTTTTGAAAATACGCCAAGACGCTGAAATCCAACCCTTCAAAAAATTTCGCCAAATAAGGGTCGAACAACCCTAATAACGGATAAACAATCGCCACTATCAAAACGCAAGAAATAATACTAAAAAAAATTCCTTCCACCAAAAACGGCATGCTGATAAACCAGTTGGTCGCTCCTACCAGACGTTTTATCTCTA
Organism: Patescibacteria group bacterium; assembly: GCA_028716045.1. Taxonomy (NCBI): domain Bacteria; species Patescibacteria group bacterium. The sequence goes on from JAQUQO010000001.1 coordinate 543,269, forward strand.
TCTCCCCCCGATGGGTATAAATGGCAATTTTAATAGTGTTAAAAACAATAATCACGGCGATAAAAACAAAAATGGCAATTGCCGCGAACCCCGCGGTTTCCACCTTTTTCGTTATATTGTTTATGCGGCCGATAATCGTCTTGTGGTCGTCAAAATTTTTATCCTGAATAATTTTCTGATACTCCGGCTTATTCACTTCTTCAATAATCTTGGAATAACCGTCCAAAGTTTTTGCCTTAATCACCAAAGACGCTCCCAGGGGATTGCCCTCCAATTGGCCAAGGGATTCCAAAATATCCGGTTCATCGGCGTGTTCGGTTTTAAATCTTTCCAGTGCCTCTTCTGGAGAAACAAGTTTTATTTCCTTGACGTCCGCCAATTTATCTAGGGAAGATTTAACGTTATTCACCTCGCCAGCGGTGGCCGCCGTTGAAAAATAGATGCTGACGTCAATTTTATTATGCACGGCGTCAATTACATTTCCGGCTATCAATTTAAAAACTATTAAAAAATTGACGGAAAAAAGCGCCATAACCAAAATGGTAATGGTAATTACCGACAACCAGATGTTTCTCCAAAAATCCTGACCGGCAAATTTTATTATCCGTCCGATTGCGTAAAGCATATTTGATATTTTAAATTACGTAGCGTCCCCTTTCCTGATCGCCGACAATCATGCCGCGGTCAAGAGTCACCACTCTTTTTTGTAAACTATTCACCACTTCGCGGTCGTGAGTGACCAGTAAAATCGTGGTGCCAAACTCGTTAATTTTTAAAAGTAAATTTATAATTTCTTTGGCATTGAAAGAATCCAAATTACCAGTGGGCTCATCGGCCAGAAGAATTTTAGGACGATGGACCAGGGCGCGAGCGATCGCCACTCTCTGCGCTTCGCCTCCCGAAAGCTGGCGCGGATATCGGGACGTTTTTTCCTCTAAACCCACAATTTTCAAAACTTGCGGAACAACGACGTCGATTCTTTGGCGAGGAGAACCGCAGACTTCCAGCGCGTAAGAAACATTCTCAAAAACAGTTTTGCGCGGCAGCAGTTTAAAATCCTGAAAAACCACGCCGATTTGTCTTCTTAAAAACGGCACCTCATTGTGTTTTATATTGGTAATATCCCACCCGCCGACGACAATTTTCCCCTTAGTTGGTTTTTCCTCCGCTATTAAAAGTTTAATCAGAGTTGATTTACCCGTCCCGCTCTGACCGACCACGGACACGAATTCTTTCGGCTGGATATGTAAATTGATGTCTTTGACCGCCGTAGTATTGGGCGGGTACACCTTAGAAACATTTTTGAAAATTATCATAAAAAATAATTTTATTTGCCGGACGGGCGCTTGATTAATTCCACTCCGACTTTCTTAATTATTCCCGCCCGCAAATTGGCCAATTTTTTAAAGGCGACCTTGTCTAAGTCAATAATTCTGGCGGGAAAAATTGAACGGTCCGGTCCGTAATCATTAACTTTCACTGTCACCGATTTGTTATTTTCTAAATTCGTCACTTTAAGCAACGTTCCTTTGGGATAATCGGGGGAGGCGGCGCAATCGCAATTTTTATATTTATACCAACTGGCTTCCCCTTCTTCCAGTATATGGGAATTCGCGAAAACTGCCAAGCGGGCATAGGGGAGATGGATGCGCGCGCGCACTTTTTTCTCGCCGCTTAAGCTTTGCGATGGCAATTCCCGCCATTCTCCTTTTGAACCGTCCCAAAAATATATCTTTTTCAAATTATTAATTTCTTCTTTATACCCTAATTCTAAAACCAACGGCCGCTTATCACGAAAACTTTCTTTATTAAGAATATTAAATTCGTAAATGTCTGAAATCGGCTCTATGTTTTCCGGAAAATTGACCGCCCAGTCGGGCAAAATCATATCCGCGCCGAGAGATTTTAAATAAGTAGAGAGATTTTTAAATTCAATGGCGCTCTCTTTTTCCATCGCCCCCGGCATAATCCCCAAAGTCAGAAATCCGTCTAAAGTTTTTATCGTGTAACCGCGGCTAAGCGTCGGCCCGTCAATTTTAAGAGAATAAAAAAAGTCCGTTTCCTCCGCTTGCGCCGAAGAAAGAGCTAAAAAATAAAACGAAAAAAGAAAAAATAGTATTTTATGATAACGCATCGCCCATCTTGAAATTAATAAGTAAATGTTTTAAAATGAAAATACGTCAATATTCACTTGCTAACGCGGGTGTCGCCTGCCTGCCGGCAGGCAGGTATAATGGTTATTATATTAGTTAGCTTCGCCCCGCCTGTCATAGCCCGAGCGAGCGGAATTAGTACAGTGGTAGTATGTCGGCTTCCCAAGCCGAAGATGCGGGTTCGATTCCCGTATTCCGCTCAGTCTGGCGATGACAGACTAAAGATAAGGACTGGATTCTCGAAGTCCCGAGTATTTGGAGCGCTCATCCGCTCAATTTTAAAGGTATAATCATTATACCAAAAAAATTAAATCTTTAAAATGCCGAGATAGCTCAATTGGTAGAGCAACGGTATCGTAAACCGTAGGTTGGAGGTTCGATTCCTCTTCTCGGCTCCAAAATTAATTGTTAGAGCAATCCCGAGTACTCGGGATAAACCGTAAGTTGCCCCGCATCATGCGGGGTTCTCGGCTCCAAATCAAATCAAAAATACATCCTTAAGTTACCCCGCCAAGCGAGGTTCTCGGCCTTAGATAAACAAAAACCCCTGATATTGCGTCAGGGGTTTTTGTTTGGAGAAACTATTTTTCCAAATCAATTAATTTTTTGATTTTTGATTCTTCCATCACCTTTTGGATGTAGCTATCCAAATCAATTCCGCGGATGAGGATATGGGTAGCATGCACCTGCTCCACTTCCCCCGTTTCTTCATTGGTCTTTTTCTCTAAAACTTTAATAATATGATAACCGTAGCGCGTTTTAATAAGCTCGCTGACTTGCCCTTCGGCCAAGCCAAAAGCGGCATCCTCAAATTCCTTGACCATTTGTCCGCGGGAAAAAAATCCCAAATCCCCGCCCGATTCGGCAGTAATGTCTTCGCTGTATTCCTTGGCTAATTCTTCAAAACTCTTGGCGCCGGATTTAACTTTATTTAAAACTTCCTCCGCCTTTTGCAAATACTCTTTATTTAACTCCGCGTCATTATTCAAGGCCTCGCTTAATTTTTCTTGATAAATAAACGGTCTGATGACTTTATTCTTAAATTGTTCTCTGCCCCACCCATAAAGCTCGCTTAGCTCTTTGTCAACATCTTCGCCGTTAGATTGGCTCAAAAAAATTTCAAATTCTTTCTCAACATCATCTTTAGCAACACTCACTTTAAAGGCTTTTGACTTTTGCTTAATCAGTTCATTTCTGATCAGGCGGTCTAAAACATTTATTTTAATATCCTTTTCTTCCGGCGCGACAAAATCCGGCGCTTGTTCTTTTTGTTTGGCATAAACATGCTTTAGAGTTTCCACGTCTTCCACAAATTCACCCATAGACACCGAGCGGTAATTAACATAAGCAATGGGGAAATTAAACGTTTTGACAATCAATCCCCCTAATTTATTGTCATACCACCCATAATTATAAACGCCAAAACTAAAAACAATAAGAATAACTATCAAAACCCCTAAAACACCGAGAATAATTCCTCCCCAAAACGGGGCCTTTCTGCCGCCATCCCCCCGAGAAATTTTTTCTAAAATCTTTTTGTCTTGGTTTTTTTCTAAAACATTTTCTTCCATATTATTGATTATTATTTTTTAAAAAAATATCTCCACCATTTTATCGGGTTGCTCCCCTCTGATTTTTCTTCCTCTGGAAGTCCGAAAGAAGTACTTGGTATAACAATTAAATCTTTTTTGGCATCACTCTCACCGTTTATAATCTTTTCTTCGTTCGGCGGAATAATAATGGCCTTTTCCCCTTCCTGACCAAGGCCCATGGTAATTCTCGCCTCACCTTCTACAAACTGTTCGCTGTTAAGATAATCTATCAGCTGATTAAACTCATTATTGGTCTTTTCTAAACGACTTATTTCTTCCTGCAATCCCTTTATGTCCTGGTCCACCTTGTAATCATGTAAAAATTTTTTTATTAAAACGCTGCCCAATAAAAACAAAATAATCGCCCCGCCAATTAAAAAAAATTTGGACAAAATTATTCTTTTTATAAAAAACTGTTTTTCTCTCCTTAAAATCATAATTAAAGTATACTAAATCTCCGACAAATTTTCAAACTATCCCTCGTCAGAAAAAATTTCTTTAACTGCCTCGTCTTTCGCCATTATTTTGTCGTCAATCTTTTTTTGAAGCCTTTCCAGTTCTTCGTCGGAAAAATTTTTAATATCTTCCCAGGCCTTTTCTATTCTTTTGCTATTGGATGGCGACTCCGCCGGTGATTCTTCCGACCCTTTATAAGCGTGCTGCAACCCCAAAATCAATTCCTGGACTTCGGCCGGATGATGAACATAGCGTAATTTAATTTTCGTGCTGGTATTGGCTATCTGAAGCTGCACCGAACCGTATTTAAACATGGATTGCCAAAGCCCGCGCTGATGATAAGAAACTTCCTGAATTTTATCGTAAGTTATGCCGGAAACGGTTTTGTCAAAAAATCCTCTTTGGTCAAAATCAATCACGCGGTAATTAGTGACAATGGAAGCGTTGTAATGCCATACCACGAAAATCTTTAGCGCGTAAACAATCCCGCACCCGAGAACCAAGAGGAAAAGAAGCACGCCCCAGAATCCCCAAGAGAACAGTAAAAACATAAAAAAGAACGGGGCCAAAATCAAAATCAGGGCCAGAAGAATCTTAAAAAATAAAGTGAGAGGGTAACGCCGGATTACTCTGATTATTTCTTCTCCCTCCCGTAAGTTTAAAATTTTATAAAATTTTTTTTCTCCGCTCATAAGTTAAATATTGAAAAAATCTTTAATTTTTTTCAATGATTCTCCGGCTCGCAAAACTTTAATTTTCTTGCCGGTAAAATCAATAATGGTTGACGGTCTCTTGCCTTTTAATTTTCCGCCGTCCAAAATAAGGTCGGGCTTGAATTTTCTTTTCTTAAAAATTTTATAAACACCCGCGGCAGTGTCCGGTGTTATTTTTCCTGAAATGTTGGCGGAAGTGGAGGTAAGCGGACGCTTTAATAACCGCGCGAGAGTCAACGCCGTTTTGTCATCGGGCATTCTTATCCCCACTTTCTTTCTCCCACCGCTAACCCATTCTGGCACAATTTTCCTTTTCTTCAGCACCAAAGTTATCGCTCCGGGCAAAAAATGTTCAGCAACTCGCCGCGCTGTTTCTGTAAGATACGCCCACCGACTAATATCCTTCTTTGAACCCACAGAAATAAGCAAAGGTTTCTTAAAATTTCGTCCTTTTATTTTATAAACTTTCTCTACCGCTTTTTTATTAAAAATATCCGCCCCGAGACCGTATAGAGTATCTGTCGGATAAACAATCGCCCCGCCACGCCGCAAAACCGCAACCGCTTCTTCGATAGATTTTTTTGTAATTTTTTTAATTATCATGATTCTAATGGCAAATTCCAAAATCCTAATGTCAAACAAAACCCAAATTACAAATAACAAACTTTATCGCCAAGTATTTAATGTCTGACATTTATTTGTCATTTGAAATTTGTAATTTTTGCTTTATCGCTTCCCTCGCTTTTATCCTGTCGTCCCAGGGAATTTTTTTGCCTTTAGCCACGGCTATCGCCTGCTCCGCGCCCTTGCCCGTAATAACAACCAAATCCCCCGCTTCTGCCAGTTCCATGGCTTTTTTAATTGCCTCTCCCCGGTCTTCTATTTTAAATAAATTTTTGGCTAAAATTTTTCCTTCTTTAATAGCGCCTTCGGCCACTTCATCAATAATTAAGCTCGGAATATCGTCATAAGGGTCCTCATTAGTCACAATTACTATATTTGCTTCTTTGGCCGCCAAACTCCCAAGGATCGGCCGGCGGTTGCGGTCTCGCCCGCCGCCGCAGGAACCAAGAACGTGGATGACTTTCCTCGCGGAATTTTTTATACCGGACGATTTCAGGGCTTCATACATTTTAGCAAAAGAAGCCGGTTCCGGAGCGTAGTCAACCAATACGCGGAAGGGCTGGCCTTCTTCTATAAATTCCATCCTGCCCGGCAAACCGGGAATTTTTTCTAAAGCCCGCCGGCAAGTTTCCAAATCAATATCTTGAGATAAAGCCACGGCAATAGCCGCGAGCGAATTATAGATATTAAATTCGCCAAGAAGTTTTAAATTAAAAACTGTTCCCTTGACTTCAAAGCTCACCCCCCCCTGATTCAAAAGAATTTTTTCCGCTTGAACAATGCGGCTGATGTTCGCTCCTCCCCGGCCTTCAATGCCATAACCCCAGGCCTCATCAGTTTCAAAACGCAAAAAATCTAAAAAATATTCATCATCAATATTAACTACACTCGTCTTTTTTATATTAACTGGTTTATTTTTTAAATAAACCTTCTTGATGGTGCCGCGGGCGGTATGCCTGAATAATTCCATTTTAGCTTTTTTATAATTTTCAAAACCGCCGTGCGATTCCAAATGCTCCGGCGTCAGGTTGGTAAAAACCGCCACGTCATAATTGATACCAAAGTGACGAAATTGCTTAATGCCCTCGGACGAAGTTTCTACTATGGCGTATTCGCAACCGGCGCGCACCATGTCTTTTAATAACTTCTGTAATTTAAAACGGCCAAGCATGGTCATTTTAGTATCATTAAGCCACTCTTTCTCCGCGATTTTAAAATTGGCAGTGGAAGTCCAGCCGACTTTGTAGCCCGCCTCTTCCAAAATCCGGCCAATGAGATTGACGGTGGTGGATTTACCGTTGGTTCCCGTCACGCCAATGACCACCATTTTCCCCGACGGATGACCATAAAAAATATCAGCCATTACGGCTAATGACTTATAGTAAAAAGCTAACACAAACTTCGGGATAAATTTTTTGATGAATTCTTTCATTAAATACAGATTATCATTTAACCGCATTTTTTTCAAGAACTAAAAAAGCCCTGCGTTTTTCGCGCAGGGCTTTGTGATTTTGAAAAAAAGTTATAGGGCTTTTGATATTTCTCAAGGGATGTTTTGACTGCTTCTCTACTTATTATTAATTTGACGGCAAGGTCTTCAGGGCGTTTTCCAGTTTCTCCCTTATTTCTTGGGCATGTTTCGATTTACTCCTGTCTTTGGATTTTTTAATCCCATCGATGATTGATTCTATATTAGAAATAAGGTGCTGGTTATTTGCTTTTGTAGAATCAAACTTAACAATCAAATCCGACAGGCCAGAAAACCTCTGCAAAATATCCAAAATATATTCGGGGTCATTGGCAGTAATTCGCTGAGTGCCATTGAAAGCTGAAAGTGTAAAGCTCTCGCAATCCCAATTTGCTAATTTCCAGTGGCCAATACTCGGGGTGTGCAGGATATAAACCTTGCGAAACCATCCTCCTTGGCGAATATATAACACCGGTCCGCCCACCTCATAATAAGGAGGGTTGGGCGATAACTTAGAATCTTCGTGGCAATGAAGAATACCCCTATCATCGCGAAATATAAATAAGGATTTTCCTATTATATTATTTGCGAAAAATGAACGCGCCATTGCTATACCACAACACCCAGTAAACAATACTACGAAAGCCCACGTAATTTTCTCTGCTCCCGAATTTTCCGGATTTAACATTCCTTTGGTGAGAAAAAGTGGCGTAAATATTATAAACAAAAAACCTAAAACCCCAAAAACCGGATGGAGTATTCTGTCTCGTCCAGGATTTCTATAATTTCTACATCGTTCCTTACACTTAGTAAATTTTGCTTCTATTAACTTTTCCATCTCTTTTTCTCCTTCCTAACTGACAGGCCCATCTCTCCTGCCAGTAGAAGTGCCGTGATTGGCCCTTCCCGCACTATGCGGGACATTCCAACCAGGGCTATTTCAAAGAACCTTAATATCTGTTAAATATAACTTATCTTGGGGGTTTTGTCAAGACCCTGAGCGCTTTAAGCATCGAAGGGGCAACTCCAAAAACAAAAAAACGGCTGAAATAAGCCATTTTCTACTTAGCATCTCCTAAAATCCCTCTCTAACTCTCCCTTTTTCAAAGGGAGAGGACTTACCTCTAAATCTTATTTTAGAATAACCGTCTCCCCCTTTGAAAAAGGGGGTGCCCTGAGCGAAGTCGAAGGGCGGGGGATTTTTTATCTCTATAAATTTCTTACTTCCCTCACAAACTGGTCTCCGCGGTCAAATTCATTTATAAACAATCCGAAGCTGGCGGCGCCGGGAGATAATAAAACAATATCACCACGAGTAGCAATCTCTTTCGCCCAACTGACAGCATCGCTCATTGTTAAAATTGGATACGGGATGCCTGCCGGCGGTTCGACTGAGCTCACCGAAGTCCGGCTAGGCAGGTCTGATTTTTGATATTTGATATTTTTTAACTCTTTTAATATCTTCTCGCTGGCATCGCCCTTAAATAAAATCACCGACTTGGTATATTTTTTAATATATCTCGCCAGCTCTTTAAAATCTAATTTTTTGTCCGCCCCGCCGGACAGCAGAATAATGTTTTTCTTTTTCCCGCCGAGCGCCTTCAGAGAAGTAATCGCGGCGTCCGGCGCGGTGGCCGTGGTATCATTGATATATTTCACTCCCCCGACTTCCCGCACGAGTTCCAAGCGGCTGGGTACGCCTTTAAAATTTTTAATCGCCGAGCGGATTATTTTAGCGGGTGCACCGGCGACTCCGGCCATCGCCACGGCCCCCAAAATATTTTCCAAATTATGTTCGCCGAGTAATTTTATTTCTCTCACCGGCAGGACTCTTGTCTCCTTGCCGTTATTTCTGAATTTTATCCAGCCATCGGGAGTAATAAAACTTCCGTTTTCACCGGCGAAATATTTTTTAGAAAACCAGAACCGGCGCGATAAAACTTCCCGGCCCATGGCTAAAGTATGGCGATTGTCGCGGTTTAAAATAACGCTGTCGTCGGGAGTTTGAAAAGTATAAACAAGCTTCTTGGCTGATTTATAATCCTCCAAATCCTTGTAACGATTCAAATGGTCGGGAAAGATATTGGTGATTAGAGAAATTCGCGGACTGCGTTTGATGCGCGCCAGGCCTTCAAGCTGCCAGGAGGAAAGTTCCAAAACAACCGGCGTGTCCGCCGCGATTTTATCTAAATCATCCAACGGCGATTTGCGGATATTGCCCGCCACTACGGTTTTTTTATCCAACTTTTTGAAAATCTCTCCGGCTAAGACCGTGGTCGTGGTCTTGCCCTTGGTGCCGGTAATGCCAAAAATCGGGGCGGGGCAATATTCAAAAAAAATACTGACATCCGTGGCAATGGGCACGCCGTTTTGTTCGGCGATTTTTAAAAATTTTGATTCCCGCGGCACGCCGGGATTTTGAATAATCAAATCGGTATTTTTAAAATCAGCTTCGGGGTGTTTTCCTAAAACAAATTTAACTTTTAAGCCCCGCAGTAAAGCGATTGATTTTTGAAGCTGCTTTCTTGTTTTAAGGTCAGTGACTAAAACCTTGGCGCCGTGGCGAATAAGCCACCGTGTTACTCCCACCCCGCCGCCATGAAGACCAAGCCCCATGACCGTGACGCGCCTTCCTTTAAATTCGCTGATTTTCATATTACCTCATCATATTATATTATCGGCTATTTTTCAATAATAACCAACGGCGATTGGCTCCAAACCAAGTATTTGCTATACTATTACCATATGACTGAAACATTAATAAACGCCGTAAAAAATCTGCCGCCGGAACTGGCCGTGCTGATTTTAGCTATGTTCCCGCTCACCGAACTTCGCGCTTCCATCCCCCTCGGCTTAACTATTTTTCATCTGAATGTCTTCTCAACTTTTATTTTTTCGGTAATCGGCGACATCATACCCATGCTCGTAATTATTTACCTTCTGGAGCCGGCCTCTTTATGGCTTAGTAAAAAATGGCGGCTGGCGGAAAAATTCTTTAACTGGCTGTTCGCCCGCACGCGACGCAAATTTACCGGCAACTATCAAAAATACGGAGAAATAGGCCTGATGATTTTTGTCGCCATCCCCCTCCCTCTTACCGGTTCCTGGACCGGCGCGGTCGCCGCTTTCCTTTTCGGCATACCGAAAAAACGGGCGATAATTTTTATCAGCGCCGGGGTGGTTTTAGCGGGAATTGCTGTCACCATTCTAAGTTTAAGCGGAATAACTTTGTTTAATAATTTTTAGCGAGAGTTATTTATGAACAAATTATTTTTTACTGTTTTTCTTTTCGCGCTATTGGTCGGACCGGCTCTCGCTGCGACTCCGCCATCTCTCACGAAAGAAACTGACGAGCCCAAAACTCCTTTGGAAATTTTTAAAGAAAACAGGAAATTAATAAAAATATCTTCTACCAAGGCGGCTAAGATATTGACGGAAAAAATCCCCCAGACAATCAATTCTTCGCGCGTCGTCTGGATTAACGAAAAGCCATACTACTCTTTTGACGGCACTCAAGAAATAGAGGAAGCGGACGGAGTCCAAATTAAATTTAAAACCACTTATAATGTCAGCGCGGAAAACGGAGAAATTGCGGAAATTTCCAAAGCGCTCGCTTTTAAAAAAGGAGGGGGTGAAAGAATAGAGCCGAATAACGATCTCCTTCTCCTTGTGGGCAATGACTTTCTCTATATCTACAACGTCCCGCCGGAACTAAAAGAAAAAATTCGCGCTAAAATGATGCTCCACTATTTCCAACCGCTAATCAGTTTTCCCACCATAAATGACATCCGCCAACCCTACATCGCGAAACAGACTATAAAAATTTTAGTCCAACAAAAAAAGGATTGCGATTCTCTGCTGGTAACGCACGGGCGACTGCTGGCGGAAATAGCCGGCGCTGAATATGATTTGAAGGTAATAAAAACTAGGTTGTGGTCACTGCCCTCCATCTGGGACGACGAATGTCTGCTTAAGACGGCCGACGCGGACGGAACGGAGGCGCTGCTAACCGAATTGAACAAAAAAGAACTGTTGGAACAAGTTAAAGAAGGATTTATTGAATCTAAATTGACTGTTTACTGGGATTCCGTCAGAAATGCTTTTTGGAGATTTATCTTCAGAGTGCAGAATTTGTTTAGAAAATAAGAAATGATTTAAAAACCCTCCTCGGTTTATCCGGGGAGGGTATTTGTTTTTAATAAAAAACCACCGCCATTTTAATAGCTGTGGTGATTTATATTATTATCGGGTAAATCTGAAATGAGCGGCCTCATTCATTTTAAAGCGCGCGGCACGAATTTTGTCCATACCATCTTTAATGGCTTCTGAAAATCTAACGGAAAAACCTTCCATTCTCTTCCTGGTTTTTCCGAGATCTTCAACTGCTTCCTCGCCGAAAATTTGTATTGCTAATCCATAAAAACGACCGCCTTTTTCTTCTCTATGCATCTTGCACCTCCGTTTAATCCTTAATAACTACAAAACAAGCATACTTTATTATGAACGTCGAAGGGAGATAACTTTACTCATAAGAATCGTCGGGAAGGACCTCAATGTCATCTATCCCGGCGTCTACAACGATACGTTCTCTCACTTTAAGTTTCATTGGATATCCGACTCGAAACTGTATATCATGCAGATTTATCCTAAAAGAGAGCTTATCAACTTTCCGATTCGTTTCCCTGAGTCCTTCTACGATTCTTTTTGCCCGTTTGTTAATTTCCCCAAACTGTTTGTTAAAAAGGGCTGAGATTTGCTTAATAATATTGCTTTCTTCTTTAGAAAAATCTTTTTCTTCTACCATCGCCGATTCCTCCCTTCCATCTTTTTCTTCTTGTAAAAAGAAAATTTATCCCTCTCTGTTGCTTTTTCTATTACCATTTCACACCTCCGTATAATTTTTAAAGGTCAGGATTTTTTGACAACCAAGCCAATGTCAAAAAGAAATTCTCAATTTTCTCCCAAATCTGGCTGTACCAAGGTTTGGGAGGACTTTTGAGAGAGTATACTCCACCCTTAAGCTCAAAATTATCCCGAATTATTTTTTCCCCTTCTCTCCGCTTCCTTTCTTCCCGCCTCTTACTTTTCTTATCCATTTTTTTCTTTCCTTTCTATCCCAATCTTAAATGTTCAGCGTTCTGCTCTTACTCTTAAACCTAAAATTTCAGGAGTGACAGTTTTCATCGGCTGAATTTCTTTCTCAATATTTTTTCTTAATTCAGTTCCGATTTTAAGCAACCCAATATCCTCTTGCAAGAACTTCTATTTTTATTCATTTTTACCTCGGTTTTGATTGTTAATGTTCAACTCTTTATTTTTACCCCCTCCTGATTTTGATATCGTATAAAATTTCCTCAATCTTTTTTAAATTGTGCTTTGCCTGGTCGTATTTGACGCGCAAGTAACTCGTCAGATTCATTTGAATAAGTTCGGCCATAATTTCTTCCAGCACATCCTTCGCCTCCTCCGCCGCTTTGTAATTTCCCTTGTTGGCCTGGTTAATCGCCCGCCGGACAATCTCGCCCGTCAGGTCGCAAACCCCGCCGATATAGGAATCAAAATTAATCTCCATTTCTTTTATTTCACCAATTTTCCCCTTTTCCAAAAACATGCAAAATAATTTTGCTTCCACATATTCTTCCACCGCCGCGCGATACGACCCTTCACTATTTAAAATTTCCTGATTTTTTATTTTCTTTTTCAGGTCGGCAAAAATGGCCTCCACTTCTCCGAGCGTCTTTTTGGCTTCCGCTAAATTCTCCCGATGAAGAGAAAAAATCGCCTGTTTGGATTTATGTAAGGCGTCTCCCGTATATCTAATAATCTGCCGGCGATAACCGACGTATTCCAGAAAATCTTTTCTAAGCTGCGCGAAAAACTTTTTGTTAATCATTTATTTTTGAGCCGGCTGTAAGCGGCTTTTAAGTTCTTTGATTAATTTGTCTTTTTCTTCTTCGCTCACAGCTATTCTCCTTATCCGCGCCTTCTCCCTCCTTAAATACTTCTTGCCGCCACGACTTAATTTAAACTGTTCCATATTGAAAATCTATTTTTTGTAAAGTCCTCTCCTGAGAAAAAAACTTTTGGTTAATTCTATCGCGAATAATTCCATTATACCAAGGCCGAGTAAAAATGTCCAGTCCAAACCGTCTAAAGGCATAGTGCGCAACAATAATTGTAATGGTTTCCAATAAACAGACAAAACCAGCGTCATCAAGCTGAATAAAATGGAAAGATTGAGGATATTATTGGAAAAAAGATTGTTGCCCCAAAACGGCCGGCGGAAACTGCGGCAGGCCTGAATGTAAAACAGGGAATCAATTGACAGCGCCGCAAAAAGAAAAGTGCGGATATGGTCCAGAGTGTATTCTTTGCCTAAAAAATAAAAAAACAAACCGAAAAGTACCAGGTCAGTAAAAATACCGATGATAAAAATAAGGGCCTTCATTTCCGCGTCCATAATCGGCGCTTTTTTAGGATACGGTTTTTCTCGCATTACTTCTTTCTCGCTTGATTCAAAAGCCAGCGCGAAAGTGGGGAAACCGTCAGCGACCAAATTTACCCATAAAATTTGCGCCGGCAACAACGGCAAAGGCAAACCCAAAAGCAAACTGCCGCCAATCAATATTATTTCCGTAAAACTGTCGGACATCAAATAAACAACGACTTTTTTTATATTGTCAAAAATGGCTCTCCCCTGTTCCACTGCCTTCACGATAGTCCTGAAATTATTATCTAATAAAACTAAATCCGCCGTTTCTTTGGTGATATCACTGCCCGACCCCACCGCCACTCCAATATCCGCCGATTTTATCGCCGGAGCGTCGTTGACGCCGTCGCCGGTCATAGCCACCACTTCTCCCTGTGATTGTAGGGCATCAACAATACGAATTTTATGTTTAGGAGTGACACGGGCAAAAATATAAATAGATTTTATTTTTTTACGCAGCTCCGCGTCACTCATTTGTTCAAGCTCCGGACCGTCTATAATATTCTCCGCTCTAACTTTCAGTCCCGCTTCTTCGGCAATGGCTTTGGCGGTTAAACGATGGTCGCCGGTTACCACTATAGTCCTGATGCCGGCCATTCGGGTAATTCTTAGTGTTTCGGGGACTTCTTTTCTAAGGGGGTCTTTAAGACCGATAAACCCGACTAAAACAATTTCTTGCACATCGTTTTCCGAAATTATTTTCACGTCTTTGCTTAATTCCTTATAACCAACCGCCAAAAGTCGTAAGCCCCGGCTGGTCAATTTTTCATAATTATTTTTTAAAATTTTAAAACTTTGAAGGGTTAATCTTTCTTTTCTGCCATCAATTTGTAGAAATTCCGCCCGCTCCAAAACTTTCTCCGGAGCGCCCTTAATATAAAGCCAGTGGTGATGGCCGCCATCATGCAGAGTCACCATATATTTCTTTTCGGAATCAAAAGCAATTTCGTCCAGCCGTGGATTATTTTTTTCTAAATCTCTCTTATTAAGACCCGCCTCCACAGCGGCTAACAGCAAAGCGCTTTCCGTGGGGTCTCCAGAAATAACCCAATCGTCCAAAACGGCTTCGGGATTTTCAATAATGGCATTATTGCAAGCCAACCCGATATTTAGAGCAAAGATATGCGCGGCGCTATCTTTTATTGACTGCCAATCAAGCCCTTCCGTTTTTAGCCTGCCGCCAAGATAATCATTTAAAAGTTCTTTGCCGGTAAAAATTTCCGTTACCCCCATTTTCCCCTCCGTCAGAGTCCCCGTCTTATCAGTACAAATAACCGTGGTGCTCCCCAAGGTTTCCGCCGCCAGTAAATTTCTGACTAAAGACCCTCGTTTGGAAATTCTTTGCATGCCAATAGCCAAGATTACCGTCACTGCCACAGCCAGACCTTCGGGCATAGCCGAAACGGCAATGGCCACTGCCATAGTAAACATTTCAAAAAATGACTTGCCAGCAAATGTTCCTAAAATTAAAATGAGAAAACAAATAACCCCCACCGCGCCGCCCATCCACTTGCTTAGTTTGAGAAGCCGCAACTGCAACGGAGTTTTATCTTCCGGCGTTTCCCTGATTAAATAAGCCGTTTCCCCCAAAAAAGTGTCGGCGCCAATTTCTGTGACTACCGCCCGCGCCATCCCCCGGGTTATCATCGTTCCCATAAAAACCATATTTTCACGGTCAGCCACAGCCAAATCACCGCTTAAAGTCCTGCTTGTCTTATCAACCGGCAAAGATTCGCCGGTTAAACTGGCTTCATCAACTTGAAAATCCTTCAATTCTAGTATACGACCGTCAGCTGGTACCCGATCACCCGCTTTAAGAAAAACAATGTCCCCCGGCACAAGCTCTCCCACTTTAATCTGATGCTCCCAACCATTTCTTATCACCTTCACCCTGTATTCAATCAATTTTTTTAGATTAGTAAGGGCCCGGCTGGCCTTATTCTCCTCTATAAATCCGACGATGGTATTCACGCCAACGGTTAAAAGTATCACCGCCATATCAACGAACTTTTGGAGGGTTAAACTAATCGCCGCGGCAAGCAATAAAATATAAATCAAAGGATTTTTAAATTGCGAAAGAAAAATTTGCAAACTTGTTAATTTTTTTTCTTTGGGCAATTCGTTTTTGCCGAATTTTTTTTGGCGCGCTAAGACCTCGACGACAGTCAAGCCCTTGGTTGAAGTTTTTAAATCTTTTAAAACTTGCTCAAGCGGCAAATTATGCCAATTTTTTCTAGTCATAACAAATTAAAAAATGAAGAAAGAGATAAAGAACCCGGCAATTCCCAAAAGAGCAATCGGCGGGAGAGCCGGAATGGGGGTTGGTTTTTGCGGACGGACAAAAATAAAATGAGTTATAATTACTCCGACAAACGAAAAAAGAGAAACTATCAAGGCGTTTAAAATGTTAAAGTTAGCCGCGGCCGCCGCCAAAATTAAAGGTAGGGCAAAATCTCCCCCGCCCATAATCACAAAATCTTGCCCGACCTTAATCTCCGACAGGTCGGCTTTCCATTTTAATATTTTCTCGGGAATGATAAGGGCGATAATGACTCCGCGTTCCATCAACCCTTTGGCCATAGCCACCATATGCTTAGTTCCGTAAACAGCCACTACGTCATAAACGGATAAAATAAACAAAATGAGAACGGCTGTCCAGGGGTTAAGGGAATTGCCGAAACTGCCGCCAATCCCCGACAAGACCAAAACCATAATTAAATTATGAAGCCAAATTTTCTGATAAAATTTCCTGATCACCAAAA
Source organism: Patescibacteria group bacterium (assembly GCA_028716045.1). Classification (NCBI taxonomy): domain Bacteria; species Patescibacteria group bacterium. The sequence continues at coordinate 559,527 of JAQUQO010000001.1, forward strand.
GTAGAATGGCTGCCATAACCGAAAGGAAATTATTGAGCCAAAAGCTTAAAACAATTTCTAAACCGCCCCAAAGAGCTAAAACATAAAAAAACATTAAAATTCTTTTCCCTCCCCTGAACTTTAAAAGAAACAAGATTGCCAACGTGGCCAGCAAAAAATAGATTAACGCCCCCGACCAACTTAATTCTTCCACCGCGACGGTGCCGGCAACTGTCATTAAATTCAAACGCCAGGAAAAATAGATGCCTAAAGAAAAAACTAATAAAAACAATAATAGCTCTTCCGCGAGCAACACAATTTTATATTTTATTAAAAAATCCCTCAATTTGCCCATGCCTAAATAAAAATGATTATTCTTTAAGTTTACCATAAAAACAACTTGACCCCGAAATTGTCCCCGTTTGGACGGGGACGCAACGGGGCAGGACGAGGATTTTTGAGTAACTTAAAATAATCAGCACACTCCTCCGGTAAGCGCTATGGCGCCTCAAAAAACTTGACAAAAATGCCCTAAAATGCTATAATAAACAAGTAAATAATAATACAAAATTATGTACTGCGAACCATGCCCAGATTGCGGCAAAGATCCTTGCGAATGCGAGGAATGTGGCTGCAAAAAATAATATATCTAAAACAGTCCCGAACACTCGGGACTGTTTTTTATTACAAAAAATATGCTCTTAAATTATTCTGATTATTTCTTCGCTAATCTTCTCCGCCGCGTTAGTGGGGATAATTTTTTTTATATTCTCACTTAAACTCTCCAGCCCCTTTTTGTCTTGAAGCAGTTCTCTAATTTGAGATACAAAACTGGAAACCCCCAAACCGTCTTGCTCTAATAAAATCGCCCCTCCGTTAGCGGAAAAAACTTTAGCATTGGCTTCTTGATGGGAGTCAGGTATGGGGATAATCACGGCCGGTTTGCCCAAGCGGGATAACTCGGTCAGGGTTCCCATACCCGCCCGCGTGACCACTAAGTCGGCAACGACGTAGGCCTCAGCCATTTCGCCGGTTAAAAATTCGTAGGCGTGATAATTTTCAAACTCTCCGGCTTGGATTCTCTTGCCTTTGCCGGTGAGATGGATAACCTGACAAAATTTAATTAATTCCGGGAGCGCTTCCAGAACCAAGTGATTAACCGCCAGCGCGCCGGTACCGCCGCCCAAAATCAGAAGCGTGGGCAAATCGCTTTTCAGACCGAAAAAATGTACTCCTCTGTTTCTATCGCCCTGTAAAATTTCCTCCCTCACTGGATTACCCACCACCACCGTTTTTTTCTGCTTAAACTTTTCCGCCGATTGCGGCAGGGCTAAGGTAATTTTTTTGGCAACCGGAGACATTAATTTATTGGCTAACCCCGGGATAACATCTTGCTGATGGATTAAAGAAGGTACGCCTAAAAACCATCCCGCCCAAACCACCGGCACGGAAACAAAACCGCCGGCCGATAAAATTACCCCCGGCTTTTCGCGGGAGATTATCTCAAGCGATTCAAAAAATCCCGCAAAAATAAAAAAAATGTCCGCGATATTTTGTAAACTAAAATAGCGGCGCCATTTACCGCAATCAATGGTTAAAAATTTTACATTTTCTTTCAAAATAAGCTCTTTCTCGGGTCCATGTTTCGTGCCAATCCAAATAAATTCCGACTGGGGAAATTTTTCTCTAAATTTTTTTACTACGGCCAAAAGCGGAGTCGCCGAACCGGCCGTCCCCCCTCCGGTTAACATTATTTTCATAGATGTAAAAAAATTAAATTATTGGAATTATTATATCTATATTTACTGTAGTCGGTAGACAATAAGCGGTAATCGGCTTATTTCGCTTGCGAAGATATATTAACTAAAATTCCGGCGGCGGCCAAAGAAACAACCATCGAAGAACTGCCGTAGGAAATAAAGGGCAACGGCACGCCGGTCATAGGCATAATTCCTATCATGGAAGCGATATTAACAAATGCCTGCCCGACAATCCAAACTACAATACCCACGGCCACTATGCGGCCGAATAAATCGGGGGCGTTTTGGGCGACTTTAAAGCCGCGATACATAAAAAATAAAAAAGCGCCGACCAGCAGAGCGGCAAAAATAAACCCCAACTCTTCGGCAATAACGGCAAAGATGGAATCCGTGGTGACTTCCGGCAGATACTGGAACTTCTGGCGCGACTGGCCGAACCCTCGGCCCCAAAAACCGCCGGAGCCAATCGCTAAAAACGCTTGATTGATATGGTAGCCGATTCCTTGCGGGTCAAGTTCGGGATTCAAAAAAACCATAAAACGGCTGGCGCGATAAGGCGCTATTTTAACGAGCAACCAAAGGACAACGACGCCAATGCCGCTTAAAAGTATGACATGAGACCAAGCCGCTCCGGCCAAAAAATAAACCGCCAAAGAATATAAAACAATAATGGACATAGTGCCAACATCCGGCTGTAAAATCATCAAAACCATTATTATGCCAAGTAAGAAAAAAAATGGCATAAAACCATAAGAAAAATCCGCCAGGCCGCGGCTACTGCGAGATTCTAACCACGTTGCTAAATATAAAAGAAAGGTTAGCTTGACTAACTCCGACGGCTGGAAGCTGAATGTCCCCAAAAAAATCCATCGGCTGGCGCCTTTGATTTCCCTGCCAATACCTGGCAAAAAAACCGCGACCAGCAAAACTATAGTTATGACTAAAAGCGGAAAGGCAATTTTTTTCCAAAAATGATAATCAATTTTACTAAAAATTATAAAAGCGGCGGTACCGAATAGAAAGCCAAATAGCAACTGATGTTTAAATAAAAAATAGCTGTCGCCGTAATTCAAATACGACAAGGCCGAACTGGCGGAAGACAGCATCGCTAAACCAAAAGCAACTATCCCAAAAATAGTGGCGATTAAAATATAATCCGGTCTGCGTTCTCTCATATTTTTTTATAATATCATAAAAACACGGAACACGAAATATGAATGTAAAACACGTACTATGGAACATGGGTATAAAAATAAAACCCCGCTTTGTTTCGCTAAAGCGGGGCGGTTGTGACCCAAGTATCAAGGAACTAAATATCTATAAAACTATTAAGAAACGGAAACCAACGTGACCGTAATGGTCGTCGTGCCAACGCTCGCGCACCCCCGCCAGCCCCCCATCATCACAATCACCTGTTATGAGATGGTGCTCCGAGGAAATATTTGCACACCACTCCCAATACTCAGGTTTGCCCAGGTCAGGCAACTGCTCCCGATGGTTCTCTCGTAACCAGTTAAACATATTGCCAAGAAAATTCCACTCTTCGACCGTTGGCAAGCATACATGATTTTTCGGAAAGCCAGTGATTTTGGCGGCCCTGGCGAGAAGACCAGTGTCATTATAAAAATCACTATCATATTCCACAGAGAAACGGCTTTTGAGCTTAAGCTTTACTCTAAGGAGATCATTTGAGTAATCATCTCGATCGATGGTTTCAATTGCCACCCATCGTCCCAAGAGCGGCTTGCGCTCAGTATCATCTGCGTCGAGGCCACGGTTTCCCCATTCGGGTTTTATAAAATCCGAGGGGTATTCATCCTCACTGACTGCTGGGATAAAGAAAGATCGGAAACCGAACTTGACCAGTGACTTCATCTGCTGCGGGGTGAGTTTAGGCACCAGCGGAACCTTACAAGAGATTTCTATTTCATTGTAAACGTCCTGCATCCAAACCCGAAGGTTGTCCCTGGGGACGACGAGACCGAATGGTGTCTCGCGCCAACGCGTAGGGTCCTCGAGGAACGCGTTAAGATCCTCAGAAAAAATCTGGCCTGCAGCCGCACGCTCAATAAGCTGTCTGATCTGTCCTGTTGTAATAGAATCCATCTTCTCCTCCTCGCCCATTGGCACAAGCCGCGGCAACTCCCTTGGAGTCGATGCGACCATTCACCTTTAGGCAATTTGATTTACTCCTGTCTTCCGGACAGACACGGTTTCCCATTCTTCGGGATGTTCTATTATCCCATAAGTTTAAAAAATGTCAATAGCCCATACGGTTTATATTGGGTCACCACACGCGTAACATAAAAATACGTAAATAAAAACTGCCAAAAGCGGTTTCTTATCCTCGTGTTCCATGTTATATGTTAGGTGATTCCTTTATCTATCAAGGCAATAATCAACCCCATTACCGCCGTCACGCCGGCAATAATCCAGGTACGCATCACGATTTTGGGTTCCGGCCAGCCGATAGCTTCAAAATGATGGTGGAGCGGCGTGGAAAGAAATATCTTTTTATGCCTGATTTTTTTAGATAAAATCTGAACAATCACGGAAAGGGATTCCAGGGCAAAAATAAAACCAATGACCGGCAAAAGCAAAATGGAATTAGTTAAAATGGCGAGAATGCCCAAGGTGACACCCAAAGACATCGCGCCCGTATCACCCATAAAAAACCTGGCTGGATTAATGTTAAACCACAGAAAAGCGAGCAGGGCGCCGATAATCACCCCGCAAAAAGCCGTTAAATCATACTTTCCCTGCGTAAAGGCAATAGCCCCAAAAGCCGCGAAAGAAGCCAGCAACGTCCCTCCGGCCAAACCGTCCAGCCCATCGGCTTCATTAACTGAAAAAGAAGTAGCTACCACTACAAAAATATAAAGCGGTATGGCCCAAAGGCCTATGCTGAAAACTCCGAGAAAAGGAACTCGCACCACATCCCAATCCAATTTAAAATAAAACCACCAGGTGGCGACCATGGCAATGGCGGTATAAATAATCAAACGATGGCGCATCCTTAACCCTCCGCCATTCGGGCCAATGCCCCGGACATTAAGCCAATCATCAATAAAACCGACCAGCGCTGAAGCCACCAGCGCGCCGAGCGGCAAAAGGGTCTGGGGACGAGTGAGAAAATTAAGCTGTTTTAAAATTTCACTATCAAAATAAGAAGATAAATAGAAAAAAACTAAAGCTAAAACAAGAGTGGTTATCCAAATCAAGAGCCCGCCCATGGTGGGCGTTCCCGATTTCCCCCGATGCATTTTGGAAAAAATCGGAGCAGATTTCTCATCGCGGATTTTTTTCCCCAATTTATATTTATATAAAAAGTGAGTCAGGGCCGGAGTCCAAAGTATGGTGACAATAAAAGACAGGGTGGTTAAGATAAAAATTTTTATAACAGGAAAATAAGCTGTCATGTTAAATTAATTAAATTATTGAATGGAAAGGATAAGCAGTCCCGCCCCTAAAATTATCAATCCAACCAAGCAAGAAACAATAACCAACGAATGGCTTAAAAATTTCTCTTTTTTATAGATAAAATAAGCGAGAAAAAAATTAACCAGCAAAATAAAAAATGCGGTCAGGGGGAAAAGAAAAATTTCGTACCACCGTCCGATGCGGTCAATGCCAAAATAAATATTATAATGCAAGGGAACGCTTTCCCCGCCGCGGGGCATTTTAAAATAGAGCCACGCCCAAAAAAAGATATTGAAAACTATCCCCAGTGATGTCGCTACCCAGATTATTCTGTCTCTTATAAAAAAAGAAAAAGAGACGATGAATTTACTATCAAATAATTTTGCTAAAAACATAAAATTATACTTGAATTACTTCTTTAACTTCCGGCACTTCTTTTTTAAGATATTTTTCTACGTGGTTCTTCAGAGTAACGGTGGCCAAAGGACAACCTTGGCAGGCGCCGATTAATTTAACCTTAACAACGCCGGTTTTTTTATCAAAACTGACAAATTCAATATCGCCTCCGTCAGCTTCCAAAGTCGGGCGGAGGACATTAAGGGCTTCTAGAATTTTTACTTTTGTATCCATATTATTATTAAATAATAACGGGAAAACAACAAAAAGTCAAACCTAACCGCGATTTTCCTTATAATATTGACAGTTTTTTAGAGTTTTGTTATACTAAAAACACTGATACTTAATTTATTTTAAATTAACCAACAATATGTCACATAAGAAAGCGGGCGGCAGTACAGCGTTAGGCCGCGATTCAGTAGCTAAAAGGTTAGGCGTCAAATTGTACGAAGGCCAGCATGCCAAAGCCGGAAGTATTTTAGTCAGACAACGCGGCACTAAAATCCATCCCGGGCAGAATGTCAAAAAAGGCGGAGACGACACTTTGTATGCCGCTATCTCCGGATTTGTTAAATTTACCCGCAAACAGGTTCATCGTTTTGACGGGAATTTGAGCTTGCGCAAATTCATCCACGTTTTGCCGGTAAAAAAATAATATCTTAAATAAAAAATCGTTCCGATTACTCGGGACGGTTTTTTTATTTAGCTATTTTTTCTTTTTGATGGCCGCTTTGATAAATTCTCTGAATAAGGGATGCGGCCTTAGCGGGCGGGATTTAAATTCCGGATGGAATTGAACGCCGACAAAAAAGGGATGGTCTTTTTTGGAAAGTTCTACAATTTCTACCAGCTTATTATCCGGAGAAGTGCCGGCCAAAACCAGTCCTTTCTTTTGGAATAAACCCCGATAATCATTATTAAACTCGTAGCGATGGCGATGGCGTTCAAAAATTTGCCTTTTATCATAGGCCTCGCGGCTGATAGACCCCGGGGCTAAAAAGCAGGGATAAGCTCCCAGGCGCATGGTCCCCCCATATCTTTTATCTTTAATTTTTTCCGCCTGGTCGGGCATAATATGAATCACCGGATTTTTAGTGGAAGGATTTATCTCGGCGGTGTTAGCGTTTCTTAATTTACAAACGTGGCGCGCGAATTCAATCACGGCCATATGCATTCCGTAACAAAGTCCGAGATACGGAATTCTATTTTTTCTCGCGTACTCCACGGCTTTTATTTTTCCCTCTACTCCGCGCGAACCAAAACCTCCGGGGATAATTATCCCGTCCAGCTCTTTCAACTCTTTTAATTTCTGCGCGTCTTTCTCGTATTCTTCGGAATTAAGCCAAAAAAGCTCTGGTTTTTTCCCGTGGAACCAGGAGGCGTGTTTAACGGCCTCAATAACTGAAATATAAGAATCGGACAAAACAAATTTACCCGTGCTAAAATATTTTCCGACTATTCCGATTTTAACCGCCCGATTGGATTTGTTGAGTTTTTTAAACTTAAACACCAATTTCTTCCACTCGGCCAAATCTTTCTTTTTATCTCTTAGCCCGAATTTCTGTAAAATCCTCTCCCCTAGTTTTTCTTTCTGAAAAAGAAGAGGTATTTCATAAATAGAATCTACGTCCGGCGCGGAAATTACGTCCTCCTGGCTGACGTTGCAGAAAATGGAAAGTTTGCGCTTGCGCGGCGTATCCAACGGCCTTTCCGACCGCCCGAGCAGGATATCCGGCTGGATACCCACCGCGTTTAAAGAACGCACCGCGGTCTGTGTAGGTTTAGTTTTCATCTCCCCTACTTTGCTCGGGATAGGCAAATAACTCACCATCACGACTAAAACTTTGTCGGGATACTGCGACCTCATCATTCTCACCGCTTCCAGAAATAAAACGTTCTGGTATTCGCCGACCGTTCCGCCTATTTCTATAATAATAAAGTCCGCTTTGCCTTTCTTCTCCACCCGCTTGATTCTTCTGATGACCTCTTCGGGAACATGAGGAACAACCTCCACGCATCTGCCGCCATATTCCAAATTACGCTCTCGCCCAATTACCGTCTGATAAACACGGCCGGTGGTCATATAATTATCGGATAAAATATTCACGTCCAGAAATCTCTCATAATTTCCAAGGTCCTGGTCGGTTTCATCGCCGTCTTCAGTCACAAAAACCTCCCCGTGTTCCACGGGATTCATGGTGCCGGCATCAACATTGATATAGGGGTCGATTTTTATGGCCGTCACTTTATAACCCTTGCTTTGTAATAATTTTCCAATGGAAGCCGAAGCCGCTCCCTTGCCAACGGAAGACATCACCCCGCCAACGACAAAAATAAAGCGTGACATAATTATTTAGTACCTGTTATTCTTATTTTAATATTAAAAAATATCTCCGGGGTAAACTTTATTTCTACACTATGCTCTCCTGCCTCTTTGATTGGCTTTTTGATTATAATAAAATCCGGCCCTACCTCTGCCCCCAATTGTTGCTTGAGCGCGCTGGATATTTCTGACGGTTTTACGGCGGCAAAAAGTTTTCCGCCCTGGCTGATTTTCCCCTCCACTTTCACCTCGCGGTTGGCAATTTTATTTTTTATAGCCACGAATCTGTCTTTTTCTCCTTGCTCGCGCCTATTTTTCGCTTTCATTTTTATCTCGGCCACGGCCAGCGCCTTAGCATCAGCCAAAACCGCTAGATTATTAGGAAGCAAAAAATTCCTGCCATAACCCTCCGCCACTTCTTTTACTTCCCCCTCCTTACCTAACTTGGAAACGTCTTTAAGCAAGATAATTTTCATATTGGCAAAACATTATCTTATAATAACACGGAACCTATCTTTTGTTTAACGCTCTAAGGGGCTAAAATTTCAAGGGCTTTATCAAGTTGTGGGTCATTATCATTATTGAAATCGTCTTTAGTCAAATCAATTTCTATATCCGGGTCAATTCCCAGCTGGTCGATTTCTCTCCCCTTGGGAGTAAGCCATTTAGCCACGGTCAATTTGACCGCTGAACCATCTGTAAAAGTTTCCATTTCCTGCACCGACCCCTTGCCGAAGGTTTTTTTGCCAATCAGCGTGGCTAAGCCATAATCCTGTAAAGCACCGGCGACAATTTCAGAACCGGAAGCGCTGCCCTCATTAATTAACACCATTGTCTTATAATCCTTAAGACGCGCCCTCGAAGGAGATTTGTACTCTTTAATGCTCCCATCGCCGAATTTCTCCGTCACTACCAATTCGCCGTCTACCCACTCCGAAGCGACTCTCACGGCGCCGTCCAAAAATCCCCCGGGGTTGCCCCGCAAATCGATAATTAAACCATCGGGATTTTCTTCCAGCGCCCATCTAACCGCTTTGTCAAAACGTTCCACCGTGTCTTCAATAAATTGATTAATTTCTATATAAGCGATCTTCTTGCCGTGATAATCTTTCATCTCATATTTAACACTCACAATATTAATCACTCCGCGAGTAATAGTAAAATCCTTCGGTTCGGTAAATTCCTCGCGGGTTATCTTCAGGATGACATTGGTACCGGATTTCCCGCGAATAATTGAGATGGCATAATCCAAAGAAATACCGGAGGCATCCATATTATCAATTGCTAAAATTACATCGCCAGTTCGAATGCCCGCCTTGTCCGCCGGAGTATCGGGCAAGGGAGCGATAACCGTGAGATGATTATTTTTTATCCCGATTTCCGCGCCGATACCCTCAAAACTTCCGGAAAGTTCTTTGGTGAATTTTTCGGTCGTTTCCGGGTCAAAAAATACCGAATGCGGATCGCCCAAAGATGCCACCATTCCGGCCAAAGCGCCATAAAATAATTTGGTGTCAAGAATATCTTTATTTATATACCTTATTTTTATCGCCTCCCATAATTGCCAGAATAAATTAAAATCCACGTCTTTAGATAAAAATTCCGGCGTTTTATTTTTTTCAACATTTACCACCGCCCCGCCGGCAATATCAGCGCCTTTCTGCGTTTCTATTTTCCAGCGATATTCATTAACCAAGAGACCGGCGACAAAACTAAACAAAACTAAAGTCACCACCACGTAAATGGAAACTCCGCACCACCACCCCTTTTTCGGCGACCGACTGGGCTGATATTGAAATTGCATATTCTAAAATTAAATTCTTTTTATTTTCGCTCCCAAATTTCCTAATCGCTCTTCTATTTTTTCGTAACCCCTGTCAACTATTTCCGCTTCATTGATAATCGTCTGTCCGCGAGCGATAAGACCGGCGATAATCATAGTGACGCCGGCGCGCAAATCAAAACTTTTTATTTCCTGGCCGTATAAAGGCGTGGGGCCGGTAATAATGACGCGATGCGGGTCAGCCACAATGGCGTTGGCTCCCATTTTAACAAGTTCGCCCACATAACTCATTCGCCCCTCATACATCGGGTCGTGGATGAGCGAAGTTCCGGCGCACTGCGTCGCCAAAACTCCAAAAGGCGCCTGCAAGTCCGTCGGAAAACCCGGGTAAGGCAGCGCCTGCAATCGGAAAGATTTTAAATTATGCGAAGGAATAATTTTGAGAAAATTTTTGCCTAACTCTGTTTTTACTCCCGCGCTCTGTAATTTCAATAAAATCAAATCCAGATGCTCGGGAATAATATCTTCAATAACGACTTCGCTCTTGGTCGCCGCCGCCGCCACGGCAAAAGTCCCTATCTCTATCTGGTCAGGAATAATTTTATGCTTCGCGCCTTTTAATTTTTCTACGCCCTCAATTTCAATAACATGATTGCCGGCAAATTTTATTTTAGCTCCCAAAGCATTCAAAAAATCGGCTAAATCCTCAACGTGCGGCTCTACGGCGGCGATTTTAATAGTAGTTATCCCTGCGGCAAAAACGGCAGCCATCATCGCGTTTTCAGTTGCGGTAACTGAAAATTCTGGTAAAATAATAATAGCGCCCTTTAGCTTGCCGGAAAAATTATACAATCCGTCCTCCCTCTCCACTTTAGCTCCCAGCTTTTCCAAGACATACAGATGAGCGTCAATCGGCCTGTTGCCGATAATACAACCGCCCGGTTCGGGAATAGCGACTTCCCCGAATCTCGCCAAAAGCGGGCCCAAAAGCAAAATGGAAGAACGCATGCTTTTCACGGTCTGCTTATCCAAATCGTTCAAATCAACCCCCTTGTTGCAGATGGTGAGTTCGTTAGCGCCGGTCCATTCCGCGCGACCGCCCAAACTGCGGAGAATCTCCAACATTTTTTCTACGTCAACAATGCGGGGAACATTTTGCAAAACGCACTCCTCGGCCGTTAGCAGGGTGGCGGCGATGATGGGTGTAGCCGCGTTTTTCATCCCCCCCGCTTTAATTGTGCCGGAAAGGTGATAACCTCCCTCAATAATAAATTTAGACATACTTATACACATCTTAACCCAGCCGGATAAAATAGTAAACCCCTCAAACTTTAAACGATTTTTATTATGGATTTAAAAACTCGTCGAATAATTTATTCAATTTTCATAGCGGTTTTCATTATTGTCGCGCCATTTGTTGTCCTTTACGCCGCGGGGTATCGCTACGACTGGAAACGGGGCAAACTTCTTCAAACTGGCGGAATTTATTTAATAGTTAAAACCCCAAAAACTAAAATATATCTTGGCGGAGAATTAATCAAAGAAACTGGCATATTTTTTAATAACGAAGTACGGCTAAACAATCTCCTGCCCAATAATTATCGCCTGACAGTGAGTAAAGACGGTTTTTATTCTTGGGAAAAAAATCTGACCGTCCGGAGTCAAGAAACCACCTTTGCCGAGCATATCAATCTTTTTCGGCAGAATCAGCCGCGGGAAGAAATAGATGAGCCGAGTGAGTTGATAAATATTTCTCCCAATCAAAAATATTTAATCTACTCCGGCATCAAAAGAGAAATATCGGGACTTTGGCTTTGGGATAAAGAAAAAAAATCCAAGGAATTATTATATCGGATAAATAAAAACTCGCTGGAAAATTTAAATTATGAAGAACTTGTCAAATGGTCCTCTGACAGCAAAAAAATTCTGCTCGCCGCACCAGCGGCGGCTGGCGGAAATTCTCATTTTGTTATTAATGCCGAAAATCCGGCTGAAATTATCCTCGTAGAGAATATCGCCAAGCAAAAATTTAATGCTGTTTTTTGGGTCAAAAACGGCAGTAATTCCCTTTACGCTATCAGTAAGAATATAATCTACGAAATTGACCTGCCTAACAATACTGTCGCCCAATTTATAACTTCAGAAAACGAAGGTGAAATTGTTGATTTATGGAGAGAAAATGACGATTTTTATTATACTTTGCTCACCGACACAGAGACATTGCTTCTCAAAAAAAATGTCTGGAGCGGAGAACAAATTATCCTACGCCTGACTGCCAATCCCTATAAATTTATCGCTCCCGGACCCAAAAATATCTTTTCTCTATACGACGATAAAAATAAAGAAGTGCTGCTCATAGATAAAACTACTTCGGAAGTTTTGCTTCAAGAAAAAGCGCTGGGCGGCGAATGGGAAAAAACGCAGGAAAGATTTTTGTATTACAAAAATTTTGAATTATGGTTTTACGAGCACAAAGAAGATAAAAACGAGCTTATTTCCCGCTACAGCCAAGAAATAAAAAAAGCCCGCTGGGTTCCGGCTTTGGATTATATCACGTTTCTTCTTGGCGATGCTCTTAAAATTATTGAACTTGACGGCAGGGATAAACGCAATTTTTATAATCTGGCGGATGAAATACGCGCCAATAATTTTCTCTTGACTGAAAACGGGGAAACGGTTTATCTAAGTTCCGACAAAGATAAGGGCGGCGGTTTATATGAATTGGTTATCCAATAAATTTATTACTAAAATCCCCCTCATTATAGAGGGGGATTTTTTAATTATCTATTTTTTATTTTTTTCTCTTTCGGCCGCCAGCTCCGCGGCTTTGAGCAAACTGTCAAAACTTTCACCGCCATCTCCCCACCAGCCCGTAAGTTTGGAAAAGGTCATGGTCCCCTGCTTGACGTAAAAATTATTGACGTCTGTAATTTCCAATTCCCCCCGGCCCGAGGGCTTGAGGGTTTTAATCACTTCCCAAACCTGATTGTCATACATATATAGTCCGATGACCGCCAAATTGCTCTTGGGCTCGGCCGGCTTTTCCACTATACTGACAATTTTGTCTCCGTTTACTTCCGCTACGCCAAACGATTTTGGATTCTCCACTTCTTTCAAAAATATCTTGGCGCCCTTCTCTCGTCTGGCAAAATCGTCCACTGCTTCCTTGATATTATCCTCTAAGATATTATCGCCCAGCATTACCACGATTTTATCGTTATCGGCAAAATCATCGCACAACCCGAGCGCCTGGGCGATGCCGCCCGGCTTTTCCTGCACGCCATAGGAGAACCTCGCGCCGAATTCCTCGCCGGAACGGAGTAATTCTAAAAAGTGCCCCGCGTGTCCTTTGCCCGAGACAATCATAATATCTTTGATTCCGGCGCTAACCAAAGTTTCAATCGGATAATAAATCATGGGCTTATCATAAACCGGCAATAAGTGCTTATTAGTGACATAAGTTAACGGCCGCAACCGCGTCCCCTCGCCTCCTGCGAGTATGATGCCTTTCATAGGATATAAAATTATTTTACTCTTTGAATTTTTATTTAAATCTAATGGAGAATAATCGCCAAAATAACTACAAAAATTAACACAACCACTCCAGCGGATATCCAAAGCCGTAAAATTTTTTTATTAGTTTCAGTCGCCCTTTGTTTCCTTTCTGCATCGCTTAAACGGATTGGCGGTTGTTTTTCTCCTAAAATTATTTTAAGAGGGTCTGTTATCAACGGATAAAACCATAACCAACTAAGTGGAGCAAAAACCATACACCACAAAGCGTTCGCTTTCGATAATTTTTCCGCTTTTAATACCTTTGTGCAAAAATAGATAAAATATACCAAAAACCCTATATAGAGAATAAAAAATATAACGACTAATTCGCTTTCGGATTCGCTTAAACCACGTAAAACGATACTACCAACAAATGCTATCCAAAACAATACCTTTAATCGGTTTAAATATTCTCTTGCCTGTTCTGTATGTTTTATGTCCGTTCTTGCTAAATATTTTTCTGCGATCTCTCTTGAATTATTTGACTCGATTTCTTTCATTCTATTATATTGCTCCATACATTTAATATTTTATATATTTATAAATCAATGGCCTATTCTTTACAATTTTATCTTAAAAAATTCTTCTACTAATAAATTTTATTTATTCCAAATACTCCCCCAACGCTTCTTGCCACCTCCTTATCTATTTTGTCTTTGCGACCCCGAGATTGACTTCGGCGAGCTCAGTCGAGCCGTCGAGGGGGAAGCAATCTCTATAATACGCGTAGATTGCTTCGTCGTCCCGAATTCTAGGGACTCCTCGCAATGACATTATTGTTTTAAATACTCCCTCAATGCCTCCCTCCAACTCCTCATCTCCGGCAATTTGGTGTTTAACAAAACAGAAAATTTGGGACGGCGGGCGAGGCGGGGAAATTTATCGGAATTGACCGGTTCAACTTTTATATCTATATTTTTTATTTTAAAAATCTCTTTGGCAAATTCGTACCACGTGCAGGCATCGTCGTTTGTCGCGTGATAAATACCCCACGGATAACCACCATCAACTATTTCTTTCGTCCTCTTCGCTAAATCTAAAGCATAAGTGGGACTGGCATATTCCTCGTCAACGACTTCCAGCTTATCACGCTCCCCTGCCAATTGCAACATTAAATCAACAAAACTTTTCTTGGCCTCGGCGCTGGAAGCGGGATTGCCGAATAATTTACAAGTACGCAAAATATAGTATCTATCACCATATTTTTGAACCTCCCGTTCGCCCATCAATTTGCTCTCACCATATTTATTAACCGGACTCGGTTCGTCATTTTCCTTATATCCCTCCTCCTTACTGCCGTCAAAAACGTAATCACTGCTATAATGGACGAAAACAGAACCAACTTCTTTGGCTATTTTTGCCAAATATCCCGGCGCCTCGCCATTTACTTTTTTAGCAATGGCAAATCCTTCTTCTTCCTCGCATTTATCAACGGCATTATAAGCCGCGGCGTTAATAATTAAATCAGGTGTTAATTTTGTAATCTTTTCTCGCGCTTGCTTTTCATCGGTGATATCAATTTCTTCTCTATCCCATAAAAAAAGTTCCTCGCCGGAAAAAACTTCCGCCAAGTACTGCCCCAGCATTCCTTTCGCGCCGATGATTAGTATTTTCATAGTATTTTGTCATTGCGACCCCGAGCTTGACTTCGGCGAGCTCAGTCGAGTCGTCGAGGGGGAAGCAATCTCTAATACGTGTAGATTGCTTCGCTCATCTTCAACAAGTTCGGATTCGCTCGCAATGACAGATTATTACAAATTATTATAGATATTTAAACTCAACTATCTCCCTTGCCCAACGGCAAAAGTTCGCTATCATGTTCAGCTAAAGCAATCACAACTTCACCTCCACTTCTTTTACCCTCTCTTGCCATTAACGCCAAAGCGCCTGCCCGATGTATTCCTTCAATTAAAACTATTTCTCCATTATGGATAACGCCCGTTAACATTGTTTGAAAAGGAAAATTATTAATAATGTCTTTTATTTTATTATTAGCGGCAATTAATGGATGATTTATTATATCTGACAATCGTTTAGTAATAATTCCGCCATAACATTTGGCAATCCAACTGCGTGTCGGCGTTCCGTAAAATTTTTCCACCTCCGCGATGTCATTTATGCGGTATATTTTCCATTTTTTCTCCTGCGGTTTCAACGGGGCAACATAATTGGCTCTCCACTCATCCCAAGAGTTAAATCCTCTTTCTCTCCAATGCTTCTCCCAGCCTTTCTGATAAGCTTCGTAAACACGCCACACCGCAAAAATATCCCGCCATTCAATATCGTGGACGTATTCTAAGGATTTATATTGCTCCGGGATTTTCATAAATAATTATTCATTACTCCCCTCCTTAGATAAGCTTGCCTACCGGCAGGCAGGGAGGGGTTGGGGTGATTAGATATTTCAACTCCCACCCCCTCTGACTCCCCCTCGGGCAGGGGGAGAATATTAACTTAAAAATATTTAAAATTAATCTTTCCTGTCTCTACCGTCTCTTTCACTCTCTCATAATCTTCCGGCGTACCCAAATCCGCCCAAAAGCCGTCGTGGATGAAACCGTAAATCGGCCTTCCTTCGCGCAACATTCCAAAATAGGCAGTGTCAATTACAGATGCCGGCTCTTTTTTCAGATAATCCAAAACTTGCGGCTCTAAAACATGGATTCCCGTGAACATATATTCTTCCGCCTCGTCCGTGTAACCGGATATTTCTTTGATGTCGCGGACTCTGCTTTCTTTATCGACTAAAATTTTTGGATACTGTTTATCTGAATCATTTTTTCGCAATACCATGGTTGCCAGCGCTTTTTTCTGCCGGTGGAAATCAACGACTCGGCGCAAATCAATATCAGCTAAAATATCGCTATTTATTACCACAAAAGTATCTTTGATTTTACCGATTTCTGCCGCTTGTTTTATCCCGCCGCCGGTGTCTAAAATTTCCTCTTCTTTGGAATAAACGATACACATTCCTAATTGTGAGCCATCGCCCAGCTCCCTTTTTATCAAATCACCTAAGTAATATAAATTGATAATAACGTCGGTAATGCTGGCGTTTTTTAAAAGTTTCAGCGAGTAATAAATAAGCGGCTGACCGTTAACCGGCAAAAGCGGTTTGGGAATTTTTTCTGTAAGTGGACGCAATCTCTCTCCCCGTCCCGCCGCCAAAACTATGGCTTGCATTTTATCCTCCGTATTGTTTTTTATAATAATTCTGATACTCGCCGGATTTGATATTCCCCCACCATGATTCATGGGTTTTATACCATTCTACCGTTTCTTTAAGTCCGGTTTCAAAATCTACCCGCGGCTCCCAGCCCAGTTCGTTTTTAATTTTGGAAAAATCAACGGCGTAGCGGCGGTCGTGGCCCGGACGGTCTTTAACATACTCAATCATTTCTTCGCCATAGCCCATTAATTCTAAAATTTTCTTGGTAATTTCTATACCGGATTTTTCGCTATCCCCCCCCAGACAGTAGGTCTCGCCAATTTTCCCTTGATGTAAAATCAAATCCACTCCACGATTATGGTCATCTACGTAAATCCAATCGCGGACATTAAGCCCATCGCCATAAACTGGAACTTTT
The DNA here is from genome assembly GCA_028716045.1 of Patescibacteria group bacterium. NCBI lineage: Bacteria > Patescibacteria group bacterium. Next base: position 576,330 of record JAQUQO010000001.1, read on the forward strand.
TTGCCCTCAATTAAATTGGTGACGAACAAAGGAATAACTTTTTCCGGGAATTGATAAGGACCATAACTATTTGAACAATGGGAGATGGTAATGGGCAAAGCGTGCGTGTGAAAATATGACCTGACCAAATGGTCCGCCGCCGCTTTGCTTGCCGAATAAGGGCTGCGCGGGTCATAGGGCGTTTTTTCATTAAATTTTTTAGGCGAATCAAGCTCTAAACTGCCAAAAACCTCATCGGTGGAAATATGATGAAATCTTTTTCTGCTATTAATCCTCGCTGCTTCCAGTAAAACCTGTGTGCCCAATACATTGGTTTTTACAAACTCTCCCGAATCAATAATTGAACGGTCCACGTGCGACTCGGCGGCAAAGTGGACAATGGCATCGCAATCCTTAACTAGTTCATTTACTAAATCGGCGTCTCCAATATCGCCCTTAACAAATTCATAATTAGGATTTTTTTCAACTGCCGTTAAATTTTCCAAATTCCCGGCATACGTCAATTTATCCAGATTGATAATCTTATAATCAGGATGGTTCTTGAAAATGTGGTGGATAAAATTGGAGCCAATAAACCCCGCTCCTCCGGTAACGAGTATTTTCATAAAAAATAATTATTTAAATTTCCGCCAATCAAAGGTTCTTTCTTTTTTCTTTTCGCTCTGTATTTTCTTTTCTTGGAGGCGCTTTTCTTTTGAAGACCGCGTCGGCTTGGTTTCCAAACGCTCTTTTTCCGGGACAATAGCTTCAGTGATGAATTTTAGAAATTTTTCCACCGCTCTTTCCTTATTCGCCTTTTGCGACCTTTCTTCGCTTGCTCTCACAATCATAATGGAATGTACTTCCTGCCGCGCGCCTTCTTTAAAATCTTCTCTGACTATCCGGCTGGGGTATTGCTCTTTGATTCTATTCTTCTCTTCCTCTGTCAAATCTAATTCGTCAATATCGCAGCGCAATTCCACGGCCGTGCTCACTTTATTGACGTTTTGCCCGCCGGGTCCGGCGCTTTTTTTGTACGCGGTGATTTTATATTTATTTTCCGGAATAAAAACTTCTTCCATAAATTTACTCTAAATTGTTTTTAATTTTTTCCGCCGTTTTTTGCATTTCGCCTTCAGCATAGGGTTTACCGGGCCAGAGATGAAGGCCGTCGTCGGGAAAACGGGGGACGATATGAAAATGCGCGTGCGGGACAATCTGACCAGCTACCCGGCCGTTATTTAACTCCAAATTAAACCCCTGCGCGCCCAGTCCGTTCATAATCGCCTTGGAAATTTTATCAATTACCGGCATCATTTTTGATAAAAGCTCGTTGGGCGTCAGGGAAAAATCGTCATAATGCTCTTTGGGAATAACCAAGGTGTGCCCGGGATTAACGGGATTAATATCCAGGAAAGCGAAAATTTCGTCGTCTTCGTAAACTTTAGCCGAAGGAATTTCGCCTTTGATAATATTGCAAAAGATACAATCGTTCATAAAGTCAAAAATTAATTTATTTTAAACTTGGAATTTGCACCGTCTTTTTCATGCCTTATTTCATCCACTGCTTCTTTTTTATTCTTACCGGCATACAAAGCATCCGGCAAATTAACGTACCAGGCTCCCGATTCCGAAACGCATTTATATCCATGAACAACCCCCGGCGGAACAAGAACCGCCAGCGGATTGCTCTCCCCCACCCGCATTTCCATTTTTTCGCCATAAGTAGAAGAATCTTTTCTCTCGTCCCAAAGATACATCATAAAATCACCTGGACCGAAAAAACAAAAATAATCCGACTGCTTTTTGTGTTCATGCGGCCCGCGCACCGCGCCATTTTCAGAAAACGAAGCATAGGCCATCGCCGGAACAAAATCCATTTCATCATGGCGATAAAGCTCCGCCACCCAGCCTCGCTCATCTTTGAATATTTTTAAATTTTTTATAATCACCCTGTCTATCATAATTAAAAATCTTCTTTAATTATCAGGGTAATAATAGCACTGGCCGCCGAGATAATCAAGACAAAATGGGGATTGAAAAAATTAACAACAAAACCCTTGATAAAAAATTCTAAAATCATCAAAGCCGCCCACAAAATAAAAGAAGCATAAAATAATTCTTCAAAAAATATTTTGACAAATCCCCTATTCATAGAAAAATTTATTTAGAAATTTGGTAAAATTCTCCCGAGAAAATTCACCCCTGTTTATTCTAATTATTATCCCTCGAACGTCAATCGGCTTCTTATCGGCGGTAAGCCCCGGCGCGGAAATAATAAACCTTACTTTTCCTTTTTCTTTTCGGGCGTTATAAAGATTAAAACTGGCTCCTCGCGTCTGCCATTCACTGTTAGACGCCAGCGGTTGGTATCTGGCGATGACAAAATTTAATCCTTCTAAATCCCGGCTGTCCGCCACCCGCCGTTGCCGCGGGTCAAAAAAATTTTTCTCGCTAAAAGACCATAGGCCATCACCTTGAAGCAAAATATCACTTACGGGAACTCTGACCGAAAAATTTCCGGCCGAATTTTTATAATAATACTGAATATGTGTTTTTTCTATGAACAAATTTTCTCCGGTGAAACTCAAAGTTTGACGGCCTTCATCGTGAGTAGTAACGGCCGCCACTTCCCTGCTATTGCCGAATAGCGTCGCATCTTTTTGAGAAGTGACGGTAGAATTTATATTATCGCCGAGATATATTTCCCCGATAAAAGACAGATATTTTTGTCTGGTCTGAATGTCTCTTAAAAAAATATCGTCGCTGGCGGAGATTTCCAGCCGATAAACCCCCTCGGATAAATCGCCGATGTTCAATTTAAGCTGGCGGGGGGTAACCACGACCTCGTTGGCCTCCGAATTGCCATCATCAGTCATTATCCAATTTTTTACTAAATTATTTTCCTCATTATAAAGGTTAACTTCTACTTCGTCAGCGCCAACCGAACGGTTCATATCCTCAAAAGTAAACATAAAATCCAAATCCTCGTCTTTTATGTAGGTGTAAAATTGGTGAGCACCGCGCAGGGAATAATTAAAACTTTGATATCGTTCGCTTGGTTTATAATCCGGCAAACGATAGGGACGCCCCAGCTCATAATAATAAACGCCGATTTTCTCCGCCGCTGGCTGATTCTCCATAAAATCCCCGATGCTCTCGTATTTTTTTTCTTTCTGCCAAAGGCAAACCCCGTCAGCGCAAATTTTCGGCCAGGATAAATCGTCCAATACCTTATTCTGAAGCGGTCGCAAATCATAACCGTTTTTAGTCACCAGACCGAGTTCCAAAATATCTTGCTCGGGATTTTTATAATTTAAAACTATCTCGGCCTTTTTAAAAAAACTCAAAGGAATGTTTGATTCAATATAAATTGGCTCCCCTACAATGGATTGATAAAATTTCCCCGCCTCTTCTTTGATTTCCGAGACCCTCCCCCGCGGTTTTAAAAAAGAAATCCACCCGCTCGGGCGGGAAAAATCAAATTCCGCTTGGAGCGGAGCAAAAATTAAAAGATTACGCTCCGCGAGAAACCCCAAAATCAAAACCGCTACGAGAGTCAACATTATTCTGATATTTTTTCTCGTCTTATCCATTTTATTTTTTCATCAATTTCATTAATTTCGCCCCATTGGGCAAATCTTGATAAGCCGATAAAACCAGATTAAAACGGCTTAATTTTTTATCGTTTAGAAAATTTACATCTTTTTCTGAAAATAAACTATAAACATACACCGGCGCTTTATCTAAAAGAGCCGATAAATTTTCTTCCGTATAATCGTCGGCGATATTTTGGACTACCCGCCTTTCGGGAAATAGAATTTTATCCATATAGCTGGCCACAATTACCGAATCTTCTTCTGTATTTTCAATAATTTTTTCTTTGACCTGCCCGTAAATCTCTAAAGTGTGGCGCACCTGGAAAACACTCTCTTCTGTTTGCCATAAAACAAGACGTGCCGAAGGATAAGCCAGGGCTAAAATAAAAATTACTACTATTAAAATCCGGCTGGCTTTATTTTTTACCAATCCGCCGGCTTTGATTATTAATAATGACACGAAGGGCAAAAGGCCAAGATAAATCGGCAGCCAATAACGGACGTAAGAAGTTCCAATGGTCACAGTGCCGGGGGTCGGGTTATCGTAAAAAAACCAACTCCCATAATAAACTACAAGCCAAGCGGAAATAAAAAACCAAAGCCAGAAAAAAACTTTCTGTTTCTTCTGCCAATCGCGATAACGATAGATAAAAAAACCGAGCCCGGCCAAAAACAACGGAGTAAACCACCAAAAAATTAAAATAAGGTAATTCCAGCAATTTTTAACCATCAGCCGCGGATGAATTCCAAAACGAAAAATAATATCCAACCACGACCCGCTGCCTTGGGTTAAATTGGAAGCAACGTCGCTGCCGAGTTGAGAGTATCCCGTCAGCAAGGCGTTGCCATAAGTAAGATATTGGTAATAAAAAACCGGTACAAGGGATAAAAGCAGCCCGCCAAACCCTAAAACAACATAGGGCCATTTCATTTCCCGCCGATAAATAAAAATAAGCATGGCGGGCGCAATAATCAACCACCAGAATTCGGATAATCTCACGGACAGCGCGAGACCCAAAAAAATCCCAGCGAAAAAATACAAAGACCATTTGGAATCCTTTTTGATTCTAGACATCAAATAAAATCCGCCCAGAAGCAAAGAAATAAATAACACATTCGGCATCATTGTCCGTGAACTCCAATACCACCACGCCGGATGGATAAAAAGAAGCAGTGAGGAAATAAAAGCAATGGTAGAGTTGAAAACTTTGCGTGTCAGGCCGTAAAAAAATAAAACGCCGGCTACGGCCGCGAGTGGAGTAAAATACGTCACCACCTCCAAAGAAAAAATTTTGCCTAACAAACCATAAATCAAAATCAAACCCAAAAAACTTCCCGGTACGATAAACGGCCCGGCCACGTTGGTGCTTCGCGGGTGGACGATATTACCAACCTCTCTGTTGAGCGGCTCAAAAATTTTTAAATCACCGCGCTCAATTAAATTTTTGGTAAAAATAAAATTGGCGTTTTCATCGGGAGAGTTAAAAATCAAACCGCCGGCGACCGGCAAAAAGGAATAAATAAAAAAGAACACGGCCCCCAACACCAGCAATGTTCTTAAAAAATATTTATGGTTGTTTGTTTTTGCTTCACCCATGGAATCTATTTAAATACCTTGGCTAAATAAGCTCACGATGGCAAAAATCACAGCGAGATAAAGCGTGCCGGCCGAAATGGAAGAGAGCGACTGCATTTGAAATAATAATCCAAAAAGAAGAAACAAAATCCCGAAAAATTGGCAAAACATTTTTAATTTCCCCCAAATCTCCGCCTGGATAACCAATCCTCTTTTATGCTTTAACCACCCACCGATTATCAGCACCGCTTCAATAGCGATAATTGCAAATGCAAGATAAAAAGAAAGATAACGCAAAACAATGATAAAAACCAGCGAACCGATGAGTAATTTATCCGCTAAGGGGTCATAAATTTTCCCCCACTCGGTGACTTCTTCGCGCACGCGCGCCATAGACCCATCCAACATATCGGTAAAAGCGGTAAAGATATATAGCGGGATTCCCCAGCTAAAATTTTCTTTAACTATCAGCCAAACCACCAAGGGCGTTAAAATAAACCTCACCATAGTAATATGGTTTGGCTTAATGAATTTTGGAATTATCGGATTAAAAAACCAGCGAAAAACCAAATCTTGAGGATAAATTTGTGGTCCTTTCCACATAAGCTGAATTATGCTAAACTAACTTAAAATATCCGAAAATCATGAAGAAACCCTTATTATATCTTACCATTTTTTGCGTAATTCTTCCAGCCATTCTAATTCTTAATATTTTTTTCTGGCAAAATACGGTAGTCGGGATAATTGGCGGCTGTTTCTATCTTTTACTCAACGGCTTTTTAGCCGGTGTTTTATTTTTAAATAAAGAAAATCCGGGCTGGTCAATTTTTTATGGGCTACTTCTATTTTTATGCCTTAATTCCTTGGGGGGCGCGATTATTTATTTTTTTTACGAGTTAAATAATTTTGTAATCTCCGCTCTTTTAATCTTAACTCCGGTCGCATTACTGGCCGCAAAAAAAATACAAGTTGCAAGTTTTCCGCCAGGGACCGATAAGTCTTCGGCTGACAAGTTTCAAATTTTCCGCCAGGGACTGACAAGTTTGAAATTAAAAAATTTGTATTTACCAGCCCTATATCTAACGCTGATTGCCATTAATTCTTATCTGCTTTTCGCGCACCGAACCGACTTGGCTATCCGTTCGCCTTGGGAGCTTTTGCCTAAATCATTTTTTATAATTTATTTTCTCACCACGGCAATTCTCCTCGTTTTCATTCTGCGCAATAAAACTAAATTATCGCTTTTATTTATTTCCATCCACTCTCTTTTTTCTCTCGCCGTTGCTCTTATAATTTACAAATTGGGCTACGGCTACGACCCCTTCATCCACGAAGCAACGGAAAAATTTATTCTGAACAACGGTTTTATCTCACCCAAGACACCGTATTATCTCGGACAATATACTTTGGTTATTTATTTAACTAAAATCCTGTCGCTCCCCCACGAATGGATTGACAAAATTCTCGTCCCCCTCTTTTACGCCGTTTATCTGCCGGCTACCGTCTATTTTTCTTTCGCAAAAAATTCCGCTAAAAAGTTTTTGCCTCTAATTATTTTAACCATACCTTTCGGGGTGTTTCTCTTAACCACTCCCCAGGGTTTAGCCAATCTGCTCGTATTGCTTATTGCTCTTTTATCTTATAAATACACATCGGCTAAAGAAAACATCAACTGGTCAATTCTCCTTATTCTGGCTCTGACCGCCGCCGCCGTTCACCCCTTGGCCGGCATACCGGCGCTATGTTTTGTAGCGCTTCTGTTCTTGATAAGCCGGAATTATAAAAAATTGTCTTTATTTTTTGGTCTTCTCTCGGCCATCGCCCTGCCGGCTATTTTTTATCTGCAATCCGTGGTATCAAATAACCTTTCAACCGTCATTAGATTCTCTCCGCCGAATATCCTGAATGACTGGCAGTGGCCGGTGCTGGTCAGAAAATTTGATGCGGTTTTAGATTTAGTTTATTTGTATGCTTGGAATTTTAATTTTTGGTTCATAGCGCTGGCCGCCGTTGGTTTTTGGCTTCTTTTAAGGCAACAAAAAAATACTTCGGTAAAAATTTTCGTTTATTCTTTTATAATTCTAATCATAAATTATCTGCTCCTGACTTTGTTTTTTCAATTCCAAGGGCTAATCGCTTACGAACGGCAAAATTACGCCTCCAGAATTTTAGAGTTGAGTTTTTATTTTCTCATCCCATTTTATCTTTGGACTTTTGACTGGCTAGCCCAAAAAATTACCGAAAAAAATATCTTTTACAAATCATTTTTTATTTTAATTTTAACCATTGCCATAATCAGCTCTTTTTACGTTTCTTACCCGCGCCAGGACGATTATGACGACGCCCGCGGATATAATTTGAGCCAAGCTGACCTCAGCGCCGTTCATTATATAAAAAATACAGCTGGCGGAGATTACATAGTACTTGCCAATCAAATGGTGGCGGCCGGGGCCTTAAAAGAATTTGGCTTTGCTAAGTATTATCAAACTTCCCGCGGAGAGATATTTTATTATCCTATTCCTACCGGCAGCCCGCTTTACGATTATTATTTAAAAATGGTTTACGAAAAAGCGGCACGGAAAACAATGATAGAAGCTATGGATTTAGTCGGAGTTGACGCCGGGTTTTTAGTGGTGAATGATTACTGGCACCGCTCGGCCATCACCGTAGAGGAAGCCAAGTCCTCGGCCGATAATTTTGTAAAATTAGACAACGGTAAAATTTACGTTTTTGAGTATAAGAGATAAAAATAAAACCTGCTTGTAGAGAAGACACTCTATGGCGTGTCTCTACGGCGTTAGAACAAAATAAAACCCCGCGTTATTAGCGCGAGGTTTTTTATTTGTTTAATTGGGGGCTTCAAAAAGATTTTTACTTTCCACGACTGTTACTGAAATGCCAGAAATAAATTCTTCGGAAATGTTTTCATCTACAAACCTTAAGGCCTGGCGCGTAGCCGTTTTAGAAGCTCCTGACGGGCTTTTGTCATAAGTCGGAATGAACAGGGTTCCCATGTGTTCTTCCGCATGGCTAATCACGGCTTGAAAAATTCTTACTTTTCCAAGAAGTGGAATCTCCAATTCTCCACTTTTTATTTTTCTCAAAAAATAACCCATTTTTATTCCTCCTTTGTCTAAAAATAAAAAATTGGGCAACAATAAACTTTTAAATATAGCATATCTTGATAATTCTGTCAAGACACATCGGTCGTGACTGGCGTGCCAAAAGTTGATAGAGCTAAAAGTAAAATAATGGCATGGGAACATTAAAACATTATAATAAAAAAGCGCAATCCAAATTGGATCGCGCTAAAGAACACTTATTTACCCTTTATCAGCATAACACCACTTGCCCGCCTAATTGACAGGCCCGAGGAACAAGAGACCGCCAGAATTGAAACAAAGGGCACTGGTCGGGTCGCTGTCGTTACTGAAGACGAGATATTCGTTGTGAGCAACGAAAGCGGGTGTGCACTCGGCGGATTGGGCGGAAAGAGCGGCCATATTTAGACATAGTGTATTCCTATCACGCGCCAAGATGTCAGGATACATTACCATAGCAATGGGAGTATCCATACCGGAAAGAATAAACCCTTCGGGTAACGTTGACACTTGTTCCCTGTCGGCATTGATGGAAAATCCCTGTAAGGGGGCTGGGAAGTGAATCCCGATAACCGGCCCCCACTTCATTCGTTCAATAAGCTGGTCATGCCGGCTTCCCTCAACGATGCTAAACTCGTTCGCCGAGGTATTTTTGTGAAGATTACGAAACTCCCGATCACCGAAGGTTCTTATATAACTCTTGCCGACCGCCTCAAGATACTGTTTGAGAATAACTCCGGGGTTTTTGGTCGTGAGTGGAGGTATAACCACCGGCAGCCCTACACCTTTTATGATATTAGCGATTTGGGGGTTGTTCCGAATTAAAGCCAACAGACGTTCGGTTTCCGCCCTGAATTGTCCGGCAGTAATCGCCGTAAACGAACCGAGACACTCGTGCAATCGACTAAGGCGCTTGAGATAATCAACCTCTGCCTTCAGCTCCGGTTGAACTAGCCGAAATTTCCTGTCCCCGTCGCAGACGTTGGCCGAGAGTCCTTCTGGAATCCGTCGGCCGTGTTTGTCAAAGAGTAGTCGAACTGCGTCTGTAACCGTCACGGTTTTTTCGCCCCTGAGCCAAGCATCCCATACTTTCTTGCCGCCCAAATTATTAATGGCAGCTTCCACTTCTCCTAAAGTCACTTCTCCGTATTTCATTGCCAAACCTCCCAGCAGACTTTTTGCCCGCTTTTTGGATTTTTCCTCTGCCCGAGGACTAGGATTCTTTCACCCCGAAAGAATAGTTTAATATATTACAAATAATAAAATCTGTCAAGGCCTAAAGCGAATTTCGGGCTGGCCTTAACTAAATAATTTTTCCAGCCCCCCGATATAGTTATCCAAATTATATTTAGCCACTGACAGCCGAGCGTTATTTTTCATTTTTAGATACTCCTCCGGGCTGGCTAAAATGTATTTTAAAATGCCCGCAAATTCCTCCCCGTTCCCGGGCTCAAAAGTAAAGCCGTTTTTGCCAAGCTCCACCAACTCGCCGACGCCGCCGATATTGGCGGCCACCGCCGGCACGCCATAATATAAACTTTCATAAATCACTGACGGTGAATTTTCATAGCAGAGAGAAGGAACAATAGTTAAATCCGCCTGACTAAAAATTTTCCCGACTTCTCTTTGCTCCACCGGCCCCTCAACGCTGATGCGCTTGTCTTCTCCGACTAATCTTTGGGCTTCACCCATTGCCGCGCCACCACCGACAATTCGTAAAGTTAAATTATCGTTATTAATGTTTTTAAAATTTTCTATAAGCCAAAGGATGCCTTTATGTTTTTCTATTTGCCCCAAGTAAAGCAGACGAAATTTCTCGCTCCGTTCCCCCTCTGAGATGTCGGCATCAAAAAGCATAATAGGGTTAGGGAGAATCGTCCGTTTTGAAGTGGGGAAAAAGCCCGCGAAACTATGAACGGATAAAAGCCACCGGCTGGGAGAAATCACCACGGCCGGGGAACTAAAAAGTTTTTGGCAAATAAAGGCGTAAATTGCTAAAACAAAATTGCAATTTTTAATTTTCTTCTCCTCGCCCCACAAAACAATACCCGAAGGGTTAATAAGCTGAATATCATGAAGAGTGTGGATGTGTTTAATTTTCAATATTCCTAAAAGCAGGGGCGTTAAAAGGCCGATACCCTTCAAATTATGGGTTAAAACAACATCTGGCTTTTCTTTTTTTAGAATTTTTTTAATTTCTTTAAAACTATAAAAATTAAAAGTGTCAAAGATGTGCCAAAAAAATCTTTTAATCCAACTGTGTTTATGCGCATCGCCGAGCCAATATAAATTTTTCGGGAAAAATCTATAAATAAGCTGGCCGCCTTTCACCTCTTGTCCCAAACCCGATTCTTTCGGTTTGGTGGTAATAACAAAAATTTGATAGCCGCGATGCGCCAAACCATTAGCAATTTTAGCGGCTATCCTTTCGGCCCCGCCTCTTTCGTAGGGATAATAAAAATTGGAAATAATGCCTATTTTCATTATTGAAAAGATTTGAAGAGGGATTCTAATTTATCGCCAATAACTTTCCAATCGTATTTTTGCTCGGCCTTCTTTCTGCCGGCAAAACCAAATTGGCGGGAGAGGTCTTCGCTGGCAAAAATATTTTTAATACAGCTGGCTAAATCTCCTTCATTTTTTAAATCCGCTAAATATCCATTGATACCATTTTCGACTACACTGCGTACTCCGGGAAGATTGGAGGCAATAACTGGTTTGCCCGAAGCCATGGCTTCCACTAAAACCACGCCAAAGGCCTCGGATTTATCAGTAGATGGCAATACGAATAAATCCGCTAAATTGTAATAGCGCGGCAAATCTTCATCGCTGACAAACCCCGTAAAAATCACTTGGCTGGCAATATCAAGGGCGCGGGCTTTGGCGATATATTCTTCTTTCATGTTGCCGGCGCCGACAATCAGCAATTTAATCGTTGGGTTGCCGATTAATTTTATCGTGCGCAAAAGATAATCTATACCTTTAAAATAATGCGCCCTGTCCAAGGCACCGACAAAAAGAATTTTTTTATCTCCTTCACCAAGAGAATGTTTAGCCAACAACTCCCTGTCTTGGCTACGCGGGAAAAACCTTCGGGTATCCACGCCATTCGGTATTTCCGTGAATTTATCCTGCTGGGTAAAGAAAAAATTCTTGATATCTGATTCCTTCGCGTAGTCAAAAGAAGAAACGATAATTTTATCCGCTTGTTTTAAAATTCCGGTTAACAAATACTTGGTATGCCAGCGAAAAATAAATCCTAAAATCCCTCGGCCGACAACATCCATGTGATAAGTAATTATCAGCCGCGGCAAAAGACAGCGCTTTTTCATCAAACGGCAATAAAATTTTTTAACCGCGTACCAGAAATAAACAATTTCCGCGCCGCCAAAAAAAGGATAGTGAAGATGAATAAAATCAAAATGCCCCAAACGCCACCAAAGCTGCGGCACAATTCCGGCATTGCCATAACTAAAAAACGACACCATCCTTTTTACCTCGATCTCCGGCGGGTCAATAATTTTCCCCCGCAATCTTTCCCAAAAATCCCAATACCACGGAGTTAAAACTTCCACCGCGTAACCCCGACGGGCGAGAATCAAAGAATTTTCCTTGGCCACATTACCAATCCCTCCGCGATAAGGGGGAAAAGTGCAGACAATTTCCGCTATTTTATTTTTTTTATCGCCTATTCCCATATTAAAAGCTACCACCAAATAATTAACCGGCAGAATTGAAAATATAAATTAAAAACTGGATTTAAAATAAAACGCACTAACGGATTGGCGACCTCCTGAAAATCTATTTTACCGGTAAAAAATTTCAAAATCTTCCGGTCTTTTATTTTTCTTTTTGCCTGCACCGTTTTTCTGTCAGCGAGTAAAATCCGCCAATGGCGCGCTTTTAAATAATACCAACCGACCCTGGACTCTTCTTTGAGCCACCCGCCGCGCCAAGAAGAAAATAAAAGACCGATATTCATTACGAGCCAAGCGGGGAAAAATAAAATCAGTGTCGGCCATTTATAATTCTGGATTAACACCCAAAAACGATTGCGTTCCATAAAATAGTATTTCTTAATACTGCGACTAAATTCATATTTATGGCAGACGACGGAATTTGGGGCCAATAAAATCTTAAATCCGCCGAGGCGCATCCGCCAACCCAAATCCAAATCTTCGTGATACATAAAAAACAAAGGATTAAAAAGCCCGACTTCTTTCAAAACTCCGGCTTTTATTAAAACCGCCGCACCGCTCGGATAAGTTATTTCCTTAACTTCCAATTTTAGATTCGAGTGATTCAATTGGCGATAACCGCCGGCATAGCCAAAGCCCAAAAAATGTATCTCATTACCCCAGCTATTAATGCGTTCCCTTTCTGGATGGAGTAAAAGCAATGACTGGACAGCTCCGGCTCCTTGGTCCGCTTCGGCGACTTTAATCGCTTCTCCCAGCCATCCTTTTTCCACTATCGTGTCCTGATTCAATAAATAAATATAATCGGCGCCATCGTCCAGCGCCCTTTTAATGCCTATATTATTGCCGCCGGCAAAACCGAGATTCTCTCGACTTTCAATCAATATCGCTTCCGGATATTTTTCTTTTATAAATTTAACCGTGCCGTCGGTTGAATTATTATCAATAACCAAAACCTTTACTTCTTTATCTTCGGGTAAATTAGAAAAAATACTGCCGAGACAATCCGGCAGGTATTTTTCGGCGTTATAAGTGACAATAATAATATAAACCTTCATACAAATTTCTAATTCCCAATGACTAATTTCTAATCAAATCCTATTTTCTAAATCCTAACTACTATATAAATCACGAATTAAAATATTAAAACCGTTTTAAATTTTGATTATTTGATATTTGAATTTGTTTAGAATTTCGGATTTAGGATTTCGGATTTTTTCTCTCTTCTCTTAAACCCATCTCTCTCACCACTTTAGTTATATCCTGCTCAATTTTTTCCAAACGGACAAAAATACGAAAAATGACATAAAAAATCACAACGATAGCAACGTAGATGGCTAAATCAACTCCTCTCCCGACCCCCACCCAGCTAGCCAACAAACTCGTGGTCTGGGGCAAAAGCACCGCTACCGCGACTGCTATCCAAAAAATCAGCCAAAACAGAAGTTCTTTGGCCGTAATTTCTCCCTTTTTAAACCGCAACAAAATACGAGAGAGAACAAAAAGAACGAATAAAACAATAAAAAATTGAATTAACATATCCGTAAAGATTCGTTATTATTCTTTATTTTTCGTGTCATTACTTGCTTATTTTTTGTAAAATTAATTGCCAAAGAGTTTTAAGACCCACCACAAAGTTTTGCCCTTTAGATAGTGAATAATCGGTATAGACGGCTTCAATCGGGATTTCCGTAAATTTAAAATTATGACGCTTCACCTCTTTGATGATTTCCGAGGAAACTTCCATCCGATTGCTTTTTAGATGAAGGAGGCTGGCGGCGGGGGCGGTAAAGAGACGCAGTCCCGACTGACTGTCGGTCACCCAAATCCCAAAAAGGAGATACGTGGATAAATTGCCCAACCAATTAGCAACCCTTCTCGCCAATGGCATCCCCCTGGGATTTAAAAGGCGCGAACCTATAACGATGTCATAACCGCCTTCTTCCGCGATCTTTTTTAAACGAAATATATCTTCGGCCTGATGTTGGCCATCGGCGTCAAAAGTCACTATATAATCAGCTCCGCTTAAAAGAGCGGCTTCTATGCCAGTGCCAAGAGCCGCTCCCAATCCGCGATTAATTATATGATTAATTACCGTCACTCCTTCGTTCTCGGCGATCTCACCTGTCTTATCTGAAGAACCGTCATTGACAACGATGATATCTGCGCCACAATTTTTAACTTCCTCTAAAATTTTTTTGATTGTTTTTTCTTCATTAAAAGCCGGGATGACTACTGTTATTTTCATAAATGCCAAAACTTTTCCTTAGCAATGCGTTTAATTAAATCCTAAAAGGCCTTTTTCGGCCATAGTATATTCAATGGTCTGTTTTAAGCCTGATTCCAAGGTCACTATCGGCAACCAACCCAGCTCTTCCTTGGCCTTGGTAATATCGGGCAAACCCAAGGGGGTCATAAAAAGCAAAGGTTTTTCAAAAACAATTTTTGATTTGGACTCCGTCATTTCAATTATTTTTTCCGCCACTTCCGCCAACTTATATTCCTGCGGACCTCCTAAATTTACGGGTTCATTAATTTCCAAAGATGCTAATTTAACAATTCCGGAAATGACATCATCAATATGACAAAGCGAAGTGGAAAAACTTTTGTCTCCATAGATAACTAAATCCTTGCTGTCCAGCGCGTTAACGATAAAGTCGGGCACCATTTCTCCGTCATTAATTCTCATCCTGGTACCATAAGTCCTGAAAATACGCGCGATCTTGGTATCCAATTTATAAACATCATGATAAGTATTCACTATCGTTTCCGCGAATTTCTTGCCCTCATCATAACAGCCGCGGGGAGTCAAATGATTAACAACACCCACATCACTCTCTTTAAAATAAACTATTTCCTCGGTCCGCGGACCATAAATGACAGAAGAAGAGGCGTGAATAAACTTAGAATTATACCGGCGGGCTATTTCTAAAAGGTTAATCAGCCCAGTGGAATTCGCTTCTAACGTTTGAATCTTAAAATCGTCAAATTTTTTTGGAGAAGTCGGGCAGGCGAAATTATAAATCTCCTGAATGCCCTGAAAGGGAATTTTAAACTTTTCTAATTCCGGAAAATTTTCCAAATCAAACGGTTTGGTAATATCATGGTTAATAAAAACAAAATCGGGAGAACGCAACAAATGCTCGATATTTCTGACATTACTAGTTAAAAAATTATCCACGCAAATAACTTTGCTTTCTTTTATCAGCCGGTCGCAAAGATGCGAACCCATAAACCCTGCTCCGCCGGCGATTAATACATTTTTCTTGCCGAATATCGGCTTTTTTGCTGCTACCATATTATATCTATATTATTGTTAAACCTTGGTTAATTATAGTAAAATTAGCTATTTTTGGCAAGAAAACGCAAAGATTTGTTCATAAAATGGCTCGGTCATCCGACTGGGTTGTCCGCTCAAATAATCAGACGAAGCTTTTCGCCTGCCGGCAAATGGGGGAAAATCATAAATTTATTTCAACACGCTGGCATTCAGCCCGCCTCTAAGTTTCTGGTCAAAAGCAAAAAATTGCCACAAAACTTCCCCGCCGCCATTAAAAATTCTTACCTGCGGACCGCCTTTGCTCGCCGGCGCGGCGATAATTTCATCCTGGCCATCGCCATTTAAATCTCCGGCGGATAAATTAACCCCGCCGCGGAAAGATTCGCTAAAAGCCAGAAATTTTTTCAAAAGTTCTCCGCGGCTGTTAAAAATTCTTACTTCGGGAACATTATCTGAGTCCGAGGCGACGATTATTTCTTTCACACCATCACCGTTAATATCTCCTACGGAAACATTTAACCCGCCGCGGAAACTTTTAGTTAAAGCTAAAAAATTCCCCAGCGCTTTCCCGTTGCTGTCAAAAATTTTTACCTCTGCGCTACTCTTACTCGCCGGCGCGGCGATAATTTCATCCTGGCCATCGCCATTTAAATCTCCGGCGGATAAATTAACCCCGCCGCGGAAAGATTCGCTAAAAGCCAGAAATTTTTTCAAAAGTTCTCCGCGGCTGTTAAAAATTCTTACTTCGGGAACATTATCCGAAGCCGGCGCGGTAATGATTTCCTCACCGCTATCCCCCAAACAATCGCCCACAGCGATACTGACACCGCCGCGAAAGGACTCGCGATAAGCCATAAACTGACCAAGAAGCTGACCGCTCTCACTAAAAATTCTCACCTGTGGGCCGCCGGAAGAAGCGACCGCCGCGACTATTTCCCTGGCGCCGTTAGCATCCAAATCTCCGCTGGCTATATTTATCCCGCCTTTGAAATTTACTAAAACCGGCCATTCTTTTATTACTCCACTGTTTTGAAAAAACTTAACATCCGCGGGAAACCCTTGCTCCCCGGAAACAAGCAATTTAATTTCATCTTTCCATTGGGCCGGTTCCGGAGCAATCGCCGGAGCCATTGCTTCCTCGTTGTTCTCCTGTGCCATAGCTAAAAAAATTTTTTCCGTATTTAATCTCCCCTTGCCCAGCTTACCGACATAGAAAGGATTTTTATCGTCTATCGGTTGGCTGTTTTCCAAAATCAATTTGATAATTTTTTCTACGGAATAGTTTGGTTTAAAAGATTTTATTAAAGCGGCCGTGCCGGAAATAAGCGGGGTGGCCAAAGAAGTTCCTGACCAATTGCCGCCGTAAGATTCATTAAAGCCAAATTTTTTATCTAAAAATTCCGTGCTAAAAAAATCAATCCCGGGCGCGGAGATATTCACGCAAGAGCCATAATTGGAAAACCTTGCCTTCTGGTCATTGGCATCGGTGGAAGAAACCCCTAAAAGCAAATTATTTACCGAATCATTGAAGCAAATAGGGTACATTTTAACTAAATCCAAGTCATCACCTTCTTTTTTCGTCGTATTATTCCCTCCGGCGGCCACAATTAAAACTCCTTTGTTATAAGCTCGCTCAACCGTTTGCTTTAAAGACAGTTCATCCGCAAAACCGACAAAACTCATGTTAATAATCTGGGCTCCGTTATCCACGGCATAATCTATCGCCCTGATTACCGTGTTGGCATCGCCGCTGCCGAAGCTATTCATCGCGCGCAGGGGCATAATTTTACTCCGCCAGCTCACGCCCGCCACGCCCTCTCCGTTATTGCCGCGAGCGGCCAGCACTCCGGCGATAACCGTGCCATGCTGCATGCCGACATTAGTAAAACCCGCTGCGCTATATTTGGGTAAAGGGTCGGGAATATTATTAATAAAATCCCAGCCATTGACATCGTCAACATATCCATTTTCATCATTATCAAT
This sequence comes from Patescibacteria group bacterium, assembly GCA_028716045.1. Lineage (NCBI taxonomy): Bacteria > Patescibacteria group bacterium. The sequence continues at coordinate 593,546 of JAQUQO010000001.1, forward strand.
CCCATCACCCTTAATCTCGTCGCTGTTAACCCAGATATTCTCTCTTAAATCGGGATGGTTAATATCAACTCCACTGTCTATGACCGCCACTACCACGCTCTCGGAACCTTGAGTGTAATCCCACGCCGCCGGTAAATTTATATGATTAAGATACCATTGATTTTTGTAGTAAGGGTCGTTGGGGAAAACCAAAGCTTGGGCGGCATTGATGCCAATAAAAAATAGAACCAAAAGAGAAAATATTTTTATAAAACCTTTCATAAAATATAAAAGCCGATAAAAATCCGGCTATAACTAAAACTGATTACATTCTTTTTATTCTAATGCGCCCGCTTCTTTATAATCCACGAAAAACGCTTCGGAAACATCTTTGACCGATTTAGCCCAATTAGCGCCAAAGTGTTTTATAGCCGCGTCTTCGGTTTTGACCCATTTCAAAACTCCGCCGGAAGTCACGACATAAACTTTTGGCACCGAAGGAATTTTAATGAGCGTTCCGGGCGCGTAAGTCATATTTTTACCCAAAGGATACCCTGCCAGCTCAACATCGCTCACTGTCTTCACGCTGGCGAAAGAACTGCCATAATAAGATTTATAAACTCCTTCCTGCGGAAAAACATAACGCTTATTATCGAGCCCTAAAAGATAAACCGCCGCTGACGATTGGCCTTTGATTAAGGTTCCGCCGGGGGCGGCAAAAAAATAAACCGCCAGCGTTTCCTTTAAAGCCACGCCAGCTATTTTAGCCGTGAAAATACTCTCACCAGCGAGATTAGAAACAACTGAAAATTCCGCTTCGCCTTTAGCGTCGGTTGTCGCGGTTGGTATGGTGATAATATCTTCTGCCGCGCGAGTGGAGGAAAGAGTCACTTCCTTTCCGGGCATCACTTCACCGGAATTGTTTTTGGCGGTCACAGTAATCTTTACCGCCGAACTGCCGTTGGCCAAAATACTGTGGAGAGAAGCGGAAACCGAGGAATTCTCTGAAGAAAAAACGACCGGTGTAACAGTAACTTCGGTGATATTAAGGGAAATTTCGGCCGACTCATAACTATTAAAATAATTGTCCGTAGTGATGGTTTTAATTTTATGGCTGCCGGCGGAAAAATTAGCGTCATAATGCCAAGACAATAACCCTTCGCTGCTAAAACTGTCTTCCGTTGTCCCGTATTCTTTGCTATCAATCACAATTTTTGGAGCGGCAAAACCGGAATTACCGCGGTCGCGCGATTGACCGGTAATTTTAAAAGTCCCACCGGTTAACGTCTGGCCATCCGTGAGGTTGGTAAGATTGGTCCTCGGCGCAGCACCATCGTATAAAGATTTGTTTATATTCTGATAAAAATAATTTTCTACGGCCGAGCCGGTGGGGCCGTTATTTTTAGAAGCGACAAAAATCCCGGTATCTCCCGAGTCAAAAGAACCATTACTATTTTTATCTTCGTACATAGGAACCGTCATTTTTACCGTGGTGTCGTGTTGCAAAGGCGAGGCAGTTTCTACGCTCGCAAAGATTCGTAATCCGCCTGCGGGCACGGTAGCGGTTAAATTATCTAAATACCAATAACTATACAAACTATCCCAAACAGCCTCGCCTAAAACACCATCAACTCCCAATCCCTGCCAACCGGCCAGGCCCTTGTCTTGCCAAATAACCAGCTTGGTAATATTCAATCTCTCGGCCGCTGTTCCCAAATTTCTTAAAGTTATGGCTTTAAACGTGTCAGCCGAGCCGTTATTATCCGGAATAATCACGTCTAAAACCAAAACGTCAAAATCGTTTTCGTAGGCCGTGGCTTCTGGAGCGTTGTTATTCGTAAAATTGGCTCCCGTAAAAGCGCCTGCCGGAATGGCCAGGGTCGCCAACAAAAAAATGGACAAAAATAAAACTTTTTTCATATTTTTGATTTATTATTTCTGTTTATACTTTACCATATTGGCTGGATTATTTCTATCCCTCTCCCATTTTTCGGGGTTAGAAATAATATAATTCCGGACATTATACAATTCTTCGTCATCGCGGATAATATGGTCATAATAAAGAGGTTGCCAAGTGAAAAATAAATATCCATTTTTATTGCACCAACGTTTTACCGAGGATTTATATTGGTTAACAATAGTTGGCAAAGAACCGGGTATCGGGACGGAAAATTTGTTAAACTTACTTTTATTTTCATCTTGTAGAGACACGCCATGGCGTGTCTCTACGGAATTATCGTTTTTGTCACGGTTAACGTTATTATTTTGTATCACATTTCCGCGCCGTTTTATGCCATTATTATTTTTAATAACAATTATCCCATGGATATGATTGGGCATAACAATAAATTCGTCTAGCAAAACAAACGGGGAATGTTGGGGTATTTCCAACCAACATTTTACCGCGATTCTCCCTAACCCATTTAGAATCATCTCCTCGTCTTTAATCTCACCAAACAAACATCTTTTATTTTGCGTACAAATAGTGACAAAATAATATCCATCTTGCGAATAATCCCAATCTTCCAAACGCGTGGATTGGATACGATACTTATTTTGGAATAAATCAAACATACAAAATCATTTTAACATTGTTCATCGCATCATTGTAGAGACGCAATTAATCGCGTCTACGATTATACCGCGTCATTTGTAGGGACGCCCCGCCGCGGCGGGGCGTCCCTACAACGGGATTTAATCAAACACAAAAACCCCTCCGACAAAATATCGGGGGGTTTTTGAACGGTTTTTGTAAAAGCTACCGTTAAACTAAGAAATTCGGATTAGGTATGGCTCAAGACCGGGCCCGGAGCGACGCTTCTCCAGATAACATCCGCTTTGTTGAAGCTATTAGTGGCAGAGTTATCGGTAGAGTTGGCGCTGTTGATACTCCAGTCAAGGTCGGTAGCCGTGGCAGAATCCACGCTAACCTGTAAGCTTTCGCCAGTGCTGATGAGCAAACTGGTGTCAGCGTACACCTTGATGTATCTGGTTTCGCCAGCCGGCACAGTGAAGCTATTCGTATCAAAAGTACAAGTAGATTCATGAGCGCCGGAAGTGTTGTCGATTTCCGTAGCGACTGTGCAGAGAGTATTACCGTTGGAAACATCTTCCAAGACGATATTCTCGTTGCCAGCGTCGCCGGCAGAAGTGACAGTCGTAATCTGGAGCACTAACTGGTTGCCATCATCATCTTCAAAGGTGATGTCATTGCCAGCCGAAGCGGTAATGCCGATCTTAGCGACATACTGCTTGGAGCTACCAGTAGTGGTGCTGCCAATCTGGGAATCAGACACAAAGGCGAAGGACGGATAGGCCTCGTACATCGTGAAAATATTGGACTGAACAGCGGCATCAGTGGTGGCATTGCTGTAGCCATCAATGGTGGCTCCGCTGGATTTACCAGTACCTCTCACGTCACCATCGTTATCGGTGGTGGTAGGAGCTCCGCCGACTTCACCGGAAGGATCAGCGATAGAAGGCCTGACAGTGTAACCATTAACCACGGTGCTTCCGTCAACTTTAGCAACATCGCCCTTAAGAGTTAAGAGGATATGGCCATTGGCCGGGAGTGTCACTGCGCCGTCATCTAAGATGAAGGAAACAGTGGCTCCGCCCGCCTGGGAAGCAATCAGGGTGCTGCCCTGATAGAGGTAGTAAGTGGTGACACCGACATCATTGGAACCGTTGTCAGTGAAATCAAGACGGTCCAAATCAATGTCCTCAACGTTGGAAGCGGCCAATCTGTAGACGCCCAAGGTGACTCCATTAGTGCTGCCGCCGATTAAAGAAGCGGCTGGAGCAGTGGAATCCAAGCTCACGGTAATTACACCGGAAGCGGAAATGGTCATCAACTGGCCAGCTCCGGAAGGAGTGACGTTAGCGGAAATATCAGTGCCGGTCTCCGCGCCGGTGGCAGTGATATCACTCGCATCAGTGTCAAAACTGATGCGGTGGGTCTCAACGCCGTCCGGAGTAAAGGAGCTTAAGTCGGCAATGAAAGCAATCTTGGTAAAGGTGTTCTTCTTAATCGTTAAGGTCTGGGCTAAGCTGAAAGTCAAAGTATGATCGCCAACTCCGGAGCCAGACGGCTGTTCGGTGCTGGAAATCTTGGTCTCATAAGCATCACCACGAGTGCTGTTTTCAGCAGTTAAGTCCGCCCATAATTCGGCGTTCTTTAAATCAGCGAAACCAGCAGCGCGAGTGACATCGCTATCAGCCACAGTGTCCTCAACAACGATGGAAGTCACCTGAATGTCCTCACCAGAGTTGGTGGCATCCAAAGAACCGACCATCCAGAGATAATCCTGGATACCAGCGGCGATGTTTCTCGCGGCTGGGGTGGTGGTTAAAGTGGTAGCCGTTAAAGTAGCGGCTTTCACGGTTTGGGTATTGCCATCAACATTGGAAGTGGTCGGGGACGGAGTGACCGTATCATTGGTATTGTAGCCCTTGGCAACAACATAAGTATCCGGGTCGGGAATACCGACTGCCAAAGCATCGCCAGTGGAAACACTATTAGCTAATTTAGCTTTGACGGAATATTTATGAGTTCCAATCGGAACAATGATAAGGTCAGTGAAGGTGATATAACCTTCATAGGTTGTGCCGTTAACAGTGAGGTTAGTAGTACCAAGATCCTGCGGACCGGCAACAATCACGCCGTTCTCATCATAAATCTTAACGTTGGTAAGCTGGGTCTCATCAGTGCCATCAACGAATCCAGCCGTAAGATTAAAGGCCACTCTTAAAGAAGTGACTTTAATCGGCTCGCCCTTGGCTTCAAAATCCCAAGTGGTCAAAACCTGATTATCAGCAGCCGCCACATTTCCGGTAGCCGGAGTAGTGGAAGATTTGCTAATAACCAAAGTGCCGGCGTTAATGGTCTGATTAACAGCTGTAGCTCCCGTACCGCCCTTACCAGTCCAAGTAGCAGTCGTTAAGGTAGGAGTGATAAAGAAGCCATAAGTGGCGCCCTTGACAGTTACTAAAATATCAGAACCATCTGAAATATCCGCGTTGACGGTTAAGCCAGCGCCGGAAACGATATCAGTCCTGATTTCAAAGCGATGGACATTACCCTTGTCAACCGTGATATTTAGGTTGTTCCAAGTGACTTTACCTTCGCCATTCCAAGAAGCGACTTCTCCTAAGGACTTACCCAAGGTGACACTGTATAATTCAATGTTCTTAGTATCAGTCAAAGAAGCAGTGCCGGCTTCAATGGCGGAAACAGCGTCAATGGTGATAGCTTCGGTAGTACCAGCGCTTACTTTAAATTTGTTAACCACCACGTTGGTATCTCCGGCATCCGGAGTGGTATCAGTCACGTTGCCATCAGCGTCAACACTAGCAGTGCCGATAGTGACAGCCACGGTAGTCATATAATTACCCTTGACCGGGAAAGTGCCAGCGATGGAAGCGGCGTTAGAAGTGACATCCGAAGCGGCATTAATACCTAAAGCGGCGGTAATGCCGGTATTGGCGGTGGCGGTAAAGCCAGCGCGGATGAAGTAGCTAACGCTGCTGTTGGCGGCTAAAGCTAAATTCGGAGAGAAAGTGACTAAAGCGCGGCCATCAGTGTTCAAACTCGCGACATTGCCGACGGTTGTGCCGTTCGCGTCAACGAATTTAAGATTTTCCAACTCGGTATTGGCGGATAAGCCATAGCGAGTGACGTAAATCTGACTGATATTCACCGCGTTGGCTCCGGTGGTGAAAGTCACCTTGGTAAAGTTGGCATTGGCGCCTTTAGCAACAGAAGCGGCAGACGTAGTATCGGCGGCCAAAGCAATGGTCAAGGGACCAGTGGCAACCGAGGTACTGCCGGCAACATTGGAAATGGCGCTATCCTTGCCGGAGATAATGGCTCCAGCAGTATAGGCGGCTAAATCAGAGGCGGTGACAATGTTCGCTGACTGGAATAAATTTCCGGTCAAAGCGGCTTCATTGTCAATTTTCCTTTTGGTTGTGCCGTCAATGTAATAAACATCGGCACTGCCGGCGGTCTTAACCAAACTGCCGGTAGGATACGTGGCAGTGGCTAAAGAAGAACCGGAAGAATAGTTGGTGAAGAAAGCATCCGGAACATCAACTACGCGTTTGGCCCAGTCATTGCCCCAAAGCGTCTTAGCGACGGTCTCTGTTTCAACCCAGCGGAGAACTCCGCCCGGTTCTATGGCATAGACCTTGGGATCGGTAGTGATTTTAGCTAACTTCGTACCGGCACGCATAGTCACGTTGCCTCCAATGGAGACCGCGGCTAATTCGCTGTCGGTAATGGTCTTAACGCCGGAAAAATCGGCGTACCATGTTTTGTAGGTAGTTTCGTTAGGAAAGACGTATCTCTTACCGTCATTGCCATAATAGTAAACAGCTGCACCACTGGCCTTAATCAGGTCGCCACCGGTAATGGTAGCGGCATTGGCGGTCAACGGCAAAAAAGCCGCGAGCCCAATCGCCCAGATGATGGTTGTCACAATTACGGTGTAGGTAAAAGCTTTCTTCCCAAAGCGTAAAACATCTGTCATAAATTAATTTACCTTTCTTTAATTTTAAATTAGGTTATGCAGCCAGCGGCCGTTTGGCCTCGACCTTTTAGCTCGCTACAACTCCCAAATATGGGAGATTTTTTATTAATAATTACCTCGCGTCATCCTCTCCACCTCTTTGATATGTCACCCTGAGTCCCGATTATTCGGAACGGAATGAAGAATCTCGGATTCAGATTCTTCGTCCCGAGTTCTCGGGACTCAGAATGACACAAAATAGCGCGTTAAAAATGACACAAAAAATGACAAAATCTAAAATTCAAATGACAAATCTATTTTTAATATCCAATCATCCGATTCCGATACTATTTATTCCACCGCTTCTTCCGTCTGTTTATTTTCTTCCGTTGTTATTTCCGTTTTCGGCTCTTCTTTCGCCACAATTATATCCGTTTCTATTTTACTTAACTTTTCCGTTAAGGCCGTGACGCTCTCATTTGTCTTCCCTACATATTTCTCTAAATTGTTCACGCTGGCCTTTGAAAGAATCAAGTCATCAATCAATTTGTCAAATCTGCTCCTGTCTTTCAACCACTTTAATCTTTGTTCCACCGGCACGCCAGCGTCTTTTATCTGATTTATCAGTTCGCTTAAATCCACACTGATATTAGCCAAGGAATCCTTAGCTTCCTTTAATTGCGTTAATTCTTCTTCGCTTAACGCGCGATACTCAACACTTTCCATTTTAACTGCTTCCTTATGCCCCTCTAACACTCCGGCTAGGTCTCTCGCTGAATTATATAAATTTTGCGTGGCTGTTTCCTTTTCCCAAAGCTTAGTTACGGACGTCTTGTAATCCTCAATTTCATTATTTAATCTTTTTAATACTTCTTCCTGATTTATTTTTATCTTCTCCGTCTTTTCTTGGTAAATTAAAACCCTTAAAGCGTCCGTGCTGGTGAATTGAGCCACCTCCACCGCTTCGTCCACGGCTTTTTTGGCTTCAACTTTTTCTTCGGATTTTTCTGCCGAAACTTCGTTATTATGTAATTCCGTATTACTCTCTTTTAAAGTATTAGCGTACTCTTTAGTTTTAGTATTCACTTCCTCCGCTAAAGCTATTAATTCGTTGGTTACTTCTTTCTCCTGCGCTTTGGCAATGTGGTCTTGGATGGCAGTGACACTAACTTTTAAATTTTTAACCGTATTTTTTATAACCGCGTTTTTCCCGGAATCATTCTGCTTGACCAACTCCTTTATCTCCTGCACTCTGTTCTCAGCCATGGATAATTGAACTTTGGCTTTTCCCACCTCTCCGGTAGTCAAAGCCAGCTTTACTTGTTCGCTTGCGAGTTTAACTGAATATAAAGTATCGCCTGGCAAGCTGCCCCTGGAAGCGCCCACGGTGGCAATACCGCCGCTCATAGCCACAATAAGAATCATCGCCGAAACCGCTACCGGACGCACTGTCCAAAAAGCAAAACGTGAGGCATAAAAACTGCCCCAACGGCCAAGATTCTCTTTGGCATCGGTTAAATTGGTATTATCTATTTTTGATAAAATAAAAGCCCGCCGGTTTTCCTGCCAGTTTTTTTGTGGAGCAATTTTCTCCAGCGCTTTTAATTTTTTTATGAGTTCTTTAGACATTTATTTTATTCTTTTACCACTTCCTTTAATGCTTTGACTGCACGGTGGAGTAAAACCCGAGTGGAGCCCTTGGTCTTATCTATAATCTCCGCTATTTCAGAGATCCCCAAGCCCTCTATGTATTTAAGTAAAATTACCTCTCTATATTCTTCTTTTAAATCTTTCATCCCCTCTTCTATCTCTCGCACTTGCTCATCCAACTCCATGTTTGTTTTCAAATCCATTTTCTCGGTGGAACTCTCAATCCCTTCCAGCGCCGTTTCTTCAATCCTATTCCGATAATAATCAACTACCAAATTTCTCGCCACTCTATATATGAAAGGTCCGAAAGTCTCAATTCGGCTGGATTTTTCCTGGTCAGCGAGATAATCCCATGTTTTTAAAAAGGTTTCCGAGGTCAAATCTTCCGCTTCCGACCGCGAACTCACTTTAAAATAAATAAAGCGATAAATGCTGGCTACATAATTATCATATAATTCGCCATACGCTTCTTTATCGCCCCGAGTTCTAATCCGAAAAAGGAGAAATTTTTCTTTAAATTTATTTAAAGTTTTCATTTAATAAGACGGTTAAAATGAGAAAACGTTACAGTTAGACATTATTATACAATATTTGCCAATCGTTTGCTATAAACCCTTAATTATTGGCTAATATTAAATATAAATTCAGATGAATTACTATTATACGGCATTGTATTTTTCTTGTCAAACCCCCCCCTAACTGTTAATAACAGTTACTCAAAATTTGACTCCTTAATTAACATTGTTTATAATTGATATGTCCACTCTATTGTGGACATATCAATAAATTTTTTAACCGCTACCTATGGAAAACTTAATCCGAGTTTCAATTAATGAAGCCGCGCGCCTTTTTGGGGTAAATGAAAAAACAATCCGCCGCGCCATTAAAGACCAGGAATTAAAATACGTTGTGGTTCGGGGTAGATATAAAATAAATTTCGCCAGCGCGCTGGAATGGTCGCAAAAAAAATCTAAAGTAAAAAATAAGCTATCACAACAAGGCATCGGCCAGTATGTGGATAAATGGAAAATCAAAAACCGACTTTTTAGCCCAAATCCTAAAACATTGGAAACGGAAAAGGATAGAAATTTATAATCCCGTAACTTACGCCTTTCGGCTCTCCTATTTTTTCTTATTCTAATCTTTCATTTTATTGTCCTTCGTCATCCCGCCCCTATTTGTCATTCTGACCCCGCCTTGGCGGGGGAAGAATCCCTTGTTAGTTCAATCTTGCAGATTGAACTTGGGATTTGAAGAGACGCCCCGCCGCGGCGGGGCGTCTCTACGGACGACTAGAGATGACACAAAATAGCGCATTCGTGATAATGATTATAAAAAAGAGCGGCTCAAAGTAACCGCTCCTTTTTTATAATCACGTTAGATGAAATTTTTTAGTTTTGAATCACTCCCAATTCTTTAACCGCTCCGGCTTCACTGCCGGGCATTAAAGAGAAATAATTATCGCAAACTTGCCGAGCGATTTTATCCCAATTATAATTCGCTCCTACAAAATCCCGAGCCTTAGCCCCGAGAGATTCTAAATCCTTTTTATTACTAATTAGAATTTTTATTTTTTCTCGTAAATCCAAAACGCTCTTATTGGAAAAAGTATAACCATAATTTTCCACTGCTTCCAAATTTTCCGGAATATCGGAAGTTAACGCCACCTTGCCGAAAGACATAGCTTCCAGCACGGAAATCGGCAACCCTTCGGATTCCGAGGGATGAACAATAAATAAAGCATTACTAAAAAGCTGTTTTAAAGTTTCCCCGGATTGAAAACCGGTAAAAATAATATCGGAATTGTCCCCGGCCAAATCCTTAAGCTCGCCAACGTATTTATCGGTAAAAGCCGAACCGCCCACAATCACCAATTTTAAATTGGTTTTCAAGCCCCTGAAGGCCTCAATCAAATAATGTGCTCCTTTGTGCTTAACTAAGCGGGAGACCATAGCAATATAATTACCCCTTTCTAAACCAAATTGCTTGATTAAATTATCGCCAAATTCCCGAGCTGGTTCAACATTGACGCCATTGGGTATATAAATAGTTTCGCAATCATAAACCTCATTGCAATACTGTTTTAAAACTTTAGACACGGCAATGGTTTTATGAGCAAACCGGCAAGCCGCCCACTCCCCTAATCTAAGAGAGAGTTTGGCAAACCATCCCCATTTCTGATGTTTGCGGTCAATGCAATGAAAAGTAGTGATAACTTTAGTGCGCGGACTCAAAATCCTCGGCAACCACGCCAAAAGAGAAGGCCCCACTCCGTGATAATGGATTATGTCGGCTTTTTTATATAAAGCATGGAGGGTGGCTAAAAAAGTATGAGAAATGGCGTCCAAATGTTTTGTCTTTAAACTCGGCAAATACACCAAATTAACTCCTTTAAAAACTTTTAAACTTTCTCCGTTATTGCTATACCAAGGACGGCAATAAACCGAAACTTCCACGCCAAAACCAGCCAGCCGTACGCTAAGCTCTTCCACGTGCTTCTCTATCCCTCCATAGATAGCCGGTATTCCCTTTTGTCCTATCATGGCTACTCGCATAATATAATAAATAAAGTATAACTATAAATAATCTCCCGCATTCTTAATAATCACTTCGCGCCCCGATAACTATCGGGGTCATTGCTATTCTCATAATTTAAATAAATAGATTAAAACTGCTGAAAGTTAAACATATTAATATCCTCGTCTCGCCCCGCCTTGGCGGGGTCATGGCTATTCTTTTAAACCACTAAAAACTTAAACTAATTTAAAATTGATTAACGATATATTATAGCACATTTAGCCCTTTTTGTCAATAGCTAAAATTAACTAAAAAATGGCTTATTTTAGCCATTTTTTAGTTAATTTTTCTAATTTATTTCTTCTATTTTTTAACCACACCCTCGCCCTTAGCCCTTAAATCTCTGCTCAATTCCGTGGTTATATCCGGAAAAACGCTAAATAATTCTTGGCCAGTGAAAGAATCTTGACCGCTGATCTTAATATCTTTCAAAAGTTCCGCTACCTTACCCGCTTGTGATTCTTCCGGTATTAAAGATACTTCAAAACTAACCCCTTTCCCCGACTCTCCGGAATATCGGTTGACCTTTCCAACATTCCAGCGAAGTTCGCGAGTAGCGGTATTGAATTCAATTAAATCCATAGGCAAACTCCGTCCGGTGAGCTCTACATTGGATGGCAAAACGGCAGAAATAACAACGTCCGTGGCATCGCTTAAATTATTTAACGGATATAAAAAGATCCAGTACTTGGTCGTTGCTCCGACTTTAGGAGGAACAGGCCCGCGGCCCAGCTGGTCGCCGGACGCTGAAAAATATCTGGCGAAGGAATCCAGGCGCAAATCAGTATTAACTTTCTTTTCAAAAATCGGGGATTTTTCTTTCGCCGGCCGGTCAATATCATCTTCTAAAATATACTCTGCCATTAAATAATTTTTAATCAACGCTTCTCCTTTAAAAATTTCTCCGGCCGGAACGTCGTTCCTTAGCTTCACGGAAAAATTTAATTCACCGGCACGAGCTGGTTTTAATAAAGCGAGTTCCGGATAAGAATTATAATCAAAAATTATTGCTCCGTCCTTAACCAATCCGCCCTCTGCCGAAGATAAGTCAAAAAATTCGCTTTCCAAAACGGCAGTAATAATAACATTGCGAAAATTATATTTACCCTTATTGAGAAAATTGATTCTATAATCAATTTTCTCCCCCAAATTAACTGCTTCGGATATTCCCATGCCCTCTATTCCAAAAACTAAACCCGAATCAATTATTTTAATATCTGTTTTACCTCCCGCTTGTAATAATTTTTGATTGCCAAAAAACAGATATGTTTTAAGGCGCAATGTTTCGCTGATTTTATCGGTAAAGAATGCTCCCTCGGCCGCCATCTCTCCGACACCGCCGGGCTCCAAACCTTTAATCACCCAACCGCCAAGATTTTCGTCATAAAAAGAGTTTGCTTTGCCAAGACGGAAATTCGCTCCGCCTTCAGGGACAATCAAGATTTGCTCCGCTTTATCGGGGGTATTATTGTAATAACTGACATTAAAATTAAAAAATTGATTTTTAATCGCCGCTTCCGGGGCCGAAAGTTCTGCCCCTACTTTTGAGCCCTCAACTAAATACTCAGCCTGAAAAGCTTGACTCCCCTGGCGAGCGCCGACGCTATAAGTCAAAACTCCTTCAACTTTATCTGGTTTATCTGTCCCGCCGTATAATCTGCCAGCTATTTGAAAACTGCCATTAGCTCCGGGCGGCAAATCGCCGACATTAAAAATATGACTTCGGGGGTCAAAACTCTCGCTATAATTCGTCACTTTAAAATATTCAGGGAAATCAACAGTGAGATAAACATCTTTAAGTAAATCCTTACTGTTATTCAAATAATCAATTTTTAATGCCGCTTCATCGCCGCTGATTATCTTTTCATTCCCCCAACTCACATCAATTAAAGCGCGATTATTGGGTGTGAAGAAACCAAATCGTCCGCCAAAAAATAAATAAATATCCGCAAAAACCAAAAATCCGACTATAGCCAGTAAAATCATGTCTAAAATAAAAAGTTTTCTGGCGTGCTTATATTTACCTTCGTACTTCTTGGTGTAATGGCTTTTCAACGGCTCGGCTATGGCTTTGGCCGGCGCTGCCATAATATTTAAAGTACCAATAAAAATATTGCCTTTGCCAGATAAGGGGGAAGATTTTTTAACGACTAATTCCTCTTCTTTCTTTTCGCAAACCAATTTTCCGCTTTTCTCCTCGCAAACATAAGACTCCTTGGGTTCGGAATTATTTTCTAATTTATTTTTTTCTTCAACCATACCCAGTAGTATTTATATTATTCTTTGATTAAAGAAGACAGGGTGAAGGGGTCAGTAGTCAAAGCGATTATCTCGTCTTTACCATCACCGTCCACATCACTGGAAACAACTTTAACGCCGCTTCGCAGTTTGGAATCAGAGGTAAAAAATCCGGCGCTTAACATTTTACCATCTTTATTGAAAACGCGCACCTGTGGGCCGCCGCCGGCACCCGGACCGGTAATTATTTCAGCTAAATTATCACCGTTCAAATCGCCGACCGCGACATTCACTCCGCCGCGAAATCCGGCATTATAAGCAAAAAATTCTTTGCTTAAAAGTTTACCATCTTTATTAAAGACACGAACCTGCGGGGCTCCGCCCGCGCCGGCGCCGGCAACGATTTCTTTTTTGCCATCGCCATCCAAGTCACCCACCGCTACATTGACGCCTCCGCGTAATTTTTTATCAAAAGCGAAAAATCCCGGGGTTAACGGCCGGCCGGAGCGATTAAAAATCCGCACTTGCGGACCAGCGCCGGCCTCCGTGCCGGTGATAATTTCTTCCTGCCCATCGTTATCTAAATCGCCTAAAGCGATATTAATCCCCTTGTCGTATTTCCCGCCATAGGGATAAAAACTCGCCGCTAAAACTTTGTCGGAACCATAAATCGCCACCTTGTTTTTATCGGCAACAATAAACTCATTTTTCTTATCACCGTCTAAATCTTTAATTATTATCTTACTGCCCCCCTTAAAATCTCCCTCGTAAGCGAAAAAGCCGTTGCGGATGCTTTTACCATTGCGGTTAAAAATTTTAGCGAAAGAAGCATTGACAAACGGAGCGCCGATTATTTTATCTAACGGACGAAGGAGAAGAAGCCCATCTAGCGGAGGCAGTTCCACCTCGCTCACAATCTGGCCATCATTAGTTTCTAAATCTTCCGTTCCCTTGATTTTTTCAAATTCACCGGCCAATTTGACGGTCCGAGGTTCGGCGCCGCTGTTTAAAAGCGCAACCCCTCCCTTAAAATCGCGCTGCCACACCCCGTCTTTAAAATTTTTGTCGTCTTTATTATCTACATTATAAAAATCCGAAACCGGAACGTTTAAAAAAATATCATACTCATCATACCACCATAATTGACTATGCTCTCGGTCGCCAAAATCAAAACTATAATAACCGTTTCCCAGCAACGTGCTGACGAGCCCAAAACGAAAATGCCGGTAATCCTCCTTATTGCCGGTGTTGCCGGTGTTGCTGTTAATGATATTAATACGCGGTTCTTTGCCCTCGTCGTTAATTAAAAAATATTCCGCTAAGGTTTTGGCCCAATCATTTTCTATAGTGTAAGGAAAATGCTCCAATAAAGAACCGTTGATAATCTCGCGATAAGCGCTGCCGCCATTGCCTATAATATATTTTTCTCCCTCTGCCGCCCTACTTTGGCGGAGTAATTTTGCCATGCCTTCCTGCCAGCGGCTGTTCAAAAATTGTGCTGTATCGGCGCGACCGTCATTATTAATATCTATTTCCGAAGAATTACGAAGCCAGCCAATATCATTCCAGGTATTATCGTAAAAAATGCCGTCCCAAAGACCGCTGGACATGACTTCTTGATGAACAAACTCGGTAAGATAATTATTCCATCTTTTATCACTGACCAACGGGCAATCGTCAGAAACATTAAGGAGCCAGGTATCGGGCCACCAGCTGATTTTTTCTCCGCGGGCGTTGCGCAACCACCAGGAATCGCTGATGCCAGAAAATAGCTTCTGTCTTAAGGTCCCCTCTAGACCGGCGGCGTCGCTGCGAATCTCCTGCGCGGTGACATAAGCCAAAATAATTATTCGGGGATTATATTCGCGCAACTTTTTAAGCTCGCCGGGCGTATAAACTTGCGCTTCCATATCAATAACCACTAAATCCCAACGCGACAACTCTTTGGCTTCCTCCTCGCTTATCCCCCATTTTAGAAAAACATTGGCTATTTTGGGATATCCCAAATCGGCATCCAAGGCCAATGCTTCCAAAGGAAAGATAAATAAAAAACAAAGCAGGATTCCGGCCAGTTTAAAAATGTTTCTTATTTGTCTCCCCTGGTTTGCCATATTTTTTTCTTAACTCTTCGTATATAAAAATTATTTTTTGATAATGGTCTTCGGGATTATTTTGTTCCTCCGCCAGTTTTCTCGCGCGTCGTCCCATCTCCTCCGCCAGTCTTGGCTGCGAATAAAGCGACTTTATTTTGTCTCTCAGCTCGGAAAAATCTCCCGCGGTAAAAAGTAGCCCCGTGATATTTTCTTTTACTAACTCGGGAATCCCGCCTAAATCAGAAGCGACCACCGGCTTGCCGTAAGCGAACGATTCTAAAATACTATACGGATAATTCTCATACCACAGCGATGGCATTACCACGCCAATGCTGTTTTTAATAAGTTCTGCTAATTCTTGTCCGGTTTTAAACCCAACCATCTCCACATTTTCAATTTTCTCTTTAATAATAATTTTTTTTATCCTTTGTTCTTCCGGACCGGCACCGGCTATTTTCAAATTAACTTCAGGTAAACCTTTAATGGCTTTTAGAAGAATCGGCAGGCCCTTTTCTTCGGCCAAACGGCCAAAATACAATAAATAACCTCGGTTGCCGTAATTCGGTTCATAACCCGCCAAATCTATAAAATTATTAACCACCTTGGTTTTCCCCGGCGGATAACCCCATTTTTCAAGTTTTTTAGCCAAAAAAACGCTCGGGCTGACGTAGTATTTTAGCACCCTTTCATAAATTTGTAAAGATTTATGGATGGCCATTTCCAAGGCTCCCCAAGCGCTGGCAACATACGACTCTTTGATACACTTATGAATTACGGCTTCGTAATATCTGTGCCGGCGGCACCTCTCGCAAACCGCGCCTTCGGTAAATAATTTATAATTTGGGCAAATGAGCTGATAATCATGGAGCGTCTGAATCGTCGGAATCTTATATTCTTTTAAAATGGATAAAATTGACGGGGAAAGCTGATGGGAAATATTATGCAAATGCGCCACTTCCGGACGGTATTTTTTTATCAACGCTTCCATTTTTCGGCGGGCCTCCGGGGAATAGAGAGAATGGCCGGCTTTTTTAATATTACTGAAAAAACCCCGGCGGCTGGCAAAATCAACATTGGCCACAAAAAAATCGCTCTGGGGAGAAGGGAAATTTTTCTCGTCCTTCATGCTAAAACAAATCACTTCGTGTCCGTGACTTTCCAATAATTTCTTCAGTTCAAAAAAATATCTCTCACTCCCGCCGCGGAGATAAAAAAATTTATTGACGAGTAAGATCCTCATATAGTTGTTCGTAACATTTAGTGATATTTTTTATGTCAAACCTCCGGCGAACGTCCGCCTGCGCCAACAACGCCCGACGCTCGGCTTCGCCCTTATTCTCCAAAACATTTTTAATCGCTTCGGCTAACGCTAAGGAATCTTTGGGTTTAACTAACCAGCCGCTCTCGCCATCCTTGATAATTTCTGGGATGCCTCCCGTAGCCGAAGCAATAATCGGCCGCGCCGCTAATGCCGCTTCTAAAATCACTATTCCTAATCCCTCCCAAATTGAAGGGAGAATAAAAACATCGGCTGATTTTAAAATTCCGGAAATATCTTCCCTCCCGCCCAAAAATTCTACACGCTCGGCAATGCCCAAATCCCGCGCCGAAACTGTCAGCTCATCTTCTAAGCTTCCCTTGCCGACCAACCGCAATTTCCACGGCAGTTCCTTAATCAAGCTCAGGGCCTTGAATAAAATCTTATGCCCTTTTTGCGGTTCAAGGCGCCCGACGGTTAAAAGTATCGACGGATTATTTTGAAAAAATTTGGGGCCGGACCACAAAAATTTTTCCACCTCTGTCCCATTATAAATCACCTCCATTTTTTTAGGAGAAATGCAGTCAACAGAGATTGAATAGTTTTTGACTGCCTCGGAAATGGCCACCACTTTGTCCGTGAACCACGACAAAATCATTTTGATTGTCTTTTTAAAAAATCCTTCGTCTAGATTGATATTCTGCTCTGTTGTGATAATCACCGGCACGCGGGCTAAAATCGCCGCGCTTCTGCCCCAGGTATCGCCGCCAAAAAGCTGGGAATGAAAAATAAATGGTCGTTCTCTTCTTAGGTATTTATAGATTTGCCAAATCACGCCCAACCCCAGCTTGGTTTTTTTATGGAAAACGGTAAGCGGTATGCCGAGCGCGCGAATTTCGCTTTCCAGTTCTCCGCCGCGTACCACGGTAATAACCTGCGGTTCAAATTTCCGGCGGTCTAAATTTTTTAGCAAGTCAACTAAAAAACGCTCGGCTCCGCCTCGCGGGAGAGCCGTAATCGCATAAACTATTTTTAGCGGATATTTTTCCATAATCTACTTGGATAATTCTTCTTCTCCGGCATAATGGAGCGCTAAATTAGCGGCGGCTAAAGCCACACCTAGAGGCAACCACAGCTTGGAAACAAAATAAGAAGTGTTAAATAATTGAAAGACCATACTGCCCGCCGCGGCCATCATACAATTTAAAACCACAAAACGCCAAGCCGGCGAAGATTTTATTTTCCGAAAAACCCAAATTAATTTGTAAAGCACAAACCCCCACAACGCGAAAAAAGTGGCGGTGCCCAAAATTCCCACCTCGGGCAACAATTTCTGCAAAACTCCGTGAGCCTCCGACGGTTCGCCGAATTCCACCAGATAAATATAATAGCTGGCCAGCTGGTCGCGAAAAGAGCCGACACCATTGCCAATCCACGGATGTTTGGAAAAAATATCTACGGAAATATCAGTCATCAAAATTCTATTGTAATTGGAAAGCTCCACCGTATAACTTGTTATGTACATACCCATAAAAATTAAAATGGGCGAAAAGATTAATAATAAAATAAGAACGGGAAACGCCAAATCCTTAACACGAGGACGGTAATGGATTAAAACCATGAGGGCCAGTTCTATAAAAAGACAAATCCAGGCGGTGCGCGAAAGCGAGAGCAGAGTGATAACTACCAAAAAAATCAGGCTTAAAAAATAAATGCGACGCAGAATTTCCCGGCTCTCATTTTCCATAAGGATAAACAGAAGTGGGATGATGGAAATCAGAACCTCGCCAATCAGGTTATGATTGGTACCGAGAATATGCACGCCGAAAACGGCTACCGGAATGGCGGGATTAAGCCAGCCTGGCCGGTCGGTAAAAATTAATGACCACAATCCCATGCCGGCGACAAAAATTCCCACCAGAAAAAAACAACGGAAGACATTAAGTAAAATTTTTTTATTCTTAATGACGTTAAAGGGCAAAACCACAAACATCAAATAAAAGAAAGTCAGCGGCCGCAAAATAAATTTAGCGCCGGCGAGGAAGTTTTCGGCGTTAAAGAGGGACAAACTGGAAACGGCGATAAAAGCGACGAACAGTCCGAGTCCGGGAAAAATTTTCCAGGACATTTTCTCTTGTCCGGAAAAATGGAGATAAAGAATCCGCAAAAACCAACCGGCAAAAACGGTCATAGCTAAAATATCAATATAGGGAACATTAATATCCTCCAGTAAATCGGTAAAAATCTGCGGCGGAGTCTTAAAATAAAATTGCCAATAAATAAAAGGGTAGATAAGCACCATTGAATAAAGCCCGACTTCGGGATAAAAAGAGAAAAAAATAACCGCTAAAATCCCGGCGATAGCAAATAAAAGAAGAACCGGAGGAATAACAAAGGATAGAATCGCGGCCAGAATAAGAAAGACGGCCGCTATGCTGAAATTGCGCAGTTTATTTTTCGTAAAAATATCCGGCATAGATTACCATTTAAAAAATTTATTTTTTAAAACCCACCCGGCCAATTTCCAGGGCGACTTGCGGATGGCAGTGCGGGCGGTGCAAATCATCCAGGCCTCCTGCGAACGTTCGGTAAGCAAACGGCGGATTTTATCAGCCTTCTCGGAAAACCAAATCTTATCAAACTCTTCTTCTTTAATATTCCCCATCACTGAATTATGAACCACCGAAGGGTAAATATCGCCGTAAGGGTCTAAAAAGAAATAATCCATACCCGCGCGCGATGGCAGGGGTTGTTTTCCGGTTAAAGCAAAATTTAAAAGCCCTTGCGCAAAATAAGCGCGCGCCCACCGCTTGGGATTATTTTTCTTAAGTTCGGATTTTATCAAATAGCCAAACTGCTTGGTGAGTTCTTCCGTCGGCGGATTATCTAAAATTTCCTTGCCGCCAAAAAAGAATTCCGAACTCTGGGCCAGCGCCAAGGTGAATTCAACGCCCAGCTCATTGGCTAAGTCATAAACCTTGCTCAGATGACTAATATTGCCCCGCGACACCGTAAAAGCCAGCCGCAAATTAGTCAGACCGAGTTTTTGCAATTCTTTAACCGTGGCCATGCTTTTTTCAAAACCGCCGGGTATGCCGCGAATTTTATCGTGCATTTCCCCTACTCCGTCTATGGAAATCGCCACGCCGATTGGCGGGTCTATTTTTAAAATCTCCCTCATCTTTTCAATAATAAGCGGGGTGGCAAAGCCATTGCTGGAAATTATAAGTTTCGCGGCGGGGCACGTCTCTTTGATTATTTTAATGGTCTCCGCCAAGTCCTGCCTTAAAAATGGTTCGCCGCCGCTGATATTCACGTAACGCAAAGATTTCGGCAACCGTCGGAAATATTCTCTTGGCACTTCCGGAGTATCTTTTAACTGCCAGATATTGCACATAGTACAGCGGGAATTGCATTTATAAGTGACGGCAATGACCGCGTCTATCGGCAATTTTACTTTGGACATTGATTTAAAAATTATCTGATTATTCTGTTATTTTAGCAAAAAGAGGGGGAAAAGACAATAAAACGAACTCTTAGCCTTAAATCCCTCCCCGCCCCGACCCCGCAAATGCGGGGTCGGGGCGGGACTCCCTTTTACAAAAGGGAAGGGGAAATATATGAAAAAATAATCTACGCTTCAGCGAGCCGGGCGGGCGGACAAGACCGCGGGGAATTCTTACGAATAAATACTAAAAAACCGTCCCGAAATAATATCGGGACGGTTGGAAAATTGTTAATAACTATGGGCAAAGCAGGTCGGCTGGCCCAACGTGGAGATTGGTGCCGTAGGCGTCCGTCACTACGCCAGTACAGGTTTGGTCACTGTCAGCGCAAATATCGTAAGTGAGTGAATTATTATTGACCTCGGTTGCGAGGTCTTCTAACCACCCAATTGCCGAGTACCAAGCGCTGTCGCTTACTCGGCGGGCATTAATATCCACGCCCCACGAGCAACGCTCGGCGTCAAGCGTAAAAGTCGCCGGACCGGTTCCTGTTCCCGTCTGTCCATTGCCGTAATAAATGGTAATGGCACAGCCCGGGTCAGTCGGGGCGCAGTCAACCTCTAAAACGGCCGACGGACAAGAAAGGCTTTCGTCAATATCACCGTCGCAGTTGTCATCAATGCCGTTGCAAACTTCAGTGGAAGGACTGCCGGCGGTCACCGAACATACAACAGATAGTTTATCCGTTGAACATTCATTATAGCCGGCGCGATAACAAGCACCAATACCAACTTCACAAAGAGTACCCAACCCCGCAAACCCGTCGTCAATTAGACCGTTACAGTCATTGTCCACGCCATCGCAGATTTCCACGGACGGATTACAAGCGCAGGTCAGGCCGTTGTCAGCCACGCCGTTACAGTCATTGTCTCTACCATCGCAGAACTCTGCTACCGGAGTACCAGCTGTTGCTGAACAGGCTACGCCTCCGCCTTGGCAGATGTAATAACCGCGTCTGGCGCAGGAGCCGGTTCCGACCAGGCATTCGCCATTTAAGTTGGCAAAGTCCTCGTCAACAAAACCATCACAGTCGTTGTCGTGTCCATCGCAGGCTTCGGTTTCAGAGTTGCAATCGCAGGACAGGCCGTTGTCAGCCACGCCGTTACAGTCGTTGTCTATGCCGTCGCAGATTTCTACTCCGGGAGCGGCGGCCACAACCGAACATTCAGTAGCGTCCTGAGTGGCATTGCATTGGACAAACCCCCGGCGTAAGCAGGCACCGACTCCGTCAGTGCAGGCATCGCCCAACCCCGCAAACCCGTCGTCAATTAGACCGTTACAGTCATTGTCCACGCCATCGCAGATTTCCACGGACGGATTACAAGCGCAGGTCAGGCCGTTGTCAGCCACGCCGTTACAGTCATTGTCTC